>CBFIAJ010000150.1:0-1012 GCA_965660515.1 Flavobacteriales bacterium | reverse complement strand
CGGTGCATTTTGAAAAACGGCGTCCTGCCAATCAGTCCCTTCTCCGATTTGTGTATTGGGAAATGGCGGCGTTTGACCTCCATTGGCAAAGGCATTGTTTTTAATAACGGCATATTCAGAAGCATTCAAAAGACCGAGTCGGTTTGCGGTTTGTTGCATTCCATAGTATCCGCTAAACTCTACTTGCGGGGACTCGCTTTTTTTACCTTTTTTCGTTTCTATAATAATTACCCCATTCGCAGCACGAACGCCATAAATACCGGCGGTTCCATCTTTAAGAACGTTGATGGAAGCAATATCGGCAGGGTTCAAAGCATTTAGTCCTTCCGAATCGTATACAATTCCGTCGACGAGTATCAAAGGATCATTATCTCCAAAGGTGCTCAACCCCCGAATCCTGATGACCGATGAACCCCCTGGCGAACCAGAACTGGTTGCAATGTTCACACCTGCCACCTGACCTTGGAGGGCCGCATCAAGTCTGGGCATATTGAGTTTGGTTACCTCTTCACCTTTAACAGTAGAAGTGGCGCCCGTTAATTCTTTCTTTTTTACGGAACCATACCCCACAACCACCACTTGGTTAAGGAGCTCAATATCCTCGACTAAATTTACATTGATTAAGGTAGTGCCACCAACGACTACAATTTTTTCTTTATAGCCGAGAAAAGAGAAAACTAAAGAGTCTCCCGTGCTCGCGTCAAGCGAGTACATTCCATCAAAATCGGTTGCGGCTCCTCGAGTTGAACCTTTAACGACGACATTAACCCCGGGTAATTCCTCCCCGGATTCGCTGTCAACCACCTTCCCGGATATCGTCTTTGATTGGGCGCTTAATTCAACAGTTCCAAATAAAAACAGCACCAGAAAGCACAGTAAGTAATTGTTTTTCATAGGTTGGTTATAAGTGTACAGGCCACGTTTAATTCAATTACGTCACTTTTAATTTTAAGTTAAATTTTAAGTGAAGATGACCAAAGTAATAACTTTTGGTGAATTATACCATAAGTTC
>CBFIAJ010000149.1:0-1062 GCA_965660515.1 Flavobacteriales bacterium | reverse complement strand
TTGTACAGATCGTGACGCGAGATGGATTAATCAACCGTCGCATTAGCTTGCAATAAGCCAAGAGCGACCTACAATAAGTAAAAGCCTTCCCGCTAAATGCGGGGAGGCTTTTTTGTTTCGGGAGGAATGCCGCCAGAACTGTGATTTGTACAATTTCAAAATAGGCTATTGATTTCGAAAGCTGGGCCTTCTTTATTTGGTCACGCGAAACGATTTTAATAAATTGACCACCGGTTTACCATTAACCTAAACCAAAATTTCTATGAATAAATTACTACGATGGCCCAGTCTATGGGCTTTAATGCTTGTTTCATTGATTGGAACAACAACAGTTAATGCACAATGTGTACTTCCAACTCCGTACACAGAAAATTTTGATGGACCTACATTCTCTGGTCCACAAACCTTCGATCCATGTTGGACTGTTGCTCCCACCGCCACATGGTGGAGAATTGACAATAATAATACTGGTTCTTCGAATACTGGACCAAACTTCGATCATACAACGGGAGTTGCAAACCAGGGGCAATATGCTCATATTGAGCCGACTAGTATGACTAATGGAGCAACGGCTTTTTTAACATCGCCATCCATTGATTTAGGTGGTCTTACCTCCCCAGCTCTATATTTTTGGAGTCACGCCTATGGAGCGCTTATGGATTCTCTAAAAGTAGAAGTTAATAATGGTACGGGATGGGCTGTCGTTTGGTCCCAATTTGGTCCAACGCAAACTTCTTCAAATGATCCGTGGCTCGAGCAGATAATTGATTTATCAGCGTACAGCAACGACACGATTCAACTTCGTTTTGCTGGTCGTGAAGGAACAACTGGATTAACCTTTGAGGCAGACTGGGCCATTGATGATGTAAGTGTAGCGGAATCTCCGGATTGTATTTCAACTATTGCAATAACGGTTGATTCTGTTTCTTCCACAGCTATTAATCTCAGCTGGACGGGTGCTACAGGTACTTCTTTTGAGATTGCCTACGGTTTGGCTGGATTTGATCCTAATTTACCCGTCGGTTCTGTAGGAGGTCCAATCGCGATTTTGAATTCGACTGG
>CBFIAJ010000148.1:0-1072 GCA_965660515.1 Flavobacteriales bacterium | reverse complement strand
GAGTTGATCGAGCCTGAATTGTGGTTTCGACGCAACCGTGAAGCAGCGAGGAAGCTTACTGATACAATCATTAAAACACATCTATGAACAACTTTGAAAACGCCCTTAATTCAAGTCTCGTTAAGAATGAAGTTAAGCGATTCGTGCTTTTTATTTCATTTATTGCATTCTCTGGAATCCAAAGTTTTGCTCAAGTCTCTTCCTATTACCAATCGGCATTAGGATTGAGAAATGATTCATTAAAGAGTGAGCTTCACGATATAATCAAGAATCACACAGAGTACCCTTATTCAAGTTCAAGCACGGATACTTGGGATATTCTAAAGGCCGCCGATCGAGACACTGCAAATACGGCTAATGTGATTCTATTCTATTCAGGTCGCTCTGTGGACGGAGCTCAAGAGTATAACGGGGGTAACGGCTGGAATAGAGAGCACGTATGGGCAAAATCAAGAGGGGATTTCGGAACCTCTCAAGGAGCCGGAACCGATGCACATCATTTACGAGCTTGCGATATCAGCGTTAACAGCACTCGAAATAATCGAAACTTCGACGATTGTACGAATTGTGTCGACGTTATTGATGAAGGGTTAAATACGGGCAGTAAATACGATCAAACCGACTGGACCTTTGAGCCGAGAGACGCTGTAAAAGGCGATGTAGCCCGCATGATTTTCTACATGGCCTTGCGGTACGAAGGCACTAATGGCGAACCCGATTTAGAATTGACTAATATTTTGCAGGATCAAACGAGCCAGGCTCCTTTACATTCTGTAAAATCCACCCTACTTGAATGGCACCGTGTAGATACCGTAGATGCATACGAACGGAATCGGAACGAGGTAGTATTCGGATTTCAAAACAACCGCAACCCTTTTATTGACCATCCAGAGCTTGCCGAACACCTTTGGGGTTTGCTCGAAGATATTCAATGGACAGGACAAAACACCATCGGAATAGAAGACGTTCAACGGGACCGTCTCGTAGTTTACCCAAATCCCACCCGAGGAATTATTAAGTGGAATATCCCCGTGGAAGAAGCTTATCTCTACGACCTAAACGGTCGGATAGT
>CBFIAJ010000147.1:0-1079 GCA_965660515.1 Flavobacteriales bacterium | reverse complement strand
CTTCGGTAACCACATATTTCGAGTTCCGATCGTCGAGAAACTGCGGGTGATGGTACTGTAAGTGACTGATTGAATTCTCGATGACCGACACCTTCCGCTGCTCGTTTAATCCGGCCGATAGGGCGATAACGAAAAGCCCCGACCAAATGCCCAGAATAATCGAAGTAATGACCACTCCACTCCGTAATCGGTTTCGCCATATGTTCCGCCAAGCGATTTTTAGTAGCATAGGTTTTCTTTATACGTGCATGGCTTCCACCGGTTTCAGTCGTGCCAAAACATAGGTGGGGTACCAGCTAATGAGAATCGAAATAATAAGAATAATGACAGCGTGCGTTAAGGCAATCGAAGGATCTAAACTGGCGGGCATCACCGCTTCAAATCCGTATTCTTCCATGGCCGAAGAGGCTTCTTCGCCAAACTGAAGCGGATTTAAATGGAAATAGTACACAATGGGCAGCGCGCCAATTAATCCGGTAATAACGCCAATAATTGATATAAGTACGGTTTCAAAGAAGACCGTCAAGGCCAATTGTCCGCGCCGCATGCCGATGCTAATCAGAACGCCAAATTCGTACTTGCGTTCCGCAGTCATCATGAGCACCGTACCAAACATACCGAAGGTGATGACCATATACAGAATGAACAGCATAATTTGCCCGCCGGCGCTGTCCGCTTGAATGGCCTGAACCAGTTCCGGCATCATTTCTTGCCACGGCATTACTTCGTATTGGGCAGTATCCATTTTTGCTTCCATGTTCCGAGCGAATTTGGGCACGTTGTCGCTGTACCGCATATCGAGCACGTAGGAGGTAATCATGCCTTCTGCACCATAGAACCACTGAGCTTCGGCCAGCGGTAAAAACACCAAATTGTCATTGAGCAGGGGAGAGCTCAGCTTCACGATGCCGGCCACGGGGTACTTACCTCGGGCCGATATGCCGCGATAGCCCTGACCCAGCATTACTAAGGTGTCTCCGGCGGAAAGCTTGAGGTATTCTGCCAAACCAGAACCCAGAATTACGCTCTTATCGGAGGCCTTGAATACGGAGCCACTGACCATTTTCTCACCGAGCTTC
>CBFIAJ010000146.1:0-1086 GCA_965660515.1 Flavobacteriales bacterium | reverse complement strand
CATCTTCGGCATGCACCACTTCGTAATCGTTCAAGCGCAAATAATCACTCAATACCGATCCGAAATTAGGATCGTCTTCCACCAAAAGAATGCGAACGTTACTCATTTTCCAAGGGTAATTCTACTATAAACGTACTTCCTTTTCCCAACTCACTCTTTACCGATATTTTTCCGCCGTGTGCCTCTATAATTTCCCGTGCATAGGCCAGCCCGAGGCCATGTCCCTTCACGTCGTGAATATTACCGGTGGTTACCCGGTAAAACTTGTCAAACACCTGTTTCTGCTGCTCCTTCGTCATTCCAAGTCCACGGTCCGACACCTCAATCAATACGGATTTCCCCGCATTCTGGGTGCTCAAGGTAACCTCTGGAGCCTCATTCGAATACTTAATCGCATTGTCGAGTAGGTTAATCCATACATGGGTCATGAGCTCTTCGTCGATGGATACTCGGCCATTCCCCGCTTTCCACTGGTGATTCACTTGGCCCTCACGGGCCGAAAATTGCAGTGCCATTTGATCTGAGGCCATGGTAAGCACCTCGTGAATATCAACGCTCTCTTTATTCAACTGCAACTCTTCCCGTTCCATTTGTGAAATCTGAAGCACGCTCTCCACTTGGTTGTTCATGCGCGCATTTTCTTCGCGAATGATGCGTGTGAAATGCTTCACTTTAGCCGGGTCTGTCAATATCGAGCCCGATTCAATGCTGTCAATAGCTAAGCCGATGGTCGCAATAGGCGTTTTGAACTCGTGCGTCATGTTGTTAATGAAGTCGTTTTTTATCACCGAAAGACGCTTCTGGTTCCGAATGGTTTTAATGGTTGTGCTGAATACAAATACAATAATTCCGGTGAAAAGAAGGCTTAAAAGCACCACACCCCAAAGCGATTGAATGTAGTAATTTGTTTTGTCTGGAAACACAACAAGCAAGTCACTTCTCGGACTAAACAAGTCATTGGTAAACAGACCCGTACGATATACGTCCTGATCTTTTACTTCAAACGGATTAGAATGCAAATCAGACGGAAAACCCGATTCCAAAACAGCGTATTGAAAAGGCAAAGTGAGTCCGTTCGTAGTCAGT
>CBFIAJ010000145.1:0-1106 GCA_965660515.1 Flavobacteriales bacterium | reverse complement strand
TGAATGGATGCCAAGGTCTTTTTTGAAAAAGGATCTAAACGGTTAAAATCAAATTCGATCGGTACATTCAACAGAAAATCCATTCGTTCTAATTCGGAGAAGCCTTCATTCATTGACTCTCCGCCCAAACCAGCCAAAACATCTTCCACAACCGTATGGTGAATGCGGCTGTCTTGACGCAAGTCAAGCGAGGCAAAAAAGAAACCAAAAGCCTTTACTCTTCGAATGAGATCTTCCCAGCGATCGAGATAGAGTCCGTCGTAATTCGATTTTAATACCGAACTAACGGTTACCAGTTGCTCCATAAATTCATCCACCGAAGAAAAACCAACACCCCCCTGAATCATGCTTTCTAGCGCTCGCTCCATTGAGCGAATGCGCTCTTCCGTTTCCGGAAATGTCAATTTACGCTTTAGCTTATGTAAATGATTTAAATAAGATCGAAGAATAGATTTCCGCAATAGCTCTCCTACTTTAGCCGTTGTTTCAGCATCTACAAAGGGATTCCCGTCGCGATCGCCTCCCGGCCAAAAGCCCAATTCAAGCAATCTGTAATTCGTGAATTCAGGTCCGACCTTTTCCTGTATTTCAGTTAATAAAGCGCCTATAGAATCATAAAAGACATTCTCTAAATACCAAATAAGTGAAACCGCTTCTTCTAAAGGGGTCGGTTTCTCGCGGTTGTAAAACGGGGTACGACCCAACTGACGCAAGAGGTCTTGGATCTCGGTCAAATCGTTTTCGCGAACCGATTTTTCTAGATCAGTAATAATCGACAATACCCGTCCGGGATAAAATTGAGTGGGGTGAGCGGTTAAAACGACCCGAACCGAATAATCGTTGAGATAGGAACACAACTCCTTTTTTGCTGTGGGGTTCGATTTATTCTTCAAAAGTGCCGACAGTGAGTATTGATCAGCAACTCCGTGAATTTTTTCATAGGCTGCATCTTCTAATGAATCGAACAAAACGACCTGACGCTCAATGTATTGAATAAATCGGAAGAGCAAGTCGAGCCGTTCTTGTTCACTGTATTGGGCACCGTGATCCTGAAAGAATTGTTCTAAAATTTCGGTCGGATTCTTTCCGGCCGTTAGGCCGTGCTT
>CBFIAJ010000144.1:0-1142 GCA_965660515.1 Flavobacteriales bacterium | reverse complement strand
GCTACAATGGACTCATTTTTTCCCTTTCACGTATTCGTCTAAGTAGGCAAAGTGTTCGGTTAAATTACCTTCAAGGTTTGTTTCCGATGCACGCCCAATAATATTGGTAGGGTCGTCTCCAAATAAAGCCGGTAACACATTCTCAATCAATTCACTTCCAAAATCTTCGGAAGCATCTTTAGGTAGTTCACAGGGAAGGTTATCAACGGCCATTACTCCGATTCCATTATTGGCCAAAAATTCGACTTCCCTTTCTAGGTACGGGTCGTAGCCGTATAATGGATCTGCAATGGTTGAAGGGCGAAGCGTTGATGCCACGGGGCCGTCGATATCGCAGCTGATATCTGCTACTACGCGAATATTGAATACCGGATTTCGAGCATCTTCTCGAGTGAAAATAAACGGGGCCTTGCTATCCCAATAATGGCAGGCTAAATAAACGTCCATTCCTTCCGCATACTCCATGAAATTTGAATCGAACTCTTCGGGATTTGCGTAAAAGTCGGACGTCATAAATGGCCTTTGGTCCTTCCGTTTTACATAGTTCTGAACGGAGAGCTGCGTATAAATGGGCTCTTCGAAGTTCTCTTCTTTGAATTCGGTCGGCGTTACTTTTTTTAGGCCTGCGGCCTGAAGAATTTCCATAGCGCCGCCAGCCACTCTTCCTCCGCCCGTTAGGGCGAGACGAAAATTTTTAGGTAGATTAATTTTTGACAACTCGCCTTCCATTTCGCGCCGATCATAACACTCGTGCGCCGGCTTCAAATTATAGCGATTGGTTTTGAGTCCATAAGCCAAAAGGCCGTTGTAAGCGCCAACTACACCCGCGTATCGCCCAAATCCAATGAGCCGTTTGCCAGCAGCATTGGTGAGTACTTCATAATCGACCAAGCGAATTTTTTTATCGAGAATAGCCTTCAACAATTTTCGATTGTAGGGCTGAAGTTTAAAAGTGTGGGAAAAGAAAAAATACGTCTTCCTAGGAAGGAGCATATCAATAGGTACCTCTTTTACCCCTAATAACACGGAGCAATCGCTCAAGTCTTCTTGAAGGATCATGCCTTTAACTTCGTACTCTTCATCGCGAAAGCATCGGATTGCACTGGGTTGAACGGCGATCTCTATGTGCGGATAGATTTCTT
>CBFIAJ010000143.1:0-1157 GCA_965660515.1 Flavobacteriales bacterium | reverse complement strand
ATGAGCCCCCAGGAGACAGAAAAGCCAACACAGAACCAGAAGCCGCAAATCAAGAAGCCAAAAATCAGGAAGAGACTCAATCAGAGGATTCTCAATCGGGGGGCAATCAGATATCAAAAACAACAGATGATATGTAGCAACAACCAGCTTATGATGAGAATTGTTCTGAGATAATACGTTCAGATAATCCATGACCGGGGTCATATAATAGCGGGATTGAGATATCTGATTTTTGCTGGATATCTATCTCGGTGATATCGCGGAATTCAATATTATCTGCTGTTACTGACTGAGGCCTGAAATCAGGGTCAATGACTTCAATTCTGACATGACTGCCAGCTGGCAATAAAGCGCCGCGCCATCTGCGTGGTCTGAAGGCTGAGATGGGCGTTAATGCCAGTAAATCAGCACCAACAGGAATGATAGGCCCATGGGCTGATAAATTATAAGCTGTTGAGCCTTGAGGTGTTGCAAGCAGAACGCCGTCACATACAAGTAAATCCATCTCAAGTTTGTCATTGATATAAATCGCGCAATGAGCTGCATTATGTGTTTGCCGCAAAAGCGATACTTCATTAATGGCAAGTGCTTCATGGGTGCTGCCATCATGTGAGTGTGCGCGCACCAAAAGCGGATGCAAATTCGCATGTTCTGCCAACTCGATTCTTTTAATCAGATCCTGATTGTCTGTGTCAGCATAATCATTCATCAGAAAACCAATGCGCCCGCAATTCAGCCCAAAAATTGGTTTTTGGTAGGTGATTGATTCACGCATTGTATGAAGCATCTGACCATCACCGCCTAAAACGATAATAACATCAGCCTGTTCAATATTGGCCTGACCATAGCGCTTAGTAAGCTGTGCGAAGCGCGCGGCAGATCTATCATGGCCTGAGGCGACGAAATGAAGCTTCATATATCTGATATTCCTCATCGTTTCTTATGCTTATGCGAAAAACATACGTTATGGTTTTCATTAACGCAAATATCGTGAATTGTTGAGATATCAACCCCTGCTCTGATAAGGTATAACATAATAGATGAAGCAGGCATCCAACAATAAAGGGGTTTTGTTTACGTGACATCTGATTTCACTATTCTACCACAGCCGCAAACAGAAGGCCTGACAGCCACTCTTGAGGGGGTTGATGCAGATG
>CBFIAJ010000142.1:0-1171 GCA_965660515.1 Flavobacteriales bacterium | reverse complement strand
CGAGTGTTGCGGCAAACCTCTTTGGCAGCTTCAACTCCACCGCTTTGAAGTGCAGCTTCTACTTCTTCCAATAACTTGGTCGTATTCGTAGTTGCAAGATTAAGGTAGATGATACGCTCGATGCAAATAGCTAAACCGAGAATCAAACAAACCAATACAATACCCATGAAAGTGGCTCCACCTTCGATGAATTTTTGTTTCACAACCTGGTGGAATCCGCGCTCTTGCTCTTCTTCCATCATTTCAGTTGCTGCTGCTTCGTCTACAGCTGAAGTTTCTTCTGCAACTTCTTCTTGGGTTGCAGCTACTGAATCAGTTGCATTGGAGTCAGCAACCATTTCAGTGTTTTCTGTCGCAGTGCTGTCTTGAGCATAAACGCCTACGGCGCCGAAACTTAACATACCTGCAATCACCAGAAGTGATAACGCTTTTTTCATTTTGGCTATTTGTTGGTTAAAACTATTTGTTTTCAATTAATTACAATAACAATCTCAGCGGAGAGAGGGGGATTCGAACCCCCGATACCCGGTTAGGGTATACACACTTTCCAGGCGTGCGCCTTCAGCCACTCGGCCACCTCTCCTTTGCACTGGCGTACAGCCCTTCTCCGTAGAGGCCGCCAAAATACAAAAAAATGCTTACCGCTAAAATTATTAAAAAGTTAACGAGCGCTCGCAATCCCACGTCAAGTCTATGTTTCGGGAAATCAATTTTTAAGGAGTCAATTCTCCCCTTAAATTTTGTTCAAATCGGCTCTTAAATGAACGTTTGTTCCAACCCTGCCCAAGCAAATACATTGCTTTTGTGATGGCGGCTTCAAACGTAATGTCCTTTCCGTTAATCATGCCAATTTTTAAAAGCTCTTCACTCGCTTCATAACGGCCCATTTGAACTCTACCCGATGAGCATTGGGTAACATTGACAAGGTGAATACCCTTTTTAACGGCCTTTTGCAGCACGGCCAAAAAGGCTTTATCCGTAGATGCATTCCCCGAACCGTAGGTTTCAAGCACTACACACTTAATATTGGGAACGCTAATTAGATGATCTAATTGCTCTACGCCCAAGCCAGGAAACAAACGTATGCCCACTACGGCATTGTCAAAGGAGTCATTTAAATGAACTTCTTTTTTCCTCGGCTTCCGAATTATGCTCGATTGAAAGACTAACT
>CBFIAJ010000141.1:0-1177 GCA_965660515.1 Flavobacteriales bacterium | reverse complement strand
AGTTAATTAAAGGAAACTTTACCGCCATTGATTTCTTAACTTCGAGGTCTAAGATAGTCATTGTTCCTATTCTTCACTCATAAAAAACCTTGCGATGCCCGCCTTTAACGGACCTTTGGCCAAGATGCCAACTATACTCGAAAACCCGGTTCAATATGTCTTGCCGTTAGGCAAGGATGCTATAAATGTGAATGAATGGCTAGGGCGCACTTGGAACTTTCGATATACCGGGCAAATTCAATGTTTTTGCGGTGAGCTTAAAACAAAGGTGTACCGACAGAATTTCTGTTACGATTGCTTTTGGAATAAGCCTGAAGCTGGGGAACCTATTTTTAATCCGGAAAAAAGTCAAGCCCATTTAGGAATAGAAGATCGCGATTTGGCTTGGGAAAAAGAGAATCAGCTCCAACCTCATGTGGTGTATTTGGCGGTGTCGAGCGGACTTAAAGTGGGGGTCACTCGAAAGGCTCAGGTGCCCACTCGCTGGATCGATCAAGGAGCGAGTTATGCCATAGAGTTAGCCGAAACGCCCAACCGTTATTTGGCCGGAGCTATAGAAGTGGCGCTTAAGGCCCATTTGAATGATAAAACAGCGTGGCAGCGCATGCTGAAGAATGAAGTTCCCGATCTCGACCTACGGTCGGAAAAGTCCCGCGTGAAAAGACTCCTCAACGAAGAAATGCAAGCCTATGTCACCGAGAATGATCGGATTACCGACATTGAATACCCAGTGCTCGATTATCCTTTGAAAGTCAAAAGCGTGAACCTCGAAAAAGTGAAAGACTTTTCAGGCGTGCTCGATGGAGTGAAAGGTCAGTACCTGATATTTGAAGGAGGATTCGTGATGAATGTCCGCAACCAATCCGGATTTATAGTGGACGTACAAATTGACTAAAGCTCAATTTCTTGACCGTGTGACAGTCGAAAATTCTTTTTGAACCATCCTACGGCGATATAAATAAGAACCGTATCGAGTAGGGCGCAAAGCACTTTGAAGGTCCATCCGTCCCAAATCATTTGGCCTATATCACCCACTGGAGCAATCCCTATGAAAATGACACTCACGACAAGGGTGGTGTCTACGGCCTGAGAAAATAAGGTGCTGAAGTTATTCCTAAGCCACAGGTGTTTTCCTTTTGTACGGTTCTTCCAGAAATGAAAAATCCGCACATCAACG
>CBFIAJ010000140.1:0-1219 GCA_965660515.1 Flavobacteriales bacterium | reverse complement strand
GCCGTCATGGCCACCATCTTTGGTATGTCTTGCAGAATACCGGCACCGGCCCCTTTACACGCGACCTTTTTTACCGGGCAACCGTAATTGATATCAATAATATCGGGTCCGGCCGCAGCGCAAATCTCCGTCGCCTCTTTCATCGATTCAATTTCGTTTCCGAAAATCTGAATTCCAACGGGGCGTTCGTATTCGAATACATCGAGCTTCATAACGCTCTTCGCCGCATCGCGTATGAGTCCTTCCGACGAAATAAACTCGGTATACATTAGGTCGGCCCCTTGCTCTTTGCACAGTTCGCGGAAGGGCGGGTCACTCACGTCTTCCATGGGAGCGAGTAAAAGCGGGAAATCACCTAATTCTATGTCGTCTATCTTCACCATAAATGCCAAGATGTATCTTTGCGGTGCAAAATTACGAATAAAGGTATGAATGAAGAGAATGTTCGCGGCTTTCGCTTGGGTGGAGAATTAGTGGAGCTAATTTTTTGGGTGTTGATAGGGTTACTCGTGTTCAGCGCGGTCGGACTCTTCTGGGCGCAATGGGTCATGGGCATTGATGTTCTTCACAACCCTGAAATTCTGATGTCCGGGGAGCCATCCGCCCGAAGGGCCTTAATACTAACCCAAACCTTATCGTCAATAGGGACCTTTGTTTTTCCGCCTATCGTTTGGGCCTATCGGCGTGGTAAAATCGGTGATATACTCGCATTATCGCGCGGTATTTCAACTTCTGAAATTCTCAATGGTATTCTCCTTATGGTAGTGGCCATTCCGGCCTTAAATGCCCTGGTGTTCTTTTTTCAAAGCATCGATTATCCGAGCGTCTTTAATTCTTGGCTCGAATTAAGTGAGCGCAATGATCGTTTGGTAGAGCAGTTCATCGATATGAAAGGCTACGGCGACTTGGCCATTAATTTATTCGTGATGGCCCTTTTACCGGCCGTGGGGGAAGAGCTACTGTTTCGTGGAGCCATACAGCCAACACTAGCTAAGAAGGTTCCTTTACACGCGGCAATTTGGATTACGGCGCTCCTTTTCGGAGCGATGCATCAAAACCTGATTAATTTGGTGCCCTTGACTTTATTAGGTGGAATGATAGGATATTTACGCGTATGGAGTGGCTCTTTGTGGCTGCCCATTTTGGCCCATTACACGAATAATAGTTTACTGCTTATTTTCACTTTTATGATGCAGCAGAACGACATCAGCGAAGAGGT
>CBFIAJ010000139.1:0-1254 GCA_965660515.1 Flavobacteriales bacterium | reverse complement strand
GAAATAACTACGCGCTCCTCCTCCCCCGTTTCCCGGTTCTGATACACCATGGTCGACGTTTTGGTGCCTTCGGCACGAAGGATGGTGTCGATTTTAACGATGATTCTTTGGTTGGTATCGGTAACTTCGTGCTGAATAATGGTACTTGAATCAGCGGTCCATGAAAGCCGTCGACTTCCAATGACGGTCGGACGCATCGCGCGGGCCACGCGCAGTGCTTGCTGCTCTTTTTCTAATTCGAAACTAAATTCGCGCAGAATACTACTCACCCTATTCTGGAACTGAGCGTCTTTTACTTGGACGGCATTTTGAACCCAATATATCTGCACACCAATGATCCCCGCTAGCGCGATACTCATTAAAATGACGGTCCCTATAATTTTGTTTCGAATCATTACCTTCACTTACACAACTACAAAAGTAGGTTTGGATTTCCCTTAAAACCAGCCTTTTGGCAATTCTTTAACAGACTTTGTGATCCCTTTAACGTACTTTCATGACCATTAGATTTACGTTTGCCTTGAACATAATTTTACTCCTATGAAAAATCTATTCTCCTTAAAGACTGCCGGCATTGCTGCCTTAGCTCTGCTACTCTCTCTGCCTGTTTCTGCTCAGGAAACAGAAACCAAGGGCGAGCTTCGACTCAATTTAGTGAAAGAAGTGAACGGTGAAAAAATGACCCTCGATACGGTCATCACTCTAGAACCAGGCCAAAGTATGAAAGATATCGAGCTCCCGGCCCCATGGAGCGATATTGCAAACGGTCATCCAGGAACCGAAGACGTATTCGAGATTGAAGTGGAAGATGAAGGTGACGACAAAAAAGTAATCATCGTAACCGGTCACCCGCACGGTGAAGATCACGAAGTTGAATTCACAGAAAAGAAAGTTTGGATCACCGAAGACGGTTCGGAAGTGCAACTTCTTAAAGACGGACAAACCTTCTTTATTGAAGTGGAATCGGAAGATTCTGAAGAAGGTTCCGACATTCAAAAGCACGTAGTAATTATTGGCGATGGCTCGGTGGAAGTCAAGAGCGCCGACAATATTGAGTTTGAAAGCAAAGGAAATACGCTTATTGAAGTGAGAGAGGGATCTAAAGACGTCTTCGTGGTTCGTGTTTCTACCGAAAAAATGACTGCAGAAGAACTGGATGACCTGCGCAAATCCATTGAAGGGTATGAGGTTGAAGAAGATGGCCTGGATCTAGAATCGCTCAATGTTTATCCAAATCCAAGCAACGGTGCCTTT
>CBFIAJ010000138.1:0-1260 GCA_965660515.1 Flavobacteriales bacterium | reverse complement strand
TCTAACGTATCGAAGTCGGCAATTCTCAATGTACCACCAATACCTTCCATGGCGAGGGTTACGGCTGCCGCCTGCCCCACACTGAGTCCTACAACTCCAACTGTTTTACTCGCCAACTCAGCTTGTTCAGCTGGAGTAATCTTAAACTGATTTCGCGAAGATCTAACCGTCTTAAACTGATCTTCACAAAGAACACGTATCACTTGATTCATCCACGGGTAGTAAATCCAATTACCCAATGATGCATCAGGGGCATTCAAATATGCTCGAACCTCGTCTTTTAACTCATCATCAGAAAATTGACGGGTTGGTGCTCCAATTTTAATCCATTCTTTCAGTTGACTATTGAAGGTGTCAATTACCTCAGCTCTATAGCTCAAAAGGCCTTCCGGAATATTCAAATCAGGGTTTACGGGGTGAATTTCAACAGTATGGGTAGGTAGGTTAGTATGCGGCTGATGAGTACCGACAGACATAGAAGTTGATTATTTAGGATTGTTCGGAAGGAATTTCGCACAAAAAAAGTAATCTAAACAACCGAAGTGGCAAGAATCTAAAATCTAATAAATATTTTAGAGCCCAATAGCAATTTAATTGCGAGACCTGACTTATTGCATATGACTGAAATTACTCAAGATAAAATCTCCGTTTTATACGTGGATGATGAAGAGAACAACTTGCGTTCTTTTCGAGCGGCGTTTAGGCGAACGTTCAAAGTCCACACTGCTATTTCAGGAGAAGAAGGGCTCAAAATTTTAGAGGAAAATCCCATTCAGGTGATCATCACCGATCAAAGAATGCCAGAAATGACGGGCATAGAATTTCTCATCAAGGTGATAGAGCGCGACAAAGAACCTATGCGCATGCTTTTAACGGGGTACTCCGATATAAATGCGGTGATTGATTGCATTAATAAAGGGCAGGTATATCGCTATTTGACCAAGCCTTGGAACGAAGGCGAGCTGAAATCGGCCATCGAATCAGCTTTCGAAGTCTTTGCCCTAAGAAGAGAAAACAAAGAGCTATTAAAGAAATTGGAAATTGCGAACGATCAGCTCGAATTCCTACTTCGCCAAAGATTGCTTTCTTAAATGCTTTCAAAAAAGTCCAAGTACGCCATCAATGCTTTGGTATATCTCGCCAAACAAGAGGATAACAAGATGGTGGTTATTCAGGAAATTGCTAAAGAAGAGCACATTCCTCGAAAGTTTCTTGAGGCTATCCTACTCGATTTAAAGAGAAATGGCATCCTTGGATCGA
>CBFIAJ010000137.1:0-1290 GCA_965660515.1 Flavobacteriales bacterium | reverse complement strand
AACTATAAGGAAGCAATCTTCGGATGATTTTGAGTTTGAAATTGTGATCGTCGACTCAGGGTCTACAGATAATACACTCGAAATTGCTAAGTCTTACGGCGCGCGAATTACTTTCATTGAAAAAGAGAACTTTTCTTTCGGACGTTCTTTGAATCTTGGCTGTGAATTTGCCAATGGAAAATATTTGGTATTCGTAAGCGGACACTGCATTCCAGTGGGCGGTCGATGGATGCATGATATTGTCATGCCCTTGAAAGAAGGGAGCTGTCTCTACACTTATGGGCGTCAAGAGGCGCGCGACACTACTAAGTTTAGCGAAGGGCAACTTTTTTCTAAATACTTCCCTGATGCCAATCAAATTCCTCAAGAAGGGTTCTTTTGCAACAACGCGAATGCCGCGCTACCCAAGAGCGTGTGGGAAAAGAACAAATTCGATGAAAGCCTTACAGGCTGTGAAGATATGGAGCTAGCGAAACGTTTGTGTGCCAACGGAGGTAAAATCGGTTATGTGGCAGGAGCCTCTGTCTTTCATATTCATGATGAAACTTGGGGGCAAGTAAAAACGAGGTACGAACGCGAAGCGGTTGCATTAAAAAAAATTATTCCCGAGGTGCATTTAACAAGGTTCGATGTTCTGAAGTTTTTCCTCGCTGGTGCGGCTAAAGATATTCGTGCGGCATTCTCCAGCCGGGTTTTGATTGGAAATCTTGGCTCAATAATTATGTTTAGGTGGGCTCAATTTTATGGAGCCTATGTCGGAAATCATTCTGTTCGAAAGGTGTCTCGAAAAGTGAAATATCGTTACTTCTACCCGCGTGTTACCGATATGGCTATTAAGGAAAAATATGATGACTAAGGTCGTCGCCCTGTTGCCGATGAAGGCAAATAGCTCCCGAGTTCCGGGTAAGAATTTTCGGGATTTTTGCGGAAAACCTCTATTTCGTTGGGTTCTCGATAGCCTACTAAAAGTGAAGAAGATAGATGCGGTCATAATAAACACCGATGCCAGAGATATTCTCATAAACAATGGCCTAGTGGAGAGCGATCGGGTAATTATTCGTCAGCGACCGGCTGACATTTGTGGGGATGATGTCTCCATGAACTTGGTGATTGCTGATGATGTAGAAAACGTCAAGGCAGATATTTATCTTATGACGCATACCACCAATCCACTTTTGTCATGCGACACGATTACTAACGCGCTCGAAAAGTTTAAAAACCAAGTTGAAGCGGGAATTGCGGACTCATTATTCACTGTAAATAAAATTCAAACTCGTTTTTACCGAGAGG
>CBFIAJ010000136.1:0-1310 GCA_965660515.1 Flavobacteriales bacterium | reverse complement strand
GCTCGGATTCAACGCACAAGAGATAAACAACTTTGTTACTGGGAAGGAAGTTTCGCTCTCTTATGTGGATCATCGGTCTCCTTTAGACTGGAATAATCAAACCCGTCATTTGGTTCGCGTATCTTGCGGCGATTCTCTTATTTTTGCCCAGTAAAACATCTCTATGAGCGAATATTCAGGTGCGCACGAACAAGCAAATGTTTGGACTCATTTTGCAGGTTTCGTTTTTGGTCTCATCGCATTACCTGCGTTGGTTTGGCACATAACTCAATCGCCCTCCTATACCCAGCTCGATGTGATTGGCGCGGTGGTTTATGGCATTGGCTTTTTAATGGTATTTGGTTTTTCTTCTTTGTACCATTTCCATCACGAACCAGGGAAAAAGCGCTTGATGAAGATCTGGGACCACATTAGTATTTACTATCTCATTGCCGGAACCTATACACCCTTTCTCGTTCATTTTGCCGAACCCGATGTGCGAGAAACCTTTCTTTGGATACTTTGGGGGCTCGCTGCCTTCGGCACGATATTTAAAATTTTCTTCACGGGTAAATGGCGTCTAATTTCAACGGGAATATACCTGGCCATGGGTTGGATGATCATTGCTGCACCCAATTCTTTTCAGAGCTCATTACCCGATGAACAAGTTTCATGGATCATATACGGAGGAATTTTTTACACCCTCGGTGTGGCGTTTTACCTCGTGGAAAAAATACCTTTTAATCACGCCATTTGGCATGTTTTTGTATTGGGCGGTGCCATTTCCCACTATATAGGAGTCTGGAAAATATTCTAATTCACGTCCGTAAAGGTAACCGGCCCGCATTGTGAAAACCGCTTACTTGCGGGTTCTGCAAGTGGAATAGGCGACTCTTTTAAATAAGCTTCGAGCAATTCTGGAAAACGGTCGCGTTGCTCTTCAGTGAGTGAATCGGCAAATAACTTATACAAGATATACTGGACACTCCCGTCTTCATCGCTGTATAAGCGCACAAAAGAGCGCGTCGGTTTTCCCCAGTAGAATTCGTTTTTGTTGAGATAGGTTGCGAACCCTTTTAAAAACCCTGCCCACTCTTTTTTGAATGCATCCGGCCGATCACCCATGACCGCTTTTTCAGGATCGACATTCATCGCTGGTGAAAAGGCATTGTCTAGGGAGTCGATGAGCTCGGCATTCGGGCTTTCGGCCAGATTAATTATTACTTGCGCTTGGGTGCTCAAGCACAAGGCGAGCGCCAAAGTAAATAGTGTCGTTCTCAATTTTTTAAGGTGTTTAATTATCAGAATCCATCATTACGACCGGGCCACAT
>CBFIAJ010000135.1:0-1319 GCA_965660515.1 Flavobacteriales bacterium | reverse complement strand
CGTTTTAATCCATTCCAGCGCATTTGAAGCGTCTCAAGAACTTCCGCTTCTGTTCTGCGACTGAGATCATCAAGAATTTCGGTAGGACTCCCCAAGCAGGCAAATCCCGCATTCTTTGTACTGGCTCCATTTGGCAAGAAATCTCGTTCCAGTACAACTACTTTATGGTGAGGGAACAAGTTTTTGTAGTACCAGGCACTCGTAAGTCCTACGATACCGGAACCGATAATCAATAAATCAATATCGTTAATGAAATGCGCTTTTTCCCAGTAGGAGAAGGGCATTAGGCCTTTGCGAGAATAAGATTTCTTCTTAAAGCGAGCTCATACGCCCCAAAGAGGACTCCTGAAAAAAGCAATGTCGATAAGAACTCGTTTCTGAAGAATGGAATAGCCGTCTCATAACAGAGTAGGAGGCCCGGTATACTGGCAGGATACGGACTTGTCGCGCTTGCCCATACACCGAGGTTAGAAATTAGGAAGAACAAAACACTAGATCCGAGAGAAGCTCCAATCACCTTTAAGAACGAAGGGGATTGAAGAATAAACCGTCCAAGTATAACGGCTAATATAAGCGCGCTCGCCATGTACATAAAACCTTCTGTAAAGAAAGCGAACGAATCGTAGTACTGAGCGTAAAGGATATTGTTAATTGCTAAATCACTCAACCACAAGGCTGCCACAGGAATCAAAAAGGCTTTCCAGTCTTTAGCCAGTTTTGCACCACCAAAGAGAGCAATGGCGCCCATTGCCGTGAAATTCGCAGGGTGCGGAATCAAACGACTTAATGCGGCAATCGCGATTAGAGAGAATACAAAGTGTTCTTTTTTCATGGTGGTCAAGATTTCAGCAATACAAAAGTAGCAATAATAAGACTTACGGCTGCAAGGGTGCAAGCCCCCCTGTTAAATACCATTGAGCTTTCTTTACTCTATATTTTTGTCGCAATTCAATTAGTTTTTCTTGCGCTTCTAACCATTTAAGTTCTCGAGAATTAACAATGAATAAGCTGCTTTCACCGCTGAAGAACAAAACAGATTCTGCTTGAAGAAGATTCAAATAGCCCTCTACAGTGATGCCATACTGCGAAATTTGATCCGTCAAAACGATGAGTTCATTTCTTAATCCACGCCAGTAATTACTGGTTTTATTCCATGACTCATTACGTTTTAGATCGGTTTGTTCCACTTTAAAACGGGCTTGATTTGCGGCAAATCTCTCTGTTCGCAAGAAGATCGGAATCTCCACCTTTAAACTCCAATAATTCGATCCAAAATCCCATGCCGGGCCATCATTTCCAAGCGATTGAGCATCCTGAAG
>CBFIAJ010000134.1:0-1320 GCA_965660515.1 Flavobacteriales bacterium | reverse complement strand
GAAGGGGATCAAGTTATAATAAAATCACATATCCGATTTAGCGATTGATTGGAAAGCTCGTTGCAGCAGGGGTTAAATGCGTTATCTTAGGGATAAGTTAGTACTGTAACCAAGCCCATTTAATCACATGTCAAAAAAAACAAGCGAACATTTACACGCTCTTGTTAAAAGCTTGACGCCTCACGAAAAGAGGTACTTCAAGATCTATGCCACCCGACATGTGGCCGAGTCAAACAATGCACATATTCTTTTATTTGACGCTGTAGATAGCCAAGAAGAGTACGACGAAAGTATTCTTCTGACCACCTTTAAAAAAGAGAAGTTCGTCAAGCGCTTTGCGGTTACAAAATCACGACTCTACGAAATGATTCTTAAAAGTCTTCACGCCTACCACGCCAGTAGTTCGGTCGATGCAGAGTTGAAGAAGATGCTTCATATGGGCGAAATCTTGTACAAGAAAACCTTATACAGGCAATGTGACAAACTACTTAAAAAGGCCAAAAAACTCGCCCTTGAACACGATAAACATACTACGCTACTCGAGATAAGACTCTGGGAAAAGCGAATCCTTGAAAAAGACAATTACTCTGGTCAAGACGATCAAGCGATAAAAGAGATACTAGAGGAGGATTTGCATACCATTGAACTCATTCAGAATTACTACACCTTCTGGAACTTGAAGTCCCGATTCTTTTTGCCTCTATATAAAGGAGGTAAGGTTCGGAACTTGGAAGAGAAAGAGAAATTCAATCAGATTCTTGAATCGCCTTTCCTTCAAAATGAAGATATGGCGAAGACTGTAGAAGCCAAATACCTCTTTCACCATATTTACTCCGCACATAATTTCTCAACGGGTAATTATGAAAAGAGTTACCATCACATGATTCTCAATCTTCGCTTAATTGAAGAAAATTTCATTCTGTTTAAAGAAGAGCCAAATACCTATTTCAGTATACTCTCCAACGTGATTTACATCGGTAACCAATTGCAAAAACACGACGAAATACGCGCGCATTTCGATAAGCTTGAGGAATTCGTTAATCGACTTGATCAAAAAGACAACGCCGACTTACAGATGCGCATTTTCAGTATTCTCAAGTCATTAGAGTTAACCATTCACGTTCAAAAAGGAGAATACAGCAGAGCACTTGAAATTTTACCGGGGGTTGAAGAAGGTCTGGTTAAATATGAGAATAAGCTGAGTCCTCTGCGGCAAGCGGACTTTCTGTTTAATATTGCTACGCTGCATTTTGGCGTGGGTCAGTTTTCCGAGAGTTTAAAGCACATCAATCGTATTCTCAACGAAATACGAATAGATGA
>CBFIAJ010000133.1:0-1327 GCA_965660515.1 Flavobacteriales bacterium | reverse complement strand
ACGAAAGCTTCTTGGTGGAAGTAGAGCACGAATACCCGGTAATGTTTAACGGAAAGATGCGGTTCAAGCAAGAATTTTCTCTTTCATTGCCTCCGAATGAAATTGAAGCGGCCATAAGAGCCGACGAACGCACGGCGAAGTATGCGGCCGATAAACCGATCAAGAAGGTGATCGTGGTGCCGAAGAAGATTATTAATGTGGTGGTATAAGTGTTAGCAGTGGCCGCGCTAGTGCGCGGCTAGAAGTGGTAGAAGTGTTTTTTTCGTCCCCCTTTGGAGTGCCTGTCCCGTAGGTACGGGAGGGTTGGGGAGAAACAAGAAAATGGATTCGTGTTGCAAATCAAGTAGTATTCCAGCCCTTTGCACTTGCTGCGCGGGTTGAAAAGACAGCGGAATGCTGGAAATAAAACTTCCAATCATTAGCCCATGAATTCATTCATGGGAATCAATTCATTGTTTTCGATTCTTAGTTGGATATTAAAATTGAAATAGCCCTCAACTAATACCATTAGAATAAATAAAACCACGCTTCCCCCAACCCCCTCCGAAGGGGGACATTGATATTGCCATTTCCACCCTTGACACACGTGCCACACTTGCCACACTTCCAACCTTTGGCATTCCTTTTGTATATTCATCAAGCATGAAACGATTGATTGCCCTTTTACTCATCCTGCCGTTAGGCAGTTATTTGCGGAATGCTCCGGAAGAACCAAGCATGGGTCCGCGGATTTTATCGACTGCCGATTCGGACGGAATGCGGGTGGTTGAGAACAAAGCTTTTGAAGTAGGAGAAGTACTTAAATACAAACTTCATTACGGACTTGTAAGTGCAGGTGTGGCAAAACTCAAGGTTCAAGGAACCACGAACAAAGAAGGGCGAACCGCCTATCATATTGTTGGCACTGGCGGATCCGTGGGAATGTTCAACCTTTTTTACAAAGTAGATGACCGTTACGAAACGTACATCGATACCTCTGCGCTAGTGCCTTTGCGTTTTATTCGCGACGTAAATGAAGGTGGATATGAAATCAATCGAGACATCAGCTTTAATCATCAAGTCGACACTGCATTTAGCGATGGAAAAGCGTATGGGGTGCCCGATAATATTCAGGATTTGCTCTCGGCTTTTTATTACAGTCGAACCTTTGAAGTGGAGGGTATCGAATTGGGCGACGAATTTGAAATTACTACTTTTTTGGATCACGAAGTGTTTCCATTGCGATTGCGCTATTTGGGCGATGAAATGGTGAAAACCAAGTTTGGTAAAATCGAATGCATGAAGTTTATGCCGATCGTTCAGGTAGGTAGAGTATTCGAAGATACCG
>CBFIAJ010000132.1:0-1345 GCA_965660515.1 Flavobacteriales bacterium | reverse complement strand
CCTCTGCCTACTATTGATGAGGGTTTTGGCTATGTCAGCGGATTGGGGTTTGTACGCTTGAAGTACTCGTTTTAGAGGTAGGCATCCACTAAGTTTTTTGATATCCGGCCAAGTCATCTTATTGGGAAAGACTTTAACAAAGTACCTTTCTTTAAACATTCTCAACACTAGGCCCTTAGGGAAATTTTAAGTCCTTGGCATGCTCGTACTTGCGGTCATGAGTCACGTAGTGATGAAGTGCTTAAAAAAGAACGGGGTGCGATTCCATGGCCTTTTTTTTCTGTACTTCAAGTCAATAAGGACTCTGATCACCGCAAAATCTTATGGCAACAATCTCAAAATGAAGGTTAAAATTCAGTTCCTATATCCAAAACATCAACTTACCAAAACTGCTAGTAAAGCATGTACCAACTTTTGGTACATTTGTGTAAAACAGGGTAAAATGGCCAAGAATACTTCGATCTTACTGGGAGATTATTTCAAATCCTTTATTGATGAGCAAATTAAATCGGGCAAGTATTCGACTGCCAGTGAGGTGGTGCGGGCCGCTTTACGGGTGTTTGAGCACGAGGAAACTAAAAAATCGAATCTCATTAAAGAATTAAAGAAAGGGGAAGAATCGGGCTTCGTGAATCATTTCGATCGCGAACAATTTCTTGAGCGGCTGATGAGCGAGCGGACTGATTCGAAATGATGGAATTCCGAATTAGCGCAGCTGCGTTGGCTGATTTGAAGCAAATTTGGCGATTCACCTGCGAAAAATGGTCTGTTGATCAGGCCGATCGGTATTTCCATTTACTGATGGACGAAATTGAATTCCTTTGCCTTAATCCGCAATCGGGAGTCGATTACCGTGCTATTCGACCGGGGTACTTCAAAACGCGCGTAAAGTCTCATTTGATTTTTTACCGAGTTAATCATCGCGACAATCAAATAGAGGTGATGAGGATTCTGCATCAAAAAATGGATGTCGATAATGAATTAAGAAACGAATAGTGATCGACCCATCAAAATCGTTTGCCCTTAACGTTTCTACTTTGCAATCTGTTTGATAATGCCCCCCCCTTGAGTTCGTGAAAATGCTGAGGATCTCTTAATTGGATAGGACTCCTTCACGCGCAGGCATTCTATCCTGGACAAAAATAATTTCCAACGTCTTGAAAAGGGCTCGACCCAGCACATTTACACGAACCTTTTTCTCTCTTCGGCCCTTAGGGAAATTTTAAGTCCTTGGCATGCTCGTACTTGCCGTCATGAGTCATGTAGTGATGAAGTACTTTAAAAAATCGGGTCGTGATCACATTGCCTTAGTATTTCGGTACGATGAATCTTTGATCACGATTTG
>CBFIAJ010000131.1:0-1405 GCA_965660515.1 Flavobacteriales bacterium | reverse complement strand
CTACTTCTGTGCTCTTCGATCGACCACAACACCCGTATACAAAAGGGTTACTCGCTTGTCGTCCGCCCTTAACGCAGCGGTTGAATAAACTGCCCACCGTTGCCGACTTTATGAAGGTTGTTCAGGGTATCCCAGAAGAAACGGGACTCGATTTACAAGCCGTATATCGCGATTGGGCCGAAAAACCATCGGGCCGAGAGGCCCAACAAAAAAAGATTTACGGGCAAAAACCCTTGTTGGAAATTCAAGATTTAAACACTTGGTTTCCGGTTAATAAAAGTTTTTGGGGCAAACCCAAAGAATGGGTGAAGGCAGTTAACGGAGTCAATTTCAATGTGTATCCGGGGGAAACCTTAGGGCTCGTGGGTGAATCGGGCTGTGGAAAAACAACGCTCGGACGAACCTTACTCAAGCTTCAAAAAGCGCATTCAGGAAAAGTCCTTTATGAAGGAAATTCCATTCTCGAAATGAGCGATTCGGAAATACGACCGCTGCGAAAAGATCTTCAAATCATTTTTCAAGATCCGTATTCGAGCTTGAATCCGCGTATGACCATTGGCAAAGCCATTGAAGAGCCTATGCATGTGCATCGTCTTCATGAGAAGCGCCTTCGGCGCGATAAAGTAGTTGAACTCCTCGAACGCGTTGGACTGGGCGCCGAGCATTACGGACGTTACCCGCACGAGTTTTCGGGCGGACAAAGACAACGAGTGGGAATTGCAAGGGCCTTGGCGGTTGAACCCCGGTTCATTGTATGCGACGAATCGGTAAGCGCGCTGGATGTAAGCGTTCAAGCTCAGGTACTGAATTTGCTGAACGATTTAAAGCAAGATTTTGGGCTTACCTATATTTTCATCTCCCACGATCTCAGCGTTGTAAAGCATATGAGCGACCGAATGATCGTTATGAATAAAGGTGTAATAGAAGAATACGGCGATGCAGAAGAGATTTACCAGAACCCAAAAAGTGCTTATACCAAAAGCCTGATTGAAGCTATTCCGGGAGTTTAAATACCGCTATTTGACCGAACTGACCCACGGTATCTTGCATGAACGGTTGTAAATATTCCTTTTGCATCCACTCGTCTGAATGAACGAATAAGTATTTCGCTCCTTGCGCAATGCGTTCGTTAATGTCTTCTGTATTGTCGAGTCCTGTGTAGAAGCGTGTCCAACCCTTTTGGTTCATTAAGTACAAACTGATGTTAATGCTTCTGTCGGGCAGCACCAGCACTAAATCATTTTGCTCAATTCCCATTTCGCGCAGCCATGGCTCAATAGTTTCGAAATCTATGGTTTTGGTAAGGTGCGGATTTCGCCAAGCTGTGATTGCCCACGTATTTTGTTGGGCCGCGACATAGGTTCCGGAAATAACGAAGAGCGCGGATAAAACGAAGAGGGCTTTT
>CBFIAJ010000130.1:0-1415 GCA_965660515.1 Flavobacteriales bacterium | reverse complement strand
TCTAAGCGGTGACTCATACCCATTCCCAAATTGAATTTTTGCACCACCTGACCTTGCAGATTAACCACTTTCACTTGGGCCTCCTCGGCCCGATTCAAAGCAAAATCAACCGTGAACACACCGTGTGTTGGATTTGGAAATACGTCCAGTACGATGTTCGATTCTTCCGCAACGCTAAAACCAGAAGTCACTTGAAATTCGAAATCGAGTCGCGTTCCAAAATCAGCCGGGAAAATCTTTACGATCGGTCCACCCACCGCTCTTATGCGGCAGTATCCCGATCCGTCGTTATCGGCCCACCAGCTCAAACCATTTTTTCCAGCGTCATTAACGCGTAAGTGATAACATCCAACCGGGAGGTTGAAGGTGTCGCGATAAAGGGTATTATTCGATAAATTATCTCCCGAAAACAACACATTGCCCGTGGCGTCTTCCAGGGTCCAATCGGTATGCCAACCTTTAGTATTGGTCCGCAGCTCCATGACAAATTCCGCCGGCCAAGTATCGATCATTTCGTACGCCGTTTCCAATCGGTTGTTCCAAGCAACATCGTCTAATCCTTGACCGTTGACATCCGTTATTTCTACTTCAAACGAGCCCGGGAATAAGGTTCCTTGCCAACCCAAGGGTAAATCAACGATTTCCGATTCGCCGTAGGCCAAATTACCCGTCCAGGTAGTCGTTAACGGTCCGCCCCCGCCCGAGTATACAATCGTTACACTCGTGAGTGGATCTGCGCCGTAGTTTTTTAACTCAATGGTGGCATTTCCACAAACGGGATTCATACGCGAATACTCCTCGTGCATACTCGGAGCTAAAATAGTTTCAATGGCCGCATCCACCGTTCTATTGTGGGCTCCATATTGAAACAGAACCGCACTCATTATATACGAAGGAGTTTGTGTTCCCGACCAATTATAACCTGTAATACTCATGTCGATCTCATGAGATTGACCTGGAGTAAGGACCGAAGTTAAATCGTGGTAGTAGCCCGTGGCTTTAGAACCGGGACACCAATTTGCACGATCGTACAACCAGGTCCCTCCTTGCGGATAAATTGGGTTTAATCCGCAGTCGTCGCGCCACATAGACTGAGTTACAACTTGCTGTCCGTTAACGTCTACGAGGTAGTCGCGCACACAGAATTCTGCGCAATACACATTATTGTCGAATCCGTGCCCAGAAGTAATCACGCGCATGGAGCTTCCCGAAGCATTCGGATCAATAGAATACATCGCTGGAGTCAAATACAATGAATCCACCGTTGCCTGGTCTTCATAGGGGAAACTGCGATTGATTATGGGCGTAATGGAAAGCACATCGCGCGGAGGGGTTCCTTCTATAAAATAAAACTTAATCCCGGCAGAAAACCCGGACGACCAGCCACTGTAATGAGCGCGAATCTGGACTGAATC
>CBFIAJ010000129.1:0-1429 GCA_965660515.1 Flavobacteriales bacterium | reverse complement strand
TGCATATACGTAGGTCTTTTGTGCTTCCTGCTTGAGCAACCTGCGGTTTTGCCATTGAATGGAAGATTCTAAGGTGTCTATTGCGGGTTTAAACCCCTCTTCAAAAGATCGAATCGTGTTGGAATACCTTTCGAAGGCGGTGACTTCTGCATTTCTCCGTGTAATCCAAACTGCGTAGGAAGAAGACCATTCCCAGTACGC
This sequence comes from Flavobacteriales bacterium, assembly GCA_965660515.1. Taxonomy (GTDB): domain Bacteria; phylum Bacteroidota; class Bacteroidia; order Flavobacteriales; family ECT2AJA-044; genus ECT2AJA-044. The sequence goes on along the minus strand of CBFIAJ010000129.1, from coordinate 1,228 downwards.
TTTTTGGGCTTTATACAGTAATTCATTTACTGCTTGTCTTATTTCTTGATCGGTAATCTCTTGTTCTGATTCCGCTATTCGAACCGCTGTTCGTCGCTCGTCGGTAAGGAGTCCTTGTAGCAACGGGACTTCAACTCCGAGATACCAAAGCCCAGATTCGGGTAAATCATTTTGCGGGTTCAAAAAGTCTCCTCGGTTTTGATCATAACCCATTTCGAATTGCGGACCGAAATTCGTTGGGACGGTCAAAGCTCCGCCTCCTAAAAAGTAATATTCATTTTGATCAAAATTCTTGTTTTGAACGGAGCCGCTTAATACTGGATCAAAGCTTCCTCTGTTCCTTCTAATTTCAGCTTCAGCAATGCTTCGAGCTCGTTCGTTTTGTCCTATCACCGGGTGATAATTCAATACCCAGTCGATGAATTGTTCAGGGGCTAGGATCGTGTCTTGACCGAAAACAAAGCTGCTGATAAAAAGAAAAAAGCTGAGAACTACAGGTTTCATTTCTTTTCTCCGTTCATGAATCCCTTGTTCTTATCGCCCTTTTCCAGTACTTCCTGATTGGAATAATATTCTGGCGGGAACCCATTGAGTTGTCGCCATATCTCGTACCACACGGGAACTTCATTGAGCAAGAGTATGCCGTTGGCTCCTGCGCCAAAACGCAAAGGCTCCGGCCACTCCTCTTCAGATTGGTCAGCCTTTAAGAGAACTCTATACTTTCCGTTTTTTGACAGCGAATTGTCTACGGCGAAAACCTCAGCTCCAAATGTTCCAAAGGAAGTGTTTGGCCAACCGCTGAATACAATTGCCGGCCACCCATCGAATTCGACACGTGCTTTCTGCCCTTTGGATAAAAGAGGCAAATCAACGGGCCGAACGTACATCTCAACGGCTAGTTCATAATCGAGGGGCATAAGCTCTATGATGGGCGTTCCTTCTTTTATGTTTTCTCCGATACCAGAAATAAGCGCTTTGGTAACAAAGGCGTCCTGTGGAGCTTGAACATAGTAGTACGAACGTCTGATCCGATAGTTCTCAAGCTGATTTCTAAGTTTTGCGATTTGACTTTGAACATCTTGTAGATTCGATTGAGCGGAAAAAAGCTCACTTTGTGTTTTTGCAATTTTCTCTCCGTATTCAGCTGCTGTGCTGGCTAATTCCGTTTGCTGGTTTGCATAGTCATTCAGGGCAGCAAGCGATTTTGAATTTGCCTCTTGTAGTTTTT
>CBFIAJ010000128.1:0-1431 GCA_965660515.1 Flavobacteriales bacterium | reverse complement strand
TTGCCTTATGTCTTCACAGAGCACGGTGTGCTTCAATTAGCTAATGTATTGCGGAGTGGTAGAGCGCTTCAAATGAGCATTGCAATCATTGAAGTGTTCGTTAGAATGCGCGAGTTGCTGCTAACGCATAAAAGCCTTTTGATCGAAATAGAAGCTATTCGAAAAAAAGTAAGTGGACAAGACGATAAAATAGAACAGATCTTCGCTTACCTCAGACAATTCATTCAAGAAAAGACCACTGCACGCAATCCGATCGGATTCAAATAAAGGAGAATCTGAGCCTTTACACGAAGCGCTCGTCCGCTTCCATTACCTCACCTGTTTTAGGGCAAGTGCGCAGTTTCTCATCTGCATAAAAGCGCTTGAAAACGGGCAAAAAGTCTTTTTCAATATTGGTCAAATGAAAATACTCTTCGTACAATTTTTCATTCGCCGTTTCACTAAACCACATGAGGCCGTCTTGATGATGCGGTTCCCTTTTTCGCTCAATAACCAATCCTACCGTTCCTTCCCCACGTACAGGCGAATGAGGTACCTTACCGGGAAGTAAGAACATTTCCCCTTCTTTAATTTCAACGGCTCTGCGCTTTCCATCCTCCTGAATGTACACCGTAATGCTCCCTTCCAATTGGAAAAAAAGCTCCTCCGTTTCGTTGTAGTGATAATCTTTTCGCGCATTGGGCCCACCTACGATCATAACGATGTAGTCGCCCGACTCAACATAGAGGTTTTTGTTTCCCACGGGCGGCTTTAACAAATCGCGATTGTCTTCGATCCACTTAAAAAGATTGAAAGGAGCTTTGATAGCCATGAAACCCTGATTTTACGTTGTCAAACGAAGGTACAAAAACGGTAGTTTTGTTGTATGGATTTAAATTTATCGGGGAAAAATGCACTCGTCTGTGGCGCGTCCCAAGGAATAGGAAAAGCTGCTGCCCTCGAATTGGCAGCGCTAGGAGCTCAAGTAACCGTCGTTGCTCGCAACACGGAAAAGCTTCAAAAAGTAGTTGCGGAGCTCAATGCGGTAAACGGATTGGGCAATCAGTTTTTTAGCGCTGATTTCAGCAAACCCGAAGAGCTTAAAAGGAAACTTGAAGAGCATATTGAAGCAGGAAATGAGTACCAAATTCTCGTGAATAATACAGGGGGGCCTCCTGCGGGTCCCGCGCACCTGGCGAATTTAACCGAGTTTCAGGATGCCTTCACGGCGCATTTAATGTGTAACCACATTCTTGCTCAGGCCGTTATTCCAAGCATGAGAGCTTCGGCCTACGGCCGGATTATCAACGTTATTTCGACTTCTGTAAAGCAGCCCCTTCCGAACCTAGGGGTAAGTAACACCATCCGAGGGGCCGTCGCCAATTGGGCCAAAACAATGGCCAACGAATTGGGCATAGATAACATCACAGTTAACAATGTACTGCCAGGAGC
>CBFIAJ010000127.1:0-1436 GCA_965660515.1 Flavobacteriales bacterium | reverse complement strand
CGGCCAAAATCACGGCTGGTTTGGGGGCCAAGGCGCGCGCCACAGCCACACGCTGTTGTTGTCCGCCGGATAATTCGAGTGGCCTCTTGTTGAGTTTATCTTCGAGGCCCACTTCCTTCAAAAGGGCTTTGGCGCGGGCTTCGCGTTCTTCCTTGAGGCGTTTTTGAAGCAGCATAATAAATTCGGTATTCTCGGTGGCCGTGAGCACTGGAATGAGGTTGTACGCCTGAAAAACGAAGCCAATTTTCCGCAATCGAAAATCGATCAGCTCGTTGTCGCGCAGCGTCTCAAGCTGCGTTCCGTCCACAATTACCCGCCCCGAAGTAGGTTTGTCGAGTCCGCCAATCATATTGAGCAAGGTCGTTTTTCCGGACCCCGAGGGTCCGACCAAAGCGGTAAACTCACCGGGGGCAATGGTTAAGTCCACTCCATTTACCGCGTGCACATCAATGCTACCGTCGTGGTAAATCTTTACTACATCTTGGGTTTCAATTACAGGCTTCATCATTAAATTGCTCTTACCGCTTCGGCGGGATTCATACTCAGTGCTTTTCGGGCCGGATAAATAGAGGCCAGGATGGCCATCACGACCACCATAATGGCCAACGACCAATAATATTTTGTTTCGAGGTGTGGATACACCACCGTGTCAATTCCGAAGTTTTGCAAGCCTTCGGCCCACATACTCAGATCGAGTCCGACCGATTGGAAATAGTGAATGGTGGCGTAGGCAAGGAGTATGCCTATGGGTCCGCCCGCTAGGGCGATGGAAATGGTTTCGAAGGTAATCATGGAGAAAATACGCCACTTATTCATACCCACGGACATCAGCATGCCCAATTCGCGTTTGCGCTCCAATACGGCCATGAGCATGGTGTTCACGACCCCAAAGGCCAAGGCCGCTAGTAATATGCCCAAGAAGAGGTAGAGGAAGATCTCCATCATTTCGTCGGCATAGCCCAACTCGGGAGCAATTTCATTCCACGGCTGAATACTCAATTCGGGAAAAGCAGCACGCTGATCCACCACAAAAGGTGGAATAGATTCAAAGTCGTTCATGAGCACCGCAATTTCGTTCACCGCATTGTCCGATTGAAGGAGTTCCTCCATATCGGACCGACGAACGAAGATGTTCATTTCATCGTATTTAGACGATACCGTTTTGTAAATGCCGGCAACGCGAAAAGCTCCGGCTACAATTTCGCTGTTGGCATCTTGAAAGGTGAGAACCACCTTACTTCGAATCCGCACATTCATTTTCTTGGCCAAGGCCTCGCCCAAAACCACTGGGTAGCGACCTTTTTCGGGCAAAAATTCACCGTCAATAAGATGATCCGCTATGGTTGTCACGCCTTTCTCTTTTTCGGCATCGACCCCGTTGATGACCACGCCACTCCCCCCGCGTGCCGAGGAGGCCATGCCGTTTACGAGTGAAC
>CBFIAJ010000126.1:0-1523 GCA_965660515.1 Flavobacteriales bacterium | reverse complement strand
GGATAGGCTGAAAAAGCCGTAGAACTAACTTAATTCGATAGCCTAGCTCGTTACCCTTTAGGACCGAACGGTCCTGGCAGTTTTGAAATTATCTTTTTGGTGGTTGAAAAATTGTCTTAATTTTAATATCTCTAACATTTCTCAGTGCAATGAAGCAACTATTCACCCTCTTAGTCGTAATCGCCTTCTCACAAATCTCCCCAGGTCAAATTCAAATTGGTCAAGACATTGATGGAGAAGCGGGTGGTGACCGGTCGGGGTGGTCCGTCTCTCTATCAGCAGATGGCAGCAGGGTCGCCATTGGAGCAGTTGAGAACGGCGGAAATGGCACTTATGCAGGTCAAGTGCGTATTTACGAATATTCTGGTGGAAGCTGGGTACAGCTTGGAAGTGATATTGATGGAGAATCAGCACTTGACGAGTCGGGCTATTCCGTATCGCTCTCAGGCGATGGTAACAGGGTCGCTATTGGAGCCTATAATAACGACGGAAATGGCATTAATGCAGGTCACGTGCGGATCTACGAATATTCTGGTGGCAGCTGGATACAGCTTGGAAGCGATATCGATGGAGAAGCAGCAGATGACTTATCGGGCCGATTTGTATCCTTATCAGCAGACGGAAGTAGTGTCGCCATTGGAGCTCCTTACAACGACGGGAATGGCGCTGATGCCGGTCACGTGCGGATCTACGAATATTCTAGTGGCAGCTGGATACAACTGGGAAGTGATATCGATGGAGAAGCAGCAGGTGACTTATCGGGGTGGTCCGTATCTCTATCGGCAAACGGCAGTACCGTCGCCGTTGGAGCCCCTTTGAACGACGGGAATGGTTTTTTCTCCGGTCACGTGCGGATCTACGAATATTCTGGTGGCAGCTGGGTACAGCTAGGTAATGATATTGATGGAGAAGTATTCGATGACCGGATGGGCGAATCCGTATCCCTATCGGCAAATGGCAGTACCGTCGCCATTGGAGCTCCTTACAACGACGGGAATGGTTTTTTATCCGGTCACGTGCGAATCTACGAATACTCTGGTGGCAGCTGGACACAGCTGGGAAGTGATATTGATGGAGAAGCAGCAGATGACCAGTCGGGCAGGTCCATATCCCTATCAGCAAATGGCACTAAAGTCGCCATTGGAGCTCGTTACAACGACGGGAGTGGCACTGATGCCGGTCACGTGCGGATCTACGACTATTCTGGTGGTAGCTGGATACAGCTGGGAAGTGATATTGATGGAGAAGCAGCAGGGGATTGGTCAGGCCATTATGTATCCTTGTCGCCAAATGGCAGCAGGGTCGCGATTGGAGCTCCTTACAACGACGGGAATGGCACTGATGCCGGTCACGTGCGTATTTACGGCGTTTGTCACAGTATTAATACTAAAAAAATTACTGCGTGTAACAGCTACACCTGGATCGATGGGAACACCTACACAGCAAGTACGAATACTCCCCAAGTAACCTTTACAGCTGCAAATGGCTGTGATAGTATTGTGACTTTGAATTTAACGATTTCG
>CBFIAJ010000125.1:716-1572 GCA_965660515.1 Flavobacteriales bacterium | reverse complement strand
AAGGTCATTATCGATTTAGTCCTCAACCACAGTTCTACTCAGCACCCTTGGTTTCAAGCGGCACGAACCGGAGACCCCGTATATCGCGATTTTTATCGTTGGTCCGCTACTAATCCGGGGTATTCGGGACCTTGGGGCCAACCCGTTTGGCATCAAAACTCTTTTGACAACCAGCACTACTACGGCATTTTTTGGGATCAAATGCCCGACCTCAACTTCAATCATCAACCCGTTAAAGATTCTATTGCCTATATCATGGACTATTGGTTGACCGACATCGGCGTGGATGGATTTCGATGTGATGCCGTTAAATACCTTTTTGAAAATGGAAGCCAGCTCGAAGATCAACCCCAAACCTTGGCCTATTGGCAAGAGTTTCGCTCGATCATTGATAGCATTAATCCGAATGCCATGGCCGTAGGCGAAGCATGGACCAATACCGCCAATGTGGTTCCCTATGCAACCAACGACCGCTTTAATTTCTGCTTCGAATTCGACCTGGCCAATGCCTTTCTTTACGGCACCAACGCGACCGCCCCATTGGCCATTAGCAGCCAAATGAATAACGTAATCTCAAGCTACGATTCGTTGCAATACGCTACCTTTTTAAGTAATCACGATCAAAATAGGGTGTTCACGGAATTCCAGGGAAATGACGATAAAATGAAAGCGGCCGCGGCGCTCTACCTCACCTTACCCGGCGTACCGTTTATCTATTACGGTGAAGAAGTAGGCATGGTAGGCCAAGGCGATCACCTCAATATTCGGAGGCCGATGCAATGGAATACGACTTCTTATGCCGGATTTACCTCGGGTACCGCTTGGCAAGGCGTGCCCCTAAATTACTTGAACTACA
>CBFIAJ010000125.1:0-706 GCA_965660515.1 Flavobacteriales bacterium | reverse complement strand
AATACCGGAAACTCGTTCATCTTCGCACAAACAATAATGCTTTAAAATGGGGAAGCTATTCAACTCAATTTACAAGCCATCCGAATGAAGTGCTTGCTTTTGAACGATTGACACCCGGATCCCTTTGGCTTGGAAATAATCAATATTTAATCGTTTCTAACCTCAATGATTCGTCGGTCATCAATTGTACCGTTGCATTAAGCAGCACGCTCGAAGGAGAGTCAAATTTGTATTTTTCTGATGTCCTGTACAACGAAACTTTTCAAGCAACACGCTCTTCAACGAATCCAGGATTGGTTTCCATCGATTCTATTCCACCCTACACCACCCTCGTTTATGAAATTTTCCCGTCCTTTTCAGTTGCCGATGAGGTTCCTACAAAATGGACGCCTTATCCGAATCCAACCGCTGGGGTATTGCGTATCCAAATAGAAGCTGAAGGGCCCAAGAGCGCCGTCGTTTTAGATGCTTTGGGTCGTTCTGTTCTCCAATCCGAAATTGAGAATAATGAGCTTTCCGTTCTCGGCCTCCCGGCCGGATGGTACACCCTGCACCTTAGTAACCACCACCATTCGGAAGTTCACAAAATCCTGATTCAACACTGATGAAAAGAACCGTTTTGGTGATCGGATGCATCATCGGAATAATTCTGATTCTGCTCCAATTGAGCAAGTGCACTTTTTATCGGGGCGAGTCGTCCTTTGAG
>CBFIAJ010000124.1:0-1590 GCA_965660515.1 Flavobacteriales bacterium | reverse complement strand
CCCTGACCAAGCCATTTGACATCTTCAATTTTGTGTGCTTCTTGATCGAAAACTTCAATGAAAACGCGTCCGATGATTTTTCGTTTGGTTTCGGGATCACTAACGCCGTGGAGTTGACTCAAGAACTGATCTTTGGCGTCTACTCCTTTAACATTTAACCCCATATGCTCGTATTGGTCGAGCACATTTTCGAATTCGTCTTTGCGCAACAGACCGTTATCCACGAAAATGCAATAGAGGTTTTTTCCGATCGCTTTATCTAAAAGTACGGCTGCGACTGTTGAATCTACTCCGCCCGACAAACCTAGAACCACCTTATCGTCTCCTACTTCCGCTTTCAATGCGGCAACGGTATCGTCGATAAAACTGTTGGGAGTCCAATCGCGGCTACATTTACAGATGTCGTCTACAAAATTTTGCAAAAGGGTTTTACCCTCTGTACTGTGGTATACTTCTGGATGAAATTGAATTGCGTAAGTGTCCTCATTGGGAATATGGTATCCGGCCACCTGAACGTCATCGGTACTTGCAATAATCTCGTAATTCTCGGGTAGGCTTTTTATCGTGTCTCCGTGACTCATCCACACTTGCGAGCCAATGTTCACCCCTTTGAAAAGAATGCTGTTGTTGTTAACGAAGGAGAGGTTTGCTCGACCGTACTCTCTGATTTCAGAGGGCTGAACGCTTCCGCCATTTTTATGGGCTAAATATTGAGCTCCATAGCATACCCCTAGTAAAGGCACCTTCCGTTGAATGTCCTCTAAATCGGGATCTGGAGCATCTTCTGAATGAACTGAAAAGGGGCTCCCGCTAAGTATAACCCCTTTTACGTTTTCCGTGATTTCTGGACGGTGGTTAAACGGGTGGATTTCACAATACACATTGAGTTCGCGAACTCTACGTGCAATAAGTTGGGTATACTGTGACCCAAAATCGAGGATGAGAATCATTTCTTGCATGGCGCAAAGGTAGCGAAATGTTCACGTTCGTATGTGCTCAAAAATGGCATTCGCGATGGAGATATTCACGCTTGATTAACAGGCTTGCGGCCAATTGTAGATTGGTAGAATGATCACCTTCTCGTTATAGTTTGTCGAGGTCGGGAACGCGGAGATCATCGACGGGCCATCCGGCTTTCATTGCGGCTAAAGAATAGGCTGATTCTAAAAAGGCCAAAACCAAGATTACTGCCAAGAAAATATAAGGTTAAAAGCCCTTATAGGTGAATCCATTGTCCACTATCTTTTGGAAAGCGCCATTATGCAACCCCTTTTAAATTTTGATACTTTAGCGCATCAATATTCACTTTCTGAATTCGATTGTAACCCTGCGAAACCCTCGCTCGCCTTCGAGCGAAAAACGGCGCATAAACAGAGTCTTCAATACATTGAAGCACCGATAATTGAAGCTGTATGATTAAGAATTTTCTCAAAGATATATTTCTGATAACCAAAATCAGAAATCGGTTTACTCCGTCCGTGCAAATAACCCAACGGCAAATGTTCTTGAAATATCAGGAGCAAATGAAGGCCGGGAATCTGCCCGATTTCAAGGATACCGGATTTCGCGTCTTCTCCCAATTTGAAGAAG
>CBFIAJ010000123.1:0-1618 GCA_965660515.1 Flavobacteriales bacterium | reverse complement strand
ATCCATTAATTCATTGGCTTCAATGATGCCTAGAGTAGGGTTTTCAAACTTGAAAATCGCTCCATTGAATTGAGATATTCCTCCTCCAATGGCATAACCAACTTTCTGGATCGGATCATAATCCATGTCTATAAGTGCTGGCCCATTGGGGTCATAACGAATGACCTCCCAAGTAACTCCACCATTTCCTGTATACATCAAACTACTTCCTCGGAGACATGCCAAATCAGTACAATGATTACCGCCCAGCACAAAACCTTCATTGTCATTTATAAAATGAATCTTATTAAAATCTATATCCTGAAGTCCGGCCGACTCCTTTACAGGATGATCAACCTCAATCCATGTCGCCCCACCATCAATGGTTTTGTAAATGTAACTCTGCAATACTGAGGCGGAAAAAATAATATAGCCAACGCTTTCACTGGTGAAATCAATATCAGGAGCATTTAAAGTGGTTGAAAAACCAACTGGATAAAAGGTAGCGTACAGTGCGGGAAAAAGGTCTGAATAAACATGACTCCAGGTGAGTCCTCTATCGGTAGATTTAAAAACATAGAATTTTTTTGAATCATTCGGGATGCTCGCATCGGAGTCCCTCATAATTACAAAGGCAGTTGAGTCGTTTAAAATATCAAGCCCATAAATACCTCTGTGGTCCATGGAGGAAGGTAATGTTACTTTAGACCAAGTTTCTCCCGCATCTTGGGTAATGGAAACCCACGCCGATGGATCATCGCCGAATAAATCATCGTTTAACGGCATCACGCCTACTGCAATTCCATGGGTGTTATCAAAAAAGTCCAATCCTTCTATTGCCGGTATACCGCTGACAACACTCGGCGTTTGCGCCTTCATACTCCATGTAGCCCCACCGTCAATCGTTTTAATAATTGTATGTCGCGATCCCTGTCCGCCATATCCACGAATATGAGTAAATGTTGCAAAGCCAGTGTTGCTATCCAAAAATTTCAAATTTCGTACGAATGTATAGCCTGACGTTTGGTTGATAGTCAATGGGTTCTGCCAAGTGCTATTATTGATATCGAATTGATACATTTCAAAATCGATTGAATCGACATGAGGGAAGTTTATGGATCCAACGAAAACATCGTCATCCGTCATTTCGATGGACGCACAATTCCACTTATTGGGAATGCTGACTGCCACCTCATTCATGCTCCATTGACCAACCGCCGTCAGACTAAACATCAATACAATTCCGCAAACTAGAATAAGATTTTTCATAACTCCTTGGGGTAGTTTTAACAACCCAACAATTTATAAATTTTAGTCCAACTCATTGTTAAGAAATGGTTCAGTTGGCTGGTTTGAAATTCAAAATCCCCAGATTAAAATTAGATGAACAAGAGCCTTCATGGACTCTGTTGCGGAATCCTTGTTTATTAAAGATCAACCAATGGCATTCAACGAGCAAGCTCGATCGCCTCGCCTGAAACCAAAAACGGATGGCTTTCGCCGAGAATATTATATTGATTTGTGTGGTACAGGATTTCGCCTGCGTCGCGCGGCTCCTCGGCGAGATCAACGGGGGCTCCCAACAAGCAACCCGCTCGCTTCGCTCTTTTTTGGCTCATGCAACGCTCCTCGAGCAAGC
>CBFIAJ010000122.1:0-1715 GCA_965660515.1 Flavobacteriales bacterium | reverse complement strand
ATTGAAAAAGAGTTTCTAAAAAAGAGTGGTAAGCGACTACTTTAGATCGCCTTAGCGGATAAAGTACATGAACAGGAATAAGTAGAGCCACACGCCGTCAAGGAAGTGCCAAAAAGACGCGCCCACTTCGAGTCCGAGTGTTTCGCCATTATCGTATTTCCCGAGGAGTCCTTTAGCCGTCATATAAATCAGACTCGCAAATCCGAAGGCTACGTGTACAAGGTGAGCGACTACAATCACGTACAAAAAGCTCCCGGCAGCATTCGACTGCGCACCCGTGAAGTAGATGCCCCCTTCGGTTAATACACCGAAAGAACTGAATTGAAGAACAACGAATATTACACCTAAAATAAAAGTGCCTAAAAGACCCGAAATCATTTTATTCCGATCGCCTTTTTTGGCCATTCGTGTCGTAAAGATCATGGTTACTGAAGAAAGAATGATCGCCAGTGTACTGAACCACATTTCTTGAGGAAGATCGAACAACAGCCAGTTCCCTTCTGCACGGCGGACAATATATCCGGACGTAAGGCCGGCGAATACCATAGCCATACTCACCATGCCGATCCACATCATCGGCTTGGCGGCTTTTTTTCTTTGTTCTTTTAAGATTGGATCAACCATCACTAATTTTATTTCTTTTTCTTTTCCTCTTCCTTTTTACTTGATTAAAAAGGAAGAAAAAATTCAAGTCGCACCGCTGGCTCGATTATACAAAGGCGTCGATCACATAGATCACTTGAACCAGTGGCATATAGATAATCGATGCGAACATTAATTTCTTTGCAGAGGAAACCGTTTGCTCTTTAAAAAGGTTCCACGACTTCCACAAGAATAGGAGTCCAGCCACCGCCACGGCAATCCCGCCTGCAATACTCAATTCCAGTGTACCTGTTAAGCCGGTAGCGGGAATTAGGCTTATAATGAGTGTCCAAACGGTATAAAATACGGCTTGTATGGCCGATCCATTATCGCGCTTGCCTGTCGGCAAGAGGTTATAGCCGGCCTTTTTGTAGTCTTCGTCTAGGATCCAAGCAATGGCCCAAAAATGGGGGAATTGCCAAAAAAACTGAATGGCGAAAAGCGTTCCCGCTTCGATGTCGAAATCGTTGTTGGCGGCTACCCAACCCAACATAAAGGGGATGGCTCCGGGAATGGCGCCAATAAATACAGCCAAGGGAGTGACTCCTTTCAAAGGCGTGTAGACCGCGGTGTAAATAAAAAGCGAAAGCGCTCCGAATCCGGCACTTAGGGGATTGATGTAATAAAGTAATGCCAAGCCCACTAAACCCATTGCAGTAGCTGCAATTAAGGCACGAAATGGTGTGAGTCGGCCCGCTGGCACTGGTCGGTCTTTGGTCCGATCCATGAGTGCATCTTGCGTGCGTTCGATGACTTGATTGAATGCATTGGAGGAGGCAACGACTAAGAATCCGCCGATGAGCAGCAGTGTAAACATCCAAAGGTCGAAGGCGGGAGCGCCGATGAGGTACCCTGCTCCTGCACTAAAAACTACGCTGGTTGCCAGTCGTGGCTTGGCTAAAGCGACGTAGTCCTTGAAGGTAGAATGCTGCGCGGCGATAATGTCGGGTGATTCGTTCATTTTTCGTGGCGCAAAGATAGGGATTTGTTGTGGTAGTTGTGGTAGTTGTGGTAGTTGTGGTAGTTGTGGTAGTTGTGGTAGTTGTGGTAGTTGTGGTAGTTGTGGTAGTTGT
>CBFIAJ010000121.1:0-1722 GCA_965660515.1 Flavobacteriales bacterium | reverse complement strand
CAAGAGCATGAACCAAAATGGTTCTTTCGGTTATATTTATGACCCGAATGTGAATAAAAAGTACTCGTCATGGAAATAAAAAGACTTTTTGACTTCCCGTATCACGCACTGCAATCGCATCCCAAGGACGATTGTATTGCCACGAAATCAAAGGGGCAATGGACTAAAACATCTACGCAATCTTTTGTAGATGACGCGAATAAAATTAGTCGTGCTCTATTGAGACTGGGATTAGGTCCCAATGATAAAATCGCGATGATCTCCAATAATAGAACCGAATGGAACATTTGTGATATTGGGATTCTTCAAATAGGAGCGCAAGATGTTCCTATATACCCCACGGCTTCGGAAGCTGATTATAACTTCATTTTTAATGATGCATCGATCAAGCTTTGCATCGTTTCGGATCAAGAATTGTATGAAAAAGTGCTCCGGGTGAAACCAGGGGTCGAAAGTTTGGGTGAGGTATACACATTTGATGAAGTCGAAGGTGCTAAGAATTGGAAAGAATTACTGGCGCTTGGTGAAGACGACAGCAACCAATCCGAAGTGGAGAAGTTGATGGCAGATGTAAAAACGGAAGATTTAGCTACGCTGATCTACACTTCCGGAACTACGGGAACGCCGAAAGGAGTGATGTTGAGTCATCAAAATATTGTGAGTAATGTGATGGCTAGCGAGCCTAGACTACCCGTAGACACCAATGCGAAAGGGGTTAGTTTTTTACCCTTGTGTCATATTTATGAGCGCATGATCATATACCTATATGTATATACAGGAGTAAGCTTATACTATGCAGAATCTTTGGAAACCATTGGCGACGATATTCGTGAAGTTCAGCCAGAGGTTTTTACCGCGGTTCCCCGTTTGCTAGAGAAGGTATACGATAAGATAATAGCCAAAGGAGAAGACTTGAGCGGAATTAAAAGAGCCTTGTTTTTCTGGGCAGTTAGTTTAGGAGAAGAATACGCCGTGGTCGGAAAAAGTGGTTTCTATAAATGGAAACTCGGCATTGCGCGCAAATTAATCTTTAGCAAATGGCAAGAGGCCCTGGGTGGAAAAGTAAAAGCTGTTGCCTCTGGTAGCGCAGCGCTCAATCCTCGTTTAGCGCGAATATTCCTTGCCGCGGGCATTGGCATTCAGGAAGGCTACGGACTTACCGAAACTTCCCCGGTGGTATCTGTGAATGGATCTACAGACGATGAACGCCGAATCGGAACGGTAGGCCCGGTGATCGATAAAGTTCAGGTTAAGATAGCAGAAGACGGAGAGATATTGGTAAAAGGGCCTAATGTGATGATGGGGTATTACAATCGACCCGATTTAACCGCTGAAGTAATCAAAGATGGCTGGTTCCATACCGGCGACATCGGTACTATTGTAGAAGACAAATTCTTGAAAATTACAGACCGAAAGAAGCAAATATTTAAGACTTCAGGCGGTAAATATATTGCGCCTCAAATTATGGAGAACACCTTTAAAGAGAGTCGTTTTATTGAGCAGATTATGGTTATTGGCGAAGGACAAAAACACCCGGCGGCGTTTATTCAGCCCGATTTTGCTCATCTTCAGAGTTGGTGTAAAATAAAAGAGATCCCCTACACTACGAATGAGGAAATGATTAAAAATGAGCGTATTCTTGCTCGTTTCCACAAAGAAATTGAAAAGAAAAACGAACCGTACGGAAATTGGGAACGCATCAAGCGATTCGCATTAACCCCA
>CBFIAJ010000120.1:0-1798 GCA_965660515.1 Flavobacteriales bacterium | reverse complement strand
GTCACTTTTAATTTTAAGTTAAATTTTAAGTGAAGATGACCAAAGTAATAACTTTTGGTGAATTATACCATAAGTTCCAAAGAAATTTAAAACGCTGACCCTCAGAAGCTCTTGATAAGTAGTTTTAAAAGAGTCTTCAGTACGCTTTAACAAAGCGAATGGGCCGAGCCGCATGCTCCGGATCGCAAAGGAAATACGTACCCGCTTTTAAATGCGCAACGGAAAACGAGGTAATAGGCGCTTCAAGACGAAGCTTTTCGAGTACTTGACCGTTTGTAGAGCAAATTAGGGCCTCACGGCCCGATTGGCCCTCCGGTATTGAAATATTGACAAGGTCGCTGGTCGGATTGGGAAATACATTCCACGGACTCATTCCTTCATTTTCATCGAGACCTACCGGGCTCGATTGATAGATACGCACATAATCAATGACCATATCACTTTCTGTAAAAGTCCCCGTAATGTTTCCATCAATGGCGATGTTAAGTAAGATGTATTGATCAAGTGTAAAAGGCCAAGTGGATTGGTTCAAAACCGGTGGCTCATAGGAGTAAAACACGTTGCCATTTACACTAAAATCGAGTCGGTCGGGATACCAATCTAAGGCATAGACATTGAATTGATTGGATACTCCGGGCAGTGTTAATCCACCAACATTCACCGTTCCTCCAAAAGATGAAGGGGTGTGGGTGGCGCTGGAAATATAATCTTGATTCACACCCCAATGCTCCATAATGTCCATCTCGCCGCAGGCGGGCCAGGGGACTGAACCAAATTGATTATCGAAATAGCCTCCGAGCTCATCTATGTTTTTGCCCAAAGTCCAAATGGCCGGCCACGTTCCAGGCCCCGTTGGTAACATTGCGCGAACTTCTACGCGTCCGTAGGTAAATGCGTACTTGGAGTTGAGTCTCGCCGAAGTATATTGCTTCGTTACACCCTGATCGGTGTACGATTCATTTTTTGCGACAATATGTAAATAGCCACTATCAACGAAACTGTTCGTGAGTTCATCCGTATAATGCTGTAACTCTCCATTAAACCAACTATTTCCGTTAGGCAATTGGGTTTGGTGGAACCATTTGGAGGTATCAATCATACCCGTTCCGTCAAATTCATCTGCCCATACCAATTGATCGTACACTACGGGGGGCTGATTTCCGGCCGTATCTAATAGGCCATCGTAGCTAACGTTGTCTAAATACGCTACAACGTGATCACTGTTGTCTTCACCATTTATTTGAAACAGGACTCGATTAAAATCGGTCCGTGCCGTAGGGGCTTGAGAATTTGGATCAATGTTCTGATAGGCGTCGTTTTGCCAATCGAAGGTGATCGTTTGCCATTGATCGAGCACAATGGGCTTTATAATTTCGGATTGCGTCGACCAGGGTTGGCCAAGGTTTTTGTCTTGAAGTTTTAAAGAAATCTGGTTTGGCTGATTTCCAGTAATACCGTTTGAAGGCACAAATAAATCTACTGAAAAAGTATGCCCCGAGGTAAAAAGGAAGTTGTCCGATACGTCGAAACGAACATTTGCCCAGGTACCCCCAGCATCCGAATATTGGAGAACGGTTGCCGAGGTATTCGGGCCCAATGCGAAAGGATTCGCGAAAGAATTGTCCAAACTACAATCATCGGCAAACCAAGTATTGATATTGCCATTTCCCTCAAAATCGTCGAACACCGTTTGGGCATTTCCGGGTATAGCTTGAAGAAAGAAGACAGTGCAAAGGAGGGAGCGTAAAAACATACTTATGGTATTTTTCACCATAAAGGTATCAAATACATTTTAAAA
>CBFIAJ010000119.1:539-1801 GCA_965660515.1 Flavobacteriales bacterium | reverse complement strand
GTCACTATTTCCGACGTAGGCATCGCCAAAAGCTCGGCCATCGCCATTGAGGTCGGTGGTTCCGTACAAAGTGGCGTCTGGAATTCGATTAATCGGTTGTCCGCTTTGTAAAAGAGTGGCTACCGTGACACTTAGCTTTTCGGTTGGATACAGGTACAGGAGTCCATTTAAAACATGTGTTCGATCATTGATGCTAGGTCCCCACTCTTCCTCAAAATTATTCGCATCCTGTGCACGGAAATTGATGTCCTCTGTATTGTTTTCGAGTCGTGACAGCGTATACGACAACCGATATCCGTATTTGTCTTGCCCTTTTTCTTTTACCAAGTTCACATTGGCCGCGTAATACCTCGAACTTCCCCCCGTCTCTGTCATAATAACTCCACGTGAAGCGCCAAAAAGCGTATCTCCGTCAACCACCGCATAACTGCCGTCATAAATTGGCGCCGGTCGGGTTTCGTCCGCCTCGGCCTGCGGCCGGACTTCCACATTGTTCGGGTCAATGGGGTATGCGGCGGGGTTATTAACATCGCGAACTCTGAATAAATTCTCGGAACGAGTGTGCAATAGGTCTACATAGAAAAGCATGTTGCTTTTCACTTGATACTGATAGCCTAAATTAAATTGGTGGGTGACCGGATTTTGCCAGCCGTTCGGATTTAAAATACGGCGTTCATTGCTAAAAATGAGCTCGCGTTGCCCTTGGAGATCGGCCGCGGGAGGTCCTTCCAAATAATTCACTCCGGGCACATTAGCGCTGAGGTTTCCATCAAAAGTTATGGCGTCTATATCGGTATCCTCGGGAAGTAATCCCTGGTCAATGAGGCTTTGTAGCTGACGTTTATAATCAGCCGATGTACTGCTTTGCTGAAGCGCATCGCTATAAATAGCGTAAATAATTTTATCGTAAAACATACCGTATCCAAAGCGAACGCTGCTTTTTTCGTTAATCCGATAATTGGCGTTTACACGGGGAGCGAAATTGTTATAGTCCGCGGAAGAACTCCCCCCTTTGGATAGGTTGTCGTAGTCCCATCTTAATCCAACCGTGAGGTTGAGGTTTTCACTCACAGAAATAAGGTCCTCCGCATAAAGACTTATCCTATTTTGCGTGGCACCAAACGACTTTTGCTGCAACTCCACGCTGTAATTGACCACTTCAACATCGGATGGGATATCATTTACGTCGAGCGAAGATCCAATTCCCGAATTATTCAAATCGTCGAGTTGCTCTTGTGTTAAAACCACCGTATAGCTCCCAT
>CBFIAJ010000119.1:0-529 GCA_965660515.1 Flavobacteriales bacterium | reverse complement strand
ACTGTGGTTGCTTGAAATAAATTGAGCTCCCGCTTTAATCGTATGCCGGTCTTTATACCAAGTAAACTTTTGCTGCGCTTGAACCGTGTTTTCCTCTTGGTCGAACACGAAACCGGGATGACCTATCAACGCGATCGTTTGGAAACTCGGGTCCCATACTTCCACATTCGGCGATTCGGGATTCACGGGGTTGCCATAATTCCATCGAAAACGACTGTATTGAAAATTGGTTTCAGAAACGAATTCGTCGCCCGTGTAAATATTCTTGTTCGCAATCAAAAGGGAGTTCCGGTTTTGACCGTACCCAGCAGATGGGAAGCGCACACCCCCTTCGAGTCCGCCCCCTTGGGTTTCGATGTACACGTTACCCAAATTCATTCGTACCGACGATCGGAAGTTTCTACTCCAATAATGATCCAGTTTACCGCTTACATAGGTAAACCGGTTTTGCCCTGGTACCGTCTCATTAACACCGAGTTCCGGGCTATTCAAAAGGTTTTCTTTGAGGTCGAAGGTCTGTTCTACATTG
>CBFIAJ010000118.1:0-1809 GCA_965660515.1 Flavobacteriales bacterium | reverse complement strand
CTTGCACGTCGCTCCGTTAGGAGCTGATCAATCGTCCGATGTTCCAAAGCCTTCATATGTTGAAACCCCAAGTACAAGGACGAGCCGTAAATGGTGGTGGCGGTCCGACTCCTATTCACGCATGGCGCACAAATTTCGGCACCACTCATACGCGCCTCATGTACGTAAAACTCGGTCCGGTAAAACCCGCCAAAATTATTAATCACGCCCACCATAAATTCGAGCGGATAATGAGCCTTCAAAAATAAACTCTGATAGCTCTCAACGGCATAACTGGCCGAATGCCCTTTCGAAAAGGCATAGCCCGCAAAGCTTTCTGTTTGCCTCCACACCTCTGCCGTCAGCTCTTCTTTGTAGCCCTTCTCGCGGCAATTGTTGAAGAATTTTTCGCGCGCTCGTGAGAACTCTTCCCGCGAACGGTACTTGCCCGACATGCCGCGACGAAGCACATCGGCCTCCGCTAAAGTGAGTCCGGCAAAGTAATGCGCCACCTTAATCACATCTTCTTGATACACCATAACCCCATAGGTGTCTGGCATAATTTCCTGCATTACAGGATGTGCTTCTTTGCGTTTTTCGGGAAAGCGATGCCGGAGGATATACTCGCGCATCATGCCGCTTTGTGAAACTCCGGGCCGAATAATAGAGCTTGCAGCTACCAGGCCCGAGTAGTCATCCGTTCTCAATTTATGGAGCAATTGGCGCATCGCGGGCGACTCCACATAAAAGCAGCCCATGGTTCGGCCCACCCGCAACAGCTTTTTGATTTCAGGGTCTTGCTTGAATCCGGGGATATCGTGAATGTCGATGTCTTCTCCGCGATTTCGCTTCACTTCATCGAGTGTATCTCGGATGTGGCCCAAGCCGCGCTGACTCAAAATATCGAACTTGTACAAGCCTACATCCTCGGCTATGATCATATCGAAATGGGTGGTTTCAAAACCCTTGGGCGGAATATACGTGGCGGTGTAGTAGTGAATGGGGCGCTCCGAAATTAAAACCCCACCCGCATGCACGCTCAAATGACTCGGAAATCCGTGTATGTACTGACTGTAGCGAAGAACGAGTTGTTCAATTTCATCGAGCTTTTGATTTTGCTTCACCTTGTACTGCAGCGAATCGATTTCACTTTTGGGGAGGCCAAATACCTTTCCCAATTCGCGAAGGACCGATTTAAACTGAAAAGTGATATAGGTCGCTAGTAGGCTGGTCCGCTCTTTACCGTACTTGTTGAACAGGTAGCGCGTTACATCATCGCGATCGGTCCAGCTGAAGTCGAGATCAAAGTCGGGCGGATTCTCACGGTAGAGGTTGATAAAGCGCTCAAAATACAAGTTGAGTTCAATGGGGTCCACATCGGTAATGCCCAAGCAATAGGCCACTACGCTGTTGGCACCACTTCCGCGCCCCACGTGAAAATACCCTCTATTCTTTGCGTACTGAATGAGGTCTTGACTAATCAAGAAGTAAGAGGTGTAGTCTTTTTGCTGAATGATATCGAGCTCCATTTGAATGCGGTCGAAAAGGGCGTCGTCTGGATTTTGGTATCGGTAGCGCACGCCTTCATAGGTTAAGGCGCGTAACCGCGCGAAGTCTTCGTCGGCCGTTTTAGCGAGTCGTTTGAGGTTGTTATTGATGCCAAATGAAAAAGAAATAGAGCAGCGTTCGAGCAGTGTTTCGGCCTTCTCGAGCAAATACTCATGATGTCGATAGGCCTTGCGTAGGTCTTGCTTGTCGAGAAAATAGTGGTCGCTATGTCCCTCTTCCGTTTTGGGCAGTTTACTGAGCAGGGTGTTGTTGTCGATCGCT
>CBFIAJ010000117.1:0-1817 GCA_965660515.1 Flavobacteriales bacterium | reverse complement strand
AAGGATGTAACCTTTGCGTCCATCGCCGATGCTGCACGAAATGGCGAACGAAAATTATTGCAAGAAATTGATTTGTTTGACGTGTACGAAGGCAAGAATCTGCCTAACGGCAAGAAAAGCTACGCAGTCAAATTCACCTTGTACGACGCGAGCAAAACATTGACCGACAAACAGGTAGACAAAGCAATGAATAGAATTCAATCCGTAATCGCCGAAAAAACAGGCGCGGAGCTCCGCGGATAAATTTTCCGAGGGCAGCGTGTAATTAGTACACTTTTTTCTTTTATATTAGACCTGACAAAGGAGAATGATTTTTAAATATTTGAGTAGAGTATTTGGAAATCGACAGAAAGAAAAAGTACTGATCTATTAACCCAAACTTTCTTTCTGAACCAAAAAGCCACCGCCCGGTGGCTTTTTGGTTGAACCTAATTGAAGACGAAAAAAAGACCTTATGATTATTCAAATTGTCGCACTCGTTTGCCTAACAATCATTGTGCTCGCGTTACTTCGCCGAAGAAAGTATTAACTACGGAGTGTCGATTGCCCAAGACATGGGCTGAAGAACAAATTCGATTCCATTCTCACTTCCCCGTTGTTCCGCGTTGATTAAGGAACGTACTCTATCTCTCCGAATAAACGGTACGTTCATCGCCTCAGATCCTCGGTTGATATAGACATCTATAGAATCTCCTTCATAATACCTTGTGTAACATAACAGGTTATCGGAATACGTGTCGAGATAATAAATAATATCCCCGCGACGCAACGCCGGATGGTGCTGTCGAAGCTCAATTAATTGCTGATAAAGCAAAAACAAATTGCGATCAAAGGCGACTTCATCGGTCCGAGATTGCCGGCCCTCGGGTCCATATACTTCTGGATCAAATTCGAGGTCGGGCCAAATTAAAGGCTTGCGACAATTCGGATCGTCGCCACCCCACATGCCCATTTCATCCCCGGCCCAAATATGCGGGGCTCCGACAAAAGTGAACTGCTGCACCAAAAGAAGCTCTTGTATTTTACGGGTGAGCGAATCCGGTTTTTCTACTTTGTACCTTTTTCGTGCCGCAGCATCGGGTACGTACTTGTACTTATTCTTGTTGTACAAAGAAGTCGCTAAACGCGGCACGTCATGACTCGCCGCAACGTTCATCATAGCCCTCCGATTTTGAGGCCGAATACCGCGCTCAAAACTCCGCAGACTATCAATGAATTCATTTGTTGATATCGAGTTCGGAGCGGCCGCAAAATAGTGCCTAGCGGCCCGATACCATCGGTAATTCATTACAGCATCAAACATATCTCCTTCCAGATACGGCGCCGGGTCCGCTAATTCATCGGGCCATGCTTTCCACCACACCTCTCCCACGAGGTAGGCATCGGGATTGACTTCGCGAACCACCGCTCTAAATTCTTTCCAGAAATTGGTGGGTAACTCCATGGCCACATCGAGTCTGTAGCCGTCGACCCCATCACTCGGATCTCCGTCGCCATTCGGATCGAGCCAACGCCGTGTTACATTAAAAATATGCTCCTTGGCGGTCGCTGATTGGATGTTTCCAGAATACGGCCGAAGGGTGTCCATGTGGTGGTACTCCTCTTCTTTTATTTCGGGCAAACCCTTTAGGTTGTACCAGCCCTTGTAGGCGAATTCATTCGAGTCGGACAAAGGCACATCGTAGGAGTCGATCCAATACCAGTCTTTATAATCGGACGCATACTGTCGTTTTCGAATATCATTCAGGGCCCAAAAATCGGCCCCCGTATGATTAAAGGAATAGTCGAGAATCACGCGAATGCCCCGGTCGTGAAAA
>CBFIAJ010000116.1:0-1831 GCA_965660515.1 Flavobacteriales bacterium | reverse complement strand
CGGAGTTTGTACCGCGGCCCTCTTCATTATTTTATCGGTTTTTAACGGATTCGAAGGGCTACTTTTAAACCTTTATGGAGCGTTCGATCCGGATATACGTATTACTCCGACCACCGGTAAGGTGTTTTCTACCGATTCCCTTTCACTCAGTGCCTTGCGGCACGATGAACGCGTTATCCATTTTTCAGAGGTCCTCGAAGAAAAAGCCATCCTGCGCTATCGGGAAAGAGAGTACGTGGCAACCGTGAAAGGCGTAGACACTTCGTTTCGCGAACTTACGGGTATGGATACGTTGATGTCGAGCGGTCGGTTTTTCGATAGCGGCGACGATCAAGATTTGGCCGTTCTTGGAAAAGGCGTTTCCTACTACCTCGGAATGGGCCTACAGGATATGTACAACCCGCTGTACCTCTATATCCCCAAAGCGGGGGCTTCCATGAGTACTCGGCCCGAAGATGCCTTCCGTATCAGCGGACTCTTCCCAATCGGTGTATTTAGCGTTCAGGCCGATTTTGACGGCGAATATGTACTCGTGCCAATAGAGTTTATGCGCGGGCTCATGCTCACCGATTCGAATACGGTTTCTGCCCTCGAATTCCGATGCGCGAATGATGACGATATGATTGCGCTGGCGAACGAATGGAAACAAAAATTGGGCCCGAGTTTCGAAGTGAAAAACCGACTCGAAATGCACTCGCTCTTTTACAAAGTAATGCAAACCGAGAAATGGGCGGTATTCGGCATTTTTATGTTCATCATACTCATAGCTACCTTTAACCTAATTGGCTCGCTTACGATGCTTATTTTGGACAAGGGTCAGGATATAAAGACCCTCTGGAGTATGGGGGCCGACCTCGGATTGATCCGGCGTATCTTTTTCATGGAAGGCCTGCTTATTAATGGAGTTGGCGTGGTTCTCGGCCTAGCGGCCGGAATCGCCATTAGTTTCGGTCAAATTCATTATGGTTGGATTCGCCTGGGGAACGAAGGGGCCTTTATTATCGATACCTATCCGGTTGAAATGAAAGCCTCAGACGGACTCTTAACCTTCTTCGTAGTTTCGTTGCTCGGTTCCTTGGCGGCATATTTGCCGGTGCGCCAATTGAGTAAGAAGTATTTGAATGGAGCCTAACGGCTCGATGACTTATGCGAGTACGCTTTCCCCGAACTCATTTGGAATTCGGTCAAAGATCGACATCAACTCATTCGCATCTTCAGAAGTACACAATGCCAAACGCGTTTCTTTGAAATTCGGAATCCCTTTGAAGTAATTGGTATAGTGTCGGCGCGTTTCTACAATTCCCAAACGATCGCCTTTCCACTCAATGGCCTTTTGCAAAAGTCTGCGCGCCATTTCTGCCCTTTCACCAATCGTCGGTGAATCCAATACTTCACCGGTAGCGATATAGTGTTTGATATCTCTAAAGATCCACGGATTCCCGATACTCGCTCTACCGATCATGACTCCGTCAACGCCATATCTATTTTTCCATTCAACTGCTTTCTGCGGCGAATCGATGTCTCCATTTCCAAATACCGGAATATGTAAGCGAGGGTTGTTTTTCGTTTCGGCGATCAATGTCCAATCAGCTTCGCCCTTGTACATTTGCTTTCGCGTTCTTCCGTGAATAGATATGGCTTTGATCCCAACATCTTGGAGTCGCTCCGCTACTTCAACAATGTACTTGGTGTTCTCATCCCAGCCGAGTCGGGTTTTAACGGTAACCGGAAGGTTGGTGGATTTGACAATTTCAGCCGTCATGGCCACCATCTTTGGTATGTCTTGCAGAATACCGGCACCGGCCCCTTTACACGCGACCTTTTTTACCGG
>CBFIAJ010000115.1:0-1844 GCA_965660515.1 Flavobacteriales bacterium | reverse complement strand
TGGGGGCATTTTGAAGACTCTCCTTTCGGACTGGTATGGCTTTCTGCTATTCAGTGCAAGGGCGATTTTATTGAGCCAAATGATCATACCCCATGGCAAAAACATCAAAAAATGATGAGTGTTTTTGCTTACGAAGCCTATATCGAGGGGTTTGAAAAAATTGTTGCTCAGCAAAATAGCCTTGTGAAAGCTCGAACAAAAGATGTAAGCCGACTGGAAAAAGAAAAGAGCCATTCCGAAAGCGCGATCCAGAACAACGAGCGACATATTGAAACCTTAGAAACCGAAATCACCGATTATGACGCAGAACTGGAAGCTTTAAACGCGAGCATTTCTTCTGAACGATCTAAACGAATTTCGCTCACCGAAAAAGAAGAAATAAAAGAAAGCAAGTCGCGCGAGAAGCAGTGGAACAAAACCCGCGATAAAGCGCGAAAAGCACAGGAAAAAAAGCACAATCAAATCTTCAACCTCAACGAAGAAATCAGCGCCTCCCAGCAGCGTTTATTGGAGCTGGAAACGGAAATCCCCGACGCGGAAATGGCCCTCACGGCCGAAGAAGCGGAATTGGCTCGATTAAAACCTGAGCTTGCTCAAATTAAAGCCTGGGCTAAGTAATTATTCCGAATATAAATACTCCTTATTGGGTATATATTGAGGACGCGGAAACTCATTGTTTTCGCGATCAGCGTCTGCCGTAAACCCTCGCGGGTCGATGACTATGCGCTCAATATTCACCCCATTTAAAGGCACTTTAAACGAATAGGTCGGAAAGGTCCAAGGCCAATCAATGTGTGGTATTTCCCCCTCTTTCAATGGTCGACTACCCCACATCATGCGAATTGGTATGTAGTGGTCTTCTATAGTTCCATTCGAATATTGAACTTCAATATCGAGTGGCATGGGCATCAGTCCAACTTTTTCTAAGTAGATGGTCGCCGAATCGTTTTCTTCAATTACGGACAATACTGCATAGTCCAAAATATCATTTTGCTGCGTCCAATATTGAAAGTACCAATCGAGTTCGAGTCCGCTCGTTTGTTCCAAAACACGTTTGAAATCGGTCGGGTTTGGATGCTTGAATTTCCACTCATCAAAGTACTGTCTCATTCCTTTTAAAAACGTTTCTTCGCCGAGAATATACTCGAGTTGTGCGCAAAATATAGCCCCTTGTGTGTAGGCCGCCAGTCCATATCCACGATTTGTTTTGAAGTGGTCCGAATGCGTTGTGAGCGACTCAATTAGATCCATGTCCATCGCTCGATTGTATTTTGAGAAATCTTCCGCATGCGGGTTATCCTGGCCGCGCTCCCAAATTTCATTGAGAATTCTATTCTGTGCGTAACTGGTAAACCCTTCATCCATCCATGGATAAAGCGATTCGTTTGTAGCTAGAACCCCTTGATACCAATTGTGCAGCATTTCGTGGACCGTAACACTTACAAGACCGGCAAATGAAATTTCCCCTACAATCAGAGTGGCCATAGGGTATTCCATTCCGCCATCACCTCCTTGAATGGTGCTAAATTGTTTGTAAGGATACATGCCAAAGTCGCGGTTCATGATTTCCATACACTGAATCGCCTTTTCCGGGAGTGCTTCCCAATTGGCAATCGTGGTTGAATCGGTGGGTTGAAAAAAGAAATGCATCTGAACGCCATTCGGTCCTTCGACCGTAATTTGTCGGTAATCTGGGTCGGCAGCCCAAACAAAATCGTGAACGTCTGGAGCCAAAAAGCGCCACGTTTTCTTTCCGGCCGAAGGCCGAACAGGCTCTAAATATCCTGTGGCCGCTACGGTATAGGAAGAGTCCAGTGTAATGCTAACGTCGAAATCGCCCCAAA
>CBFIAJ010000114.1:0-1869 GCA_965660515.1 Flavobacteriales bacterium | reverse complement strand
TCGCTACCCGCATGCCTACATTAATTTCCATGGCTCAAAAATACAATTTACTGTTCTGGCGTTTTCTACCTTTGACGCAAATTAATTTATCGATGCGCCGTTTCGTTTCGCTTTTATTGCTAACCGCATTTTTCGCTTCTTGTTCTTCCGATCCCAAGGTAAAAGACACATCGGGCCGTAAGGCCGCACTCCCTACCCTCTTTCGTTTATCAGCAGGGCCTACCGGCCCGATGCTTAATCAAGGCGATTCCCTCACCATCACGAGCGAGCTCGTAACCACCGAGGTTCCCGTGCAACGCTGGAGTTGGACCGTCAACGGAAAAAGCAACGCGGCCATTGAACCCGAACTCCGCTGGCATTCCGGCGATCAAAAACTAGGGCAATATTCCTTTTCACTTACCGCCCACTTGGCCGATGGCCGCAGCCAAACCAAAACCATTATTAAAGAAATCGCCGCCGCAAACGAACCGGTAGAATACACCTACGAGGTGGAGAACACCTATCCGCACGATCCGGATGCCTATACCCAAGGATTCTATTTGCACAATGGCAACCTGTACGAAGGCACAGGACTCCGAGGGAAATCGAGCCTCCGCGAAGTCGACCTACAAACCGGAGAAATCAAGCGCAGTTACAATATCCCGGCCCGCTTCTTTGGCGAGGGAATTACCATTTGGAACGATCAACTCTTTCAACTCACTTGGCAAGGAAAAACAGGTTTTGTGTACGATTTAGCCACCTTTACTCCTATCCGCGAGTTTCAGTACAATACCGATGGTTGGGGAATCACCCACAACGACACCACGCTGTTTATGACCGATGGTACACACCGCATTTATCTACTAGATCCAGAAAGCTTAACCGAATTGGGCGTTCTAGAAGTGTACAATGAGCGCGCACGCATGATCAACCTCAATGAACTCGAGTGGATCAACGGAGAAATTTGGGCGAATATCTACGGCACCGACTACATCGCAATCATCGATCCGAAGGATGGAACCGTGAATAAAATGCTCGATCTCACCAATATCTTCGATCGGAGAGCTTACGGCAAACAAGCCGATGTATTGAATGGTATTGCCTACGATACCGAAAAAGACCGCGTGTTGGTCACCGGTAAGCTTTGGCCTCAAGTGTATGAAATCACGGTGCGACCGAAATAAGCGGTCCAAATGCTACGGTTGATATTCCGCCAAGAAAGTTGCTGAAGCTCCCTCTAATAAGGGAAAAAAGGCGAAGAAGTGACTTTCTAGTTCCGAGTGGAACTGTTTTAACTCGCGCACACCTTCTTCCATTCTCGATTCAAACTTCGCACGGCGGCCCATTCCTTTGAGCACGCGATCAATTCCCTCGAAATGGGCGTAATTCGTAAGCCAGTCGTACCGCTTCATATAGGGCAATAAATGCCGCACGCGCTTTGGAAGTAATTCCCAATGCGCATACAGGACGGCATATTGTTCTTGAGCATAATCGGCCAATGGCAATTCGCTGTAGTTCTTCCAATGAAGGGCTAAAAAATGATCGTAATAAATATCGACCAACACCGGGGCGTATTTCCGGTATACGGGCCGAATAAGCGCTTTCGACTCCTCCACTATTTCATGGGTATCGGTGAATTGATCGATAAACCAATGGAGTTCAACGCCCTTGCGCATATCAGGAGCAAGGTCCGCCAACTGCGATCTGCGGTACGAATCGCCACTGAAATTCCCTACGCGCACCTGGTCGTTCGATCCCGATAAGTAAAGGTGCGCCAAGAAATTCAATTAGTTTCTATTCATTCACGCTCGGCCCAAAGCAACTAGTTAATTGCGCTCTGCCTCGTATTGTTGGATGGTCGTAGTTATAATCCGAATGCAATCGAGCAAC
>CBFIAJ010000113.1:0-1930 GCA_965660515.1 Flavobacteriales bacterium | reverse complement strand
TTAGGAAGAGGATTAACTGGTGTTGATCCGTTTAGGGGGGAGGATTAGCTGCGCTGATCCTCGAGGTGGGGAGGATTCAATAACCAAGAAACAGACGGCTTCGCTTCTTTTTTGGTTTGATACTTTTCAAAAGTCAATGTGCCTCGACCAAACATGCTTTCCGAATGCTCCCTATCTCAGAATTTTGCGCACTTCGTCTAAACCATAATGATCTCTTTATTTCAAGCCTCAATGATTAGACGCGTACCGTTTTTGTTTTTTGTTCAAGCAAGCTTTGGAATGAAAGAGGATTAGCTTCGCTGATCCTCGAGGTGGGGGGATTCAATAACCAAGAAACAGACGGCTACGCCTATTTTCATTTTTAATTCCCCGCCCAAGCAAGCTTGGCGGGAATATAAAAACGAAAAAACCCACGGTAAACCGTGGGCCTGTTTCTTGGTTATTGTCGGGGTGAGAGGATTCGAACCTCCGATCTCACGCCCCCCAGACGTGCACTTTAACCGGACTAAGCTACACCCCGAATAAACCAGGCCGCCGTATTTCACGTTAGTATAACACGGCGTACCTTTAGGGCCCCAAAATTAGAACTACTTTCGGGAATTCCAATGAAAAATCTACTTCTACTCAGCTTTTGCCTACTGGCCCTCTTCGGCACCAGTCAGTCGCTCTATACCGTGAGTGGATATTTAACCGATGATTCGAACGGAGAATACCTCATTGGCGCAAATGCCTTCGAACCAAACCAGAAAAAAGGAACTTCCTCCAACCACTACGGCTTCTACTCCCTCACCCTAACGGGCGGATCTACCGAACTCCACTTCTCCTACATCGGATACAAAGAACAAGTACTCAACTTCACTCTGACCAAAGACACGGTCATTGATATCTCTTTATTCGTGAATTCTGTGGTCACCAACGAAGTAGTCGTTACCGCCGAAGCGCCCGATCAAAACCTCAATAGCGTCGATATGGGCCGGGTCGACCTGGAACTCGACCTCATCAAACAAATTCCCGTACTCGGAGGCGAAGTCGATATCCTGAAATCCATTCAACTGCTCCCCGGAGTACAATCGGCCGCCGAAGGCTCGTCCGGATTCTACGTCCGCGGTGGCGGTCCCGATCAAAACCTCATTCTGCTCGATGAAGCCGTCGTGTACAACGCCTCGCACCTACTAGGATTCTTCAGCATCTTTAATGCCGATGCCCTCAAAAAAGTAGAACTCATTAAAGGCGGTATGCCCGCCAATTACGGGGGGCGCCTTTCTTCCGTTCTCGATATCTCCCAACGCGATGGAAACTTTAAAAAACACCAACAACAAGGGGGCATCGGCCTCATCGCTTCTCGCCTCACCGCCGAAGGACCCATCAAAAAAGAAGTGGGCTCGTACCTCTTTTCGGCCCGCCGAACCTACCTCGATTTCTTCCTGAAACCCTTCGTGCGCGGTTCCGAAATTGAAGGAAATACCTACTTTTTCTACGATCTCAACCTGAAACTCAATTACCGCATAAGTCTGAAGGACCGCATCTTCGTTTCCGGCTATTTTGGTCGCGACGATTTCGAGTTCCAAGACCCCCGGTCCGATTACCAAGTGCGCATCCCCTGGGGAAATGCCACCGCCAGCGTTCGCTGGAACCACCTCTTTACCGACAAGCTATTCGTAAACACCACCGCCGTGTTCTCCGATTACTACTTTGAGTACGAAAGCTCCAATTCAAATTTCGATTACCAACTCTTCTCGGGCGTGCAAGATTGGAACATCAAAACCGATTTCAGCTACCATCCCAATGCGCGAAACCGCATCAAATTCGGAGTCAACTACATCCGCCACATCTTCGTACCCTCCAACGTAGGAGGCCGTCAAGAGAATACCACTTTTGGCGCGGGCGGAGTCAACCGGCAACACGCACATGAAGGCGCACTCTACGCACT
>CBFIAJ010000112.1:0-1962 GCA_965660515.1 Flavobacteriales bacterium | reverse complement strand
TCCTGCCAAGTTCGGATCAAACGTGTTTCCAACAAGGCCATTACCATTTAACACACCGCCCGAAGGACTTACATTTACAAGGATTGGGCTGTCCTCGATACAAAAAGATGAATTTTGAGAAATCCATTGGATGTCGGGCTGGGCTTTGATTTCGTAAAAGTGAAAAACGGTGTCCGTGCATTGTCCGTTTGAAATAACCTCAGGATAGGCGAAGAATCCGACGGATGCCGTATCTGTATCTACCGTAATGCCGATACCCATTTGAATACCTGAGCCCGCGCACCAGCGGGCAGTATCCGACGCGGGTAAGGGCCCGTTTCCATTGAAAAGCAATGTATAGGTGGCAGTGTCGTTGGTACAGGGAGATTGCTCAATGATGTATCGATAAGTGCCAAACCCGGAGGTAGTAAATGGGTCAATAATTTGATCGAGGTTATTGAGCCAATATCCGCCCGCGTCTGCGTTTGTATTCAGCAATTGGTCCAGTGTGGGTGTAGTATTGTAGCAATAGGAAACGCTGAGGTCGGATCCGGCCGATAAGGCCGAAGAAACAGAAATGAATAGGGAATCGGAATCGGTGAAGGCGCCATCTATGCCGTGGAAGGTGAACCATTCGGAAATGGCCGGAGTAATCCATGTCGAATCGGCATATACGGTTCCCGAAGCGGAGGTCCAATAGAGCGAATCTACCGGAGCATTATTATTATCGTAGTTTCCTTGAAGGAGAATGGAGTCGCCAAAGCAAAGGGTATCTGATATGCCGGCCGAAACACTTAATGGTGAAAGAACCTCCACTTGAATAATGCGGGTCCGAGAACACCCCCGTACGTTATCCGTCGCGGTCATCAAGAAGTTCACATCCGATGTCAATGGCAGGGTAGTTGGATTGGCCGTATTGGCTCCCGTAAGGAAATTGGAAGGGACCCAGCTGTATGAATAATTACCCGATCCGTTGGATGCAGTGGCACCCAAGGTTACACTTTGCCCGGAAAGAACGGTTGCGTTTTGAGTGGCGATGTTGAGCGCTGGATAGCGAATATACCGAGCGCTATCCCAAGCGGAGCCACAGAATCGCGAGGTTGCTTTTAAATAAACGTAATGCGTGTCGGCAGCTGCCAATGCGGGCGGAGCTACACTGTCGCCCACGGCCCAAAGGGTGGTGGTGTCCGGGTAGTACCAAGACGACTGGAAGGCATCATTTTCATTCACCAGCCAAGGAAAAGTGCCGTTAATGCACACTTCTGCGTCGTTAGC
The DNA here is from genome assembly GCA_965660515.1 of Flavobacteriales bacterium. Lineage (GTDB taxonomy): Bacteria > Bacteroidota > Bacteroidia > Flavobacteriales > ECT2AJA-044 > ECT2AJA-044. The sequence goes on along the minus strand of CBFIAJ010000112.1, from coordinate 708 downwards.
GTTGGGAACGGGTAAGGTATCCACGAAGATGGAAAAGGAAGTGTCCACGGATCTATTGAAAACGGTGTCCGTAACGACTGTATTAAAGGAATAAGTGCCAGATTGGGTTGGCGAAAAAACGTTCACATCTGAATACGCTCCACCTTGAAAACTGGTTGGCCCCGTCCATGATGTAGAGAATTCCGAAGTGCGCTGATTTCCGTTTGTTAAGTATTGAGGGTTAAAATCAATCGACCAATCAAATAGCCACCCGTTGTCTGAACCATTGTGATCCTGGATATGAATGATCCATTCACCATTCAACGTACTTCCAATGAATTGTGAAAAGGGCTCTTCCGGCAAGTAAGAGCCAGGTAGTTTGTAATAGGCGCTTGTATGTGTGTCTCCATCTGCGTTTACGAATGTATGAGTTGATGAGCTTGATGACCCGAGCGTTCCAAAATCTGGCTGAGTTTCGGTAAAACAATAAGTGTATCCAACTCCAGGAATGTTTGCACTGTAGCTTAAATCGACGGGTTCTCCTAGGTGTGAACTCGAAGATGCTGATTGGGGATATAGAACGACGGAGTCACCCGTTGGTGAAAAAACGATTATACTTAAATCACCCACCCAGCTGTGTTCGATATTTAAGCAAATAGAAATGATGTCGCTAGAATCCACAATGGTTTGTCCTGGGTTAAAACAATTAATTGTCAGGGTATCTCGGTG
>CBFIAJ010000111.1:1076-1991 GCA_965660515.1 Flavobacteriales bacterium | reverse complement strand
AAATTGACCCGCTACCCGAAAGGGAGCGTATGCAGTTCGATCGCGCTTTTTTTCAAGGGCAAAAAGAAAAAGCACTCGGTAATTACGACCGTTCGCTAGAATATTTCCTCGAAGCGCTTCGAATAGACGGTGGAAACGGCGCGATAATGTATGAGCTTGCCCTGCTTTACCTCGAATTTCAAAATGTAACTCAAGCGCAATTCTTTTCGGAAGGCTCTGTTGAAGTAAATCCAAATAATCGTTGGTATAGAATGGTTTTAGGAGATATCTACGGGCTTCAACGCGACTACGAAGCGCAAGCAGAGCAATATAGAGCACTTGAAAAACTGGAACCTACAAATCCTGAGCACTCTTTTAATTTGGCTATTACACTTCTTCAGCAAAACGACCTCAAAAGAGCCTTGAAAGTGTACAACCAAATGGAGGAACACTACGGAATAGTAGAAGAGGTTTCGCTTCAGAAAGAGCTTATTTATGTGAAGCTCGACGACTTAGATAAAGCGGCAAATGAACTCGAAAAACTCATCGAGTTTAATCCCTATGAAGTGCGCTATTATGTTCTGTTAGCTGAGCTCTACCTCGCGAATGGTCGCACAGAAGAAGCAAAATCAGAGTACTTGCGCGCTTTAGAATTGTTTCCGAACGCGCCACAAGTGCATTTAGGACGAGCAGCGCTTTATGAAGAAGAAGGGGCCTACGACAAGGCGCTAAAATCATACATCCTTGCTTTTCAAAACCCCGATTTAAACATCGACGCGAAAATGCAAGTGATTCTGAAGTATTACGAGCGATCAGGTCGAAACCCAGAATTAAAAGAGGACGCATTTTTATTGGTTGAGACCGTCATACAGGCCCATCCAAACGATCCAAAAGGTTACTCTGTATTAGGCGATTTTTATTTGAGAGAACAAAAGC
>CBFIAJ010000111.1:0-855 GCA_965660515.1 Flavobacteriales bacterium | reverse complement strand
CCTTTGGAGCAAGGGCTAGACTATGCTTTAGGAAACCCCGCGCTTCAAGCCCAGTTTTATTCTTATTTAGGAGATGCTTATCACCAGCTAGAGAACGATAAAAAATCGGATGAAAACTATAAAAATGCATTGGCCATTGACATGAACAATGCCCCGGTGCTTAACAATTTCAGTTACTATCTATCCGTACGAGGAGAAAACTTAGAGTTAGCTGAAAAGTATTCGAAAAAAAGCAACGAGCTAGAACCTAACAACGCTACCTATGAAGACACCTATGCTTGGGTGCTGTACAAGTTAGAAAAGTATGCCAATGCACTCGTTTGGATCGAAAAGGCTATTCAAAATGGCGGGGGTGAAAGTGGCGAGGTTCGCGAACATTACGGGGATATTCTCTTTAAACTAGGCCGAATTGACGACGCCGTTATTCAGTGGGAAAAAGCCAAAGAATTAGGCGGTGCGAGTGCGTTTCTAGAGCAAAAATTATTGGAACAAAAAATGTATGAATAAGCGAATCCTGCTTTTTTCTTTTGCTCTTGTTTTTTTGATTTCTTGTGATCCTTCGAAAAAACTAACCGATACCGGTTCGGCCGAATTAATGAAGCCAAATAAGGTTTGGAAATCTTTAGAAGAAAATAAGGATAATTGGATCTCCTATAGTTCGCGAATAAGCGCGCGATATAAAGACCCGTACACCTCAGTATCCTTTACGGCAAAGGTACGCGCCCAAAAAGACAGCGCTTTGTGGGTTTCTATATCGGCGGCTTTAGGGATAGAGCTTGTTCGCGCCTTCATTACGCCCGATCGGGTTCAAGTTATAAACAAGTTAGAGCGCACTTTTTTAGATAGCGATTTTAC
>CBFIAJ010000110.1:0-1992 GCA_965660515.1 Flavobacteriales bacterium | reverse complement strand
GTCTGCCAGCGAGGAACATGTTTTTCCTTTTTTCAACTCTTCCTGTCGCACTCGTGGCTCGAAATGAGGCCCTAGCGGAATTGCGTTCCCTAGAGCGCACTAGTCGCGTGACCGGAAGGTTACGCGAGAGCGATTTGGGAAAAGAGCATGAAGCGACAGGCGCGAATGGTTCCGCGCTTGCGGAATTGACCTAGCGGTACGGCTTGATTTTTTCTTCACTTTTTGATCAAGCAAAAAGTGAAATAACTTTATTTTCTCTTGAGCTAAACGCCACAAAAAAAAGCCACCCCGTTAGGAATGGCTTTCAATTTTGTTACTCGTTGTATTTCCGTTCTTAGTGACGGCGTTCTTTAATACGAGCTTTCTTACCAGTCAATTCGCGTAGGTAGAAAATACGTGCACGACGCACAACTCCACGCTTATTTACTTCAATTTTTTCAATCATAGGTGAGTGAACAGGGAATACACGTTCAACTCCTACGTTTCCGCTCATTTTACGGATGGTAAACGTTTCAGTAGATCCAACTCCGCGACGCTGAATAACGGTACCGCGGAAAAACTGCGTACGCGTTTTAGAACCTTCACGAATTGTGTAAAACACGGTGATGGTATCTCCAGCCCCAAATTCAGGGAACTCATTCTTTGTAACTAATTCGTCGTTTACGTACTTCAATAAATCCATGACGATTTCTTCTTTAAGGGTGTCTCAAAACAGGGCGCAATATTACGGAATTTTCACGATATCGCAATCCCTTTTTATTAAAAAGTGTTTGTTCATTAAATTCTTAGCCTCAGCGCGTTGCGGTCCGATTAACAAACGAGGATCAGTCGTCCGACTCCTCATGTCGATTCCACAAATCGGGCCGAAGGTTTTTTGTTCTTTCTTCAGCGGCCTCCTGACGCCATTTGTCGACTTTCGCATGGTCGCCACTTAACAGCAGGGGCGGAACCTCAAGTCCTTCAAAATCAGGCGGTCGCGTGAATACCGGCGGCGCTAATAAATCGTCTTGAAAGGTATCGCTCAGGGCACTCGTTTCATCGTTCAGAACTCCGGGTAGTAACCGAATGATGCTGTCGGCAAGCACTGCTGCGGCTAATTCTCCGCCCGAAAGAACATAGTCGCCAATGGAAATTTCGCGCGTCACGAACAAATCGCGCACGCGTTGATCCACGCCTTTATAGTGCCCGCAGAGCATAATTAAATTGCCTTTCAACGAGAGCTCGTTTGAAATCTGCTGGTTTAACGTCGCGCCGTCAGGCGTTAAGTAAATGATTTCGTCGTAGTTGCGTTCGTTTTGTAACTCGCGTATGCATTTTGCTATGGGTTCAATCATTAAAACCATGCCTGCACCGCCGCCGTATTGGTAATCGTCGACCTGATTGTGTTTTCCGAAGCCATAAGCGCGTAAATCGTGCACATGAACCTCTACCAAGCCTTTTTGCTGTGCACGCTTTAAAATGCTCGCAGCAAAAGGGCTTACCAGTAGTTCCGGAAGAACGGTTATAATATCAATACGCATAGTCAAAAATAAAAAAAAACTCTCCCGAGTATTCGGAAGAGTTCTTGTTGTGCCCACGACTGGATTCGAACCAGCACATCCTAAGGACACCACCCCCTCAAGGTGGCGCGTCTACCAATTTCGCCACGTGGGCTTACCACGACAAAGGTATTAAATACCTTCAAGAAAAAAGGGTTGTCGTTGACAACCCTTTAGTGACTCGGCTGGGGCTCGAACCCAGGACCCACGCCTTAAAAGGGCGTTGCTCTACCAGCTGAGCTACCGAGTCATTCCCGTTTTGGGAGTGCAAATATACGACTACTCTTTAAAGTGCCAAACTAGCTTTCCCTTTTTTCGAGATATGACTTAAAGTCTCTGCTAATAAAGGGAATTCGGTGCATGTTTTTACAAAAAGGCCCCATAATTCAAGGGTAACTTTTTAAAATAAAGTGACCGAAAGCGCTTACAATAGCACAAGAAAAGAGCTAACTTT
>CBFIAJ010000109.1:0-2008 GCA_965660515.1 Flavobacteriales bacterium | reverse complement strand
AACCATTGAAACCGAGTTCACTTTGAATGATACTATGAATTACTTAACCATCGGATGGTTCTCCTTTCCATCATCTTTCCCTAGTAGCCGTTTTGCACAAATTGGCTACTACATCGACAACGTAGTACTGTATCCTTGCTCGGCTCAAACGTATGTTGCCGACGCGGGTTCCGATCAATTGGCTTGCAAAGGCGATTCAGTGACTTTTTCAACGCCTTATAGAAATGAGGAGTACCGCTACCTCTGGTTGAACACGAGCGGAGATACACTTTCTACAAGTACGGACTTAACTGTGGAGGTATCAGAAGACCACGAGTACTACCTCTGGCAACTTGATTTCAAGTACGATGAGTCGTGGGATACGGTTCGCGTTCGGATGGAAGGCTGCCCTGAATTGGAGTTACCTAATGTATTTACACCCAATGGGGACAATAAAAACGACCTATGGATACCCGTACTGCGCGATATTGATGAAATGGACATCTCCATTTTCTCGCGTTGGGGCGAGACGGTGTTTCAGTACTCCGGTGCTTCCGAAACATTTGCGGGTTGGGACGGGTCTGATGTTCCAGAAGGCACATATTACGCGGTGGTCAAAGCGCGCAGCGACCAAGGAAGAACCATTGAAGAAAAAACAACCCTTACGCTTTTGAGGTAATAAAAAGGGTTGCGCGTTAGTCACTCATGGGTGGGACTCTGGACCGACCCCGAATCGCTCCCTTATCCCTCCGGTCACAGCCTGTCCCGCTCGTCCGGGAGGACAAAGCCCGCTATTGGAACCGTTCGAACTAATCGGTTTATGCTCTCTCCCCGCTTTAGCGGTTTCGCAGTTCCGCTCCTTTCTCTCCTACTACTCACGGCGTGATAAACAGCAAAATATCGAATTGTATGCCTGCCCCCTAATTCTGAACTAACAACTCTGAACTATGAATTAAAAACTCTGAACTATTGCCCCTACTGTATTTCAATCTCCGGATTAAGCTCGACCAGATGGTCTATGAATTTCTGTTTTTCTTTGGGAGAAATAACCACAGAATCGCGATCGCTATAAACAATGATTCGTTTCATTGATAGTGCCGGTCCGGCCATAAGGGTACCGGACGATTCTATTTTTTTGATATTCTCCACGGGTATCCGAATATTGTGAAAGGGTCCTGACCGAACCACAAGCTCGGCATTCTCAGTAATGGCATAAAATGTAGATACATACAGGTAGGCACTGAAGGCCAAACACACGAACAGAATTAAGAAAGCCCACCACTCTTTATCGACGATTGCGAGAATAGAAAACCCAATTAAGGGCCCAAATACTAAAATAGCCAAGGGGATATTAATTCCTGAGGGGTAAAACGTGTCCTTTATTCTGCGAGGTGTTCCGGATATTTTTTCTTCCATTTCTTAAGAATTTTTATGGCCTTGTTTCTAAAATAGGCATGCTCGGTATATTCAAGTGCTCTTTCAATAAATAGAGTGAATTCACGTGTTAATTCGGGAAAATCAACAACGTATTTATCCAACACTTCTACTGCATAAGCTTTCGAATACTCCACTTCTTGAACGCCTTCTAATTCATCCAGAGAACGCTGCAAAAGTCGATCGCGCTGTTCTTCATTTAGCGGCATGGGAATAAGTTCACGGATAAAACACCCTACTTGCTGATGCGTTTCCATTTCGGGCAAAGCTTCGGTAATTATTTCGAGAAAAGGGTACCACGATTCGGGTTTTTCCCGAGCGGCGAACTTCATTACCCAAGCGGCTCGCCACGAATAGGGGTGGTTTTTGCCTACGGCAAGATCTACAATTGAGGGTCGGAACGTTTCGTCGTCAAGAAATCGATCGATCACATGCCTCATTTTAGCCTTAGAAGGGTGTTTTAGAAGCTCTTCAATCTCTTTTTCAGATAGTTGATGCATAAGCCTTGTTGTCATATAAATGTAGGGAATGCACTAAAAAGAACATCTCTTTCGTTACAATGAAAAACTACAGATATGAAGATGCTCGCTTTTGG
>CBFIAJ010000108.1:0-2034 GCA_965660515.1 Flavobacteriales bacterium | reverse complement strand
CTATACCATAAAACTCATATCCTTGGTATTCTATGCGCACTCCCTTTCGGTTATTGCGCCAATGATTCATGTCAGGATGCTCAAGCGGGATCATCTCAAGACCGTTACTTTTTATCAGCGGGTGTTCCCTTTTTGACTCCCTGTATAGGTCAAATTCAGCTTTTGTCAGTTTATCTACGGCTGCGTTAAGCGTGAAAGGGTAGCCCGGAGGTCTTTTGATCTTTAACTTGTGCTGTAAGTAAAAGCATCTAGGACATTCACAGTATAGATCTACTGCGGTTCTTGAAAAGGTATTTTTCATAGTGGGTAGTTTATTTGAAGCCGATACGGTGAACTTCGGTAGACCATCCGCCGACTTCGTGGATAATAAGTTGCTCAAGTACCTCAACCCTCTCTTCCACGGGCTTTAGTAAGAGATATTTTTTCAAAATGTTGTCTACCTGTGCTGGTGAGAAAGCATACTTGGCAGCTAATTGTTGAATCGCTCTATAGGGGACGAGCCCTTTGAATTTATCGAACATGATCCTGGCTCTGATGTGCTCATCTGGGGCGGGAACTTCCAGTTTTAACGTCCATCGCCGTTCAAAGGCTTTATCCATACTGCTGGTATGATTACTGGTGGCGAAGACGATACCTGTGAAAGTTTCCAGTTCGTTCAAGAAGAGCGCAACAATAGCCGTTTCTGTTTGGTCTATACCTCTGCCGTGTGCTGCTCTTTCATGAAAGAAGCCATCAGCTTCGTTAAATAGCACGATTGGTGCTCTTTTCATTTTACTGGAAATCGCTCTTATTTCCCTAAAAAGCCGGGTTATATTTTTTTCACTCTCACCAAAATACTTGTCTCTCAACCCAGATAAATTGACCATCATTAATGTACGTTTATACTTACGGGCGAGCTGACGAACCAGCTCTGTTTTTCCGGTACCGGGAGCGCCGTAGAGCATCGCAGAGAAGTTTGGTGGTAATCCCCGTTCTCTTAGACCATCTACATAAGAGTTGAATTTTTTAATTTGCAAATTTTCGAAAAAAAGATCTATTTCAATTTGAAAATCGACTGGGTAACGCAGTTGAACTTTTCCAATCTTTCGCGGATCAATAAGCTCTACGAATTGATTTTTTGAGCCTTTCAAGTATGAGCTGTTTCTAAGATCCTTTGGAATAGCCCAATCCGAGAAAGTGGGGTTAAGTTGTATTTCTGAGACTTGATCTTCCACAGTACTCGTTATTTGGAAGAGTCCTATTCGATATACTTCAGCATTAGGGTTAGACCATGCGCTTAGGAGTTTCATTCTAGGCAGAGGCTCATGCACTAGTTCATGAATAACTTTTGAAATACTCATTGGGCCCGCGTACAAGGCCTCGTATCCCAGAAGGTATAGTGCGGCGGCTTGTTCGGTAATATCAGAAGATAGTGCTCGTATTCTCGTGACAACGGGGTGTTCGTGATAATCAATCAATGCATGAACGACTTGGGGATGCGGCTTAGAAAAGCTGAACGGCTCACTTGCCATGATGTGCCAGGACAAGCAAATATTTAACAAACCGTCGCCACCAGGTTCTTGGCATATTTTCAAATAATTTGGGTTTGATGTTTTTATGAACCCAATAATTCCCTGACTTGGTGAAAGATCATTACCGCGTCTTCTTGACCCTCTTTCCACATAGATCATACCGGCCTGTTCAAGGTTCAGCAGGATTTCATTTAAGGTCTTGAGATGGATAATCCCTTTAATTTTATCATGAAGGTGTTTGTCGTTAGTAGATTCACAATCGATAAAAAATGTATAGATCACGGCTAATACAAGCGCCTCCGAATGAGTAATGGACAGTACAGAAGAAAACTCATGTAACAGTTTTTTGCTGTCCGCTGACAACTGAGAACAATCCAGCCACGCCATGGCCATATCGCAAATAGCGGAACTATTAATGCTTTGTTTAGAATTCGTTTCCATGCTAACTTTTGGGTTGTAGTCAAATTTTTACGGGACAAACATAGGGGTGATTCGTGCTTAAAAAAAATAGGTTAACCTAATT
>CBFIAJ010000107.1:0-2039 GCA_965660515.1 Flavobacteriales bacterium | reverse complement strand
GATCCCTTTTTGGGTTTCCCGAGCAACGAGAATTATGGCCCTCATTCGAATAATATCGGCCTCTTCTTTAAACTCCTCCACTTCAATTTCCACTGAATAAGGAATTTCCTTTTTGTAGTTGAGCAGTATTTGCTTTCGGATCGATTCGGAAACGAAAAAACGTTCAGGTCGGTCCGTTAGGGCCTCTTTATCAAAAAACGGGGGCGACTCCGGAAGGAGGTCCACAATGCGCTGCATCAACGTTTCCGTTCCAAAAGAATTTAGGGCGGAAATCGGGACTATTTCGGCGCGCGGAAACTCCTCGCGCCAGTAATCAGCACAGGCCTCGAGCTTGGGCCCGTCTGTGGTATCGATCTTATTAATGATGAGTAAAAGTGGGATCTCATTCTTTTTCAACCGCTCATACAGCGCGTCGTCTTTCAGCCTTTTTTCGCCGGGCTCTACTAAATACAGAAGGACATCGGCGTCTTGAAAAGCTGATTTTACGAAATCCATCATGCTCTCCTGGAGCTTATATGCCGGCTGAATAACCCCTGGAGTGTCGGAAAAAACCACTTGATACTCGAGTTGATTTACGATCCCTAAAATGCGGTGACGCGTAGTTTGAGCTTTATTAGTAATAATTGAAAGTCGCTCACCTACAAGGGCGTTCATGAGAGTCGATTTACCCACATTCGGATTCCCGATAATATTGACAAAACCTGCTTTGTGCTTTATTTCCATTAGATTTTTATAAGGCGAAAAGGCTTATTTAAAGTGCGCTGCATTTCGCGCCACAAGGTACGCATTTGAACGGCCTCGGAGGCTGAATACGTTTCTTTCAAATAGGTACATGCGAAATGAAGTCGATACGTTCGACTATCGATTCTTTCCAATTTATATTCTGCCTCCAGCAGTCCTGGGAGCTTCCAATTGTATCCCGGTACAGTCATGGGCAGAACGCTAAATGGAAACTGAAGATAGAGGTCCGCTTTTTCCGTTCCCGAATAAGGTAAATACAATGGATAAATACGATTCACGGGGCCGGTATACACTTCTTCCGTTTGAAGAAAATCTTGAGGCAAAAAGGTCAATGTATCCCCCTTCCAATAAACCTCTGTAGGATCTGCTATGTACTGCCATTCCGTAGCGAATCGAGGATCTTTTGGATCAAATGAAATTAGATCGGGTCGCACGTCTAGTTTTGGCCATTTTTGCTCCCATTTTAGGTAGGTCTTAAAAGGAGGTCGCTCAGGGTTTTCCTCTTTCGACCGCAATGCGGCCCAGTACATCGACGGGGCTCCGGTCCAGCGTTCGCGAATTGGGAAGCGCACTTCGGTTTCGTAGCCATTGAGATTCACCACGGCAGATCGTTGAATTTCGTTTTCTGAAACGGGGAAAGGCGGTAGTGCATGGACACGCACTTCTTCAGAGGGTGCGGTTATAAAAACGGCTTCTGTTCCCAGAAGGGATCCAGGTATTTCGTTTAGGGCATAGCTGCCCGACCATTGTTTTGGGACAAGAAAATGAGACCGACCTTCTCGGTCGGAAAATTGAAAGAAAGCGTGCGAGATTTGATCGAGTGTAACAAGGGATGAATCGAGTGAGCCGCGGTCTTTTTCTTTCGCCAAAACCAATTTATAGGGTAAATCGAATCGTCGTATTAAATCGTCGTAAAATAAATACAGTGCATCGGGGTGAATACGGCCGTATTGGAGATCGTGTCCGATATTTATGCCGCGGGGGTATTTCGTAAGGCGAACATTTTTATTGATGTAATTATGAACTGCTTTAATTCGATCCAAAGGGTTTTCGGTCGAAATACCCTTCCATAATTCAGCTAGAAATACTTCGAGTCGTTTATCGTATCGGGCATTGAGGTCTAGTTGGGCGCGATCGAGTTGTCGGAGGTAAATCCACCATTCCAAGTCCCAACCGAAGTCATCAATGAAACGAGGAGCGAATGCTTGTTGCACATGGGGAAGATAACGGGAGGGTGAAAAGTGCTCTTCCCGCCGACGAGGCGTGAGATATTCCATACGCCAACGGTATTCTTGTCG
>CBFIAJ010000106.1:0-2046 GCA_965660515.1 Flavobacteriales bacterium | reverse complement strand
CGCCTCACGGCGCGATGTGACCACCCGAATCCAAACTTCGCAAACCGCTTTTACTCTAGATCTCGAGAATGAGCTGATTGAAAGCATGGCCTACGAACCAAAATCGGACCGATGGTTCTTTGGTTCGGTGAATACCGGCCGTGTTTATCAATACACTGCCGAAACCCAAGAATTGGTTCTTTTTCTCGGAGACGATGCAGATGGTCGACAAGGCGTTTTTTCTTTGGAAATCGACGCAGATCGAAATCGCCTACTTCTCTTAAGCTCCTACATTGAGCTTTTTGCCAATACTAATTCCGTGAAACGATCTACGATCTACGAGTACGATCTAGATACCGGTGTTCTGCTCGACCGGAACGATTTTTACGACGGTGATGAATCGCGTTTGTTAAATGATTTTGAACGCTATTCGGATGGAACTCTGTACATCAGCGACGCTTATTATCCTGCAATATTGAAAAGAAGCCCAGAAAAAGTGATGGGCGAGTTTGTGTTTGATCCGGTCGGATTAAAAAGCACACAAGGTTTGGCTATCGATCGTGAGCGCGGTTTGCTGTACGTTGCCGATTACATGAAAGGGCTATTCATTTACGACCTCTTTACCGGTGAACGAACCGATAGCGCTTTTCACGAAGCGCCTTATACCTTGAAAGGAATCGACGGAATTGCCCTCTACAGAACCAAAAAATCAGGCCTGCTTTACGCGGTTCAAAACGGCAGTAACCCCGCCCGAATTGCGGCAATATCCATTTCCAAAGACGGTCGATCCTTCGAAGAAATCGAAGCGGTCGATCAAGCGATCTTTGAATATGGGGAGCCAACCGTTGGTGTTTTCGTAGACAATGTGTTCTATTTCATCGCCAATGCTCCGTGGCCCTATGTTACCAATGAAGGCGGCTTCTCATCGGAATATCTGCCTTCGGCAGGAATTGAAATTCGATCCGTTGAACTTATCAAATAATTGAATGACTCCTTCCGAATATTTAGCGCCTTTAGAACGCGCCTTTCAAAGGCTAGCAGATCCAGAACGCGCATCCAAAATGTTGGATTACATGCGCGGACAATTTGCTTATTACGGCATTATGGCCAAACCAAGAGCGGAAGCATTCAAGAATCATATTCGACTTTATGGGCTGCCGGAACGACCAGAAGAAACGATCTTGCTTTGCTACGAATACCCAGAACGCGAGTGGCAGTATATCGGGATGGAACTTGCCGATCGTTGCCAAAGAAAAAAACTGCTTTCCGACCCTCTTCCACTTTACAAGGATTTAATCGTTTCTAAATCGTGGTGGGATACTGTAGACTTTGTCGCTTCCACTCTAGTGGGGCGTCATTTTGTCGGCGAACGGGATTTGTCGCGCGAAACTATGAACGACTGGATTGATTCCGGAAATATGTGGTTGCAACGCACAACCCTTATTTTTCAGTTGAAATACAAAGATAAGGTCGATACAGAATGGCTATCTTTTGCCATTGATAAGCTAAAAGGCGACCGTGAATTTTTTATTCAAAAAGCGATTGGGTGGTCCTTGCGACAACACAGCAGAGTCGGTCCGAATTGGGTAATTGAAGAGGTCGAACGTCAAGGACTCATAGGGCTTGCGAAACGAGAAGCATTGAAAAACATCAAGAAATGAAGCTTTTTAAACGACACACCCAAAGAGTACTGGTTTTATTTGCCCTTGTATGCGGCATGGCTCCGTTACAAGCGCAGCAAGATGCTGTTTTCGAAACGGATACCGTAAAAGCAAAACAGCTGAGCTTTGTTACTCAAAATGGTCAGTTCGACGGAAAAGAGCAAATGTGTTTGAAGGTTGTTATTCCCTATGCAAACTTCGAAATGGTTGACCGAAGCTTCAATAAACACCTGAAAGAATTCACGAAAACAAAAATTGAACCCGTAAAAGGTTCATACCGTGTGTACCCCATGAATTGGCCCGATATCTGTGATACCTCTTCCGTGTACTGGGGGCATTTTGAAGACTCTCCTTTCGGACTGGTATGGCTTTCTGCTATTCAGTGCAAGGGCGATTTTATTGAGCC
>CBFIAJ010000105.1:0-2096 GCA_965660515.1 Flavobacteriales bacterium | reverse complement strand
AACGTACGGTATTACCGTTTATCAGGAGCAAGTGATGCTTTTAAGTCAGAAACTCGCCGGATTTACTAAGGGTGAAGCGGATGTACTTCGTAAGGCCATGGGTAAGAAAATATTTGCGCTACTGGCCAAATTGAAACCGAAGTTCCTCGATGGATGCGCCGAACGCGGTCATGATAAAGAAGTGGCTGAAAAAGTTTGGAAAGATTGGGAAGCTTTTGCCGCGTACGCATTTAATAAATCGCACTCGACTTGCTATGCTTATGTAGCCTATCAAACGGCTTATTTGAAGGCGAATTACCCGGCCGAATTCATGGCTTCGGTGCTTTCGAATAACCTGAATAATATAACGGATGTAACTTTTTTCATGGAAGAGTGCAAGCGCATGCACATTCCGGTTTTAGGTCCGGACGTAAACGAATCGGATTACTATTTTACGGTGAACGACAAAGGCGAAATCCGCTTCGGGTTAGGAGCGATCAAGGGAGTAGGAGGGAGTGCTGTAGAGAACATTGTGCAGGAGCGGGAAGCAAACGGGCCGTACCTCAGTATTTTTGATTTAACGAAACGCGTTGATTTGCGCACGGTGAATAAAAAGTCGTTTGAAGGTATCGCCCTAGCGGGCGGATTCGACAACTTCGAAAATCACCACCGCGCCTTGTTCTTTCATGAAGACAACGACAGGCGTTCCTTTTTGGAGCGAGCGGTCCGATTTGGAGCAGCGGTTCAACATCAAGCATCGAGCTCACAGGCCAGCTTATTCGGCGGTACGGAGGATATGGAGATTCCAGAACCCATCCTACCGGAGGTAGCGGAATGGGATCGAATTCAAGCCCTGAAAAAAGAGAAAGAAGTCGTTGGAATTTATATTTCCGGACATCCGCTCGACGATTTTAAAGTTGAAATGGAACACCACTGCAATGTCAGCTTGAATGTGTTTAAAATACCGGAAAAGGCCATCGGGGCCGATTTGCGCTTCGCGGCGATCATTAGTTCTGTAGAGCACCTAACGACGAAGACGGGGAAACCTTGGGCGAAATTCACATTAGAAGATTACTACGATAGCCATGAATTCAGGCTGTTTTCGGAGGATTACTTAAAACTGCGGCATATGTTGGTTCCGGGCAGTTTTATTTTTGCGAGAGCGAAAATTGTTCAAAAGGAATGGGTGAAGCGCGATACGGGGGAGCGAACAGTACGCATTGATGAAAAATTTATTCAGATTGGACTTTTGCAAGAAGTCATGGAACAGTCAGATAAAGGACTTTTCATTACTATTCCATTAGCTACTTTAGACGCGTCGTTCAATGATCGTTTATCGGATATCTTAAAAAGCCATCACGGCAAACAAAGTGTTCGAATGAAAATTGTGGACCCTGAAGAAGAAATATCTGTAGAAATGCCGGCGCGGAAGTTTAGGGTAGACGTAAATAAAGAACTTCTATCCGAGTTAGAGGAAATAAATGGGCTTCAGTTCACGTTAAAGTGAACAATGTCGGACCTTGCAGATTATTCAATTTGACTTAAGTTTGTATCGTCTTAACAAGACCAAAAAAAGGAAATAATGGCATTAGAACTAAACCAAAACAACTTTGACGAAATCATTAAATCAGACAAACCTGTTTTAGTAGATTTTTGGGCAGAGTGGTGTGGACCTTGTAGAATGGTAGGTCCGATCGTAGAGGAACTTGCAACAGACTACCAAGACAAGGCAGTTGTGGGTAAAGTAAACGTAGATAACAACAGCGAGATTTCCATGAAGTACGGAATTCGTAACATTCCTACCTTGCTCATCTTCAAGAACGGTGAAGTAGTGGACAAACAAGTAGGTGTAGTACCGAAAGAAGTGCTTGCGGGGAAGTTGGATGCTCAGTTATAAATAGGGATAAATAAAGAAGAAGGGCTAATGGAGACATTAGCCCTTTTTTTATATTCGCTGGGATGGCAGAACAAATTAAAGAAGAGTATCTAAGGGATTTCGGATCACTCGAGTTATTAGCTCGGCAAGTGGTAGAAGGTTTTATTACCGGCCTACATAAGAGTCCGTACCACGGATTTAGCGTAGAATTCGCCGAACACCGATTGTACAATACGGGTGA
>CBFIAJ010000104.1:0-2119 GCA_965660515.1 Flavobacteriales bacterium | reverse complement strand
CTGCTCGAGCGACGAATTGCGGATCGTTTACAACGAGCATGCCGCCTTCACCAGACATAATATTTTTGGTTTCGTGAAAGCTGAACGTGGCGAAATGACCAAAAGAACCAAGGGCTTTTCCTTTGTAGAATGAATCGATTGCCTGTGCGGCGTCTTCCACAAGAAAAAGGTTGTGCTTTTCAACGAGCTGCATGATGGTGTCCATTTCGCAGGCCATCCCGGCATAATGAACGATAACAATTGCTTTTGTTTTATCGGTAATCAGACCTTCAATTCGATCCGCGTCAATATTGGGGTGATCGGAGCAGCTATCGGCAAAAATGATTTTAGCGCCTCTCAGAGCAAAGGCGTTAGCAGTGCTCACAAATGTATAAGAGGGAACAATTACTTCATCGCCGGGCTCAATGTTTATAAGTAGTGCGGCCATTTCAAGCGCATCCGTGCAGCTCGTTGTCAACAAGCACTTTCCGAAGCTATATCGCTCTTCGAAGAACTGTTGACATCGGGCCGTGAAGGCCCCATCGCCACTGATTTTCCCGTTGGCAACAGCTTGCGTGATATGGCTCGTTTCGCGACCCGTAAAATAAGGCTTGTTAAATGGTATGCGATCTTTCATAGAGTGGAAATACGGCGTAAAAGTAATTCTTATTTTGAGTTTGTACTTTTGGTTTTTCTAAACCGAGTATATGAGCACTTCAATCATTTCACCAGAAGCAAAAATTGCCGACGACGTTCAATTAGGCCATTTTAATATCATTGAACCGGGGGTAGTGATTGGGCCGGGGGTTAAAATTGGCAATTACTGTCGTTTGCATTCTGGAGTTGAAATTGGATCGGGAACGGAATTGAAAGACTTTGTAGAGCTCCGTGCAGGGACCATCATAGGCTCCGACTGTGTTATCGATTCACGTGTGAGTTCCAGTGGGAACGCCGTTATCGGAGATCGAGTGACACTTCGGTACGATTCCATCATTGCACGCGGGGTTCGGATTGGAAACGACACCTATGTTTGTCCACGAGTAATGACCAATAATTTGGACACGAAGCATCAGAGTATCGGAGGGGCGCATATTGGAGCTAATGTCTTTATTGGCACAAATGCCGTGCTTCATCACGGTATTTCTATTGGCGATAACGCCGTAATCGGCTCTATGAGCTTTATCAATTCCGATTGTGAAGAAAATGGTGTGTACGTAGGTATCCCCGCCAAATTGATACGCAAGAAGTGATTATTAAGAAAAAAGAATGGGAAAGCGATTTCTATGATCGCGCTCTATTTTCGGTAATTCCACCCGTTCAGAAATGGAATTACAACGACATTCCCGAATTCCAAAAGAAACTTGAAGAAACGCTGACCGATGCACAATCGGGGGTGTATGAATTCGAGCTGGACGCACGCTACCTGTTTCTCTCTGCAACACTTGAAGATATGGGATTCCGTTTGTGGGATTCACGTTATCAGTTCGTCACTTTTTTTAAGAAATCCGAACTACCGCATTATAAATACACACTTCCCGAATCGGCCCGTATAAGGGCCTACCGGCCCGATGACCTAGAAGCCGTTTTGGAAATAAATGAAGCGTTTTTAATCCACGATGATCAGCTCATTTCGAAGTACAAATCGCCTTTCTTCGATGAAGGAAGTGCGGCTAAATGGTTTACTGCATGGGTTCGAAACTCTTTGGAAGAAGGGGCTTTATGTTCTGTGCTGGAGGAGTCTGGCGAGGTGAAAGGTTATTTCATTTATGCCGAAAAGGGACAGCACAAGGACCTAACACTTTTTAAAGGAATCCTCAGTAGTATACATCCCGATTTTCGCGGCCTAAACCTTCACTTAGCCTTGCAAGAGTTCATCCTTACAGTCATGATTGAGCAAGACGCGTTTTATATTGACAACACGACTCAAATTAGCAATATGCCCATTGTTAAAAACCACTTCTCGAGTCGCAGATACCCTTCAAGTATCAAACTCGTTTTTTTGAAGCAGGTTTAATCACCCTGTTTTCGGGCAATTTCTTTTACGATATAAGTAGGTTTCGCTTCAACCCCGCTGATGATTCGGATGAGGTATTCACCAATAGTTCCGAGAGAAAAAAGTATGAGTCCGCCCACAAACAGG
>CBFIAJ010000103.1:0-2146 GCA_965660515.1 Flavobacteriales bacterium | reverse complement strand
TCTAAACCGAGGTATTTTGCAGAGGCACCCGTTGAAATGATGATCGTGCGCGCGTGTACTTCTGTTTTGTTATCGACCCACAGTTTATGGTATCCACCGGGCTCGTCGGTTAGGTCAACTTTTGTAACCATGCCCCAACGTACTTCGGTTCCAAAGCGCTCGGCTTGTGCCTTTAGTTCTTCCATCATGGCCGGACCCGTAATTCCGTTGGGGTAGCCAGGGAAGTTGTCTACTTCGGTTGTCGTTGTTAATTGTCCACCGGGTTGCATCCCCTGAATCATAACTGGTTTAAGATCGGCGCGCGCGGCGTAAATGGCGGCTGTATATCCGGCCGGACCTGATCCTACGATAACACAGTCTAGTTTTTCTATTTCGTTGCTCATTGCTCTATTCTTTAAATGACCCTACAAAATTAGGAAAGTCATTGGCTTCTGTATGTCATTCAGGTTACAAACTTACTATGGGATATAAACAGTGTCAATAGAAACCCCGTATCCGCCCCAAATACCAATTCCGCCGTCGATGTTCGAAGACAGGTTTTGCGATGATCCAAAGGCATCTGCGGCTTCGTTATCGCGCAATGACTGCCAAAACTCATAGGTGTGGCGCGAAATGGCGTTCCATCGGATCTCCACAATTTGCCCCGAATAGAAGCGAAATTTATCGGCAATTTCTTCACCAGGGGTTGTCAGATAGCGTTCGGCGAGGGTGCGCCCTCGATAGATATCCGATTCGTAGGTAAGCCCGTTCACGATTCGATCGCTCCGTACGGGCCCGCTTGTTGAATAGGGAATAGGATCTGTTTGTAAGCGTCGGTAATACAGTCGGTAATAATTCCCTAAAGTGTCGGGATCGGTGTATTGATAGCGTATAGGCCCGACCGAATCGATTTCATTGTAGTGCAGCTCATCGGCATACCACCACAGAGAATCTAAGGGAATAGCTTCGGGTACATAGGTTGTAGCTGTGAGCGTTTTGGTTCCCACATAAATTTCCAAGCCATAGCGGTGGTTTTCTTTGGCGATAATGGATTGCCCTTGATAGAAATAGGGCGGGAGGTAGTTTTGCGCGAAGACCAACACGCAGGTATCGCGCAGATCGCCATCGGTGATAACCACAATAGCGTCGTCGACCACTGCATCGTCAATTAATTCAATTCCGATGGGGTCAAAAAAGCCGATGTTTCGGGTGAGGAACACACGGGCAGTTTCACCGCTTTCCATGTAGCCTTCCACAATAATTTGGTCTTCGAAAGCATCGAGTTCAATTTCGATATCGCTTTCGCATCTGGCCGTGAGGCCGAGAAGGAGGAGCGCAGCGAATATATTTTTAAATAGCTTCATAAGAACTTGAAATTCCAGGTTACGGACGGAATAATGGGGAACAAGGTTACTTGACGCGGCTGCAAACCGTAGGTTCCCTGCGCAATGCGGCCCTGCTCTTCGTAATAAATGAAGAAGGGATTTTGCCGGTTGTACGCGTTGTAAACGCTGAACACGAACGACGATTCAAAGCGTTCCGTTTTTCGAGCGATATAGGTGGCGGCTAAATCGAGCCGGTGATAAGCGGGCAGGCGTTTCGTGTTGCGATCGCCCCATTCGATGTAGAGCTGCCCGTCAATTAGGAAACGCGATTTAGGAGGCGTGTAATTGGCGCCCGAGCCATAGACGAATACAGCGCCCACACTCCATTTTTCGTTGAGTTTGTAATTCCCTACTACGGAAATATCGTGCGGTCGGTCGTAAATAGCCAAGAACGATTTTCCGTTGTTGAGGTCGTCGAAGAAACGAATCGATTTAGACCAGGTATAGCCGATCCAACCGGTGAGTCGGCCCGAGTTCTTTTTAATAAAGAGTTCGACACCGTACGATTCGCCCGATCCGAAGGTGAGGTTGTTATCGGGGTTATCGGAAATATTCTCGTTGGGAGAAGCCCCTTCGCGGTATTCGATGAGGTTGTCCATTTGCTTGTAGAAGACCTCTACGCTGGCCTCATAGGTGTTGCGTTGGAAATTGTGGAAATATCCAAAGCTGAGCTGCGATCCAATTTGTGGTTTAATGACGTCGGAAGAGGGGAGCCATAGATCGGAGGGGAGTCCGAGAGCCGAAAAACTCGCCAAGTGGATGTATTGGTAGTTGCGCACCCA
>CBFIAJ010000102.1:0-2180 GCA_965660515.1 Flavobacteriales bacterium | reverse complement strand
TTGGCCCATTACACGAATAATAGTTTACTGCTTATTTTCACTTTTATGATGCAGCAGAACGACATCAGCGAAGAGGTCGTTAATCAAGTCGGGACACCGGGGTCTGGGGGCTTTTTAGCCATCTTTAGTGTGCTCCTCGTCGCCTTCAATTTATGGTTGCTAAAACGGAGCGGGGAAGCGAGAAACAGGCAATAAAAAAACCTCTCCAGATTGCTCGGGAGAGGTTCTATATTTTCATCGGAAACACTTACTGAAGTGCTCGACGGGTAGCGTAATTGATTTTGTACGACTGAGCTTTTCGGAGTTCTTGTTTGATATCGGTAATGATACCCATTTTAACATCCGTATCGGCTTTAATCGAATTAATCAACTGCTTAGCCTCTTGTTCGGAACGCGCTTCACGCTCTTGCGCTACGAATTCACCAATATCGTCCACAGAAGCAAACGAATCGTTTAACTGAATACGCGGCTCATCACCATACGTTGCTCGAATATTCTTCGTTGGCTTTCCTACGTAGATATAGCTAACCAAGTTCTTGCGTTGAATTTTTTGAACTTCTCCGGCTTCAGGCAAGCGAACTTCAACCACCAAGGTGATTTCGCGCATTACCGTAGTTACCATAAAGAAGAACAAAAGCATAAACACGATATCGGGCAACGATGCCGTTGAAATCCCTGGTGTATCTTTTGATTTTTGGTCTTTAAACTTCGACATAATTCAATGTATTAAGATCCACCAACGTTTTTGGGTTCAGCTTCTGAGATCAATTTCGGGTACATGGAATTCACTTCCTTTTGTTGATCATCAGTTAAATCGGCATATTCAATTCCGAACTTCTGCTGACTAACACGATTACGCAGTTCAGTATAGGCTTGCGCCAACTGATCTTGTACAGTAATGTACATTTCGTACGTAGTTCCCCGGTCGTTTTGAAGCGACACAATAGCTTTTTCAGGATTATCGGATAATGATGCGCTTCGAGCACCTTGGCAATGAGCACAAGAGCCATCACCGTTATTATCGATAAATCGCATTGCTTTTTCCTTGAGTTGATCAATTTCTACGGGCTCCTCATTAACGAGTAGCTGATCGTAGGCGTTTACCAAAACAATAAAAAGATTCCTTTTATTAGCTTTTTGGTCGTCGGGCGGGGGAGTGTTTTCGTCCGGCATAGGAGGTAGTTTCCGAATAATTCCGGTGTCTACATCCATGGTCGTCGTTACCAGGAAGAAAATCAACAACAAGAATGCGATGTCTGCCATCGACCCTGCATTGATTTCAGGTACTCCTCTTTTCTTACGAGCCATAGTATTTAATTAACGGCGTATAATAGATTTAAACGAAGAAAGAATGACCGCTAGTATTGCGATTCCTGCTAACAGGTAAAAAGCGATCAATCCCATACCCACTCTCTTTGAAGTGGTTTCCGTTACTCCACCTTCAACGCGTGTCATAGGTTCTGTAACTGTTCCAGAGGCCATCAAGTATGAAATACCGATAACGACTACAAGAGCTCCAATCCCCATAAGCGAAGTTTTCGCGTTTTGCGGGTGAGTAATTAAGTAGTATACCGCAAAACCAACGGTCATAAGAGACGCGAGGCCTGTTGCGATATAGGCCAGATACATAAACGGATCGATGATAGAAGCTTGCACGGATGCATTGCTCTCGATCGTGTCATCTCCTTGTATCATTGCTAATACAAAGAAGATAACGGCACCTGCCATTAATACGTAACTAATGATTTTTCCAACCTTTTCCATGGTTGTTCTTATTTAGAGTTTTTCACCAAGATGTCTACCAAGGAAATGGAAGCATCTTCCATGTTGTTCACCAAGCTGTCTACTTTAGCTACGATGATATTGTAGAAAATCTGAAGAATAATCGCAGTGATCAAACCAAATACGGTTGTCAAAAGTGCCACTTTAATACCACGGGCTACAAGTGATGGAGAAATATCACCGGCTGCTTCAATCGAGTCAAAGGCGGAGATCATCCCGATTACCGTTCCCATGAAACCAAGCATTGGCGCCAAGGCGATAAATAAAGAGATCCAAGAAATTCCTTTTTCTAGTAGACCCATTTGAACAGATCCGTAAGAAATAACAGATTTCTCAACCATGTCAATTCCTTCGCTCGATCGCTCGAGTCCTTGATAAAAGATACTGGCTACTGGTCC
>CBFIAJ010000101.1:0-2310 GCA_965660515.1 Flavobacteriales bacterium | reverse complement strand
TGACAATCAATGTTGAATTGATTGCTCCAGTTGCAATGAGCGTAGGTCTTCGTTTCGCGATTCGTGAAGGTGGACGTACAGTAGGTGCAGGTCAAGTAACTGAGATTACAAACTAAGAGATTCCTCGGAATTTTTAGTCCAATAAAGGTTAAAGGAAAAGTGCTTTTAGTGCTTTTCCTTTACCTATAAACGGGTGTAGCTCAGTCGGTAGAGCAGTGGTCTCCAAAACCAAAGGTCGTGAGTTCGAATCTTACCACCCGTGCAAAAAAGAAGTAGATGCAAAAGATAAGAATGTATTTCCAAGAGTCGTATGACGAATTGGTGCACAAGGTAAGCTGGCCAACATGGAGTGAATTGCAAGCGAGTTCTTTATTAGTAGCGGTTGCAAGTGTGATTATTGCCTTATTGGTTTATGCGATGGATTATTCCTTCAGCAATTTATTGAGTTTCTATTATAGCATCTTCGGATAAGAGTACGAAAAGCATGAGTGATTTCAAGAAATGGTATGTGGTTCGTGCTATTAGCGGGCAAGAGAAAAAAGTGAAAGGATACATTGAGCAAGAAGTTGCTCGATTGGGTATGGAAGATCTGATTTCTCAAATTCTCGTTCCTACCGAAAAGGTATTTCAGATACGCAACGGTAAGAAAGTAAGCAAAGAGCGCACTCATTATCCGGGATACATAATGGTTGAAGTTCATCTAGTAGGTGAAGTTGAGCACGTTATAAAAGGAATTCCGGGTGTTATAGGCTTTCTTGGTGGAAAAGAAGGTGGAGCGGTTCCCTTGCGCGACAATGAAGTAAAGCGAATGTTGGGCCGCATGGATGAACTAGCCGATACAGATGAACAAATTAATATTCCGTTCATCATTGGCGAAACAATTAAAGTTATCGATGGACCATTTAATGGCTTCAACGGAACGATAGAAGAGATTAATGAGGAGAAGCGGAAGTTGAAAGTTATGGTTAAGATATTTGGCCGTAAAACCCCGTTGGAACTCAGTTATATGCAAGTTGAAAAGGAATCATAATTATTGAAGTGAAAGTGAGTGAACAACGCTTCCTATGTTCGCTTAACGGAAACTTCGCATTTTAATACAAAGAAAGATGGCTAAAGAAGTAGTTGGATTAATCAAGCTTCAAGTCCGTGGAGGTGCTGCAAACCCTTCTCCCCCCGTAGGTCCTGCCTTGGGTGCGAAAGGTGTGAACATCATGGAATTTTGCAAGCAATTCAACGGTCGTACCCAAGATAAAGCCGGAAAGCTCCTGCCAGTAGCGATTACTGTTTATGCGGACAAGTCTTTTGACTTCGTCATCAAAACACCGCCCGCTGCTGCTCAAATTTTGGAAGCAACCAAGTTGAAAAAAGGATCTGGGGAACCGAACCGTGCGAAAGTTGGAAAAATCACTTGGGATCAGATCCGGGCGATTGCTGAAGACAAAATGCAAGATTTGAATGCATTTGAAGTAGAAAGCGCAATGCGCATGGTTGCCGGTACTGCGCGCAGTATGGGTGTTACAGTAACTGGTAAAGCTCCTTTTGAAGCATAATAAATTAGTGACATGGCGAAGTTGACAAAAAAACAAAAAGAAGCACAGTCACTGATCGAGTCGAACAAACTCTATTCATTGACTGAAGCTTCAGATCTTATCAAAAAGATCTCGAAAACTAAATTTGACGCATCTGTTGATGTTGCGGTTCATTTAGGCGTAGATCCACGTAAAGCGAATCAAATGGTTCGTGGAGTGGTAACTCTTCCTCACGGAACGGGAAAAGATATTAAAGTACTTGCTTTAGTAACTCCGGATAAAGAAGCCGAGGCGAAAGAAGCTGGTGCAGATTTCGTAGGTATGGATGAATACATCGAAAAAATCAAAGGTGGTTGGACCGATGTAGACGTTATTATTACAATGCCAGCGGTTATGGGTAAAATTGGACCATTAGGTCGTGTACTTGGACCTCGCGGTCTGATGCCGAATCCCAAGACCGGAACAGTTACCATGGATGTCGCAAAGGCAGTTACCGATGTAAAATCGGGTAAAATTGACTTTAAAGTGGATCGTTTTGGAATTATCCATGCGTCCGTTGCGAAAGCTTCTTTTGAGTCAGGTAAGATCACGGAAAATGCCCGTGAACTTCTTCAAACGATTATTAAACTTAAGCCAACGGCGGCAAAAGGTGCCTATGTGAAAAGTATTTTCATAAGCAGTACCATGAGCCCAAGCGTTGCTATCGATCCTAAATCGATCAGCGGAACAGCGGCTGAATAATTAGATTCATCATGACCAAGTCAGAAAAAAACCAAGTCAT
>CBFIAJ010000100.1:0-2402 GCA_965660515.1 Flavobacteriales bacterium | reverse complement strand
AAGACAGTGCAAAGGAGGGAGCGTAAAAACATACTTATGGTATTTTTCACCATAAAGGTATCAAATACATTTTAAAAGGAGTCTAACGGCTTTGGGCTTGGCGTTCTATTTGAATTTCTTCGAACGAACCAGTCTTGACAAAAGCCGCGATTTCGTAAGTGCAGAATAATTGCTAATTTTAGTAGACATAACTAAACTAAATCGGAATGAAAAAAGAACTAGTACTTCTGTTTTCGGCAGCGCTATTTTTGAGTTTTGGCGCGTATGCTCAAGACGGACCTTCACATGGTTTACGGGCCGGATGGAGTGCGGCAGGACTCTATGCTAACGGAAACCAAGTGTCCGATTCGCAGCAATCATTTTACGTAGGGACCTTCAGAACTGACCAGGTAAAATCGATTCTTCACTGGTACAAAGGCCTTGAATACCAGCAAATGGGGCGTAGAGAGAACGACAACAATTATCGAACATTACATTATTTGAGTTTGCCGCAAGCGGCGCGAGTAAAAATAGGACCCGTATTTGCACAAGTTGGTATCGCGTTCAACATCAAGGTAGGAGAAAGTCTAGTCGAAGATGGAGACGATATTAAAACGGACGCTACGAAAGCTGAGTGGTACGATTTTCCTTGGCATGTCGGCCTTGGTTTAAAGCTCGGACCCGTCACCGTTGATGCAAGGCGATATTGGGGTCTGAACGATATTACGGATCTCGGTTACCGAAACCAGTACTTCCAAATTGGTGCCGGAATTAGTTTCTAGGTCCGACGAATTCTTCAGAATATTTTTTCGAAATAACGGGAGCCTCTTTTGTTTGTTCAAAAGGGGCTTCCTTGTTTTTGGAAGGTTGACCCATGATGGATTCATTTGCGGCACTTAAAAGAATCGCAGGGGTTTTTGTTCCGCAAATGGGGAACAAAAAGCAAATTGAATGCGGGTGAATGAAGCATGCTCTATTTCAGTAATATTGAAATGGTGGGCAAATTTTTTTGAACCCGAGCCCACGAATTCATTCGTGGGTGAACGAAGCATGCGATGAATTTATTCACGGGTAAACGAAGCAAGCATCGCCTTTTCACCCAATAAAAAACCCCTTTTCGCAAAGGCGAAAAGAGGCTTATTTTCCTTGTGGTCCCAGCAGGGCTTGAACCTGCGACCCTCAGATTATGAGTCTGATGCTCTAACCAGCTGAGCTATAGGACCATTTTTTTCAAAGGTGTTGCAAATTTAGACCTTCAAAAGCTATCTTGCAACGTGTAACGATACTTTGATGATTCGCAATATAATATTTGACCTCGGTGGTGTTCTACTCAACATCGATTACCGACGTACTGAAGAAGCTTTTAAACAGTTGGGATTTGCCGATTTTGACGCAGCCTATTCACAGCTTCAACAAACCGAAACCTTTGATCTGTTTGAGACAGGAGATCTTAGCGCCGAAGAATTTCGAGACGCTATCCGCGAACAAAGCGGCGAATCTCTATCCGATCGACAGATCGACGACGCATGGAATTCCATGATTCTCGAACTGCCAAAAAAACATATCAATTTTATTGATCAAGTACGAGACGATTACCGAATCTTGCTGTTAAGCAATACCAATGAGATCCATCTCGACTACATTTACGATAAATTTGGTCGGGAATATTCCGAGTTCGAGTCGCTTTTTGAACAAACCTACTATTCCCATTTGGTTGGATATCGCAAGCCAGAAATAGAAATATTTGAAGAAATTCTTGAAGATCGAGGAATCGAAGCGAACGAAACCCTCTTTATCGACGATTCAATTCAACATATTGAAGGCGCGCGCGAGGCCGGTTTGCACGCGTATCATATTCAGGCCGGGACTTCCATTCTCTCGCTCGATCGAATTTTACAGAAATTTCCGTGATAACACCGGCCGTTTGCTTTCTATCGAGTAAATTCTCACCATGAAACGCATTTTTCTTTGAAACTAAAAAGTGGCTCATCATTCACTTGGCGGGCTACTTTATTCAATTAAAGGATTCAATTGGCTTTTTATCACTTTACACGGAGTAATGCGGGCCGCATACGGGACTTTAGCCACTTATATTATTGGATTTATTTACAATCAAATCTATTTTAATAGGAAATTAAGTACACATCCGAAACAAATTTTGAGTCATACCGCAAAAGCCTACGGCTTGATTTTTAACCAACTTCGGAAAAAAGCCTAGTCGGGTTTCTTTTTTTAAGAATTAGTTACCTTTCCTACTTCAAACTAAACTATCTGGAAAAATGAGAAAACTAATTATTGCTTTCATATTCGTGCTTAGTGCAGGTGTAACGGCAAATGCACAAGAGCTTGGACTTCGTTTTGGAGGATTTAATGGTAATGGTGGTGTGGCTATCGACGGAGTATTTGCCTTGGGCGAATTCAGC
>CBFIAJ010000099.1:0-2409 GCA_965660515.1 Flavobacteriales bacterium | reverse complement strand
ATACAATGAACCGCTATTATGAAGGTTGGTGGTTTGATAATGCAACGGTCAACAATCAATTGATTTCTGGAGGCGTACAAGAAAACAAGTGGTTTAACCCTATTAATGCTAATTCTGACATTACTGGAACCGCCACCACCTCGCCAACGTTATACCGAAATACAGGGTCGGCAAGCTTGGATCCGGATCAGCAAATTCCTCCTGCAGGAACACCCGTTTTCGCAGAAGTTATTAGTGCCGCTGTACCTGGCTGTCAAGGAGGCGGTGGCGGTGACCCTTCTCAGCTAATAACTGGAGGAGGTTCAGGAATGAATTCTAGTGCCGCGTATCTGGCTCCGCTGGTGCAGCTTTCTAGTACCGATGATTTATTCAATAATGTGCAAAAGGCTCAAATTAATGAAGACCTGGGTTACACAGCTGCTTTGTCAAATGTTCAGTTGACACCGAACGAATCTGCGTTGGGAAGACTATATTTCAGTATTCAGAATGACACCGTTGGCGGTTTTCACTCTGCGGCAACGGCCATATCGGTTGACACTAATACTTATTTTACCGAAACGGCGACAATAATGGATGCCTATGAGAGTTACTATACCAAAGGCCTCCCTTTTCCTGCTGGCGTCGAAAACGACTTATTAGCTATTGCCTATCAAGGCAGTCTGGCCGAATACGGGCCGAATGTCCTAAGCGCATGGGTGATGCTCGATTTAGACGTTTATGGACAACCAAACCCAAAGTCGAACCGTTCTCGTAACCTAGAGACTTCTGAAGTATTAGTATATCCCAACCCTACCACTGGACGAATCGTAATTGAGAGTAATGAATTGTTTCATGAATTAAATCAAAACGTTTCTATCGAGTTGGTCGACATCTTTGGAAGACTAGTATTTTCAGATGATGTGGAATTTTCGGGTTATTCATACGGATTCTATATTGAAGATCAACCGAAAGGTGTGTATCAACTTATTCTGGAATACAATGGTACATTAGAATACCATTCAATTATTCTTAAGTGAGAAAGTGGATTTTAATATTTGGCTTCATAACGGGTGCTGCGGTATTCGCAGCGCCTTTATATGGTCAAAACCTAATTGTAAACTCTTCCTTTGAAGAGTACAGTGTTCCATGTTCACAGGTTCATGGAGCGGGGAGGATATATGACGCACTAGGCTGGGAAAGAGCAACTCGAATTTTCTCTATGGCAAGTGATTTACTTTGTCCGTGTGCAATTCAGGGCTTTAATAGTCCTCAAAATCTTGTTGGTTTTCAAGAACCAAAGTTTGGGACTAATTACGGATTTCTAGGTTTTCTACTTGATTGGGCAAATCAAAATAATAAGCAATTCCTTATCGAATCTGTGCAGCCACGAATTAATCAAAGCCTCATCCCAAATACATGTTATACAATTGAGTTTGATTTGTCGCTGGCTGATTATTCTGATGAAGACTGGGACTTTGGACTTGACTTATATTTCAGTAAAGAGGATTTTACAATGCCGGTTTATTCCAATCCAGGAATTATTCCACAATATAGCTTCGGCCGAATGGATACGCTTTCAAAGTCTCAATGGCGCAGAATGTCCATGGAGGTAGTTTTTACAGATACAATGAAATATTTGACCATTGGCTGGTTTACGAGTCAATGGAATTATCCACCAGAGTCTTATTATTCCTCCGGCTACTACATTGACAACGTCGTTTTATACCCTTGCTCCGCTCAAACGTATGTTGCCGACGCAGGTTCCGATCAATTGGCTTGTGTTGGCGATTCAGTGACTTTTTCGACTCCGTATCGAAACAACGAGTACCGTTACGCCTGGATCAAAGGGAATGGCGATACCCTATCTACAACGACCTCACTAACTGTTGAAGCTGCAGAAAACACCGAGTATTACCTATCGCAATGGGATTTTAAGTACGAAGAAACCTGGGATACCGTACGTGTATTCATAGAGGGCTGCCCGGAGCTTGAACTGCCCAATGTATTTACACCCAATGGCGATAACCAAAACGATTTGTGGTTACCCCGAACTAAAGAGGTGATTGAAATAGACATCTCTATTTTCTCGCGTTGGGGCGAGTCTGTTTTTCACTATTCAGGTGCTGCGCAAGATTTCCCCGGTTGGGATGGCGCTGATGTTCCAGAAGGCACCTATTACGCGGTGGTTAAAGCACGCAGCGACCAAGGCAGAACCATTGAAGAAAACGGCTCACTCACGCTTTTTAGGTAAAGTGAGAAGATTGGTTTATTCGTTCCCGCGTTTTACGTTGTTTCAATCTATAGTCGCAGATTTCCCTTGATCGACTAGTGATTCGGGAGCCTTTACCATTTATAGTTTCGTACTTTTATGAGCATTGGTCATTCAACAATTTGAGTATTCAGCCGAAATGAATCTTTTAAGTCGTGCCA
>CBFIAJ010000098.1:0-2450 GCA_965660515.1 Flavobacteriales bacterium | reverse complement strand
AATACGCAAAGTAAAAGAGCATCATTTCATCCGTTGTGGCGTCGCCCAAGTTCACTTGAACCGGAGGGTTACTGGGGTTGTTTGGATTGGATGCCGTGTTGTTATAACGCGCGTATCCGTGCAGTTCCGTTCCGGCGGGGAGCTTCATTGGACTCCTAAAATTATACTGCCCCTGCCATTTAAAATCCCAATTCGGAATATCAATAAGGGGAATAGTATCGCCGTTAGGTTTTACTGCAAAAGCCCACATAGCCTCGCAAATTAAATGTGCATGCGGTGCAATGCTTAAGAAGGTCCGGTTACCCGCCCAATTGGGAATAACGTATTTCTGATGAAACGTTTTTACTTCGTTTGGCGCCAACTGCAGCCAGCCATTCTGCATGGAGGTTACATGATTCAATAACGGGTCAAAAGAAACCGTGCGCAATGGGGTTGGACTCAACTTCACATTGATTCGCGTAGAATCGAGAATTCCGGTTGATCCGAGAGGATAATGCACCTGTATCACCAATCGAGAATTCGGATTCAATGGAAAACCCATACCGGCCGGCAACAATACTGGGTCGGACCCCGGAACCCAGGCGGAAATTAATTCAGATGCATTGGATCCCGTGCCTCCAAAGTTCGTGTATCCAGGACCTGGATCTTGGGCGTCTAAATTAACCGGTGTTTGAGTATCGTCGCTAAAGACCAAAACGTGGTGAACGATATTCGTGTTCCCCGGGATGACTTCTATTCCCGTAATCCATTCGTCTTGTGTGAGGTTTAAATCGAGTACGAAACATCGGTACTCGTCTTCTGTCATTGTGGGTAGCGTATAATCGGGCATTCGAACGGTTAAATCAACTTGCCCTAAAGCCGATGTATTCGAATACGTTGGAGGTGCCGGGGCTTGACTCAAATCCCCGGAAGGCATTCCGTTATTTACCCATTCCACAATTGCATTGCGCTCATCATCGGTTAATAAACGTTCATGCGCATACGTTTGATAATCTTCATTCGGCGGCCATGGCGGCATTTGTCCTGATCCTACCGCGGCACCCAAGGCCGATCCAACTGCGACGGCGTTGGAATAGTCGGTTAAAGGAAAATGACCTGCTCCATTTGGATTATGACAGCTGGTACAATGACTGTAGATGATGCAGGCGATATCATCGGTCCAGGTGAGTGCGGTTTGACCGCTACTTGGAAAGTAAAATATTACAGCGGCGAAAAAAGGGAGTAATCTTTTCATTTTGAGCAAATTGACCAACAAGGTAGAGAAATCTTGAATAACATCATGTTAACTTTTATCTTCCCCTATGAACCTATTTCCATCGGCAATCATACTTGGAAGAAAACAAACAATGAAAACACCACTCATACTCCTAACGCTTATCGCTGGCTTTCTTCTTTACGGAGCACAAACGAAACCCGGTCTAACAACCGAAACCGAAGATGTACCGCGCTTCACTTATGTGCAGCACGAGGCTTCTTGGTACAAAGATCAAATGATCGCTTGGAAGGAGGTTTTAGATGTGCGGCCAAAAAATGCCCCCGCCTGGAAAAACTACTTCTATGCCCACAGATACTACAAGCTAGCAGGTGGTCAAGATCGCGAAAGAACGCCTCAAGAAATTCTTGAGGAAATGAAGACCCGTATAGACGGAACATGGGAGTATATGCGCTGCTCTTTGTAAAACCCCGGGTTAAAACCCGGGGCATAAAAATACCAACCTCCTTATGCCCATGACTTTAGTCGTGGGTGATTCACAGCGCTAAGCATACCTCGGATCGGGGCTGTAAGGCAGCTTTTCGAGTTTCTGACAGTCAACCGCAAAGCAGCCAAATTCTTCCGTTACCCTACCCTCAATTCGGTAAACCCCTCTTCCTCTGAAGGGGTATTTTTCCGCCTGCGGCGGGAAATGCACCGAATCGAGAAATGCGCCACTCTGATCGATCCACGTTCCGAACCGCATTCGTTTTCCCGACTTGGTTTTGGTTTCTTTAATGGTCACCAAGTAGCCATATACCACAATGGGCTTGCCCAAATTTCCGGGCAAATCGCGACTCCCCAATGTCTGCTCAAGTGGTGTTTCGAGCAGGTCGAACGGAGCTGCGAGTGGGAATCCAATAATCTCCATTTCGTCATAAGCCGCTTCAAATTCATGCATGTTCAGCGTGGGCAGTTTATACTCTTTCTGCTCAATAGCGAAGAGTTCCTTTTTCACGGGTTTCGCCTTGCCTTTACTCAAGTGCATATGTGCCTCCCACAGAAGTTCTTTTTTACTTTTCTCCGTGAATCGAAAAGCACCCACTCGAATCAAAAGACGCAACTGCTCCAAGGAAATAGATACGCGTTTCAGGAAATCTTTAAGGTCTTGAAAAGTGCCGCTTGCACGTCGCTCCGTTAGGAGCTGATCAATCGTCCGATGTTCCAAAGCCTTCATATGTTGAAACCCCAAGTACAA
>CBFIAJ010000097.1:0-2507 GCA_965660515.1 Flavobacteriales bacterium | reverse complement strand
TTGGGGTCCCCGTCGTTTAAGTAGTCCAGTTTTTGAGTGATTCCATTAAAGTCGCCGGTGCCATCTCCATCGCTGTCGTAGAAACTACGTACAAAGATTTCGTAAAACACCGACTCGTTCCACCATCCGGTCGATTGAGCTATGGATGGGGCAGTGACGATAAGGGCAAGGAATAATAGAATTGCTCTCATTCCTTAAAAGTACCAAAAGTTCCTTTGGGGTTATCGAGGTAGGCGGCTTCAAAGATCAAAGTGCGAATGGCTTCCATTGGGATTTTGCTTGCAGAATGAAACGTGATGCCGGCCATGGTTTTGCCTTTTTCTAAGCCGAGCACACCATGAGGGTCGGCCAGCTCACTTCCTCGAACGAACCCTAATTGCACTCCTTCTTTAATACCGCCCCATGGAATGGAACTTGGCCAAATGAAGAAGAGTCGTTTACGCGCATAATAAAAAGGGACGTTGTAGGCTAAACGTTCCTCGATATCTGGTAAGCATGAAAAAATCAGCTCCCGCAGCGCATCAACAATTGCTCGTTCTAGTTTGGGCAGATACTCCAGGAAGTCATCTACGGATTTGAATTTTATGCCCGGTTGAAAGCGGTTCATACGGGATTTGGGCGTCGATTTTAGTTCAAGTAAACCTTATGTACTTTCTGTTTTTAATGCCAAAATCTGTTCCTTAATCGGGGTCGGAGCAATTCCAAATCGCTTTTCAATTTTAGACGAATCGAAGAGGTAATCGCGCTCATATTGGTAGCTCATTTCTTTCAATTCTTTGATCGGACTCATGAACCAACCGAGTAGTGTCATCATTGCCTTCGGCAAGATGCTAAGTTTCGACTTAACACCCAGTATTTCAGCCATCACCTTCGTATACTCCTCCATGTTCAATCGGGTAGAATCGCTCGGCATGTGCCAGATTTCCCCATAAGCGCTTTCCGTATTCCCCAATAAAGCCATTGCCATACCGGCATCGGGAGTGAAAGTGAAGTTGTGCACTTTATCCTTTCGGCAAAGCCATTGACCGGCTTTCCCGGACTTTAATTTCTCATAGATCAGCGAGTAGGGAACGCTGTTTTGGGTGCGCCCCATAAAATCAGCGGCACGGGCAATCTGCGCCTCGATTTTGCCGGTTTCGTGGGCATCCATAACTTTTTTCGCAACTTCAGCTCTAATTTTTCCTTTTTCACTCACTGGTCTTATCGGCGCATTCTCATCCATTCCGTCCAAGAAATCCGGATCGTACATATACACATTATCGAAAAACACGAGCTTCGATTTATTCGCTGCACAGGCATCAATTACGCGCTTAATAAACGGGACCCACAACTGTTTCCAAACACTTGTTTTGTATTCGAACCCAACGGTGACGTACACAACTTCTGAACCTTTAACGCCTTTTTTAACGCCTTCTTCAGTGGTCAAATCTGCAGCGATTAACTCGTCATTCTCATTTACTTTTTTGGGTTTCCTGCCCACCAGTCGAATTTCATCGGTATAAGTCGTTAGGTTTTTTGCGAGTTCTCTTCCAATGGCCCCGCCGGCGCCAAGTATTGTTTGCATTATGTTCGTTTTTCGCCTTCTCGGGCGGATATTTGTTCAGTCAAAATCTAATTTGCGTTGGCGCCCACGAGTATGCCCCATTCCCTCCAATTTTAACGTGTCGTAGAATTTGTAATCGTATTCCTTGATCAATCGTTCGTCGATGGGCGCTAGTAAATCAGAGCCTTCTGCGGTCGGATTCTTAATGTCCGTGTCAATAGGATAGGCATTGAGTTTTATGAACTCAGAAGGGCGTAATAATTGTGTTACTTCGCCCAAAGGAAGATCGCGATTTAACCAATGGTGTTCGTCTTCAGGACTCAAAATAACGGGTCCTCTGTGATGGCCAATTTTGTGTAATACCCCATAGGCGGCCGTGGTAATAATGGCAAAACTATCTACTTCTTCTCCAGTGTCCTTGTTTACCCAACGATCCCAAATACCCGCAAAAGCGAAAGGCCGATCTACATTATTCGCATAAACGACGTAGGGCTTGTTCAGCCGTTCTTTTTTCGGGCCTTCAATGAAAGCATCGGCCGGAACCAAACATCGTTGTTTTCGAATAGCGTGACGAAACATTGGTTTTTGAATGATCCCTTTGGCTCCTGAATAGTGAGGGTCATCGTCTTTATTCTGATCGCCCTCCGATCGAGCATTAAACTGATACATTTTCTTTTTCGCCCAAAAAGGAGTGAGTCCAAACTGAAAGAAACTCAACGCGCCGGGGGCCTCGTCCGTAATTACGGGCGCCTTGGAACCCGGGCCAATGTTTACTCTTTGAACGTAGTTTTCAGGAGTGGAAGCAACTACATTGAATCGCTTTTCAATAACCTTAAGTTGGGAAACCGTAACGTATCGGCCACACATGAATTCTCAATTTGTTTCCAAGTTAAGAAATCCGTCCGCGTTTTTTAGCTTGAAGCTTTTTCAGGAACCGCGCTCTATTTCCCCTGCGGCTTCTTCT
>CBFIAJ010000096.1:0-2549 GCA_965660515.1 Flavobacteriales bacterium | reverse complement strand
CAATAATCGCGACGTACTTTTTCGTGCATGAGCTCTGCAAAAGCCTCTGCCAAACGGTCGGCTAAGGCTTTTACCATAATGCTGTGGTAATCGTCGTGATCTTTCTCGTAGGCCTCCAACACCTTTTCAATTCCGAGTCCTGCGGTAACGACGAAGCCTCCAATCCAATCGTTTAACCCCGTCGCCTTCGGCGCGATGAAGTCGGATAAAGCAATATTCGGTACTCCTTCTGCTTTCTCCGTTTGTTGCCGTAAAGTAATCAAGAGTTCGCGTACTTCCGACCGATCGTCATTGCTATATACCTCTATGTCGTCTTGAACGACATTCGCCGGCCAGATTCCGACCGCCGCTCGTGCCTTGAGTCGCTTGTTTCGGATTAAATCCATCAACAAATCACGCGCTTCTTCGTACAGCTGGGTGGCTTCTTTTCCTACTACCTCATCGTCGAGAATGGCGGGGAATTTCCCGTAAAGCTCCCAAGTTTGAAAGAAGGGGGTCCAATCGATGTACTGAGTAATTTCATTCAAATCATAATCGTCGAAATAATGCACTCCTGGCTTTTTCGGGGTATAGATGTCCTCCTCTTTCCATTCAATGGCTGTTCTATTTCGGCGCGCCTCGGGTAGGGAAACAAAGCGTTTTTCTCGGTTCTTACGCCAGTAGCCCTCTCGTAATCGGGTGTATTCTTCTTCTATCTCCGTCCAATAGGCTTCTTTATCGGCTTTGCTCAATAATTTACCCGCAACAGATACGGCGCGTGAAGCATCGAGCACGTGAAGCACGGGGCCGTCGTACTCGGGTACAATTTTTACAGCTGTATGAGCTCGTGAAGTCGTTGCACCGCCGATGAGTAAGGGCTGCGAAAACTCTTGCCTTTTCATTTCTTTGGCGAGGTACACCATTTCATCGAGTGAAGGAGTTATCAGGCCGCTGAGGCCGATAATATCCACCTCATGTTCGCGCGCTGCAGCCAATATCTTTTCTGGCGCCACCATAACACCCAGGTCCACGATTTCGTAGTTGTTACAGGCCAAGACTACGCTCACGATGTTCTTACCAATGTCGTGCACATCGCCCTTCACGGTAGCAAGTAAGATCTTACCCGCTTTTTGACCAGCGCCTTCTTTTTCCGCTTCGAGGTAGGGAAGCAGATGGGCCACGGCCTTTTTCATAACGCGGGCGCTCTTCACTACCTGCGGCAGGAACATTTGACCCGATCCAAAAAGATCGCCCACTACGTTCATTCCGGCCATGAGCGGCCCTTCAATGACGTGAAGCGGCTTGGGTAAATCGAGTCGCGCTTCTTCCACGTCTTCTTCAATGAACTCTACAATTCCTTTCACCAAAGCGTGCTCCAAGCGTTCCTCATAAGTGCCTTCACGCCAGCTCAGATCTTTTTCCGTTTTCGCGCTTTCGGTTCCGCGGTATTTTTCGGCCAATTCAAGTAGGCGTTCGGTTGAATCGTCTCGTCGATCGAGAAGTACATCTTCTACGTGCTCGAGCAATTCTTTGTCGATATCCGAATATACTTGAAGCATGGTCGGATTCACAATTCCCATGTTCATTCCATACTTAATGCCGTGATAAAGGAAGGCTGAATGCATGGCTTCGCGAACCGCGGTATTGCCTCGAAAACTGAAACTCACGTTGGAAACGCCTCCACTCACATTGGCTCCCGGTAAATTTTCTCGAATCCATTTTGTGGCGCGAAAGAAATCTAAAGCATTCTTGCGATGTTCTTCCATTCCGGTGGCTACTGGAAATATATTCGGGTCAAAAATGATGTCCGTCGCGGGGAAGCCAACTACATCGACCAATATTCTATAAGCGCGCTCGCAAATAGAAATGCGACGTTCGTAATTATCGGCCTGACCTTCTTCATCGAAGGCCATGACAACTACTGCCGCGCCATAGCGCTTTACTTTTCTGGCTTGTTCAATAAACTCTTCTTCACCGCCCTTCAGAGAAATGGAATTGACCACTGATTTCCCTTGCACGCATTGGAGTCCGGCCTCGATTACATCCCATTTGGAGCTATCGATCATTACGGGGATTCGGGCGATATCGGGCTCGGCAGCCAGAAGGTTTAAGAATTTTTTCATGGCGAAGACACCATCGATAAGTCCTTCGTCCATATTGACATCGAGTATTTGAGCTCCTCCCTCTACTTGATCGCGCGCCACTTCCAATGCTTCGTCGTACAACTCTTCTTTGATCAAGCGCAAAAAGCGACGCGATCCGGTTACGTTGGTCCGTTCACCAATGTTAACGAAGTTACTATCGGGCCGCACCTCCAGCGGCTCGAGTCCGCTCAGTTTTAAGTAAGTACTCATGCTACTCGTTTTTTCGGGTGGTAAGGGCGGGGCGAATAGCGAGCCGCTGTTTCGGCGATTACACGAATATGATCGGGCGTAGTTCCACAGCAGCCGCCAAGCACATTGACTAAGTTGAGCTTGAGGTATTCCTCAACGAGTTTCCCCATTTGCTCGGGGCTTTGGTCGTAATCGCCGAATGCATTGGGCAAACCCGCGTTCGGATAAACCGAAACG
>CBFIAJ010000095.1:0-2612 GCA_965660515.1 Flavobacteriales bacterium | reverse complement strand
AAAATTGCCCTGGGTAGTTGCTCCAAACACAATTTGCCTGAAAAACAACTATGGCAGGAGATCAATGCTGAAAACCCCGATCTGTGGGTTTGGTTGGGGGATATTATTTACGGGGATTCCGATCATATGGATACTCTTCACAAGAGATATACTCGCCAAAAAAGCCACCCTGAATATCAAAAACTCCTCTCTAAAACTAGCGTCATTGGAATTTGGGACGATCACGATTATGGCGTTAATGACGGCGATCGAACCTATCCATATAAAGTACAAACCAAGGAACTCCTATTTGAATTTTTAGACGTTCCGGAATCAAGCCCTGATAGAAAACACCCCGGCGCGTATCAATCCTATGAATTTGGCCCTGAAGGACAAAAAGTCAAAATCCTTCTCCTAGATGCTCGATGGTTCCGCGATCCATTGGGTTCCGCGAACAGAGATTCTGGATTTCGTTATTACCCCGATTCCACCGGCCAACTACTCGGCGAAGCTCAATGGAAATGGCTTGAAAAAGAATTGAGAAACTCGAATGCACAAGTGCATATTCTAGCTAGTGGCATCCAAATTATCCCCGATGAACACCCTTATGAGAAGTGGA
This sequence comes from Flavobacteriales bacterium, assembly GCA_965660515.1. Taxonomy (GTDB): domain Bacteria; phylum Bacteroidota; class Bacteroidia; order Flavobacteriales; family ECT2AJA-044; genus ECT2AJA-044. The sequence continues at coordinate 2,014 of CBFIAJ010000095.1, read as the reverse complement.
GTAACTTTCCAAAAGAAAGAAAGCGACTACTTGAATTAATCAACGAAACGCATCCGTCGGGCCTCGTTCTCGTAAGCGGTGACCGACACATTGGCGAAGTTTCCAAATTGAAAATGGATGACGAAATTTCACTTTATGAAATGACTACCAGCGGGTTATCTCATACTTGGGACCAAGCTTATCAAGAATCGAATCCTTATCGCATTGCCCGTTCAATCTCCAGAAACTATGGCATCATTGATATCGACTGGTCGGTAAGTCCCCCTCTAATTTCACTATCCGTAAAGGGACCCGGTGGAGAAGAATTAATTCAAACAAAGGTGGTGCAACCCTAAGCCCACTCCAAATCTTTAATCATCATTTGAAGCGTTTCGGTTCCGCGCCATGAATTGACCCCTAATTCAAAAACAACGTGAAAGGGCCTTCCCGTCATCAATTCACCGGCCAAAGAACCCATTCCGAATCCAATGGCGGCGAGGCTTCGATATGAGTCCTTGCTTCCTATCTTTAGCTTCAAATGGCTACCCTCTTTGCCAATTTGCTGCACCGATTCCTCCATTGCCTGCACATTTCGAACACAGAAAACCGGAACTGGATTCTCCGGCCCGTACGGCTCCATCCGATTCAAGATATTCATCAACTTGATGTTAATGTCTTCTAGATCTAGTTCCAGGTCTATTTCAATTTCAGGGGTTCGCTGACGCTCCTCAATGCGTTCGGCTACAACACGCTCAAAGGCCCTTTTAAAAGCGTCGAGCTTCTCTGGCCTCATCGTCATGCCCGCCGCGTACATATGGCCTCCAAACTGCTCCAAGTGCTCCGAGCATTCGTTTATAGCGTCGTACACATCGAACCCGAGCACGGAACGCGCGGATCCGGCCAATAGGCCGTTCGACTCGGTTAAAACAATAGTTGGCCGGTAATGCCTTTCAATAAGCCTACTCGCCACAATACCAATAACGCCTTTGTGCCAATCGGGCCGATAAACAACCGTGCTATACGCATCCTCGGCAATTTGCTCTTCAATTTGCTCCAAGGCCTCGACCGTGATCAACTGATCGCTCTCGCGACGTGCTGTATTGTGCTTTTCTAACACTTTGGCCATCTCCAGGGCTTCGTACGCGTCGTTTTCAATCAGCAAATCCACCGCCAAACGACCGTGCTCCATTCTACCCGCCGCATTAATTTTTGGCGACACCTTAAACAGTATATCAATGGAATTCAAATTCCCCTCTACTTTGGCCAGCGAAACAAAGGCGTTGAGACCTGGACTCGGCTTCGTGTTTAAACGACGCATGCCAAGGGCAGTAAGCACTCTGTTCTCACCCGTCATAGGAACGATATCCGAAAGTGTGGCGACGGCAACCATGTCGAGCCACTCGTCCATTTCTTCTTGGGTTCCACCCTGCTTTTGATGAACGGCTTGAATCAATTTGAAAGCAACACCTGCCGCGCACAATTCTTTAAACGGGTATTGACAATCGGGGCGCTTTGGGTCAATGACTGAATACACTTTGGGCAAGTCCCTCCCGGGACGATGGTGATCGACCACGATCACATCAATACCTTGCTCGGTCACCCACTCAAGCTCTTCCGTGGCTTTAATTCCGCAATCCAACGTAATCAATAAATCGAATTCGTTGTCCGCCGCGAACTGCATGCCCGTCATAGATACACCATAGCCTTCACTATATCGATCCGGAATATAGCACTCCAAGTTTTCTGAAAAACGACTTAAAAACCGATACATAAGCGCCACCGAAGACGTACCGTCGACATCATAATCGCCGTAAATAAGAACTCGCTCTTGGTTCTCAATCGCCTTCAATATCCGATCAACTGATTCGGAAAGACCCGCCATTAAAAAAGGATCGTGCAATTGATCTAAATTGGGTGTAAAGAAGGTTTGTGCTTCGTCGAAGCTATTGATCCCTCTTTGCGCCAATAATTGAGCAATAAAGGGCCGGACATTTATTTCACGGCGCAATTCTTCGACCACACTTGCCTTGGGCAA
>CBFIAJ010000094.1:0-2641 GCA_965660515.1 Flavobacteriales bacterium | reverse complement strand
GTGAAGAATAGGAACAATGACTATCTTAGACCTCGAAGTTAAGAAATCAATGGCGGTAAAGTTTCCTTTAATTAACTCGGTGTTTTCATGGGTCATGAAAAAGCGGTTTCACGAAATCGAGCTTTTTATGAAATACCCCTTGGAGGTGCAGTCCGAATGGCAAATGAAACTCGTTCGAAGCGCCAGTGACACCGAATATGGAACCGAGCACCAATTCAACTCCATACGCAACTACAACGACTACCGAAACAACGTTCCCATCGTCTCCTACGAAGATTTAGTTCCGTATATCGATCGGATGCGAAAAGGAGAACAAAACATACTTTGGCCCACAGAGATTAAATGGTTTGCCAAATCATCGGGCACCACCAATCAACGAAGTAAATTCTTACCCGTTTCGCAAGAGAGTTTAGAAGAATGCCATTTGAATACGGGCAAAGACATGCTGAGCATTTACTGTAACCAGAACCCAGAGACGCAAATGTTCTCAGGCAAAAGCCTCATGTTGGCCGGAAGTGCAACTAATATTGACCCAAGTAATAATTCGTACTACGGGGACTTAAGCGCAATTATGGTTAAGAATCTGCCTTTCTGGGCCGATTTCCTCAGTACTCCCGACAATAAAACGGCCTTGATCGAAAACTTTGAAGAAAAACTCGACAAAACGGTCGACATCGCCATCAAAGAAAATGTAACCAGCTTAACGGGTGTGCCCTCCTGGATGCTTGTAACGTGTCATAAAGTACTAGAGCAAACAGGGAAGAAAACATTACGCGAAGTTTGGCCTAACCTTGAGCTCTTTATACACGGAGGTGTCGCATTTACTCCGTATAAAGAACAGTTCCGTGACTTATTCGGAGGAGCACCTTTAAAGTATCTCGAAACCTACAATGCTTCTGAAGGGTTTTTCGCTATCAAAGACCGATTAGATTCCGATGATATGCTTCTCATGCTTGACTACGGAATCTTTTATGAATTCTTACCAGAAAGTGAATGGCATTCAGACAACCCACGAGCCATTGGCTTAGAAGAAGTAACACTGGGGGTTCAATACGCTCTAATCATTAGCACCAACGGCGGCCTTTGGAGATATAAAATCGGAGACACCATTCAATTTACGTCCTTATTTCCTTTTCGAATTCGCATTACCGGACGCACCAAATACTTCATCAATGCTTTTGGCGAAGAACTTATTCAAGACAATGCTGAGCGGGCTTTGGCCACGGCATGTGAAAAAACAGGCGCTCGAGTACGCGAATACACAGGCGGACCCGTTTATATGAAAGACGGTGCCAGTGGAGCGCATGAATGGGTCATGGAATTTGACAAAATGCCAGAAGACTTGTCGTACTTTAATGACGCCTTTGACAATGCACTGAAAGTGTTAAATACAGATTACGAAGCCAAAAGATATAATAACATGGCTTTAGAAGCACCCGTTATTCACGTGGCAAAAAAAGGTCTCTTCTTCGCGTGGATGAAGCGTCGCGGAAAGCTGGGAGGTCAAAACAAAGTACCCCGTTTGGCGAACCACCGGAATTATCTGGAAGAATTAATTGAATTAAATAATACTCCTTGAAACTCTTTTCTTTTCTCTTATTCGTTTGCACGTCCTTATGGGTCCAGGGGCAAAGTGAGAGCATCCGATGGGAGCGAACCTTCCCGATCGAGGATTGCCAGGATTTTGGCGTTGATCGATTCGGAAACATCTACACCCTGCAAGGGGAAGAAATTATCAAAAGAGATGATTCGGGTAAAGTACTCTATCGATTTAGCGACCCCTCTTTCGATTCCATAACCTATGTTGATCCATTCTTGAGTATGGATTTATTGATTTATTATCGCGATTTTTTCTCCATCATCATACTCGACAACCGACTGAATCCAATTGTGAGTCCCATTCGTCTCGACGAATTCGGCTACTATGATGTTCAATGGGTTAAAGCTACCGACCAACGTTCTTTGTGGTTCTATGATCAAGCAACGGACCGCCTCATAAAGTGGAGTGTTCCAGACCAGGCACCTGCCTTAGAAAGCCTCAATTTGAGTCAGACCGTAGGTAGAGAAATCACCCCTACGTACCTATTACAAACGATTAATAACGTCTTCGTAAACAATCTTGGAAAGGAAATTTTGCAATTCGATTTATTCGGCAACTTCATTCGCTCTTTACCCATAAAAACACCCGATGAATTTCAAGTGATGAACTACAAGGTTTATTATTTAGCCGAGGACGAGTTGGTCATTTACGACCCTGCCTTACGGCAGGAAAAACGGCTTTCCGTTCCCGACAAAGGTCCCTGGACAAAATACCAAATAACCGAAGAGCATCTTTACCAACTTGGGAAAGGAGAATTGAGAAGATTTAAAATAGGCCGTTAATCTCGCCTTCGATCCGATTGATTACGCTACCTAAATCTTCCTGACTGTCGATGAAGTTCAATTGATCGACATCAATAATGAGCAACTTACCTTTGTTATACTCCGAAATCCACGCCTCGTAACGCTCGTTTAGGCGATTCAAATAATCGAGGCGAATACTCGATTCATACTCGCGGCCGCGCTTTTGAATTTGGTCCACTAAGGTGGGAACAGAAGCGCGTAAATAAATCAACATATCCGGCGCCGGAACAAAAGAGTC
>CBFIAJ010000093.1:0-2672 GCA_965660515.1 Flavobacteriales bacterium | reverse complement strand
CTCCATTTGAACGGATTCAGAACGGTTGAGCATCGATGAATCCGCACTTTGCGCGATGCTCGATAAGGGGGCAAGCAGAAGTGCGGATCCGGCCGCGAGGCCGAAAAATAAAAGGAGTGTACAGTTGGCTAAATTTTTCATAGAAGCATTCCCAAAATACAAAAACACCCCGCAAAATACATTGCGAGGTGTTGAATTTCTCAAATATGGATTGCTCTATTGCTTCGTAATTCTCTTCGTTACGACACCTTCTTGTGAGGAAAGTTGCATCATATAGATTCCGGCCGGGAGGTCTCTCAAATCCATTTCAATACGATCAACCGCATTGTACTCGGCTTGGTGAACCCGCTTGCCCGTTAAATCAAAAACAGAAACGGACCAATCCGAAGTCGCTTCCGTTTCAACAGTTACCTTGCTAGTAAAAGGCGAAGGATAAACCGTTGCCTCCAAAGATTGCTCTTCCAAACCAATGGAGTTATCGGTGTTTTGGTAGTAATTAAATGAGGCCAAATAGGTTGACGAATTATATCCATTCGCCAAAATATCTAAGTCTCCATCGTCATCTAAATCTCCAAAGGCCGAAAAGGAATATTCACCTCCTGGCACTATTCCAAATGGATTAATTTGAGGCATTCCAAATTGAGGGGCGCTTGCCGAACCCGTATTCTCATAAAAATAGAATTGACCGTACTCCGATCCGGAAAATAAGTCGAGGTCACCATCTAAATCGAGGTCGCCGACATCAAGTTTTCCAAAACCAACACCTCCGGGAACAAAACCAAAAGCATTTACTACTGGAGCCGCGAACGCAGGACTTGTAGCCGTTCCTGTGTTTTGGAAATAGTAAGCAACACCATAATAATCGAGACCAATATGATCGTAATCACCATCGTTATCTAAATCCGCGAATGATCCGATAGTTAGGTACGTCACCGCACTCGCATTTAACCCGAACGGGTTTATTTGAACAGTTCCAAAATTTGGATTCGTTGCGCTTCCATTGTTAGGGTAGTACGAAAAAGACGATCCCGTGTAGCCAACAGTTGATCCAAGGACATCAATATCTCCGTCCCCATCCAAGTCGGCACAAGCAGAGTACATGGTGTATTGACCACCTAAACCGAAGGGACTTAGCTGGGGTGCCGCGAACTGGGGGTTGTTTGCTGTTCCTGTATTCTGGTAGTAAATCGATTTCCCGTATTCGTACGTAGAACCTAAAATATCGAGATCTCCATCTCCGTCTAAGTCTACCAACGTTGGAACTATCCAATCTTGAGCGGGCGGAATGGATAACCCGAACGGATTAGAAGAAGGGCCTCCAAATGTCTGTGCTTGAATTCCCGTTGCTCCAAGCAATAGGAATCCGGCCATAGCCAACGCTTTCTTCCATTCGCGACGGGTAAAGTAGCCGTAAATAGTATCGTAAAGGTTCTTAATTCTGCGAATCAAGCGGCCTTGAAGGCTACCGTCCATAGACTCCCACTGACCGCTGGTTTGAAGCTGATTCACTTCTTCCGTTAAGCGGCGAAACTGTCGTTTCTTTCGAGCGTAAAGGTTCCTGTTCATATTCGTTTTTATTTGTGTTAACAATTTTTCATTCGAGCATCTACAAAACTTATGCCTTTTTCTGTGGGCCACCCCAAAAGGTTGCTTCGGGGATGCTTAATCCCGCGTAATGGTCGGGTGTCAAGGTACTCATCAAGTTGGGCCTTAATCGGCCCGATAAGACCTGCACATCATATATTTCATCGACCGAGGTTTGGTACAAAATTTCTCCTGTTACGGTACCTGTAGGTAGATGGACGATTTTAATACCACTTTGGTTGCTTTCCTTCGCAATTTTTAAATGCTTAAACGTAGAACTGTTTTGTCGCAACTTACTGAGCCCCACAAATGCAAAATCCCCGTGAATGGCCATTCCACGCACAAATCCTCCTAAATTTGCAATTTCTTCATAAGTGCCTTCGGCACGATTCACACGTGCTAACCCGCCCGTCGCCGACAGTAATACATAGAGCTCACCATTCAGCAATCGGGGCGAATGCGGCATGGGAAGGCCTTCTACTACTACTTCGTTGTTCGTCACATCCATTATGAGTCCGCCCGTGGTCACTTCGGGCCGCCAGGACTGAAAACTATTCCCTCTATTGAACATACTCACGTATTTTGGGAGTCCATTTTCAAGGGTCATCCCGTTTAAATGACATCGGTCTTCTGAAACCATTTCCGTTATAAACGGAGGCTGCCAAACAGGGATAAAGTTATGTTGATCATCAATTTTAATGATGCAAGAAAACAGCGTGTTTACCCCAAAAAGCCCTTGATCGGACCATTCCAGGTCATGGATATCTAAAGGTCCTACATGAAAAGTAGAGCGCGGCATGTACAAAGCGTCGTAGCGACCGGGTGCTTTTGGGTAGGTACGCGCTAGTTCAGGAACATCTTTGAAAGTGATTATCTCATTACGGCAAGCCACCGCCATGGTCGCATCGCCATCGCGAAGAGCAATCCCCATGGGCTTATCCAAAGTCCTCGGTAATTGAATGAGCGATTCTGAATCTTTTCCGGATAAAAATATAATTTTCCCGGCCTGATAGGTCGTGATTGCCAGCGAAACACCGAGCTTCGATAAGAACTCGGGAACCTGTGGAGAGTACGTGCATGAAAACGGG
>CBFIAJ010000092.1:0-2725 GCA_965660515.1 Flavobacteriales bacterium | reverse complement strand
AAAGCCAATCGGCCGAATAGTACTTCATGCCGCAAAGCTACGAAACGCGGTTAATCTCGTACCTTTGCGGCATGGCCAATAAACGCGACATACGCGCGCTCACCCGCGACGAACTCAAAGACTATTTTACCGAAATCGGCGACAAGGCCTTTCGCGGCAATCAAGTCTATGAATGGCTCTGGAGCAAATCAGCAAAGTCGTTCGACGATATGACCAACCTCTCGAAGTCCCTTCGCGAACACCTAGCGAACGAATTCGTGATCAATCATATCCTCGTCGACAAAATGCAGCGAAGCTCCGACGGAACCATTAAAAATGCCGTGAAACTCTTCGACGATAAAATCGTAGAATCGGTTCTTATTCCGACCGATACCCGGATTACCGCTTGCATTAGCTCACAAGTAGGCTGCTCCCTCGATTGCCAATTCTGCGCTACTTCCCGACTCAAACGCATGAGGAATTTGAACGCAGACGAAATCTACGATCAAGTAGTAGCCATCAAAGAACAAGGAGAACAGTTTTTCAACCGACCCCTTACCAATATCGTACTCATGGGCATGGGTGAACCACTCATGAATTACAAAAATGTTCTGGAGGCGATTGAAAAAGTTACTTCACCGGACGGACTCAACATGTCGCCGAAACGTATCACACTTTCCACTGTTGGGGTGGCCAAAGGAATTCGAAGACTTGCCGACGATCAGGTGAAATTCAACCTCGCCCTCAGTTTACACTCGGGCCGTGAAGAGGTACGCAAAAAAATTATGCCCTTTACAGAGCACAATCCGCTCGACCAACTCAAAGATGCCCTCAAATACTGGCACGGGAAAACGGGGAAAAAAGTAACCTACGAATACGTCGTTTGGAACGGCATCAACGACCAAGATGAAGATATCGACGCATTGCTCGATTTCTGCCGTTTGGTTCCATCGAAGGTTAACCTCATTCAGTACAACAGCATTGACGATCCGCGCTTTGTTCCGGCTCCAGAATCGGTCATTCAACATTACGCTTGAACGCGAAGGAGTAGTTGTAAATATTCGCCGGTCGCGCGGGCAAGATATTGACGCCGCTTGCGGACAATTAGCGAACAAGGAAGAATAGGGTTTGTTGACCTTATCTAATTCTTACCTTTGGCGGCACCACAATGGGGAAACTCGATCACATAAAACAACCGATTGCCGCCGAAATGGCGGAGTTCGAAAAGAAATTCCGAGCCTCAATGGCCAGTCGAGTTCCTCTTCTCGATCGAATCACCCATTACATCGTAAAACGAAAGGGGAAGCAAATGCGTCCGATGTTCGTTTTTCTGAGTGCTCAACTAAACGGTGAACTCAACGAAAGCAGTCATCGCGCAGCTTCGTTAATTGAACTTCTGCACACAGCTACCCTCGTGCATGACGATGTGGTCGACGACGCCAATATGCGGCGTGGATTTTTCTCACTGAACGCACTTTGGAAAAACAAAATCGCCGTTCTTGTGGGCGATTATTTATTGTCGCGCGGTCTGTTACTCTCCGTTGAAAACGAGGATTTCCACCTGTTGAAAATTGTGAGTAACGCCGTTCGAGAAATGAGCGAAGGGGAATTACTTCAAATTGAAAAAGCCCGTCGGCTCGATATCAAAGAATCGATTTACTTCGACATCATTGAACAGAAGACGGCCACACTCATAGCCGCCTGCTGTGCCGCGGGCTGCGCATCGGTGAATCGCGACGAAGCGACCGTTGAGCAAATGCGCTTATTCGGACTAAAAGTGGGAATTGCCTTTCAAATCAAAGACGATTTATTCGATTACGCGTCGGCCGGAAAAATTGGCAAACCCACGGGCATCGATATCAAGGAACAAAAAATGACCTTGCCCCTGATTTACGCCTTGGAGCACGCCGATCGGAAAGACAAGAAACGGATCATCAACACTGTCAAGAACCACAATCTCGATCCGAAACGAGTAAAAGAAGTAATCGACTACGTAAACCAAAGTGGCGGTATTGAATACGCTCAGGGCAAGATGCACGAATACAAAGAATCGGCCCTTGAGATCCTAAATACTTATCCCGATTCTCCTGCAAAAACAAGCTTACAAGAGTTGGTAAATTACGTGATCGACCGCGACCAATAAACGGAGCTAATTCTTATCTTCGAAGGGTGATTCCCAAGGAAACCGTAGACCGTATTTTTGAAGCTTCCCGTATTGAGGAAGTCATTGGCGAATTCGTTCAATTGAAAAGAACCGGCTCCAACCTCAAAGGGCTGAGTCCGTTCGCGAACGAGAAAACGCCTTCGTTTGTCGTTTCCCCAGCCAAGCAGATTTACAAAGATTTTTCTTCTGGAAAAGGCGGCAGCGTAGTCAATTTCCTCATGGAACACGAGCACTTCACCTACCCCGAAGCGCTTCGCTACTTGGCCGGTAAGTACGGAATTGAAATTGAAGAAAAGGAACAAACGCCCGAAGAGCAGCAAGCGGCGAACGAGCGCGAGAGTCTTTATATAGTGAGCAAATTTGCCGCGGAGTACTTTCACAAACAGCTAGAAGCCGAAGAAGGGAAGGCCATTGCCTTGACGTATTTCCACGAACGCGGATTTAGCGATCTAACAATCACTGATTTTCAGTTGGGCTACAACCCCGATCAGTGGCAGGCATTTACAGATACCGCCCTCACGGCCGGATATCAACTCGACTACCTCGACAAAGCCGGACTTACCATTGTACGCGATGAAGGCG
>CBFIAJ010000091.1:0-2764 GCA_965660515.1 Flavobacteriales bacterium | reverse complement strand
TTTGGGAGACAGCTCCGTGCACGCATTTGTTGACTTAGGCTTGAATGGACAATTACTGCTCTATTTATTCTTTTACATCCTACTCGCCTTTGGCACGCTCTTTTACCACTGGCGTTGGCTTCCAAAAGCCACCACAGACGATCGATTGTGGTCGCGAGAATTCTGGATGTTTATTGGCGCACTTACCTTAACCATTTCGAGTTTTCAAGTAACCTTTACCACGTCAATTCCCGTAATAAACAAGGTCACTGCCGGACTTTTAAATCCATTTCTAACAACCTTCGGTTGGAGCGAAGTGGCGGAACTAGCTCCTCCTATTGATGTCATTGAGCATTACAATAGCTGGCAACTTCCCTTCGCTCTGCTCATTACGTTTCTCATTGGGTTTACGCAGTTTCTCAAATACAAGAAAACGGAATTCGGTAAGTTTCTAAAGAATATCGGAATGAGCTTAGGGCTCACCTTGGCACTTACCGTGCTCCTCGCCTATGCCTGGGGATTTAGTAATGCCTTGTACACGGCGATGCTCTTTACATCTTTGTTTGCCGTTGTGGCGAACACCGACTACTGGATGCGCATATTAAAAGGGAATCTCGATTATGCCGGGGCCTCCATTGCGCATATCGGCTTTGGACTTATAATGCTGGGTGCTTTAGTAGCCAATGCTCAAAAGGAAGTGATCTCCGAGAATCCGACCTATATCGCGAAAGACTTCCCAGCGAATGAAAATATTTTAATGGAACTCGGCGATACGATGCAAATGGGATCGTACTATGTTTCCTGGAAAGGCGAACGGAAAGAAGGCTTAAATCGCATTTTTGAAATCGACTACTACAAGAGCGACGGTACGGGCGGACTCGAAAAAGAGTTCACCTTGGAACCATTCATTCAGCTGAATGAGCAAATGGGTAATGTAGCTGAACCCAGTACCAAACATTTCCTCACTCGCGATATTTACAGCCATATTACCTACGCAGAACCAGAAGAGGTACGCGCTGAAAAAATGGCTACTGGATATGGTCGTGAAGCGGATATGGAGATGGCCATTGGCGATTCGGCCATTTACAACCGTCATTTCGTGATTCTTGACAGCTTGGCCTTAGATCCGAATCGCTCGCGCTATGAAGACGGGCAACCCATGAATTTGGCTTTAGTCGCCTTTTTAACCGTGATTAATGTGAGTGGCGAGCGGTTTAGCGCACAACCCGCTTATTTAGTTGAAGGGAATGAAGTCACCTTAGAGGAATCCATTGTGGAAGCCTCCGGGCTCAAATTTCGATTTGACGACGTGAATCCCGACAACGGAAAAGTAAAGCTTAAAGCTTTTACCGACGTAAGCGAAGAAAAAGAATTCATAGTGATGAAGGCGGTTATTTTCCCGTATATCAACCTACTCTGGCTCGGATGCATCATCATGATCATTGGAACGGTTATGGCTATTCGGAAACGCCTACAACGAAACTGATGGATAGCGTTGTACTCATTGGCGCCGGCCGATTGGCCTTTCATTTAGGCGCCGCCCTTGATTCGGGCGGATTCAACCTTCTGGGCCTGTACAACCGAACTACCGACAGTGGGAAAGAACTATCAGAAGCTCTCGATACACAACAGTTTTTATCTTATTCCGAAATACCCCTGGATGCGGATTTGTATATCATTGCGGTGAGCGACCAGGCCGTTGAAGAAGTAGCGGAATCACTACCTGAAGTATCTGGCATAGTCTGCCATACCTCAGGTTCTGTAGATATGGACGCGCTTTCCAAACATCAAAATCGGGGTGTCTTTTATCCGCTTCAGACTTTTTCGCGCCGCAAGGCGGTTAACTTTCAAGAAATTCCATTACTCGTAGAGGGAAACACCAAAGAAACGGAAGAAGCACTATTGGGAGCAGCAGCGAGAATTAGTCACCGAGTGGAACGAGTCGATAGTTTTCAGCGACCTCAATTACATGTAGCGGCCGTGTTTGCATGTAATTTTTCGAATCATATGTACACGCTTGCTGAGCAACTGATGAAGCAGCGAGGACTGAAATTTGATCTATTGTATCCTCTGATTGTGGAAACCACTGAAAAGGCCCTGCAACAGGGCCCTTCAAGCTCGCAAACAGGTCCGGCCGTTCGAAACGACGAGCAAACGATTAACAAACACTTAAGCTTGCTCGATGATCCGCAGTGGAAAGAACTTTATACCTTAGTTACTCAAAGCATTCAGAATAAGAAGAAGTGAAAAACTACAAAGAACATCTAGCCTCAATCAGCACCTTTATATTTGATGTAGACGGCGTGCTTACCGATGGAAAAGTATTTATTACCACCAGTGGCGAGCAGTACCGAAATATGAATATCAAAGACGGTTACGCGCTTCAATTAGCGGTTAAGAAGGGCTTTAATGTAGCCATTATCAGCGGTGGAAATAACGAAGGTGTTCGAGTTCGCTTAAAAGGTTTGGGACTCACCGATATCTATTTAGGGCAACGACATAAAATGGATGCCTTTGAAGATCTCTTGGCCATATATGATTTAAAAGAAGAGAACGTTCTTTATATGGGCGATGACATCCCCGATTACGAAGTGATGCAACGGGCGGGAATTGCCGTGTGCCCAAATGACGCGGCGGAAGAAATTAAAAGTATTTCCGACTACGTATCGCCAATTAAAGGTGGAAGTGGCTGCGTTCGCGATATTCTAGAGCAGACGATGAAAGCCCAAAACAAATGGATGAATGGCGATGGTTTTGAGTGGTGAAAAAGTTCGGGGGTTTCTTA
>CBFIAJ010000090.1:0-2766 GCA_965660515.1 Flavobacteriales bacterium | reverse complement strand
CCAAATTTTCCACCGGGAACAATTACATTTTGTTCCTTGATGGCGTTATTTATTTCGGGAATGGTTATTCCGAGTTTTGCTAGTACATCGGGCTTCACCCAGATGCGCATGGAGTAGTCGGAGCTTCCCAAAACGGATACTTCACCCATACCTTTAATACGGGCCAATCGGTCTTTTACGTTGATGAGGGCGTAGTTACCCAAGAATCCTTGATCGTACCGTCCATCGGGAGAGGTAAGCATAACCAACATCAAAATATTGGGCATGCTCTTCTTGGTCGTAACTCCGAGTCTTTTTACTTCTTCGGGTAATTTCGCTGTTGCGGTCGATACGCGGTTTTGAGCGAAAACGTTGCTCATGTCCGGGTCAGAACCAACATCAAAGGATATTTGAATCGACATGGTACCGTCATTGGCATTTGTCGACTTCATGTAGATCATATTTTCCACCCCGTTGATTTCTTGTTCAAGTGGAGTAGCAACAGACTGTTCCACGGCAACTGCATTGGCCCCGGTGTAAGAGGCCGTTACTTTCACCACGGGTGGCGTAATATTCGGATATTGCTCTAAGGGCAGCCCGGTGATCGAAATCCCACCAATAATGATCATAATGATCGCAATCACCATGGATACAATGGGTCTTCGAACAAAGAAATTGTGGTTTATTTGTTCTTTACTCATTGCTAGGGAACTGAGAATTGAAGGCTTTTAATTCGTAGTCTACGGTCATCCCGTCGCGCATCCGTTGGAGTCCATCTAAAGCGATTTTATCGGTAGGCAAAACGCCTTCCAGAACAACGTAATAATCGAGATAAGTAGGGCCCAGAACCACTTTTGTTCGGGTCACCGTATTATCCTCTTGAATAATATAAACGGCATATTGCCCCTGTGTTTCCATGACGCATCGTTGGGGAACCAATACTGAATTCTCCAACACGTCCATATTGGCCCGCACTTTAGCAAATTGTCCGGGTCTTATTAAGCCCTGCGGATTTGCAAATGAGGTTTGAATTAAAATAGCTCCGGTGGCTTGATCTATGTTACGGTTTATGAAATCAACGGTCCCTTTTTCAGGAAACTGACTTCCGTCAGATAGTATAAGTCGCAAGTCGGAATCGTGCCGCGGATTCGGTTCTTCATGGGTGTTTTCTCGCTCTTCTAAGTTTTCTCTAGCAATGGCTAAATAGTCGGATTCTGTTAAGAAGAACTGAACGCGAATGGAGTCGATTTGCGAAACGGTATTTAGAATGACCGGATTCGGCGATCGACCCACGTATTCGCCAACTTCTGCTTCTGTTTTTCCTATGACTCCGTCAATGGGTGATTTTATACTGCAATAGCCCAATTTTATTTTGGCAAGTTCAAGTGCTGCTTCGGCCGCTTTCACACTTTCGTCGGCGGCTTCTTTATTGGATTTAGCTGCGTCGTAATCGCTTTGACTAACGGCTTTAATTTTAATTAACGGCTCATACCGCTGGAGCTCGTTATTCGCGTTTGCTGCGTGAACGCGCGCCTCAGCCACTTGGCTTTCGGCAGCGTTTACGTCTTCGCGGAACGGTTGGTCATCAATACTGTAGAGTAGTTGACCTTTTTTTACTCTCCGTCCTTCACGAAAATGAATTTTCTCGAGGTAACCGTCTACTCGAGCTCGAATGGGAATATCTGCTTTCCCGAGTACTTCACCCACGAATTCCTTTACTAGTGGAACCGTTTTTTGCTCTGCAGTAACCGCAGAAATTTTTGGCGCGGCCTGCACGGCCGGAGGGGCTTTCTCGCCGCAGGCGGAAAATAATAATGTAGAGGTGGCAAGGAGAACTCCTATTGGCCAATTACGAATGCGCATGAAGCAGGTTTTTTCAATGAATACAGGCAAGTTAAGGTCAATTTTTGGTATTCTCAACCTTTTCGGCAGCACCAATAGGAATTTCAAAGGCGAGCTGCACAAACTGCGGGTTTACGGATTGGGTAGTCACTGGATCGGGTAATTCAAAGAGTCCGTATCCGTATTTCAAACTCATCCACAATCCGGCACCGCTGTTTTTAAAGCGGTAGGCGATTCCTCCAACCACGCGCAAATCGATTCGGTTGTACGTTTCTTCGATGCCGTTTTTAATTTCGGCTCCGTCTTGAATGTCGGCAGTAAAAGTGTCAAAGGCGGTCATTCTTAAAGCGGGCTCAACCCCTCCTTGCAGAAAGAAATGTTGAATGACCTTATACCGAGCCATGAGCGGTACGGCGATGTAATTGATTCTTCGTTCAACCGTGAACTGATCAATAACGGGATCCAGCGCATCGTTCCCCAATTCGTAAGGCGCCAAATCTGCCGCGCCAATACTTGACGACACTTGAACCGCGGGGTGCACCCACAACCGGTCGTTCAATCGAATATTGAAGGTGGGGCCAATGAATAGTGTCTGACTTACCGAAGAACCTTCGTAGCTGCTGAACCAGCTGTAGGATGGACCTACTTCAAGGCCGAATTCAACGTTTGGAGAATTCAGTTTATCTCCGAAAATAAGGGCTATGAGCACTTGGCTATTTGCCGAAAAAGATATGCCGATCATGACAGCCAGCAGGCTTAGCTTTTTGAAAGGAGAAAAGGACTTCATTTCAGTTCTATTTTGTGCTTAAATCTAGGGCTATTTATTTTATCTTCCGCCCATGAATTCAAGCACACCTTCGGGCTTAGACCCGTTTTCATGCACGTACTCTCCACAGGTTCCCGAGTTCTTATCGAAGCTCGGTGTTTCGCTGGCAATCACGACCT
>CBFIAJ010000089.1:0-2826 GCA_965660515.1 Flavobacteriales bacterium | reverse complement strand
TTCACAAATTTCCCTTTTATAGCCGGTGGTGGACTATCCTGAATGATGGGTAAAAACAATTCGTTCAACTTACTCGTACTGATACGCTGCTTTCTGCGATTGTGAACTTCCAAAGCGGTTTCCATGGCCTTGAAAATTCGCTGCTTCGTTACCGCAGAAATAAATATGATCGGCACGTCTTGAAATGGGGCGATCCGTTTGCGAATCTTCTCTTCAAACAATTTGGTGGTATGGGTGTCTTTCTCGACAATATCCCATTTGTTAACTAAAATCACCACTCCCTTTTTATTGCGCTCCGCCAAGTGGAAAATATTCAAATCTTGTGATTCGAAATCAGCGGTTCCGTCTATCACAAGGAGAATAACATCAGAATACTCAATGGCCCTAATGGCCCGCATAACCGAATAAAACTCCAAGTCTTCGTGAACTTTCCCCTTTTTTCTAATTCCCGCTGTATCGACCAATTCAAAGTTTAACCCAAATTGATTGTAGATGGTATTTAAACTATCCCGGGTAGTTCCGGCAATATTGGTCACAATGTTTCGCTCTTCACCCATCAAGGCGTTTAATAAGGAGCTTTTGCCCACGTTTGGACGACCTACAATGGCGAATCGAGGTAAGGCATTTTCATCTGGTTCTTCCTCTTCTTCCGGTCTTGGAATATGTTCTACTAAAGCGTCGAGTAATTCACCTGTACCGCTCCCGTTAATGGAACTGAGTGTATAGTAATCACCCAAACCAAGAGCGTAAAATTCTGTGGCATCCGACGCGTGAATAGGCGTATCTACCTTATTCACTACCAGGAAAACAGGCTTGTTGCATTTGCGGAGAATTACGGCTACATCTTCGTCCATATCGGTTACGCCCGACTGAACATCCACCATGAAAATGATTAAATCGGCTTCGTCAATAGCAATGAGTACTTGACGGCGAATTTGATCTTCAAATTCATCTTCCGATCCAGTAATATAACCACCGGTATCGACTAAGGAGAAATAACTCCCATTCCAATCCGATTTTCCGTAATGACGATCCCGTGTAACACCCGATACAGCGTCAACAATTGCCTGACGCTGCTGGGTCATACGGTTAAAAAAAGTAGATTTCCCTACGTTTGGGCGACCTATGATCGCGACGAGCTTTTCTGCCATGCCGCAAAGGTACGTTTTTAGTTACTCAGAAAAATGCCTGCCTCCCGGCAGGATGTGTAATTCCCTCTTTTAAAGGCCAAAAGCGGTTTTCACATCGTCTACACGATCGAGTTTTTCCCAAGTGAACAACTCTACGTCAACGGTCTTTTCTTCCCAACCATTTCCGGCGGGGCGCTTGAAGGTTTTGCTCACTACTTCATTGGTTCTTCCCATGTGCCCGTAGGCGGCTGATTCACCGTACATCGGCTGACGCAGCTTTAGGTTCTTTTCAATAAGTCCAGGACGCAAGTCGAACAATTCACTCGCTTTGGCCGCAATTTCACCATCGGTCATCTCCACTTTAGCGGTTCCGTAGGTGTCTACAAAAACACCCATCGGTTCTACCACACCAATAGCATAACTCACTTGAACAAGCATTTGATCTGCAACACCCGCAGCAACCATGTTTTTAGCAATATGACGCGTGGCGTAAGCTGCCGAACGGTCAACTTTGCTCGGGTCTTTTCCACTAAAGGCTCCACCACCGTGAGCTCCTTTACCACCGTAGGTGTCTACAATGATTTTCCGGCCGGTGAGGCCGGTATCGCCGTGAGGCCCGCCAATTACGAACTTCCCGGTCGGATTTATATGATATTGAATATCATCGGTGAATAAAGCCTGAATACGCGCACTGCATTTGGCCTTGACGCGGGGAATAAGAATTTCAACGATGTCTTTTTTGATCTTCGCCAACATGGTGGGTTCGTCGTCAAAATCATCGTGCTGCGTTGAAACTACGATGTCTTTAATGCGAATCGGTTGGTGATCGTTATTGTATTCAATGGTCACCTGCGATTTAGCATCGGGGCGCAGGTACGGAATATCTTTACCCTCACGGCGCAAAGCCGCGTGCTCTTGAAGAATCAAGTGTGAGAGGTCTAAAGCCAAAGGCATTAGGTTTTCTGTTTCGTTGGTAGCATAGCCAAACATCATTCCTTGATCACCTGCTCCTTGCTCCTCTAACGATCCGCGATCAACACCTTGATTGATGTCGCTTGATTGTTCGTGCAGTGCGCTAAAAATGCCACAGCTATTGCCTTCGAACATGTACTCGCTTTTGGTATACCCGATGCGGTTAATTACGTCGCGGGTAATTTGCTGAACATCCAGATAGGTGCTCGACTTAATTTCACCAGCTAGAACGACTTGACCCGTAGTGACAAGCGTTTCACAAGCTACTTTTGATTCTGGATCGAAGGCCAAAAAATGATCGAGAATGGCATCGCTAATTTGATCTGAAACTTTATCGGGGTGTCCTTCTGAAACAGATTCTGAAGTAAAATAATAAGACATGCTACGCAGTATTTTTGTGTTGTACTTCGCAGAGGGTTTGTCCGATAAATGCTTAGGGAATCCTGTTTTTAGCATTTTTTAATGTGGTTGCAATCAGACAAATCCTTCCACTGAATTCGGGGGCAAATATAAATACTTTCGGGATATAGGCGAATTAATTCTCTAGTGAAAGAGTCCCAAGCAATCTTTTCCTCGCAATTAATTCAAAAGTCTAAGTCCGAAAAGGAATTGAGGACTATTTCAAGTTTAAAACTAGTTTCACATACCACTGCTAACACTTTTCCCTCTTCTTTCATTTTTATTTGGAATTGTAAACTCCAGCGTCTTTCTTTGTCGTGCTTAT
>CBFIAJ010000088.1:0-2920 GCA_965660515.1 Flavobacteriales bacterium | reverse complement strand
GTGCCCGGTGCGTTTACGGTTAGCGTATCGCCAACGCTATTGTCATTCCAAAGGTAAGTGTAGCCGGTTACCCCTAACCCTGGATCAATCGTGATTTGGTCGCCATTACAGATAATGGTATCCGGACCTAAATCGAGTATAAAGGAAACGGGCTGACTTATAACAATGGTATCGTATGCGAATTCGCAGTCATTCGTTGCGGCGACCCAATAAGTACCACCTGAGTTCACTGTAAATGTGGTTCCCCCGTTGTTCGGATTCCCCATCCATTGATATTGAACATTGGGCTGATTCGTGGTGGCTGTGATGGTATATGACTGTCCTTGGCAAATGAGCGTATCTGGATCTACAGAAACGGTCAAAGGTGGAGGAATACTTACGACTACGTCGTCCGTTCCAGCACCGCAATCATTTGTAACAGTTACGGCGTAGTTTCCTTGTGTCGTTAACCAAATTTCGGAGCCGGTAGAACCGTCACTCCATAAATAAGTCACGTTGGGCATCGCAGGGGCTTGCGCAACACTAATGGGAATAGAGTCACCCACACAAATGGAAAAGTCAATTCCCAAATCTACAACGACCGTATCCAGTTGTTGGATAGTGTAGGTTTGAACAGTTGTCCCACATAAATTCGTCACATTACAAGTGTAAACTCCTGGGCTCGTTACATTCAGTATACTATCGGTCTGACCAGGAATACTCCAGTTATACGTTGAAAAAGGATGAGCTGCGTTCAAGACGGCCGTGTCGCCCTGGCAATTGGGTATAATCGTGTCAATCAGCGCAGGTGTGGTTACGAGATCAAACGTGCCCGTGATACTACCGATTGCTACGCCAGCAAGGTAGCCGTTCAATTGTACGGTATAACTCTGTGACGCTGCGTATAAATGACCGGCCGCTACTCCCGTATCATTGTTGTTTACTCCACTCAGTGGATCTCCAAAATCCCAGTAAAGCGAATCTACAGTTGTAGCGCCTGTATAGGCAAAGTCGAGCGTGTCATCTCCACAAACCGGATTGGCATTACCGCCATTCCAAGTAAAGGTGAATTGAGCTCCCTTAAATTCTAAATTTTGCGCTTGGGGAACAAATATTTGCACCACCGCGAAAAGCAAGAACAAAGAAGAAAGAAAGTTGCGTAAATGTTGTACTGCTGTCATACCGCTGATTTCGTAATTCGCAAAGATAATTTAATTGTCGTTAATGCCTTGCCGCATTACTGTGTATAAAATCGATTATAAATTGAGCTAACGCTTTTCCCACTTTAGCTTGCGCCTCAGGCGCTAAACTCGGAGCCCCCTCGGCCAAATGCATGTAGGGGATTTGCCCGCGAAAATGCTTCAAATCATGAATCATTTGGCGCACCTCATTGATTGTCCACCCGTTGAGGGTGGAGGCACTGGAAGGAAAATCCGAAACCGCGTCCAAATCAATTTCGAGCCCTACTTTCTCCCGATCAAACCGGTTCCACAGCTCACGCCAATGATCTAAATAGGGGAGTGAGCCAAACAAAATATCTTCATAACTCAGGTACCACAATTTATTGGGGACCCTCATTTGTTCCAACAAGGCTTTTGAATTATACCCTTGATGCAAGCCGAAAACGGCGTAACGAGCCAAATGCCCAGCCTCATAGGCATAACGGAAACCATTTCCACTGTGACGCCCTTCCATCGCCCGAAAATCGGCATGTGGATCAATATTCACGCAAGAAATCGCCTTTCCCAAACCGCGCGACGCACCTTTTAGGCAACCAAAAGAGTTGTTGTGACCGCCGCCAACGACGATGGCCGTTTTTCCCTTCGTGGTTATCGCTTCAATTAAGGGATATACCTGCTCATCAATTCTTGCGGTGAGTTCGCGCAATTCCTTCAAATCCGCTGGGTCTTTAGCATCGAGAGCCTCGGCTTTTGTCAAAAGCTCCTTCGTATTCAATTCGCCTAGAACAAAAACTTCGGACCCGTCGAAATAGTCGTTGCTTTGTCGGTTCAAAAAGGCGTTCAAAGTTACCTTCCATCCCGATGAAGCTCCGGGCACACCTAAGTTTGCGCGAACCCCAATATCTTCGGGAATACCCAATAATACGTACCGAGCAGTGGTGTCATTAATGCTTTGTAGCAAGTCCGCACCAGCTGTTTGAACGCGTTGACCTACTTTGGTTTCGCCCTCACGGGCCGATGTTAACGCCCGGGCATCCTCCTTGCTAAATAAGTTCCACTGATTAGTCCAAGTCATTGTATACGCATTCTCCGTTCACATAGGTTGCACCAACCCATTGGGTCCCGTATGCATAGGGAAGGAAACTATAACTACTCACGTTTTTCGTGATCAGAAGGTTGGCTTTTTTGCCCACTGCAATACTTCCATGTGTCTTTTCGAGCCCCATGGCATAGGCGCCATTCAGGGTAGCGGCTTGTATGGCTTCTTGGGGAAGCATTTTCATTTTAATACAAGCTAGGGAAAGAATGAAAGGCATGTTCCCGGACGGACTTGAACCTGGGTTGTAGTCAGAAGCCAGCGCCACTGGGAGTCCGGCCGAAATCATTTTTCGAGCAGGAGGGTATTCAATTCCCAAGAAAAAAGCAGTTCCCGGGAGCAGAGTTGCCATGGTATCCGAAGATAGCAAAGCATCAATTTCTTCATCACCCGTGCATTCTAAATGATCCACTGATCGCGCCTGATGCTTCACACCGGCTTGAATTCCACCGCTGAAGTCGAGTTCATTCGCGTGAATCTTAGGCTGCATTCCGTATTCAGCCCCTTTGGCCAAAATACGTTCGGTTTGATCGGGAGTGAAAAACCCACGATCACAGAACACGTCGATGTAATCGGCTAATTTTTCTTCGGCCACGGCCGGAATCATTTCATTGATTACTAGATCGACATAGACTTCGCGATTTTCTCTATACTCTGCCGGGAA
>CBFIAJ010000087.1:0-2924 GCA_965660515.1 Flavobacteriales bacterium | reverse complement strand
TACAAGTAGGTAGCGCCTAACAGCGCGAACGAGAAGGCGGGTACATTATTAATGAAATTGAAGCTATAATAAGCTAAAATAGGAGAGGTAAATAGGGCCGCCGGAATAATGATAGAGGCCACTTTGCTGGTCGATCGTATTTGAAGGTGCAATCGAAAAAGAGCCAAAAAGAAAAGGCCGAACACGATTCCTCTGTACAAGGGTTCACTGGTGCCGTATTGCTTCCACAGCTGACCGTTAAGCCAATACATGAGTGGAAACTCACTCATTGCTTCTCCGTTGGTCACCTGCGTTTGATAGTGGAGCTGAGGTCGAAGAAAGGGGTAATTGTCTTGGGCGTAATTCGAGGTAATAGAAAGGCAGTCGGCTTGTCGCCACTGGTGAAGTCCTTGTGGCCGTAGACTCGCAATTTCAGGAAATCCGTAGGCCAGCGTCATTAGGCCAATGAGCGCTATAAATGCTACCGAGTATCCATTATTACTTTTCAAAGGAATAGAGTTTAATCGCCTCCAAAGACTCGTTTACTTCGCCCAGATATTGTATTTCAAGATGCAATAAATAGCTCGGAAACCATCGCGCCAGCCAATTTTTTTGCCTTCTTCATAGGTGCGACCGTAGTAGCTAATTCCGACTTCATAAATTCGAATATCGGGAACGCGTGATAATTTGGCGGTTACTTCGGGTTCGAACCCAAATCGCTTTTCTTTCAATGTAAGCGATTTGGCAATGTCGGCACGAATGAGCTTGTAGCACGTTTCCATATCGCTCAAGTTCAAGTTGCACATCATGTTCGACAAGGTGGTCAAAAACTGATTCCCAAGAGAATGCCAAAAGAAAAGCATCCTGTGTGGGTTTCCTCCCATGAAGCGCGATCCATAAACAACATCAGCAAAACCTTCTAAAGCAGGCTGTAACAGTCGAGAAAATTCCCGCGGATCGTACTCTAAATCCGCATCTTGAACAATGAGGTAATCGCCTTTTGCAAGCTCAATGCCTTTGTGGATAGCCGCTCCTTTTCCCTTGTTTACTTCTTGCTTGAAATATTGAAACTGAGCCGGTTGATAGCGTTCCTTAAAACGCTCTATTTCTGCCTCTGTACCATCTTTAGATGCATCGTTTACGAGCACGTACTCGCGTTCAACGTTATCAGGAAGCGTTGCTTGCTCTACCTTTTCAAGAAGGGCATAAATAGTCGCCTCTTCATTGTAGGCCGGAATAATGATGGACAGCTTGGTCAAAGGTTCTGCATTTAAAGGAAGTCGCAAAAGTACGCAATTGCCTTATTTTTAAAGCGCTGGGGAATCGTTCGTCTTTAAACGAAAGATTCGAACCGTTTCGAACGGCGGCAATTCGGTCTCGATGTAGGGTAGAAAAGGCTCCAAGAACTCTTCGTGCTTCTTGATTACGAAGAGGTATTCGGCTCCGTTGGCAATGCATTTTTCAACGTCTTTTCCATCCATGAACGGAATGAAGCTCGTCCAGCCTTTGCGATTTAAGTAAATCAAGGTTCTATTAAAGCTATCGTCCGGACCTGCAATTATTTTGGTGTTTTCATCAACACCCCAGTTTTCTAATTCCGGTTGTAAACGCTCGAGGGGTGCCCACACGCGTTTAAAATCTCCATTAAACCAGCGCAGCAAGTCGCGCACATGAGTGGGTACAGCGTATTGGGTGAACGATTTTGAATCGCCTGTTTTGAGTCGGACCACCCCAACAGAATAAACAACGGAGTAGGCAAAGAAACCTGTTAAAACTATGAGGGCGGTTTTGGATTTCAGCCCTTCGGGCCGATAGGCCTGCAGACCCATAGCAAAGGGAATTCCGATGGCCGGAATCAAAATAACGAGTACAGCATAATAATAATCGTGGATTCCCATTAAGGGCATCCAAAGAAGGAAATAAGCGACGGCTCCCAAGGACATAATTCCGCTCGCCAAGCTCGCTAGAAGCGATATTCTCTTCCGAAAGAAGAAGAGGGTAAAAAAAGGTAGTAGCGCTAAAAGTACGGCTCCAATGTAATTGAAGTACAGGGGAATCATTCGGGCCCCAACGTCGGTTAAAATTTTTGAGGTCTTGCCTTCCGGAATAATCCAAAAGGGGTGAATGTTATTAAACGTGTATTTAAAACGATGAAGGTCGTTGTATCCATCGGCGTAATAATACCAGGAAAAAATTGCGCCCATCATTAGGGCATATCCCAGCCAAATAACGCCTCGATCTTTAAAAAGAGATCGGTTCTTGAGCGTTTTGATACCCAGGGTTTCGAGGAAGAGTACGCCGAGCAGAAATAGGGGTGCCATCAACGCCGACACTTTGAGTCCGCCCGCTAGGGCGAAGAAAAAGAACATGCCAAAAAGCGCTTTCTTATTCGAATGAACGGCATAAAGGGTTAGGAAATAGAGTCCGATAAAAACGCTCGAAATGGCCGGGCCATCCGTTAAAAAGCTAACGCTGTAGTACACGTAGACGGGGGAAGAGTAAATTAATAAGGTGAAAAATTCGGGAATGAGCGACTTCGGAAAAAGTAAACGCATAGACCCATAGGCGCTCACTACTCCGAGCAACAAAATGAGCAAGCCGATAAACCGATAAACGAAATAGGAAGGCCCCGTTAATTTCCAAAGCTGGCCTACCGCGTAATACAAGATTGGCAGTTCTCCAGCGGATTTTCCCGTGGTGTATTCATCACCGAATTGAAGGTGCATTTCAGGTTCCAAAAAGCTGTTCCCTTCGTAATACAAATAGGTAAGCGACACACAATCGGACTGCCGCCAAGTATGCATGTTTCGCGGCCCTATATTTAAAAAACCTCCGAAATCTGCTAGCGTAATAATAAAAAGCAACGCGAGAGTTAGAGCGGTTCGATGCTTGAAAATAAAGTTCATGCTTTGGGTTTCAACGCTATTAATTTAATGGCTCGCATC
>CBFIAJ010000086.1:0-2962 GCA_965660515.1 Flavobacteriales bacterium | reverse complement strand
AATTGGTACAGAACGAAATCGATTTCTCCACCTTCTTTGGCATAAACGTTTAATGTCAATTTCGTGGGGCCGTTCCAGAAAAAATTACGCTCGTTTAAATAGGCAGACATATCGAAACGCCATTCCGTAAATTCTGTTTTGTACTCGGTGAAACGGGCACTCATTATCCCGGTGGTTGAATCGGCAGTGAGTGCTGGAGTATAAAAAACGGCCAGTGAATCAATAAGCTCTTGCGCATTTTCGCGATCGTCGAGGTTGATGACGGCCTGACTCATAGCCGTGAATCCGCCCGTGAGGGCGAGAAAAAAGAACAACTTCTTCATTTAGATTTATTTATTAGCCGCCTCCGGCGGGAAATTCTTGGTTGCCGCCAAACTGGCTACCATATTCTGTAACATATCGCTCGCCGCATTAGGTGCGTTTGGCAACATCACCAAATTGCTGTTTGCGTTTTCGCCTACGCTCTGCAAGGTATCATAGTGCTGCGTAATTACAATAAGTGCGGACGCCTCTTGCGGATTAATACCGGCCTGATTCAAAACGGTGACCGAATCTTCAAGTCCTTTTGCAATTTCGCGACGTTGGTCCGCGATTCCTTGACCTTGAAGGCGTTTACTCTCGGCTTCGGCTTTCGCTTTGGCTACAATGAGGATACGTTCCGCCTCACCTTCGTATTCGGCAGCAAGTTTTTGACGCTCTGCGGCATTGATACGGTTCATGGCAATTTTCACTTCTTGATCGGGATCAATATCAGTCACTAGCGCCTTCACAATACTGAAGCCGTAATCTTCCATAGCCTGCTGTAGTTCCCGTTTAATCGCAATGGCGATATCATCTTTGCGCTCGAACACATCGTCGAGTTTCATCTTCGGTACTTCGGCCCGAACGGTATCAAAAACGTACGACGTGATTTGATCGACGGGATCACTCAATTGATAAAATGCGTCATAGACCTGCGCCTGTTTTATTTGATATTGAACCGAAACTTTCATGCGCACAAATACGTCGTCTTTCGTTTTCGTTTCTACGAGGACATCGAGTTGTTGGATTTTAAGGCTGAGTCGGCCGGCAATTCGATCGACAAACGGAATGCGCAATTGGAGCCCGGAAGAACGGATCGATTGAAATTTTCCGAAGCGTTCAACAACGGCCGAAGTTTGTTGCTTTACAACAAAAAAGGAGGCAATGGCCAGAAGTACAAGTATTGGCAGGAGAATAAATCCGATCATGATCTATTAAAATTGATGAAGTTAAAAGGTACTAAAAGTAGATAGGATTTGGAAGTGGAAAGGCGACAAAATAGGACAGGTTCAAATATGACGTTCCATCCGAAAATTCGTCAGTTTAATGCCCTTTCTTTCTATCTCGTTTTCAGCAATTTCGAGAAAACCATTAGCCTCGAAAAAAGGTTTGGCCCAATGACTTGAATCGACATAAATTCGATCGTAATTCTTACTGCGCGCTTCTTTTTCAATGCATTTGTACAGTGCATTGGCTACTTTTTGGCGCTGAAAATCCGGATGAACATAGAGGGTGTCTAAATATCCGTCCCACGAAAGAGAGGCAAACCCGATTACTGAACCCGATTTATTTTCTGCAACGAGGAAATAGTCGTCGCGCATTTTACGATGCCAGCGCTCTTTATTATCGACCCCTTCTTTCCAGGCAGTTCGTTGTTCTTCAGAATAGAATTCTGATGAGCCTTGGTCAATACAGGCGCGGAATACTTCCTTCACGGAAGGATAGTCATGTGGGTTCCCCAATCGTATTTTCGTTTCTTTCGAGGGCATTAGCGAGTGACCCATTCAAAGGCTTCCGCCTTGGGTATTTTATCTAGAAATGGAATTGCTTCTTCCGGCAAGGCGGTCAACTTTCGAAGTTCGGTATTCATAAAGGCACCATCAATAGTGAGGGTTGCGCAAACCACGTCGTTACGCATGAAATAATGAACAACGCTGAATCGACTTCCGTCTTTTGCCAATCGGATTGCTTCTAGTTTTAGTTTCACAGGGTCGCCAAAATGAAGCTCTTTACGGAAGGTGCATTCTTCGCGAAAGAGCACCGGACCGATTTTATTTTTAGCAAAAAACTCCAGTGAAAAACCGATATTCTGAAAGGCCATGGTTCTCAATTGTGCGCATAAATCGTAGTACACGCTGTGGCGAATATGGAAGTTGGGATCGAGGTCGGACCACCTGAAGTGGACATCCATTTCGAATGGATTCATAGTTTATTTACGTTTTAGGATAAGGGCGCTCATTAAAGAAATGGCAAGGCCCATTAATAAAGTGGAAGAGGCCATTAAAATGGCATAGATCCAGCCATTTGTAAACATTGTGCTGCTGGCATCCATTTGAGCGATTTCTTCTTCAGAGACTCCCGTTTCTATCGAGTATTCGCGATACCCCTCAAAAAAGGAGGATAAAAAGTCAGGGTTAATGAATTCGTAAAGAGCGACGTTTCCAAGGTAGAAAATGAGTACGGAAACTAGCGTAATAAGGATACCCGTCTTGAGCGCGTCGAGAAACGAGAAAGGTCCTTCCGTTTCATTTCTGCGTGCTCGAACACCGAAAAATACGAGGGTCATCGAGAGGAACATGGCTCCATAGCCAAGAATTTCTCCGCGGGCCATGCTTTCTGGGTCGAAGGATATTTCGGGGTCAATAACGAATGGTCCTAGGAACAGGATTGAGCCGATTAAACCACTGCTGACGCCAAATCGAATAATTGAATTTTTCATAATGAAGTGTGTTTGAATTTGGAACGAAAGTCAGTAATTGGCCTGCAATGGGGCTCCTACTTTAGTAGGAAATTTCTTTACCCTACTAAAGTAGGAGTTATTTTTCGATGAGAACAGACCACTTTAGGGCATTTGCTACGGCTTGCGTTCTTCGTTTTGCATCTAGTTTAACGAGTAAATTGGAAACATGTGATTTAATCGTGGTTTCGGACACGTTCAATT
>CBFIAJ010000085.1:0-3270 GCA_965660515.1 Flavobacteriales bacterium | reverse complement strand
GTAGAGGGCTATACCGATGTACTCAGCTTGTACCAAGCCGGAATTAAAAATGTAGTGGCGAGTTCGGGAACCGCCTTAACACCCGATCAGGTCCGCTTGATTCGCCGATACACGCCCAATGTAGTGATCCTTTACGATGGCGATCCGGCCGGAATCAAGGCGTCGTTTCGAGGAATAGACCTCATTCTAGAAGAAGGCATGAACGTGAAAGTGGTTCTTTTTCCGGAGGGAGAAGATCCCGATTCCTTCGCCCGATCAAAACCTAATGAAGAAGTTACACTCTTCTTAAACGAACAGGCGAAAGACTTTCTTCAGTTTAAAACGCAGCTCTTACTCGAAGAATCGAAAGGAGACCCGGTGAAGCGAGCTCAATTGATTCGCGAAATCCTATCGAGTGTTGCGAAAATCCCCGATCGAATTACGCGCGATGTTTACGTGCGTGAAACAGCCCGAGTATTCGAAATGGACGAGCAAGTTTTGTACAACGAGCTTGCCCAGCAAAAACGGAAGAAGAATAGTCAGGATCGGAAAAAGGCACAACAGGAAGAAAATGTTGAAACGGCCGATCCATTTAGCGTGGTTCATAATCGGCCCGAGGAGGGCCTGAGTAAAAGCCCGAAAGGAAAGGGGGTTACCGATTACGAGCAAGAAAAAGGAGTGCTCGAATTACTGCTGAACTTCGGTACCCAATTGATGGAAGTCGAAAACCCAGATTGGGACGAAGAGGTGAATCCGCCCGAAGAAAAGTACGAGCAGATTCCATTGGCTGAATTAGTAGTCGAAGATATATTGGGTGATGGATTAAATTTTAACGACCCGTTATTCTCAGAGGTATTTGATCTCATTGTCGCTGGCGTTGAAGCAGGAGAAATTCGCGATGGCACCTTCTTTATTCGTCACGAAAACGAAGCCTTATCGAAACTCGCCAGTGAGTTAATGTCGGAAGCGTACCAATTAAGCGATTGGGGAAAAAGAGAAATATACGTTTCAACGCGGGAGTCGCTGGTTCCCGAAGATATGAAGCAAAAAGTACTTCGATTTAAAGAGCGAAAGGTATTTCTGTTGAGGAAAGAGATTACCGAAAAATTAAGAGATGAATTGGATGAAGCAACTCGAATTGCACACATCGAGCGATTGCTCAAATTGAATCAAGTCGCAGAGCACATCAACAAACCGCTCGGCAGAATCTTATAATTATAATTACCTCGTTATCAACGCTCTGTTAGCATTAACATTTACGTAATATTGGGGGTTAAATAAGTAACCCGAGCATATTTTTAGCTTAAACCGCTCTTTACTTGACGATTTGTATATTTGGTCATGAACTAAACCAAATGTAAAATGAGAATCAATTACAAATTCAGTTTGTTGGTGTTATTCATGAGCCTTTTTTCGCTAGGCACATGGGCGCAAGGAACTCTTCGAGGTCATATTATTGATGATGCAACCGAAGAAGATTTAGTCGGAGCAAATGTCAGTTTAAAAGGAACCACTTTCGGAACGAGTACCGATATTAATGGTTTCTTTTCGCTTTCTGCTCCAGCGGGATCTTATGATGCAGTAGTAAGTTTTATAGGCTATGAACCCAAAGAATTTACGGTCACTGTAGTAGACGGAGAAACAACCCGATTAGGAGATATCGGTGTGAACGCAGGTGCGTTCGAGCTCAGTGAGCTTGAATTGGTATCGTCTCGCTACGACGAAAAAACACCTTTCGTAGCCACAAACGTTGAAAAAAGAGATGTGCAGCTGAGATTGGCTTCACGTGATTTACCCAATGTTTTAAATACTGCCCCGAATATTTACTCAACCAATAGTGGTGGTGGATTTGGCGACAGTCGTATTAACATGCGCGGATTTAACCAAAGAAACATCGCCATTTTAATTAACGGGGTTCCCGTTAATGATATGGAAAACGGATGGGTTTTTTGGTCGAACTGGTCTGGTATTGGAGATGCTACTTCCAATATTCAAGTTCAAAGAGGACTTTCTGCGGTGAACTTGGCAACTCCATCGATTGGAGGAACAATTAACATTGTTACCGATCCGGCGGCACAACAAGCAGGCGCTGTGCTGCAACAGGAATATGGCTCTTGGAACATGAGCAAAACAACGGCAACCTTTCACACGGGTGACCTCGATGGATTTGCGATGAGCGGTACGTTAACTCGATTGACTCAAGACGGGTTCTACGAAGGAACCTTCGCTGATGCTTACTCGTATTACTTAGGAGCTAGCTATAAATTTTCTGATGACGACAAAATAGAGTTCTTTGTTATGGGAGCTCCCCAAAGACACGGCCAAAATTTATACCGTCAAAACATTGCTCGATACGATCAAGAGTTTGCCTCTAGCTTAGACGATTATGACCCAGCAGCGTTGCAAGAGTATGCGGATTATGGGCGCTCATTTAATCAGAATTACACCGCGGTTGATCCGAGTTATACAGGATTGCAATACTACGGTATGTACGGTGAAAAATCTGATTTGCGCAGGTATGACCAGAACTATATTATGGAACGTGAAAACTTCTTTCACAAACCACAAGTGAACTTGAACTGGTACCACAACTTTAGTGACAAATTGCGCTGGACAAACATCGCTTATTGGTCTGGTGGCCGTGGCGGTGGTACAGGAACCTTTGGATCAGTGAGCTCGCTTCCTCCGACCTTCCGTCGCGACTGGAATTCAGAGATAGCTCAAAACAGCAATAACATTGATGGCAACATTAACCAAGACTTAAATCGATCTACAGGTATTCTGCGGAACTCTCGAAATAACCAATGGACTTTGGGCTTGTTATCGAAAATGTTCATTGAAGTAAGCGATAACTTCGACCTTGTAGTAGGAATCGATGCACGAACTGCCGAAATCGAGCATTACCGCGAAGTACGTGATCTATTAGGTGGAGACTACTACTATTATACTGGAAATGATTTCGACACTCAGACCAGCGACTACATGAAGGGCTTGGGTGATAAGCTTGATTATTGGAACACAAATACCGTTAGCTGGCTAGGTGGATACGCTCAAGGAATGTGGGACTTAGGAGCTTTGAACCTGAACGCAATGGCCGGTTTCACATCGATTGGATACTCTTTTGAGGATTATTTCAATGCCGATGAGAATGGAGATTTTCGCGTGTCCGAAGCTAAAAACTTACCTGGATACCAAATCAAGGGAGGGGCATTGTATGCTTTGAATGAAAACTTAAGTGTTTTCGGAAATGCTGGATATGTTTCTAAGAATCCGATTTTCGATGCCGCTATT
>CBFIAJ010000084.1:0-3297 GCA_965660515.1 Flavobacteriales bacterium | reverse complement strand
ATAGTAATTACGTATGCCCCTCGTACATGCTCGAAACCGCATAGGGTAGCAGCTTGTTGGCCAAAATTCCTTGTTAACTGAATCCCAACTACTTCGGGGTATTGAGCTGCAAGGAGTTTTATTTGTTTCCACGATTCGGGATTTGGGCTGTGGTCATTTACAAAAATGAGCTCCCAGCTTTTACCTTCGGCGGTAAAAACGGCTTTAAGCCGATCGTAAAGAACGGGCAGTGTGTGAACCGTATTGTAAACGGGAATAACAATGGAGTAGTCCATGATGTATTGTAAATGAGACCGTAAAAATACCAATTAAAAAAAAAGCCGCTTCGGTGAATCGAAACGGCTTTAATTTTAGGTCGAAATTCTACTTAAGCAGGACTAACAGAAGAAAGTAATTCCTTTTCTATTACCTCTTCCAATACGTTTTCTGGAAGTGCCCCTGGCTGCAACATGGGTTGCTTTCCCATCGGAATAAACAACATCGTCGGTATACTTCGTATGCCGAATACTTGAGATAATTCCATTTCCTTTTCGGTATCCACTTTGTAAATGACAAGGTCGTCTCCGTATTTGTCACTCAATTTTTCGAGAATAGGAGCAATCATTTGACATGGCCCACACCAATCGGCGTAAAAATCAATTACTGCTGGTTTGTCTCCTTTAAAGTCCCATTCTTTATTCGTTGTATAATCAAAGACTTTGTTTTTAAAGTCTTCCGTAGTCATATTTATTGTCGGCATAATAACGTCTCTTTTAATTCGGAACAAAGGTCGGGATTCTGAACGTAATAGCCCAGTGATAAAAGTCGCACAGCTGACATTGTGTACGTTGTACACTTAGGCGTATATTTGTATTTCTACATGTACACATACTATGAAACAATTACTCCTTGGGTTAAGTGTCTTTTTTACTTTAAATGGTTTTTCTCAAGTTATTGAGATTGATCCGCCCTTTCCAACCCAAAACGATACAATCACAGTCACTTATCATGCCGATCAAGGTATAGGAAACTTAAGTGGTATCGTACCCTTGTATACGCATACGGGTGTTATTACCACAACATCTCCGGGCCCTAGTGGGTGGCAATTTGTTCAGGGTAACTGGGGAACGGCGGATCCGAACGTAGTGATGTCGTATGCAGGGCCAAACACCCATCAAATCTCGTATCATATACCTACCTATTACGGCTTCCCCAATGGAACTACCGTAGAGCAATTGGCTTTCGTATTCCGGAATTTCGATGGAAGCTTGGAAGGGAAAGGGTACGATGGTGGCGATATTTTCTATCCTGTTTATCCGGTAGGAGGCGGACTTGAGACTAGAATTCTTTCTCCTGAGTTAAACTTCGTACTTGATCCCGGTGATTCGCTCGAAATTCGCGGAGCTAGTAACGAAGACGCATTACTCACCTTATTCGATAATGGCACCCAGATTGCTCAGGTTAGTAATGCTCAGGAAATCAGCTTTACTCAAACATTCTTTTCGCCGGGCTTGCACGCCGTTGAGTTGGTTGCTGATAATGGTACTACCATTAAAAGAGATACCGTAGGTATTATTGTGGTGCCTCCTACGCAAATTGTTCCTGTACCCGCGGGATTATCAGACGGAGTTAATTACATCAATGATTCCACGGTTGTTTTACAATTACACGCTCCTTTTAAGGACAATATTTTTGTTATCGGAGATTTCAATAACTGGGCGCCACAGGCCACTGACTTCCTTGCAAAGGACCCGGGGGGGCAAAAATGGTGGACCGAAATTTCCGGATTGGTTCCAGGAAATGAATACCGATTCAACTACGTAGTGAATGGCGATCTTGTAATTGCCGACCCCTACAGTGAAATCATATTAAACCCGTGGGACGATCCCTATATTCCAGATCATGTATATCCAAACATGCCCGAATATCCAACGGGTATTGTCAGCGGAAATGTTTCGGTTATGTTCCCTGGGAAAGCGGAATACGTTTGGCAGAATACTCAGTTTACTCCACCAAACAAAACAGAACTAAATATATACGAGCTATTGATCAGAGATTTTTCGGACAGCCACAGCTACCAATCTCTCATTGATTCTATAGATTATATTCAAAAATTGGGCATCAATGCTATTGAGTTAATGCCGAATGCTGAATTCGAAGGGAATATTAGCTGGGGTTATGCACCCTCTTTCCATATGGCTTTGGATAAGTACTACGGAACAATAGATGCATATAAAGCATTCATTGATACCTGTCACGGACGCGGTATTGCCGTGATTATGGACTTTGTATTTAATCACGCATTTGGTCAGAGCCCCTTGGTTCGGATGTATTGGGATGAACAGAATAGCAAGCCCGCATCTAACAACCCGTGGTTCAATCCCGATTGCCCACATCCTCCTTATTGTTGGGGGTACGATTTTAACCATACGCGCCAAGCCACGAAAGATTTTATGGACCGAGTGAATACCTACTGGTTTGAAGAATTTAACATAGACGGAGTGCGCTATGATTTTACCAAAGGGTTTTCACAAGTAGGCGATGTCGGTTTTGATGCAACGCGCATTCAGAACTTAAAGAGAATGGCCGACACGGTTTGGGCAGTGAACCCGGAGGCGTATATCATTCTAGAGCATTGGGCCGATGATAACGAAGAACGTCAATTAAGTGATTACGGAATGATGTTATGGGGTCAGGCCACCCATGAATATCAAGAGGCAACGATGGGCTACGCATCAAGCTCGAACTTTAATAAGGCGGTTTATACCTTTCGAGGATTTAATGATCCGCACTTAGTAACCTTTCCCGAGTCTCATGATGAAGAACGCCTCATGTACAAAGCACTTACTTTTGGGAACTCGAGCGGTTCACAGGATGTGAAAGATTTAGACGTGGCTTTGTCTCGAACTGCGATGACGCATGTTTTTTCTTTAGCCCATCCCGGACCTAAAATGATATGGATGTTCGGAGAACTTGGATACGACGTGTCTATTGATGATCCCTGCAGAACCTGTCCGAAAGACATTCGGTGGGACTACTACGATGTGCCGGCAAGAAAGAGTGTTTACAACAAAGTCGCCGCTTTATTCAAGCTGAGAAATGAAAATCCGGTGATGCATACGACCGATTTTGGTTATAATTTCTCGGGAGCAATGAAGAAGCTTCATTTGAATTCTCCCACGACGAATGTAGCCTTGATTGGGAATTTTGGTGTGGTTCCGAGTACTACCAACCCTCAATTCCAGCATACGGGTACCTGGTACGAGTATTTTACGGGTGATTCGATTGTTGTCAACGATGTGAACGCGAACATCACTT
>CBFIAJ010000083.1:0-3352 GCA_965660515.1 Flavobacteriales bacterium | reverse complement strand
CTAACTTCAATACAACTTTAAATCAATCCGTTTCTGGAAGCACCTTGAGAGCAAGTAATGGTGGATCCGATTTTGCCCTTTTAGAATTAAGCGCTACTCCCCCTCAGAGCTATGGGGTATATTTTGCAGGATGGGATAAAAGCGGAAATACGCCCTCTTCGCAAGTTGCTATTCATCACCCAAGTGGGGACATTAAGAAAATAAGTTTTGACAATGACGCAGCTGGCACCGCTCTATGGGGAGGTGCACAATGTTGGAGAATATTTACTTGGGAAGACGGAACAACGGAGCCCGGCTCGTCGGGTTCGCCTTTGTTCGATCAAAACCATCGAATTATCGGTCAATTATACGGAGGAACAGCAAGCTGCTTTAACAACATCGACGACTACTACGGACGCTTCGACGTCAGTTGGGATGGTACGAGCGCGTCTAATCGTCTACGCGATTGGCTCGATCCAAACAACAATGCTCCAGATACACTGGATGGATTTGATCCAAATATTGCCACCTTGGCCATCGACTGCGGAACCAGTAACCTTATTGGAGTTTCAAGCGTCATATGTAGCGGCACTTTCACGCCGGAGGCGGTCATTAACAATTACGGAATCGATACCATTGCCACGGCTACCATTAGCTACCAATTAAATAGCAATGCATGGATTTCGCAACCTTGGACCGGCTCTTTAGCGACTTACGATTCCGATACCATTGTATTGCCTATGCAAACAGCCGTTTCAGGCAGTAATACATTTACCATTGCGGTTTCTGCCCCGAATGGGGGACCCGATGGAAATCCGTTGAACGACACCTTGATTACTAACTTCACGGCCTTTCCAAATGGTCAAATGGTGACTATTGAAATTCAAACGGATCTATACCCGGGCGAAACCACTTGGGAGATTGCTGATTCAAACGGCGTCGTAGTCTACACAGGAGGGCCATATTCGAATGCGAATTCGAACAATCAAGAGGTCATTTGTTTGGGCGATGGCTGCTACGACTTTACCATATTCGATTCCTACGGAGACGGTATTTGCTGCCAATTCGGAAATGGCTTTGTGAATATTTTAGACATGGGAGGGAATGTTATTGCTTCTAACAACGGTCAATTTACGACTCAAGCCACAGAACCCTTCTGCCTAGGCGCATGCACCGGATTGGGCGCCCAAAGCACCACTACAAACCCGAGCTGTTTTGATGCTCAAGATGGCTCCATAACATTATCAGGTACTGGCGGATCTGGATCGTATTCATTTAGCTGGAACACCGGGGACACGACCTCATCCGTTACCGGATTGGGTGGCGGAACCTATACATGTACCGTAACCAGTGATGGTTGCGATGTAATCATCACGGAAACACTGTCAAATCCGAACCCAGTAGTCCCAACGGTAACCCAATCTGGACTAACCCTTACGACTATTAGCGGAATTGGCTATCAGTGGTTTTTAAGTGGGTCTCCCATTGGCGGTGCCACAAGCCAATCACTTACCGTAACTCAAAACGGTACATACACCGTTGAAGTAACCACGGCCAATAACTGCTTGGGAATTTCCGCGCCCTTTTTAGTGGAAGACGTTTCTTGGGAAGCAGCTCAGCTTTCGAGCCTGAATCTATTCCCTCAACCAAGCGCTGGTAATGTAACTCTCGCTTGGTCCGCGCAAGACAGCGAGACCTATATGGCCCGAGTCGTCTCTATTACCGGCCAACAAGTTTGGTCTAATACTTTTGAAGGAAGTACGGGCAATAATACTTGGGAGCTCAATTTGAACGGCCTAGCGGCCGGAACCTACCTCCTTCAAATTCAAGGGGAAGGAGGTCAAACAACTCTACCGCTTATTATTCAATAACAGAGGCGCGAGCGATCTCCGAAGATTCAGAAGCAGTTCCAGGATAATTTATTTCTTGGAGCTGCTTTTCTCTTATCTGACGAATCGAATCGAACCGTGCTCTATTCTCCTCCTTTACCGGCTCCGACGGCGGTAAGTCTTGACTAAATGGATCTACTTGAACATCATTTTTCCAGAATCGATAACACACATGGGGTCCGGTCGCTAGACCGGTAGAACCAACATACCCAATAACCTCACCCTGACGAACGCGTTTCCCAACGGCAATGCCCGATGCGAATTTGCTCATGTGTAAATACTGTGTCGTATAAGTACTGTTGTGACGGATCTTCACGTAATTCCCGTTTCCGCTCGTGTATCCTTTTTTAATGACTTGACCGTCGGCTGTGCTGAAAATGGGAGTGCCCCTGGGAGCGGCATAATCGGTACCTAAATGAGCTTTCCACCTCTTCTGAACCGGGTGAAAACGACGCTTGCTATAACGACTACTAATACGACTGTACTCTACCGGGGCCATCAAAAACACCCTCCGCAAATTGTCGCCTTTATCGTCGAAAAAGTCACCGTACATTTCCTCTTCCTCGAAGTAAAAGGCCGGGTACGCATCACCCATATGGATGAATTCAATGGCCTTCACGCGACCCACGCCGAGAAACTCGCCATCGACGTATTTCTCTTCGTAAATCACTTTAAACTTATCGCCCTTTTGGATACGGAAAAAGTCGATGGTCCAAGCGTAAATAGTGCTGAGTTCCATGACTAAGGCGGGACTCATATCATTGTCGACCATAGCGTTCCACAAAGAGCTTTCAATTACCCCGGCGGATTTCTTTTCGCGAACTTCAATTTCTTTTTGACCCCGATAGACGGCAAAGGTGTCGCGTAAGTCGACCATCACATAGTCGGCCGGTGTAGGTTGATACACAAAACACTGAGCCTTGGGAATGCTGTCTTTGGAGCAGTACACTTTGTAGGGTTTTCCGGCTTGAATGCGGCGAATGTCGAATATATCGCGCGGGGTTTGCGCAATGCGTTCAATAGTCACATAATCGACCCCGTATGGGAGCAAAAGTTCACTGAGGTTTTGTCCGTTCTCAATGCGGTCTTCCACCACGTGATAATCGTCTATTGCCAAGCCGAACTCTGTTCGAACCTCTATGGCAGCGGAATCAACGGACCCGCTATTTTTGGTCTCGCCGCTAGGCGAAGAGCAGGAAAAAACGAGTAAGAATAAAGCGCCAAAAAGGAGCACGCGCGGTAGGAGTGTACGGATCATAGGGCAAAAATAACGTGATTTCAATGCCCTGCGTATATCAAACGGTGAATTTGTACACGAATACAGGTTAATAACGTCGAGGAGCAGCTAAATCGCTGAAAATGATCACTTAAACACCAGTGGCGTCTTGGTTCCTTTGTAGTCGATCAAATCCATCCGGATGGAGCCAATCAGCAAATCGCTTTGCATACGCACAGGAACATGGTTTTGATCTTTACTCACCCAT
>CBFIAJ010000082.1:0-3392 GCA_965660515.1 Flavobacteriales bacterium | reverse complement strand
TTCGGATTACGAGTAGTTCCTAAATCATCTATTTCCGGAAACCTTTAAAGAGAATTCCAATGCAGTTCATCGTACTCTTGCGTGGAATCAATGTAGGCGGGCACAATAAAATTAAGATGGTCGAATTGCGTGCGGCCCTGTCTCGGGCCGATTTTTCCGCTGTGCAAACCTATATCCAAAGCGGGAATATCATTCTCGAAACAAAAAATTCGGATCCAAAAAAGATCGCCTCAAAAGTCTCCGAAGTAATTCAGTCGAATTTTGAACTTAACGTTTCCGCACTTGCTTGCACCCGCGATGAAATTCAAGCCGTTTTAAAAAACAATCCTTTTCAGAGTGATCGCTACGAAGAGCGCCGCCAATATTTTGCCCTCCTTTTTACAAAGCCGAATCCAGAAACAGTCGAAAAAACGGATTGGAAAAAACACCCCAATGAAGAACTCGTTTTAAAAGATCGAGTGATGTATCACTACGCAGCCTTAGGTGCGGCAAAGTCTAAGTGGAATAATGCTATTTTAGAAAAAAAATTGGCCGTTTTATCGACTACCAGAAATTTAAGAACCCTCCGAAAGCTCATTGAACTGAGCTCAACAGATTCAAAACCATGATCGCATTTATTACCGGCGCCACTTCCGGAATTGGCTCCGCCACAGCACACAAACTAGCCGCCCAAGGCTATCAAATTATTGCCACCGGAAGAAGAAATGATCGCCTAGAAGAAATGGAAAAAATGTGGACAAACAAGTATCAACTCCCGTTGATTCCCCTTTGCTTCGACGTCCGCGATCGAGCAGGTGTATTCGAAGCTATTGAAGGTCTCGATAAAGACTTAACCATTGACGTACTCATAAATAATGCCGGTGGTGCTCTCGGTAGAGATTCTTTCGACCAAGCCGATATCGACGATTGGGATACCATGATTGACGCGAACGTTAAAGGTCTCCTCTATGTAACTCGCGCCGTTTTGCCCCGCCTAAAGAAAAGTACCCGCCCTCATATTTTTAATATTGGCTCTACCGCGGGAAAAGAAGTCTATGCCGCCGGAAATGTGTACTGCGCTTCCAAATTCGCCGTGGATGCTTTATCAAAAGCGATGCGAATTGATTTGTTAGAAGACGGAGTCAAGGTTACCCAAATAAACCCCGGACTTGTTGAAACGGAGTTCTCCTTAGTTCGTTTTAAGGGAGATAAAGAAAAAGCAAACGCTGTTTATGCAGGTTATCAGCCATTAGTTGGAGAAGACATTGCGGAAGTAATTTCAAGTACCTTAAAAATGCCTGCCCATGTTTGTTTGAATGATATCGTAGTTACCGCAACAGCGCAAGCAAATAGTTTTTATTTGAATAAAAAATAAGGCGTCTACCCATTCAAAAATCGATGAGAAAAATTAGGCCTCTTCTTTTAATAGCCCTGATCGCCATCCTAGGAGGGAGTGTTATTGCCGTCAATTACTGGCGAGATACCCTTGTCGCATCGCT
Source organism: Flavobacteriales bacterium (assembly GCA_965660515.1). Lineage (GTDB taxonomy): Bacteria > Bacteroidota > Bacteroidia > Flavobacteriales > ECT2AJA-044 > ECT2AJA-044. The sequence goes on along the minus strand of CBFIAJ010000082.1, from coordinate 1,914 downwards.
CTTAGAAGAGGCGAATGGAAATATTTCAGGGCGTATTGAATACCATAAGGTGCACCTTTCAAGTATTCGCGAATTTCCTCTAATCTCTCTTCGGTTTAATGACATTGTACTCTATTTAAACAAATCAAGGTCGTCGAATGACACCGTTGCTTTCGTCAATGAAATGTTTCTGCTGGTCGACCTGAATTCTACTCTGGACGATTCGTACGATATCAGCGAAGTTCGATTAAACGGAGGGCAAGTAGTTCTAGAAGACAAACTCGATGGCAAACTCGGCATTGAAGAAGCTTTGTCTTCAAACGCCCAACCCGATGCAAGGGACCCAAAACCAAAAAGGAGGTTGGTCCTGACTATAGATACGGTTAAAATTAAGGACTTCGAGTTTATCTATCGAAACCAGCGATTTAAAGATGAGCTCCGATTGAATATTGAAGAGTTAAACGCAGGATTCGAACAAAGGGGCGATTCAACCATTGCAAAAGCTTTCTTAGTTACCGACCTTCAAGAAAGGTTCAACCGAACAGATTCGCTTCATCAAGGGAAACGCATTGAGGCGAAAATCAACGCCCAAGCCCACGTTTTAGTCACCCGCGAGTGGCTTCAGTTAGGGCAAATTGACATCCGTGCAAAAGACGCCGTTTACTTCACCGATGCAGAAAATATCACCTTGGGATCTGCGCACATCCTGAGCGATTCTTTGAGTTTTCAATTGAGACAAGGAGTCTCATTTTTCAATGGACTGAGCATGTCTGGCCAACTATCGTTCAATGACTTCGCTTTTAAACAATGGAAGATTCCAAGAACCGAAATTCCGATCGGTGTAAATCACGGAGAGTATCGGTTCACTCCTCAAACAAAAAAGTGGTTCGGAAAAGAAGCAACAGGAGGCACTATTCGTATGCGCCCTTTTGCCGAAACACCTTCATTCCAAATAGACTATTTAATTGAGCAGTTCGATATTGAAGACCTCATGGAAAGCACTCTTGATTCCATTCCATTTTACGGCAAGGCGTCTTTCGAAACCCATTTGGAAACGGAAGGTGACTCAAGAGCGGAGCTGCTGAATAATTTAAATGGCACTCTGCGTTTATCGGGTGAAGACCTAGTGCTGACCGATATGGATATCGATAAATTTATTCGTCGTTTCCAGCGTAGTCAGAACTTCAACCTAGTCGATGTTGGTGCCGTATTGATTGCGGGACCTATCGGGTTGGCAGCTACAAAAGGCGGCGCGTACGCTTCCCTTGCCCTATTTAGTAAAGGCGACACCACCTTTGTTCCCAATTTCTTAAGTGATTTGAGCATTGAACGAGGAGAAGTGGCGCTCAGCGATGTCGCCTTCGCTACTCATGAGTCGCGGATTTCTTCAAGCGGATTCATTGATCTAAGTAAAGACACATTGGCTGTGAGCATCGACGTAATTAACAACCAGGGCTGCAGCATTATTGGTCAGCAAATGACCGGTTCGCTCGAAGCACCTGAAAAAAGCAAAGTACAGGTGGTTAAAACGCTTCTAGGTCCAGTTAACAACCTATTGATAAACATCAAGGTAATTGATTGCCCGGTGGTTTATTCAGGATCCGTTCCGCCACCTGAGCCCAAAAAAGGTAAACTACGGATGCGAAAATCTAAGTCTACAGAACAGTGATCGAGCCCGTATATTGGCGGTTATTCGCTTCTTTTAAAACGATCCAATAAGATCCGGCCGCGAGGCCGCTAACATCAATACCCTTTGTGGAGTCAAATTCCCCTTTTTGAATCACCTGCCCATTAGCTCCCACAATTTCGTACTGGCCCTCCCGGGCCGATGCGTCCTTCCAAAAGATACGATCCGTCACAGGGTTAGGGTAAAAAGCGAGATCGAGCCATTCAATTTCCGGTAAATCAACCGTGGCGGGCTGACAGTTATTGAAA
>CBFIAJ010000081.1:0-3643 GCA_965660515.1 Flavobacteriales bacterium | reverse complement strand
GTTCTTCTGGGTTCGATTCCCAGATAACTTCAGACTCTTCATATTTCCCTTTTTGTACGGTTGCTCCCAATTGAATTAACCAATTGGAGCCCAGCGTAGCATTCAATTCAAGATTCGTTCCATACACCTTCGCTCCACTTCCATTCCTAATCGTTTGAATTGCTCCGCCCGTCGGTAAAGGGTCGAAATCTCCCACAACAAAAACATCGTTCAATTCAGTGTAAAATCCTTCAGCAACGATATTCAATTGATAGCTTTGATTAAACGGAGCCCATTGAACCGAAGCGTTATAACTGCTCGAATTCTCGGGGAGTAAATTAGGATCTAGTCTTCTGAAAACCGCCTCCCCTCCTACTGTTTCAATATGGAGATCTTCGTCAAATGCTTGTGGGGCTCGATACCCTTTTGCGAAAGAGGCTCGAAGATGAAGGTCTTGGTTAAGTCTGTATCGCGCCGTGAGGCGTGGAACGAAAACTGGAAGGGATTGATTATTTTCATCCGTGCCGGATGGCCAGGCATATTCACCATTCACTTGAACATAATCAAACCGCCCCCCTAGACTAAAGGAGAGTGGTAAAATGGGGTTCCATTCCCATTGACCATAAGAGCCAACCGTCGATACTGATTGGTACAAGGCTCTATTGTACCCTGGCTGAAGGTCCTCTACTTTGTTAAATTGCCATTCCGTTCCGAGAATTAACGACCAGTTTGCTAATGGAAAAGTTGTTGTACCCTTTGGCCTAAAGAACCACTGGGCTCCGACAACTGAAGAGAAATCTTTGGAGTTTCCATAAGCGTTTAACGCAAGTACATCCTCTTCAGAGAGCGAATCACCAGGAGCTATAATACGACCGCCACTTCCGTAATAACTAGCTCTGTCAACACCTTGAAGCGCAGTATATACGGACCATTTAGACTGTTCGTTTTTGGAATATTCCTCCCAAGAAGCCGCAATATTCCAGATATTGTGATTCAATTCCTCGCTGAGTACACTTTGATGAGACGGACGATCTAACTGACCCCCTCCTCTTCGATATTCTTCGATGATCGTTCCAGAAAATTTAAGTTTATTCCGACTGTTAAAACGATGGTAAGCATTGATACCGAAAACGGAATTCTTGAGTCGAACCATTTCCGATAATCCATCTTCATTCGCATCCCACTCATCGCGATTGCGCGCATTCCCATAGAAGGTGAGTCCTGAAGAATAGTCGTTACTTAATATACTCCCATTAGCATAATAGCTTTGGTCAATAGCATCTTTATTAATCGCCCCGATTTGCGACCCGATTTGAAAAGAAGGTTGAACCGGTTCTTTTGTAATAATATTCACGGTTCCGGCGATAGCGTTTCCACCATATAATGCAGAACCACCTCCTCGAATAATCTCGACTTGCTCAATCATTTGACGCGGTAGCATTTCAAGTCCATAGATTCCAGCCAAAGCACTGAAAACCGGTCTACTGTCGATAAGAATTTGGGAATATGCTCCCTCGAGTCCATTCATTCGAAGCTGCGTAAAACCACAGTTCTGACAATTGTTTTCAAGCCTCAGGCCCGGAGTAAAGGATAGGCCTTCTGCCAAACTTAAGCTAGCCGTTTGTTCAAATACACGGTCATCAATGGCTCGAACAATGACCGTTGACTCGTAGCGCTCCACTGGGTTTCTTCCGGCGGTTACAGTAACCGATGACAAACCCAATTGATCTGGGACGAGCTCAATGCTCACGTCCTGAAGAGGCTCTGAAACCTGAACAAGCTCGCGGTAGGTGCGATATCCAATGAATCGGACTTCCAACTCAAAGGAACCTCGATCAAGATTTGAGAATTGGAACGCACCTTCTTCATTTGTAACAGTATTCAATCCAGCGAACGACACCGTTGCTCCAACAACAAGGCCGAATTCGTCTTGAACAACCCCTTTTAAAGTATTAGAAAAAAGGGAAGAAGCAGAAAAGAGTAAGAAAAGAATGATACAATAGAAGCGCAATCCAAATATTTAAGGCAAAGGTAATTATATTTTTAGTCTTGCCTAATTTTCAATTGTGCCCTAACGTAAACTAGAAGGAAAAGTTTCGTTAAAAAGTACGATGATGAATTATTTTACGGGGATGGGGCGTACCGTATATCCGGCCGCTCTTAGGCCGGAAATGAGGCCCGTAGGCCCTACTAAGTGTAATGCGCCTGCGGCTATAAAGGTTGGTTGTTGCTCTAGGATTTCGGGAATTCGAATCAACCACTTTTCGTTTCGATCTTCAAGCAAATGATCTAAATTCCCCCAATGATCGTAATCCTGTTCATTTAATTCTTCGAGACCGTTCAGGTCGTTTGATTGATAGGCGTTCAGCAATTGCTCAGAAAGATCATTCGCCTCATCATAATCGTTGATAAGCACCAATAATTCAGTGGCCTGAACCGAAACGGATGTTTGACTATATAATAAACGCGCTTGTTCTTTCATCGATTCTAAGGAAAAAACGGGACGCTTTGCGGCCTTAGCTTCCTCTGCAAAATAAACATCCATAGGTACTCCTTCGTAGGGATCCATATTCGATAGGAGCTGCTGATTCTCGAATAAAGTCAAAAGTACGCCAACAAATATGGGCTTTCGGTCATTGAAAAGCGAAAGCGACATTCCGGTGGTTTCCTCAAAGACGTCCGATATTAAGTTGTATTGTGATGAATCGAATAGATCCGTCAATAAAGTATCCTCCATCAACGAGGCGTTCATGACCATACCCAATTCTGAACTATCGATAACCGTTTCCACAATCAGCGCATCACATGTGGAAAACGCTCGTGAAACTGCGGGCCACGTTTCCAAAAAACCATTATTGAGGAGATGAAAAGTTCCGAAGAGGTAAGAAGGAGCTTTCATTCCGTCTTTACTTATTTCCCAGAGCAAAGATTCCGTGCTCTCCTCCGCTTCTTGGCCAATAACAGAAAGAGAAAAACAAGCGCAAAACAATACAGTCAAAAGAGAATATCGAAGCATGATCCTCATTTTATTTCCCTTCAAAAAAATCTTGCTTTTTCCATTCGGACAGTCTGTCCAGTGCGTATTCGTAGTAACTACTCGCTTCATCTGATTCCAATTCGAGGTAGCTCTTGTAATATTCTGAGGCACGCTCCCTATTTCCAGCTTCGTCATAGCTTCGAGCAATTAAATACGTAAACACGGGATCGTTAGGTTGGAAGAAGTAAGCGTCTGAAAAAGCGTCTATGGCGGCGTCAAATTCCATTTCTTTTTGAAGACTTCTCCCTTTATATTCGAGATATAAAGAAATATTGTCTGAAATGCTCAAATCCGCGGCCATCTTGAAATAAACGGCCGCTGAATCGAATTCATTTAAACGAAAATAGGACATCCCCAAAACATAAGCACTGCTTTCCTCCATCTCGGATGGAGGTATCCGCTTCATCACTTGGACACTCCTTTCAAGCATTCCATATCTCGAAAGTGAGATGGCATAAATCTCATTCCAAGTGCTATTCAAAGTAGAAATAGAGTCTGCTTCTTCAAGGTAATGAACTGTTCGACCAAAGGATTCAGCCCGGTACCAAACGCGCGCCGCCAATAAAAGCAGCTCCTTTCGTTGACTCGAATATTCAAAACCGGAACGGACGAGTGAATCGGCTTTAT
>CBFIAJ010000080.1:0-4014 GCA_965660515.1 Flavobacteriales bacterium | reverse complement strand
GACTTTTCTCTTTTTACTTCTTTTTGGGTCCATCTATGGCACGGGTACTTCGCTCTATAATTATTGGATCAATCAATCGACTCAAGTATCTGATGAATCAGAATTTGACCCGCTCACGCGCGGATTAACGCAAGAAACCGCGTGGCTTGTCCGAAAGTTGGGCTATTACGCTGAAATGAAAGTGCCTGAGCGTGCCGTCGGGCCTCAGCTTTGGGTAGAAGACCGGCCGGGAGTAACGGTAAAAGAGGGATGCAACGGATTCAAAATTTTGTGGATTTATATTTCGTTCCTTTTGGCCTTCCCGGGGCCTTGGAAAATGAAACTGTGGTTTGTTCCGCTTTCAGCCCTGGTTTTACAATTATTCAACGCAGCCCGAATTGGTGCCTTGGCCGGAGTATTCCTCACGCAAGATGCTGAAACGTTTGGGCTCGTTAAAAAAGGAATCGCCGTGCTCATGCACGGGTCTGTATTAATAGGATGGTTTTTATGGATTCGCTACTTCTCCGAAGGCCGATCTATTCGATCGGATGTGCGCTGGTTGCGTATGGCGGCATTTGGGAGCTAAATCAAGCACTCAGTGCCACTGCCGAATTACACGTCATGTGGGCCACGGAGGTCGGCAAATACGGGGTATTTTTTTGCTATTTATAGCCTATAAAATTGGAATGGAGGAGTGGCTTGTATTCGCGCTATTCGCCACGCTATTCCGAATATCCTTTGGTTTGGGTCCGGTCGTGTTGGCAAGTGTTTTTCTTTTGAATCGGCTAATTAACCTAGATCACAAAAAGATAGCTTAGGCTAAAGCTAACGCTTGTCCCCCGCTGGCGGGGGGCTTAGGGAAACAACTAGTCCCCCTCTCCGAGGGGGCTGGGGGAGGAAACATTGTCCCCCTCTCCGAGGGGGTTGGGGGACAAGCTGCTTGCTCTTTTCAGTCCTTTCTAAACGAGAGACAAAGGCTTTCCAAATGGAGAGCGTTTTTCCTCCCCCTCCAAAGGGGGACAGATTATCACTTTCTCAATTATCTGCACCTGAGATGAAGGCTCCCACTGGGGGGCAAGCTGTTTCCTCTTTCAATCCTTTCTGCACCTTAAATAAAGGCTGCTAGCGGGGCCACTTATTTCACTTCTAACATTGGTGAAACAACTAAAACAACTACCATATCTAAAACCCCTCCCGCCATCTTTCAACTTTAACAAGAAACTCGTATTATTGCACCACCTAACATAAGACCCAATACATGTCAACGGTTGCATTAGAAGAAAAAGTTTGGGGCGGCGGTAATCGCCCATTCGGAGCGAGTTACGGGAAATTGATGATGTGGTTCTTCCTCGTATCTGATGCCCTCACATTCTCCGGTTTTTTAACAGCCTACGGCTTGATGCGTTTTAAATTCATCAAAACGTGGCCCGTAGCGGAAGATGTTTTTACCCACTTTCCTTTTGTAGAAGGAGATCAACCATTGTTGTATGTAGCCTTAATGACCTTTATCCTAATTATGTCGTCCGTGACCATGGTTTTGGCGGTACATGAAGGGGAACACCTGAATAAAAATAAAGTGGCCGTTTGGATGTTTGCCACCATCATTGGAGGATTCATATTCTTGGGTTCACAAGCTTGGGAGTGGTACCACTTTATCATTGGCGACAAAGGAGCCATTGAACTAGCCACCGGTGATGTCATGCACATTCACAATGCCGATGGAGATTATGTGAGTTTGAGCTCAGTAGTTCACGGTCCCGATCATCACGCCGACCACGGGCATCACGAGCACTTTGAAATAGCGCAAGTACGCGAAGGATTCGAAGGCGGAGCTTATACACTTCATCAACCTGGTAAAGACGGAATGGTAATGACCAAAGAAGAAGCTTTGGAGCATTTCGACGAAGCTATGGTAGTACAAGGAGCGAACATGACCCGCAACGAATACGGTCAGCCGTTATTCGCAAATTTCTTCTTCTTCATTACAGGATTCCACGGGTTCCACGTTTTCTCTGGAGTAATGTTGAACGTTATTGTTTTCATCAATATCTTGGCCGGGACCTACCAGCGTAGAGGTCATTATGAGATGGTCGAAAAAGTTGGTTTGTACTGGCACTTTGTAGATTTAGTGTGGGTATTTGTATTTACATTCTTTTATCTGGTATAATCGGGCCGAAGGCCGAAAAGCTAAACGAATTTGTTAGCCGAAAGCCAATGCCAAAAGTTTTAGCACATGTCTGAGCACAACGGAATTTCAGTACGCGGTATATGGTTAGTATTCTTCCTACTATTGGTAGTTACGACCGTAGAAGTTGCCTTGGGTATCATCAAGCCAGCAGTCTTGGTGAATCCGCAATTTTTAGGAACGAGTATCTTAAACTGGACGTTCATCATCCTTACACTCGTGAAAGCGTATTACATTGTGATGTACTTCATGCACTTTAAATACGAACGCGGTAACATGAAATGGTCGATTGCATTGCCTGTTTTGATCCTTATCCCGTATTTGTTGTTTATACTTTTAGTTGAAGGGGGCTACCTCTACAATATGATCAGCTAAAAGAACCTCATGAATCCTAAAATACTGAAGAAGGGAGTCATCCTCTTGGCCATTTTGGTCCTTCCTTCCGTTTTGTACCTGATGCTCACCACTGGGCGCCATAACTTCGTACATCTTCAATACATCGGTCCTCGATTGGGCACCGAAGAAGTCCAAATCGGAAAGCGCACCGTTATTGATACCATATATCACGCCGTGCCCGAATTTGAGCTGCTCGATGAAGATGGAGAGGTGTTTAGCTCATCGGAATACAGCGACCGTATTTATGTGGCGAATTTCTTTTTCACCTCTTGTCCGACCATTTGCCCGGCCATGCAGCAAAGTATGCTTCGATTGCAAGATCGATTTGGATCGTACGACGATTTCGGACTCATTAGCTTCACGGTAGATCCCGAGCACGATACCTCTGAAGTGCTCAAGGCCTACGGAAATGATATCGGTGTGAATTGGGACTACTGGACCTTCCTAACGGGCGAAACACAGGATATATATACCCTGGCTATGGAAGGGTATTTCGTGAATGCCATGCCCGACGCCCTCGCCCCGGGCGGATTCTTACACAGTGAATACCTAGTGCTCGTTGATAAAGATGGACACATCCGCTCCGGATTCGATAAAAATGGAAACGTGCGCGCTGTGTACGACGGAACTTCTGACTTTGAAGTGAATGAACTTATTGACGACATAAAAGTGTTATTAGCCGAGTATCGTTTGGAAACTAAACGGGCCGAGAAAAAACGAATGGAGGAATAGGGAGTTCAGAGTTTTTAATTTTTAATTCTGAATTAATAATTAAGTCTTAGCCCATGAATTTATTCGTGGGGATTGAGGAAGTATTAGAAAAACTCGTCCCCCTTTGGAGGGGGCTGGGGAAGGAACCAAACTCGCCCTCTCCGAGCGGGCTGTGGGAGGCTTCAAATACTCGTCCCCTTTTCCCAGAGCCTGTCCTTCCGCATTATGCGGAATAGGCTGCAAATGCGGGAGGGCTGGGGAAGGAACCAGTCAGCTTGTCCCCCTTTGGAGGGGGTTGGGGGAGGAAATCACCCTTTTGAATAAAAGAAAAGCCAAACCAACAACTAACAACCAACAACTAACAACCAACCAACAATGAAACTAAACGACAAAATTTGGATCCCCACCATCATCATTTTATCTGTGGTTATCCCTTTGGTGGTAGCTGTACTTATTTATTACCCGCTCGATTTAGTGGATATCGATGCTAATTTTCCACTATTTCACGCGACCATTAACGGTACCGTTTCGATTCTATTAGTTTTGGCCTTATACTTAGTGAAGTCGGGAAAGCAACTCGCGCACCGAAATGTGATGCTCACAGCCTTCGCATTGAGCAGTGTGTTTTTAGTGAGTTACGTTCTGAGTAAAGTGAATACGCCGCCCACTCCTTTTGGCGGAGAAGGACTTTTGCGATCCGTTTATTTCTTCATTCTAATTTCGCACATCTTCTTGGCTACTTT
>CBFIAJ010000079.1:0-4025 GCA_965660515.1 Flavobacteriales bacterium | reverse complement strand
AACAACTAAAACTTCTTACACTCGATACCTCGAGTTCCACTCCGCATCGTTGAAGTTCTTTCCTGTCCCGAGAACATATAGTGTGGTCATTCCACACAGGGCGATGAGCAACCAAAAGAACAGAATACCGCGAATGGGCCATGAAGCCATACTTGGATCTGGAACCATTACGTTGTGTGGCACGGAAAGCGCTCCCAAAATTGCTGCGCCAAAAACCGTTTTCACCATATTCGGGAACGTCTGCAACGGCCAGCTTAGAATTCTCCGCCAAGGGTTTAAGTCGCCGCCCCAGCGGTGAACAAGGTAGTAGTTTTGATTTCCGATGGGGACAAAAAGCATGGGGTCTTTGTCGCGTTCTTTTAAATTAAATAGCTCGGCCGGAGCCACAATCTTGAATCCTTCTAACTCAACTTGATTTTCTTTTTGCAGCGTTTTTATGGCCGACATTGCCTCCGGGGGTATTTCACCTTTGAAATACTTCGAATCGAGAAAACGCAGTCGATAGCGAACGCAAATCGTTTTGATTTCGGCGAGGGAATAGACCTTACTTGCATCCATATTGGATAGCTCGAACGAAGTCATTGGATTCTGATCCTCCCCAAACAGGCGATCCATAATCGCCCAATCCAATTCATCGTCTTTTTGCAAAACTCGTTTAAAGGCTTGCAGCGTTTCTTCTTCTGCGTGCTTGAGCCTTTTCGCTCTTTCTTTCTGTAATTCGTGCTCCAAGTTAATTCCGGCCATAATTAAAAATTGAGTCTTTTACTTTGAGGTAACCATTGCGGAAGTTAATTAGTTTTCAAAACAAATTGAAATTTTAATAGGGTCGGTTTTCAAGAAAAAACGCCACCCTACATCCCGCGGTTGACGCGGGTAAAAATTAATATATGCTCATTTACTTGACAACGCCTATTCGCCGACTGTATATTTGTGCTCTTTTTTTATAAACTCTTTAAAGCCCGTAAGCTATGAAGATGAAGCTCTCACACTTCAATTTCGAACTTCCCGAAAAATTACTTGCCAACCGACCAGCACCTGAACGCGATGAAGCGCGTTTGATGATCGTGAACCGCGAGAAAGGAACGTTTGAGCACAAGATGTTCAAAGATGTAATCGACTATTTTGACGATGGCGATGTAATGATCTTGAACAACACGAAGGTTTTTCCCGCTCGTATGTACGGGAACAAGGAAAAGACCGGTGCTAGAATTGAAGTATTCTTATTGCGCGAATTAAATCAAGAAAGCCGCCTATGGGATGTATTGGTTGATCCGGCACGTAAAATAAGAATCGGAAATAAACTATACTTTGGTGAAGACGACAGCTTGGTGGCTGAAGTAATTGACAATACCACTTCACGCGGGCGTACCCTTCGTTTTCTTTTCGACGGGAGCTATGAAGAGTTTCGCAGCAAGTTGTACGAATTAGGCCAAACGCCTTTGCCCAAATACATCAATCGCGAACCAGATGAAGAAGATGCGGATCGCTATCAAACGATTTTCGCAAAGAAAGAAGGAGCTGTAGCGGCACCAACAGCCGGACTCCATTTTAGTAAGCAACTGATGAAGCGTTTAGAGATTAAAGGAATTAAGTTTCCTGAGCTCACCCTTCACGTTGGTCTCGGTACCTTCCGCCCAGTAGAGGTAGAAGATTTGAGCAAGCACAAAATGGATTCGGAGCAAATTGAAGTTCCAGAAGATTGTATCAAAATTGTGAATCAAGGTATCGACGAAAAGCGTCGTATTTGCGCGGTAGGAACCACTGCCATGCGTGCCATTGAAAGCTCGGTGAGCACAGATGGTCATTTGAACACCTATGCCGGTTGGACGAACAAGTTCATTTTCCCGCCGTACGATTTCAGTATCGCCAACAGCATGATCACGAACTTACATACGCCAAAGTCAACGCTGATGATGATGACCGCCGCTTTTGCCGGTTTTGACCTATTGAAAGAGGCCTACAACGAAGCGGTTAAAGAAGAGTATCGCTTTTACACGTACGGCGACGCGATGTTGATTATTTAATGAGTCGTTCCGCTGTAATCGTTGCCGGAGGTTCGGGCACCCGCATGAAAACGAGCATCCCGAAGCAGTTTCTATTGCTTCACGGGAAACCGATTTTAATGCATACGCTGGCCGCCTTCCATTCTTTCGATTCAGCAATTGACCTCGTATTAGTGTTGCCTGCAGATCAATTAGACCACTGGTCTGATCTCTGCCGGCAGCATTCTTTTTCTATTCCCCACCGCCTCACGGCGGGAGGCAAAACCCGGTTTCATTCCGTCAAAAATGGGCTCGATTTAATTACGACTTCAAAGGTGGTTGCCATTCACGACGGGGTACGCCCTTTAGTAAATGCTGAAACCTTGGCCGCCTGTTTTGAAGGAGCGGAAAAGAATAAATCGGCCGTTCCCGCTGTGCCGGTAACGGACTCGCTCCGGAAGATCACTCTAGAAGGGAACGAAAGTGTGCTGCGCGGCGCCTACCGATCGGTACAAACACCTCAGTGCTTTCGGGTGAATTTACTTCTGCCTTGCTACGACGAAGGTTTCCGGGAAGACTTCACAGATGACGCGAGTGTTTTTGAAGCGGCCGGATATAAAATCAATCTAGTAGATGGTCATCCGACCAATATTAAAATCACGACCCCACAAGACTTGAAGTTGGCCGAATACCTGATTGCGGAAAAAGGGAATTAGTCTTCCCTCCTTCCACCCACGAATGAATTCATGGGCTTGGCTTCCAGACATAGCCCACCATTTCAATGGTGGGTCCCAGTTTTAATCCAACCGGTTCAGTGCTGTTACGGCATTTAGCTCAAATGCTCCGTCCGTCTCCAAATGCAGGAGCCCTGGTTTTGCTCCTTTTTCAATACGACCCAAATGTTTCATTTCCAAAGCCTCGGCTCCATTATACGTAGCCCATTGAAGCAGTTCTTCAAAAGGAAGGCCCGGGTAGTGGTCGTTTAAAAAGGTGAGTTCATTCCAGAAATTCAAATCCCAATTACTACTCAAAGAATCGGTGCCAATACAAATACGCAAATCCATTTCACGCCATAAATCGTAATCGGGCAATCGGCGTTCAATATACCAATTGGCCCGAGGGCAGGTGGCATAGAAAAAACGCGAAGAATAGGCTTGGGCTCGCTCCAAATCGGCACGTGTACTCATTGTATTATGAACCAGTAACATGTTCTGGCACTTCGGCAATAAAGGAATCGTAAACTGATTACTATTGGCGTCGTGTGCCCGAAAAGTATCATTGCGACCACGCAGCCTTGAAAGGAATTCCGCCATGGGTCCGGTCGCCGTTTCAAACAACTCATTTTCTCCCGGAGTTTCTTGATGATGCATGGTCATCGGCATGCCATCGCAATACTCACCTCGATTCAATTCTTGAAAAAGTTTTTCGGACACGGTATACGGCGCATGCGGATTAAGACTCGATAACGCTGGTTTATTACTCGAAGCAAAAGCGCGATCGTACTCATCTTTGAGGTCGCATCCGCGCTCGTACGTGGCCACCGCTCGCTGCGGATCCCAACTAAAGACCTCTATAAAGGTATGGTACTCGATAGCGCTCTTCGCTTTAAAAGCGAAGGTATCACTGCCATTGCTGATGTCCCCTACGGCCACAACACCGGAGTTAATCATTTCCTGTTCGGCTTCTTTTTGAGCAGCCTCTCTTATTTCAGGTTCCACATCGCGCAGCGAATAAACATGATTCAGAAAATCCGGTAACCCTCCCCCTTCGGGTATTTTGCCTTTTAAGTGACTGAGCTCTAGGTGGCAATGTGTATTTATGAATCCGGGGGTAAGCACGCCTTTCAGGCGGATGACTTCCGCACCATCGTCAGGCTTATCTGCTTCTGAAGCATACACTCCGGCGATTTGGCCATCCTCTTCGATAGCCAAGCATCCGCCCGATAAGGGCGAACCTGTTCCAGTAAAAAGCCAATCGGCCGAATAGTACTTCATGCCGCAAAGCTACGAAACGCGGTTAATCTCGTACCTTTGCGGCATGGCC
>CBFIAJ010000078.1:0-4076 GCA_965660515.1 Flavobacteriales bacterium | reverse complement strand
AGCCTATGGAGGGTATCGAAACCAAGACCGCTCCGTGGCTCCTAGTGTCGATGAGATCAAAGAGGACTTGAAGATTCTGAATGCCCTCGGTTTTCGGGTATTAAGAACTTATCATGCTCGCTTGTATGAGCACACTCCAAGGCTTCTTCAAGCCATTCATGAAATGAAGAGGGCCGACGAAAATTTTGAGATGTATGTAATGCTCGGCGCTTGGATGCAGTGCGAAGGAGCTCGAACTTCAGAGCCGATTCACGACAGGCCCGATATAAAAGAGAACGAGGCTGAAATTTTAAAATCCATTGAACTTGCCAATCAATTTCCCGATATCGTAAAGATCATTGCCGTGGGTAATGAATCGATGGTGCATTGGGCGGCAGACTATTACGTGCACCCTAGAATTATTCTTAAGGAGGTTCTGAGACTTCAAAAAATGAAATCTAAGGGAGAGCTGCCGGCTGATTTATGGATCACTACTTCGGATAATTTCGCCTCTTGGGGTGGAGAAGATAATTCCTACCATTTGCCTTCGTTGGATTCATTAATTGATGCCGTAGATTACTTGAGCGTGCACTCCTACCCCTTTCACGATTCACATTACAATCCGGAATGGTGGTGGATACCCGCGGAAGAAGAACCGTGGACGAAAGAAGATCAAATTCGATCGTCTATGGATCGAGGGGTTCGTCGCGTACAAACTCAAATTGAATCCGTCAGGGATTATATGCTCCGTTTGGGAATTGACAAGCCCATCCACGTAGGAGAAACGGGTTGGGCGTCAGAAGATAATCTTCTATATGGTGGAGCAGGGTCTGGAGCTGCTGACGAGTTCAAGCAAATGATTTATTATCAAGAGATCCGCGCCCATCTTCAATCTCAGAACATGGCTTGCTTTTATTTTGAAGCCTTTGACGAGCCTTGGAAAGGTGGCGACAATTCGGGAGGAAGTGAGAATCATTTTGGACTCATTTCGGTAGATGGAGTCGTAAAAATGCCTCTTTGGGATGCTTTTGATAAAGGGATTCTCAATGGTTTAACTCGCGGAGAAACACCATTGCGAAAAAGCCTAAACGGAAGCAGTTCTACCGGTTTGAAACGTTCTTTTATTCCACCAAAAACGAGTGAGCGTTAGTCTACAAGGAGTTTTTGTATCGTTTCATCATGTTCCGACTGAATTTTCACTGTGTACCATCCGGCCGGGAGGCCGCTAATATCAACACTTAATCGCTCTTCGAAGAAAACGTGATTCATTTGATGGGTGCATCGACCCACGGCATCATAAATTTTTATGTTCAATTCTTCCTTTCTGTTCGATTCAAGAATAAACCGGTTGCGGGTAGGGTTCGGATATATTTTCCAATCTGGTGAGCTGGTACCTTGAAGCCCTATTCCCTGAACGGTTACGCATTCACTCGTATCTTGACAACCGTCGTAGGTAACAATGCAGGCATAATCGCCATTTTGCGTAGCTCCGTATGTCTGCCCTGTACTGATCACGGATCCGCCTCCGCAATTAATCCACTGATACAATAGGCCTCCGGCCTGATTTGCAGTTAAAGTTGTTCCGTTTTGGCTGATCGTTGTATCCACCGTCTTAATAGTCAAATCAAGCGTAATCACACTGTCACAACCTGTAGACGTTTGCAAACTATCAACGTAAATTCCGGATTGCGTGTAGGTTTGACCTCCGGGAGTAGTGTAACTGAAACATTCGGTGACTGTACTGGAATCCGATACGCTCTCAGAGCGTGTTATGAAGTTTGAACTCGTTCCGGTCATGGCAAAACCGGTATACGTACCATTCAGGTTTCCTTGACTGTCAATAGCCTGGGTAATGGATGAGTTGTTCGCTCCGGCAACACCTTCGTTGAATTGATAACACAAAACTAAGTTGAGCGAGTTGAGGTCGATACTGCATGAGGAATAGAGTGTGGCAACTTCTGCCGCTGTGATGGAGCGATTCCAAAGGGCAACATCGTCAAAAGCCCCGGTCGTATAGAAGGGAGTCGTTTGAAAATCCGTTCTTCCTATGGTGAAGTTCACGCCGCTGGTAGTAATCGTTGAAGGAGCAGGTACAGATCCGGCGAGTATCCCATTATGATAAACAGTTAAAGTAGACCCATCGTGGGTCATGACAAAATGATTCCAAGCGTTTAGAACCAATCCGGTAAAAACATAATCATAATTCAATCCATTACTTCCTCGAAAACGGCACTCTACATTCGAAGCGCTTAACTGGAGCATGTAGAAATCGGCGTTGGAATTATTTCTGAACCCGGCGAATCCGTCAAAATTTGGGAAACCGGGATTGGCATTGGAGGGGCGTACCCAAAACGCCATACTTAAGTCTTGACTTACGATCTGATTGGAGGCACTCGGAACAACAATATAATCGTCAATGCCATCGCATTGAATGCCTGTTTGAGCATGTCCAAAAAGGGTAAAAAAGAAAGAGTAGAGTAGTAGAATTCTCTTCATAGTATTCGGTTTAAGATGAGAAAGTAACGAAAAACCGAAGAGAATCGACCAAGTTGACTCTTACTGTTTATAAATCGATTCAATAACTAAGTCGATATCCGTTATGTGAATCGGGTGATCTTTTCCTGGAAGTGTCCACAATTTTGCGCTTTCCGGTAAGCGTCTCATAATGAATGCAGGGTTGCTATAGGGAACAAGATTGTCTTGATCGCCGTGCACTACAAGTACTTCGGGCTGCATCAATGGATACAAGTTCAGTGCGTCCTTTTGGGCTTTTGCATGATTCATTTTTTCTTCATTCGAAGTCCAAATCATTCTGGGAAGAATCCACTTAAACAGAGGAGGTTTTATCCAATAGGAAATGGGGAATACAATTTCATTTTCGGGGTCGAATTGACCCGAAAGCGAAACCACTCGGTCAACCTTATCCGGATATAGTGCTCCCATGATCACGCCAATGGGAGCGCCGTAACTGTGCCCAACGACCAATGCTTTAGTCGTTTCGGGTTCCAGTACTTCAGAACAGCGAATGGCTTGCTGCCAAATAGAGAGTAGAGGTTTATGTGGTCGCGTTCCGCCGTATCCGGGCCGGTCAATAATTAAAAGTCGAAAGTCTTCATATATCGAGTCTACCTTGGCAAGGGCTAAACCATCGAAAAGACTTCCTGGGGCGCCATGAATAAAAAGTAGAGCGGGCTTGGTTGGATTTCCAATCTCGATATATCGAATTCCGCCGCGGGTCCTCTTAACGTTTTTCGGTTGCTGTACGTCGCTATATAAATGTAGAGCACCTCTTTCACTTCCCCAATAGCGATCTATTCCCTCCGCAAAGAGTAATAGAAGAACGGTAAGAGTAGCGAGAATAATAACGATCCATTTCACCCCTTTCTTCAATACCCTCATTAGAACCGGGTTTGAATTTGAAGGGTAAATTGAGCGGGCGGACCTAGTTTTGCGGGCCGTACTAGAATTTCACGATTAAAGGCATTTTGCACCAGAAAGCGAATTTGGAAATTGGGGTTTAGCGAATAGCCCACTCTATAATCCCACACAACATCCCCTCGGTTTAGACGATCCCGACTATCGGCGATTCCCGGTACTTGTGAATTGAATAAATCCGATACGAAAATGAGATCTACGTTTTGCATGAAATCATTGTGACGGATCGATGCCCCTGCCGACCATTTTTGATAGTTGTACTGCAAGTCGAATTTCAGCAAATGTTGATATCGGTATTTCAGTATTCCCGACGGATCGGAGCTTGTGTTTGCGTAGGTAAGGGAATCGGGCCAGAGCGTTCCAATAGGAATTGCCGTGGTGAATACTTCGTCCGGGTTAGCAATGGTAGGATTCATAAAGGTGTAACCGCCCATTAATTGCCATCGGTGTTTTCCGATGCTATATTCCATTGCTGAACTAATTTCGAATCCCTTGATGTCGGAAGTGCCAATATTTACACTTTTAAACCCGAGTCCGAAGAACTGATTGATGTCGTTGTTTTCGGCCCACCGAGCAAAAGTGAACTCCATCATATTATCGTAGCGCATCCAAAAGGCCGCACCGTCTATAAATCCTTTCCATGCGCCTATTTTAAAACCTTG
>CBFIAJ010000077.1:0-4090 GCA_965660515.1 Flavobacteriales bacterium | reverse complement strand
AATTTCAATTTCCTCTAACATGATGTACTGCCAAACATCCATCTCCGTCCAATTACTAATGGGGAAAACACGGAAATGCTCTCCGTAGCTCTTCTTCCCATTGAACAAATTCCAAAGTTCAGGGCGTTGATTTTTTGGATCCCATTGTCCAAATTCATCGCGGTGGCTAAAGAAACGTTCCTTCGCTCTTGCTTTCTCCTCATCGCGTCGGGCGCCACCCATGGCGGCATCGAACTTATTCGATTCAATAGCCTCGAGCAGGGCCGGAATTTGAGCCGTATTTCGACTGGCATCGGCTCCTTTTTCCTCCGATGCTTTTCCTTCGTCTATGGCCTTTTGTACCGAACCAACAACCAATTGAGCGCCTAATTTCTTCACCAATTCATCGCGAAACTCAATGGTTTCTGGGAAATTATGCCCGGTATCGATATGCACTAAGGGAAAAGGAATTTTGGCTGGCCAAAAAGCCTTCTTCGCCAAATGCGTCAGAATAATACTGTCTTTACCCCCCGAAAAAAGAAGGCAAGGATTGTTAAACTGAGCGTAAATCTCACGAATCACAAAAATAGATTCTGCTTCTAATTCACGCAGATGTTTCAAATAATAACTATGCATCCTTCAAGGTAATTTTAGGAAGTATATAATCCAGCACTTGCTGTACATTTTGATTTAAAGAATCGCGATCCGTATTGATCGTGATTTCCGGATTCTCGGGAATTTCAAAGGGCGAATCAATACCCGTGAAATTTTTAATTTCTCCGGCCCGTGCTTTCGCGTACAAGCCTTTCACATCACGACTTTCGGCTACTTCTAGTGGGCAATCGACATGAACTTCTACCATTTCCCCCTCCGCTAATTTGGCTCTTACTGAGGCCCTATCGGCCCGAAAGGGCGAAATAAACGCTGTCAAAACGATGAGTCCGGCATCCACCATGAGCTTACTCAACTCACCCAAACGGCGAATATTTTCAACACGCCCTACTTCTGAAAAATCCAGATCGCTGTTGAGTCCGCTCCGAACATTATCTCCATCGAGCAAATAGGTATGAAAGCCTCGTGAAACGAGCTCCTGCTCTACTCTATTAGCCACGGTAGATTTACCCGAACCCGATAGTCCAGTGAACCAAACCACACAGGGATTCTGCTTCAAGGAAGCACTTCTTTCTTGCTTCCCAATTTGATGATTGTGAGGAATTATGTGGAGCTTATCGCTCATATCCAGCCGTATTTTATCCAGACAAAGGTAAGAGAAATGAGCGCATACAAAAGGGTCATTGGAACACCTATTCGAGCAAAATCCTTCATTCGATAACCGCCTGGACCCAAAACCATTAAATTGGTTTGATAACCCACAGGAGTCAAGAAAGCACAAGATGCTGCGAAGGCAATTGTTAAATAAAATCCTTCCGCATTTGCTCCCATATCGCTCCCCAAGGCATACGCCAACGGAAACACAATCGAGATAGCCGCTGCATTCGTAATAAAGCTAGTTAAAAATAGGGTGAGCGCAAACAGTGCCAACGAAATCGCAATGGGTCCACCACCACTAAACGCAGTATTGAAACCAGCAGCCATCCATTCGGCCGTTCCACTTTGAATTATGGCCTGACCAATAGCCAAGGCAGAAACCAAAATCAATAATAACTTGACATCCATCTCCTTTTTCATGCCATCGACATTCACAAAACCCAGTACGAGTAAGGCCGCCAACAATATTAAAGAGGCCATAAAGAGCGATACATAACCCGCAAACCCGGCAATGGCAACAGCTAAAACGACCCCGAAAAATACGCGCTTGGGCGGTGTTGCTTTCGTAATGGGGCTTTTTACCTGATTAACGATGTACAGATTATTGTAACGAAATTGATTGTTTGAAAAACTTTTCCCCGTGCTTAAAAGAAGCAAATCTCCCGCCAACAGCGTGATTTCGCCAATTTTACCACTTACTCGTTCCCCGTTTCGATGGATGGCTAAAATTCCAGCCTGATACCGTTCCCGAAAGTTCACGTGTTTTACCGTAAACCCAATCAGCGAAGAATTAGCAGGCACTACCGCTTCAATAATTTTTCGGCCTTCGGCCGGATCAAACTCCGTATGCTTTGAGAGTTCCAAACCATTTTGGGCGTTCACAAGCATCATTATGGTAGAAGTGTCTCCAACGAACAACAGCGCATCTCCTTCTTCCATAATTTCTTCCGGAGAAACGGGGGTAATCACACGTCCATCGCGTACCACTTCAATTAAAAATACGCCTTCTAAGTTTCGCAGATTCGCCTCTTGAACTGATTTTCCTATTAAAGTCGAGCCCGCACTGACCCGCGTTTCAACCACATATTCGCGCGATGGATCGGTAAGCTGATCCATCACATCTTGCCGATCAGGCAATAACCTTTGTCCGAAAAAATAAAGGAACCCAATACCAAAAACCGTTACGAGTAAACCGGGAATTACGAAGTCGAAAAAGCCAAACAAAGGAGCTCCATTTTGTTCTAAAAATCCGTTCAAAACCAAGTTTGTCGAAGTACCGATAAGGGTAATCATACCGCCTAGAATAGCCGCGTAGCTCAGTGGAATCAGCAGTTTGGAAGGGTTCACGCCATTGCGCTTACTCCAATCCGTTACGTATGGAATCATGAGCGCTACTACGGGCGTGTTGTTCAATAAGCTCGAAAAAAAGGCGACAATGCCCGTCATCCGGAGCAGCATTCCCTGGCTTGTCTTCACAGATCGGAAAGGTCGGTCTAACAATTTCAATAAATTGAAATGATCGCGCAGTGCACCCGAAATAAAGATGAGTACAAATATGATAGCGATTTGCCGGTTGCCGAACCCGCGTAAAAAATCATCCGTGGTAATAACGCCGGTGACCACCAATACCATCGCCGCAATAAAGAATGACAAGCCCGCTCTATTGCCTCTGCGAAACAAGGAAATCACCAAGGCCAACAAGGTAACTCCAATGACAATTCTATGGTACTCGGCCGGAATCATACTATTTCCGGCGAACGATAAACCATGGGTTCAATAAGTTTTCTTTGTTATAGGTCAAAGGAGCTCCCGTATCGTGACGAACTACTTCGCAGCCGCTGATGGCGGCAATGGCCTGACCCGCACCGGTGTCCCATTCCATGGTCGGGGCAAAACGAGGATATACCTGGGCAGATCCTTCCGCAACCATACACAGTTTTAAAGAGCTTCCCCGACTCAACACTTCTATTTCGCCGTGCTCTTTTTCCAACTCCACCATAAAGCTTTCGGTTTCAGCCGACATGTGACTCCGGCTTCCTACAACTGTAAATTTCGCGCCCTCCGCGGGCGGATGAGGAATGGCGCTGCCGTTTTTCTGGAGGGCAGTTATTGAATGAATCGCATGGCCATTCTCCGCCTTATAGGCGCCAATTCCTTTTGCCGCTGCGTACAAAGTATCCGTCACGGGAACATATATTACTCCCATGATTGGCGTTCCGTTTTCAATGAGTGCAATATTCACAGTGAATTCACCATTTCGCTTAACGAATTCCTTGGTACCATCGAGCGGATCAACCAACCAGAACGTGTGCCAATCTTTCCGCTTACTGAAATCGGCAACATCTCCTTCTTCACTCAATACAGGATAATCCGTATCGCGCAGGTACTCCATTATTTTGGTGTGGGCTTTCCGATCGGCCTGCGTCAAAGGACTCGAATCGGACTTAATATCCACGGAAAATTCGGTGCCATAAACATCTAATATTTCATGTCCGGCAGCAATGGATGCCTCAATCGATAATGTTAGAAGGTGCTCTAGGTTCATGCGGGTTATTGGTTTTGTGCTAAAGTACGAAAAGAGGTTTAGGTGCTAGTGGTTGTTTTTGCAGTGGTTGTAGTTCTATTTTGGGAAGTTGGCAGAATTCAGATAACGTCCCCCTTTGGAGGGGGTTGCCAAGGAATAAAAACGTCCCCCTTTGGAGGATTGAGAAAGGACAAATCTGTCCCCCTTTGGAGGGGGTTGGGGGAGGAAAAACACGTCCCCCTTTGGAGGGGGTTGGGGGAGGCTTCTTTTCTTCCTTTTTGCTTGATCAAAAAGGAACCAAAAAATCAATTCGCTTCT
>CBFIAJ010000076.1:2485-4516 GCA_965660515.1 Flavobacteriales bacterium | reverse complement strand
ACAAAGAAAACAAGGGCGGAATAAGGTGCTCTTTATATGCGGAAAGCCCCCGAACCATAAAGGTTACAGGGGCTTGCGGGCTCACGGCCTTCACGGCCGGATGAGGCCGGATACTCGCGGCAGCAGCATAAAACCCAGGGTAACTAATGCCATAAACTCCTACATTACCATTATCGTACGCGAGCTTCTTTAGCAGCCAATCTACGGTATCGTAGGTATCCGTACTTTCATCAATCCCACCCGTTGTTGTATCTGTCAAAAAGGGCCGCATATTATCAAAGTCGCCTTCCGACGCATACCTTCCCCGCACATCTTGAAAAACGAAAATATATCCATCCTCCAGTAAGTAGGGATTGCGAATGCGCTCGCCCATTTCTGTCGCGCCGTAAGGCGCACAGCTATAAGGCGTTCGTTGCATTAATAAGGGGTAAGTGCGTGAGCTGTCTTTTGGCAAATAAGCACAGGTATATAGGGAAACGCCATCGCGCATGGGAATCATGAATTCCCGCTTATAATAGTCTCGTTCAATTCTTTCTTTTATGGATAAAGAGACTTTTGTCGCTTCTTTTTCTTCTTCGCTCGGTTTATTGCACGCGACAATAACTGCCAGAGCGCTCAAAACAAGTGCTAGCTTTTTCATTCTGTAGGGTTTGGTAAAGCGAATTAACGGAAAAATCGAGAAGTAGTTCCCGCTGGACAATGGGTTGTGCCTTTGGGCCCCGTATGGTTCAATTAGAGACCTGCTTCGTTGAAAAAGCCCATAGGAGTTAATTGAATTTAATCATCCATGAGAACCTTTTGACTCCCGTTTACACCGCTTCTGAGTGTCGTGCTATAAAGTACATGACATCAGACTATTTCTGTCGCTGTAGTTCTTGATTAGAATCGGATGGTTAAGTATTCTTGGAGCGGATATAAGTAATACGCATGAACGACGAACTAAACGTCCCAGAGGAGATCCTTTTCCGTAAAATTCACTCGATTGGAGGAAAGAATATTATGTTCGATTTTGATCTGGCCGAGTTATATCAAGTTGAAACGAAAAGGCTCAATGAGCAAGTCAAAAGAAACAAAGAGCGGTTCCCCTCCGACTTTATGTTTCAGTTGTCGGAAAACCAGTGGAAATACTTGCGGTCGCAAAATGCGACCGCAACTTTCAATAAGCGACGTACGCTTCCCTATGCTTTTACTGAAGAAGGCGTGGCCATGTTGTCTAGCGTCCTAAAAAGTCGCGTCGCCATAGCGGTCCATATTCAAATTATACGCGTATTTACGAAAATGCGCGCGCTTCATTTAACGCACGAGGACCTACTCAAAGAAATCGATCGGCTAAACCAAAAAATGGGTACCCAAGACAAAAGAATAGACCTCATCTTTAATTATCTGAAACAGTTTGTCAGTCAGAAAAACAGTCCTCGAAAAAGCATTGGTTTTAAACCGTAGCAGAATAAATTTCCAATAACCCTTATTGCGCAGCAAGCCACTACTAGAACTTCTAATTCCGCATCTGCGGAGCCACAGCTAATACTTCTGCAACTTCTAAAGCGTTCCGCGTACTTCTTGCTCTCTTTCAATCGCTTCAAACAATGCCTTAAAGTTTCCTTTTCCGAAGCTTTTGGCGCCTTTTCTTTGAATAATCTCGAAGAACAAGGTAGGTCGGTCGCTCACCGGCTTCGTGAAAATCTGAAGCAAATAGCCTTCGTCATCTCGATCAATCAGAATTCCTAAATCAGCCAGTGGCTGCAGATCTTCATCGATTTCACCTACGCGGTCCAGCACCGTTTCATAATAGCTAGCGGGCACGCGAAGAAACTCAACTCCACGCTCGGTCAAAGCAGTAACCGTTTCAATAATATTGTCCGTGGCCACAGCAATGTGCTGTACTCCCGCACCGTTGTAAAAATCCAGGTATTCTTCCACCTGCGACTTTTTCTTTCCTTCAGCCGGTTCGTTAATTGGGAATTTAATGCGGCCATTTCCGTTCGTCATCACCTTGCTCATTAAGGCGGTATACTCGGTAGAAATGTCTTT
>CBFIAJ010000076.1:1932-2374 GCA_965660515.1 Flavobacteriales bacterium | reverse complement strand
GCCTGTAGAAGGAGCCACATAGTCGGGTTCCCATTTTTCGTATCCAGGTAAGAAGATCCCGTCGTATTCGCCGCGCTCCACAAAAATATGAACGGTTTCACCATAGGTGTGAATTCCAGAACGCACGACTTTCCCGTTTCTGTCTTCCGTTACTTCCGGCTCCATAAAGGATTTAGCTCCGCGCTTTACTGTTTCATTGTGCGACTTAGTAGCGTCGTCAACCCATAGGGCAACCACCTTTACACCGTCTCCGTGTTTACTCAAGTGCTCATTAATTGCCCCCCCTTTCATTAACGGAGTAGTAAGAACCAAGCGGATTTTATCTTGGGCAAGCACGTAGCTCGCTCGGTCTTTCAATCCGGTTTCGAGACCGCCGTAAGCGAGTGGCTGAAAGCCAAAGGCATGCTGGTAATAGTGGGCTGCCTGCTTGGCATTTCCTACG
>CBFIAJ010000076.1:885-1706 GCA_965660515.1 Flavobacteriales bacterium | reverse complement strand
ACCGCGAGTTCTTCGGTTTCGGTTTGACCAATACTGCGTTCGTAAGCGCCCGGGTGCGGTCCGTGCGGTATTCCGGCCGGGTGCAAGCTAATGTACCCCTGATCGATATTGTTTCTGCTCATGAAGTCGCCATCTACATAATAAAGGACCTCATCGCTATCAATGTTACTGTGGTTGTAGGGCGCGGGTATAGATTCTGGATGATAATCGTATAAGCGCGGGACAAAACTGCATACCACAAAAGCATCTGATTCAAAGGTTTGGTGCACGGGCGGCGGTTGATGAACGCGCCCGGTAATGGGCTCGAAATCGTGAATGCTAAACGCATAAGGGTAGTTATACCCATCCCATCCAATTACGTCGAATGGGTGCGAAGCATAGGTTAGCTCGTGTAAATGATTTTGTTTTTTCACTTTTACCACAAACGCCCCTTTTTCGCGGTGCGTTTCTAAGTTTTCTGGGCGGCGAATGTCGCGCTCGCAGAACGGGCTGTGTTCTAATAGTTGGCCAAACCAATTCCGGTATCGCTTAGGCGTATACATGGGACGGTGGCTTTCAACAATGAACAAGCGATTATCTTTTGTATCGAAGTCTATTTGATAAATCATCCCGCGAGGGATAAGCAAATAATCACCGTAGCCAAACTTCAAGTTTCCGACGAGTGTTCGAAGAACACCCGACCCTTTATGGATGAAAATCATTTCATCCGAATCGGCATTCTTATAGAAATAAGAGCGCAATGATTCTGTGGGCGCGGCGAGCACAATTTGACAATCTTGGTTTACTAATACGGACTTCCGGCTTTCGAGAAAGTCCGCTTC
>CBFIAJ010000076.1:0-708 GCA_965660515.1 Flavobacteriales bacterium | reverse complement strand
ACCCCCATCGGGTTTCTTAAAGGTTGTGTGTCGTTTGTGCGGAATATTTCCGAGTTGATGGTAAATAGGCATCTAGTCAGTTTTTGGTATCGGTTGGTCGAACTTTCGATGCGACGCAAAGCGCTTCGTCGATTTCTGACCTTTTCTTATTTCTTTCTGTTTTTCTTCAGGCAATGCAGCAATTTCGGAGCAATCATCCGAACAACAGTGATCGTATTCTGCGGCGCATTCGTCACATTGAATAAATAACAAGTTGCACATTTTATTCGCACAATTGACCTGGTGGTCGCATGGTTTGCCACATTGATGACAATGGGAAATAATTTCATCGGAAATTCGCTCCCCTAAACGCTCGTCAAAAACAAAGTTTTTTCCGTGGTATTTATTCGGTAGCCCTTCAAATTTCAATTGTCGCGCATAGTCTATAATTCCGCCATGCAATTGGTTCACGTCCTTGAATCCGTGGTGCTTTAAAAAGGCGCTCGCTTTTTCACAGCGAATTCCGCCGGTACAGTAAAGCAGTACTTTTTGATCTTCTTTCCCTTGGAGCAAATCGAGCACTTCGGGTAGTTCGTCTCTGAAAGTCTCCGCCTCCGGCGTGATGGCACCTTCGAAATGCCCAATTTCACTTTCGTAGTGATTGCGCATATCTACGACCACCGTGTTTTCAGTACTCAAAGCTTCATTCCATTGCTTCGCCGTGAGGTG
>CBFIAJ010000075.1:2894-4775 GCA_965660515.1 Flavobacteriales bacterium | reverse complement strand
CGCGGTACAAACTCCGACGCCGAGCATCGAAATTCGGGTGATCCAATTGACTGCGTTCGATCGCTTTTTAGCAACCAGGTAACGCCGGGCGATGTACCAAGATAGGTTCACTTGAAGGGGTTATCTCCTTTTCCTTTGAGCAATTGATCCACCTCATCGCGCTTATCGAGTGTTGGATCGAGTCGGAAATCCAAATCGGGCACAACGCGCAACTGATTGCGCACACGGGTTCCTAATTCGTAGCGAATTTGTCCCTTGCTTTTTTCGAGGAGTTCCATAGCTGCGACCTGGCGGTCGGATGGGAACACGCTCACAAAAACCTTGGCATAACTCAAATCGGGAGCGACCCGCACCTCGCTTACGCTCATCAAAGTACCTCGAAAATGATCGCGGGTAAATGCATCAAGCAATTGACCTAAATCTTTTTGAAGAACACTGTTTACTTTCTTTAACCTTTGGCTTTCCATAGGGCAAAGATACGGAATCGGACTGGGCTTCAACAGAAGTGCGTTCAGATCGGTCTTTGAACATATGTCGCCTAAAGCTGGGCCTTCCAGTAAAATATTTAGGGCCTTTAACTTCTCATTATGAAGTCGTCATGTGATTTTCTCGTTGTTTTGACATTAAATATATACTCCTATGAAAACGTTTGCTTTCTTAATCGCACTTTCAATGATCGTTACTCAGCCCATTGAAACTCAAAAAGAATCCGTGTCCTTTACCTTAAAGAACAATACGGCTAAATCCATTCCGCTGGTCATCCCCGGGGTAATGAATCCGAACCTGTCTCCGTTCAGTTCGAGCGGTGTTACCGTAAAAGTGGGGCAAGAATTCTATTATTTCTCTAAAAGTAAAAAGAGAGGAAAGCGCCTATTGTTTGTTGCCACCGAAGAAATGGACGGTCAAAGCATTGCCGTTGAAAAGCTCATAAAAGAGAAGAAGAAAGAAGACGAGTAAGGTTTAAAAAATGGATTCAATGCGCCATAATTGATCGCGAAAGTTGATCGATCCTTTTTCGGCCATGCCCATCAGTGCTTGGCCTAAGGGACTCGTGAGTCCCAAGCAGGTCACTTCCTCTCCATCCATCGTTAGCTTACCGATGCCTGCGCTAAAGTAGAACCACGATCCATTCAAGCGAGCCAATGCTCCAAGCGCAATAGATTCTTTGCGTTCGGTAGGAATCCGACTCCAGCCGTCGAGCTGCTTTTTCAAAGCAGTCATTTGACTGCCTAAACGCTCTTGCTCGAGTTGAATCATTGCCCGACCTGTTTCGTGCTTATCGCCTGCACTACTTTTTGTTTCCGATCCTAAATCGGCGCGCGATTGATCCATTTGATCTTGCAACGACATCATTTGAGCGGCTAATTGCAAGGCGCCCATTTCATGGATCTGAAGTTTGAAAGATGTGTTCAAAAAATACTGAGTAACTGGGTTCTAATTGGCTTTCGGACCAATATTCACATTCAGCTTCACAAAGTAAGTGCGACCCCAACCGATAAGTTGGTTACCCACGGGCTGATGTACAGACGAAGATACGCGACTGATTCCCACCGACTGCACATCAAACAAGTTTTTGACTCCGACCGATAAGAATACATGTTGGTTCCAGAACGAACGCGAAAGACTGACATGGGTCATGTTGTATGCGTCTTGCTCATTCAAGGTAAGCACCTCTTCACTTATGAAATAGCTGCCTTGCTTTCCAAAGTAACGGTAATTAACCGCCAAATTAGTTTCAATTACGGGAATCAAATAAGTCACTTGCACCTGCATATCAAAGGTTCCTATGTACTCCGTAGGTTCTGACAATTCATCCCAAAAAGACTTGGCTCGAGTGTAGCTTACCCCCGTAATAAAAGTGAGGTCGTCGTACAATCGATA
>CBFIAJ010000075.1:0-2795 GCA_965660515.1 Flavobacteriales bacterium | reverse complement strand
CGACAATTCATCCCAAAAAGACTTGGCTCGAGTGTAGCTTACCCCCGTAATAAAAGTGAGGTCGTCGTACAATCGATAATCGAGTTCCGCATTTACTCCGTTGGTCCATAGCTTCCCTACGTTCACATATTCGTAATACAGCGGGCTTGTCTGCGCCAGGGTAATTTGGTCGTTGATGTAGTTGTAAAAAACACGCCCTTTGATGAGTGCACTATGGGCCTCGTTCGTCAGTAACTCGCGCTCTCCCGAGATATAGGCGTTATGCGCATTTTCTGCCTCCAAATCGGGGTTCCCATGGATATCGTGATTCACGTCAACGAATTCGAAATACTGTTCTTTCAAATCAGGAGCGCGAAATCCTCGGGCATAGCCGGCGCGCAAAACTAGGTTTTTCTGGCCTCGATAAACGGCTTTAATCGATGGTAATATGGGGTGGTCAAAACGGCTATTCCAGCCTACGCGCACGCTCGGCTGGATGGTGAACTGCTCGTTCGGCGCCCACTGAATACCTACCCATCCGGCTAGGTTGGTCATTTGCGTTTCGTTGTAAGGAGCCGAGGTACTATCTACTATTCGATCGCCCACACCCGTCTCGTGCTGCGCTTCAATACCGATTTCCGATTTCCATGTTTCGTTGTACGTACCCGTAAAAATCGACCGATGCAATAAGGTCGTAAACTGTGAAGTGTCTTGGCCATTTTCCAAGACGTAATTAGAATCATTTTCGAAATCGGTTCTTCGATCTTCACTTACCCGATCGTACACGTTTAGTGCGGTAACACTATTCAGCGTATGAGTACGGCCTACATCTACTTTCACCGACAATCGCGGATCGAGTCGGCGCGTGTAAAAATACTCATCGAAAGAGTACGGCATAAACTGTGGACGTTTCACCTCGCCCAAGTTTTTTACGAGCTCCTGGAAATAACGCATGGATAGACCTACTTCCAAACTCTTTTTACCAAAATAGCGCAGCGATCCTTCACCACCAATCTGTTCTTTCGGGTTCCACGGATACTTTTTCGTGTAAATGGTATTTCCGTTTCCGATGTCTTGATCTATGTACACCCTCAGACTATCGTCAGATTCAATTTGGCTTTGGTAATGGAACACACTGGCCGATGCAACCCATCGGTCGAATCGAGCACTTACTCCGAGCGTATTGCTCAGCGTACCAACGTTCTCCCACTGGTTCTGCGAGCTAACAGACCACTTCGCTCCTTCATTTTTCTTGGTGATCAGGTTTATTACCCCTCCGGCAGCGTTGCTCCCGTATCGATTACTCATCGCCCCCTGTACGATCTCAACCCGATCTACATTGTAAAGAGGAAGTTGAGACATATCGATATTCCCATCAAGACGTCCGATCACGGGAACGCCGTCGATCATAATCTGAACGTTGTTTCCGCCAATGCCCTGCATAGTGAGTCCCGACCCGAGTGAGGCGTCTTGGGAAACGCGCAGGTTTAATTGTTGCTCGAGCACTTCATTCAACTGCTGAAATCCGAGGGCTTGCATGCGCTCTGAATCGAGCACTTTTACCTCGTGAACGGCTTTATTGGCCGCGGTCGGTTCAAACTCTCCGGTCACTACCACATCGGGCAAGCTGTATTCGCTCACCGGCTTGCTGGTGGTATCGGTCGTTTCTTGACCGAGTGCCCATCCTGCCGTGAGGCAGAGAAAAAGAAGAGAATAAAACCTTTTAATCACAAATGGTTATTGAATGATCAATCGCTCTGTAGCGCGCGCATTCCCTACAAGCACTTGGGCAATGTACGTTCCGCTCGCCAAATTTACATCTCGTGTAATTACGTTCACCCCTGGCTGAATCAGTACCTCTTCGGAGAAAACGATTCTGCCTTGAAGGTCGAGAATTACATATTCTGCCGAAGTACTTGCTTCTTGCCAATCAATTGAAAAGTTTACTCGGCCTGCGGCCGGATTCGGATACAGGGCAAAACCGTTCAACTCCTCAAATTCGGGTGTGGATACATATTGCCCGAGATACGTTTTTTCTAAGGAAATGATTCCCGTAGACGAACCTTCGAAATCAATAAATACCACTTTGAACAAGCTATCTGAAGCAGTTTGAACGAAATATGCACGGTCTCCTACGGTTACCCATCCGCCGGCTGTTAAGTCGAAAAAACGCCAATCTTGACCGATAAGATTCACCGTATCCGTAAGGTCTTGCTCGTAGTTCGAAAAAGACACTGTATTTGGATCTACCCCAGACGCTTGTGCCGCGCGGACTCCCGGAGCAATTAAGGCACCGCCTACATTGTACTCTATCGTAGTTCCTCCGCCTGCATCCAATTCCTCGGAGTAGCGTGTAAAGATCATATCCCAATTCGTTGGCTCTACATCAACAACGACATCATTGCTTAATGAATAGTACACGATGTCCTTAGCGTATTGATTTTGGTCTAATGTTCGAGTCATTTCATTGCCACCGTCTAGATCGGCCCACTTAAATGTGAAAAGCCCTTGAACAAGCGATTCCACCATTATTTTTTTGAAGGCTCCATTGCGCAACTGAATAATGAAAACGCGCGTTCCGTTCACTTCGTTTGTATTGATGTCATAAGAACCCCATCCAAAATCGAGTGGGTTTGTAGCAACGGCGGGCGTATTAAAAGCGCCTACCGACCAAGAAATGTCTGGGTTTCGGAGCGCATTTACGGTATCAGAAATCGATACCGTGCTGAAATCCGTAGAAGAGGTTTCATACAAGGCTAATGCACCTTGTGACGAGGAACCTGAAATCACGCCCTCATTGATAAAAACAGCGGCAT
>CBFIAJ010000074.1:2688-4904 GCA_965660515.1 Flavobacteriales bacterium | reverse complement strand
GAGTGCTTTTTCTTTTTGCCCTTGAAAAAAAGCGCGATCGAACTGCATACGCTCCCTTTCGGGTAGCGGGTCAATTTTTGTTTCGGCCTGCACGGCCGGACCTACACCGGCGGTTTTATTCATCCCGCCGCAGGCGGAAAGAAAAAGGAAGAAGACCCCTAAAAAAAGATATTTGCTGGTTCTAATAATCAAAGTAATGTGCTGTAATCGCCAATGCTAATAGATTTTGATCCACCTCGGTAGTGAACCTTGTTTCCGAGCATTGAATTGTCGAGCTCGGCATTTTCAATAACGGTATCTTCCTGTATTAAGGTATTGCTGATGGTTGAATTTTCAATTCGGCAACCATTACCAACACTTACATTCGGGCCAATTTTAGCGTTTTTCAAGACGACATTTTTACCAATAAAACACGGAGGAATTACCTCAGAGTTTTCCGCCGAGGCCGACGGGTCAATAAGTCCGTGACCCTCTTCACTCAGGTAGTTTAATATTTTGCTGTTGGTTTCTACCGTCACATCTTTGTTTCCGCAATCCATCCAATCGCTTACTTCTCCAGGTAAAAACTGAGCACCTTTTTCCTTCATATTTTCAAGGGCATTAGTGAGTTGGAACTCGCCCTTGTCCTTGATGTTATTGTCGAGGAGATATTGAAGCTCAGACTTTAAATAAGCCCCGTCTTTAAAATAGTATATACCGATGATAGCCAAATCGGAAACGAACTCTTCGGGTTTTTCAACGAAGTCGTTGATCACGTTGTTCTCATTCATTTTCACGACACCAAAAGCTTTCGGATCGTCTACTTGTTTTACCCAAATAACACCGTCGCTGTTTCGGTCAATTTTGAAATCGGTCCGGAAAAGGGTGTCGGCAAAAGCAACCACCACATTACCGTCAAGACTGTCGCCAGCACACAATATGGCATGGGCAGTACCTAGAGCTTCGTCTTGGTAGTATATACTTCCTTTGGCTCCCACCGATTCGGCGATCTCGATTAATTGGCCTTCTACTTCTTTTCCAAAATCACCGATAATGAAGGCTACTTCATCGATATCGTCACCGGTTACCTTAGCGATATCCTGCACTAAGCGATGAACAATTGGTTTTCCGGCGATGGGAATGAGCGGCTTGGGAACCGTTAAAGTGTGAGGTCTTAAACGAGAACCTCTTCCGGCCATTGGAATAATAATTTTCATGGTTGGTGAATTGGTGTTTTATATTCCGGTAGAACCGAATCCGCCGGCCCCACGTTCACTGATACTTAATTCGTTTGATACATCCCACTCGACTCGTTCGTGTTTTGCCACTACGAGCTGTGCGATTCGATCGCCATTATTTATAGATACCGCGGCCTTTCCGTGGTTAATTAAAATCACTCCCACTTCGCCCCGATAATCGGCGTCGATAGTCCCCGGACTATTTAAAACGGTTACACCCGACTTTAGAGCCCAGCCGCTACGCGGACGCACCTGTGCTTCATATCCGAGCGGGAGCTCCAGTGATAAACCGGTAGCAATTAATTTAAACTCTCCGGGTTGAAGTTCAACAGCGCGATCCAAATGTGCGGATAGGTCGAGCCCAGCGGAACCGTTAGTCTTGTAAGCGGGAAGCGGATGACCTGAAGAGTTAACGACCTTAATTTTCATTTTATCCGTTTTTGAGCCAGCTTCGAACTTGTTTAATTTCGACGCGTGTTAGGATGGCGCCAAAGATAACGAATAGCACGGTGTTGAGCAGCAGATCGTTATGCAATATATAGCGTGCAAAAGCTACCGTTCCGACGGCGAGTAACAAATATCCAAACATCCGACGATAATCATAGGGAATCGGATACTTTCTTTGGCCCCAAACCAAGGACAGGAGCATCATAAAGGAATAGGCGATTAAAGTAACCCAAGCGGCGCCCGTATAACCAAAACGAGGAATAGCCCAGAAGTTCAAACCAATGGTGAGTATTGCCCCCGCGCCGCTTATAAGCGCTCCGTAACGCGTTTGATCGGTGAGCTTGTACCAAACCGATAAATTGATATAAATCCCAAGACACAAGTTTGCCAGCAAAAGAACGGGCACGATGTGCAGGCCTTCATAGTAGGCGGGATTGGGAATGAACCAAACAGATAAAGGCTCTAAAAAGAGGCTAAGGCCAACGTAGATAAACGCCACGGCCACCACGAAAATATTCATCAATTTGGCATAGGTTTCTTTGGCGTCTTGAT
>CBFIAJ010000074.1:0-2589 GCA_965660515.1 Flavobacteriales bacterium | reverse complement strand
TAAGGCCAACGTAGATAAACGCCACGGCCACCACGAAAATATTCATCAATTTGGCATAGGTTTCTTTGGCGTCTTGATCTTTCGCTTTGGCAAAGAAAAAAGGCTCTGCTCCGTATCGGTAGGCTTGTATAAAAAGCATCATAAAGACGGAGAGCTTGTAGCAGGCACCGTAGATACCAATTTGGGTAAAGGCCTCCTCTTCTGGAAGAACGAAGTTCATAATTTGTCGGTCGGCCACTTCGTTTACGGCACTGGCGAGGCCAGCGATCATAAGGGGCCAGCTGTATCCGATCATTTGTTTCCAAAGCGGAAATGAAAATCCGGCCGTGAGGCCGCGAGATTCAGGCAAAAGAAGAAGGAAGGTGAGCGCCGAAGCAACTAAGTTAGCGATGAAAATATAGCCCACACCGAAATCCGGGGAATATAGAGAAGATGCGTATTGGCCAAGGGAGGTGTTAAACTGCGAAAGCCATGGAAGAAGTAAAAGAAAAAACAGATTGAGGCCAATGTTGAGGCCGATGTTTGTCAGCTTTACCCAGGCGAACTTCCACGGCCTTCCGTTGGCCCGCAATCGGGCGAATGGCAGAGCTACGACTGCATCAAGGACCAAAATCCAAGCAAACCACGTAATGTATTCAGGGTTCCCTTCGAAGTGCAGCATCGCCGCAATGGGCGTGCGAAACGCAAGAGCGGCAATGAGAAACAGAAAACTTGTTATCGCCAAGGACCAAGCTCCGGTGGCGTACACTTTATTCAGATCGAGGTTTTTCTCGCGAAAACGGAAGTAAGTGGTTTCCATACCGTACGTAAGAAGCACAATCAGGAAAACAACCAGGGCGTACAGAAAGGTAACCTTGCCGTACTCATCCGGATCGAAAAGACTAACATACAAGGGCACCAAAAAGAAGTTGAGCAATCGCCCTACGATGGTGCTAAGTCCGTACACGGCCGTTTGGCCTAAGAATTTTCGAATCGGGTTCATGTATTATTTTCCAGGGAAATCCGCTGTTCTTTTTTCCATAAAAGCGGTCGTTCCTTCTTTAAAGTCCGCGGTACCGAAGCAATCGCCAAACACCTGTACTTCTTTTTTGAAACCGTCTTCGCCTTCTTGAAAATGAGCGTTTACGCATTCAATTACCCCGCCTACAGCGACCGGTGATTTTGAGTTTATTTTTTCGAGCAACTCGTAGCAAAAACGATGTAGTTCACTTAATGGCTTCACGTGATTTACCAAACCGAGGCGAAGTGCTTCATCGGCCTTAATCATATCGGCAGTCATGAGAAGCTCAAGAGCCCTCCCCTTTCCGATAAGCTGCACAAGGCGTTGGGTACCCGCATAACCCGGAGTAAGACCAAGGTTAACCTCCGGTTGGCCAAAACGAGCGTTTTCGGATGCAACCCTTAAATGACAGGCCATAGCCAGTTCGCACCCACCGCCCAGAGCAAAGCCATTCACGGCTGCAATTACAGGTTTTGGGCAGCGTTCAATCATGAAAAAAACGTCGTGACCCGTTTGAGCGAGGTGCTTTCCTTGTTCAACATCGTACGCCGAAAACTCTTTGATATCAGCGCCGGCAGCAAATGCTTTTTCGCCCATTCCGGTAATGATTACGCTTTTGATATCTGGATTTTCGTACACATCTTCAAACACAACTCGGAGTTCGCTAAAAACCCGTGTGTTAAGTGCGTTTAAATTGCTCGGTCGGTTGAGGGTTACCGTTAGAATTCCGTTTTCAATATCCGTTAATAGAGTTTCAAAAGTCATGATCAGTATGCTGTTTAAGGGTAAAGATAGAATTAATTGAGGTCGTCAGAAGCTTCAAGAAAGCGCAGCTCAAAAGTGCTTCCAACGCCTTCTTCTGAGTGAAGAACGATGGATCCACCAAAGGATTGCATAATGTTTCGCACCATGGCCAAACCGAGACCCGCGCCACTGCTTTTTGTGGTGAAATCCGGCTCGAAGACCTGTTCGAATTGGCTCTCGGGAATGCCGCACCCGTTGTCTTTCACTTCTACTCGAACAACGCCCTCTTCGGGCGGATGCGCAAGTACGGAGATTTGTGGGGACCGGTCGTCCGGAATCGATTGAACCGCATTAGTGAGCAAGTTATTCATTACCCGGATCAGGTATTCTTTGTCTGCTTTAATACGAGTTTCGTCTAAGGCCCGGGTTTCAAAGAGTACCGTGTGATGCTGAAATAGAGCAATGCACGGACGCAAGTTGGCATTGAGGTATAAAGATTCGTGCTGTTGAGCGGGCATTTGTG
Organism: Flavobacteriales bacterium; assembly: GCA_965660515.1. GTDB lineage: Bacteria > Bacteroidota > Bacteroidia > Flavobacteriales > ECT2AJA-044 > ECT2AJA-044. The sequence continues at coordinate 322 of CBFIAJ010000074.1, read as the reverse complement.
CGAAAGCGGAAAAAGACGAGGCAATCGAAGAAAGAGTATCGATTTGTTCGACCAAGGTATTTGTGAATGTTTTAAGTTTTTGTTTAAACTCGGGGTCGTTGGGTTCCAATTTCCGTTCGAACATTTGAACGGTTAGCTTCATTGGCGTGAGCGGATTCTTAATTTCATGCGCTACCTGTCGGGCCATTTTTTTCCAAGCTCCTTCTCGTTCGCTTTTGGCCAAAAGAGAGGCGGACTTAGCCAACTCGTTCAGCATTCGGTTGTATTCGCCGACAAGCGCACCAATTTCATCGTCGTGTTCCCATTCGAGGGGTTCGTTTTT
>CBFIAJ010000073.1:0-5151 GCA_965660515.1 Flavobacteriales bacterium | reverse complement strand
AGAATGCTGCGCGGCGATAATGTCGGGTGATTCGTTCATTTTTCGTGGCGCAAAGATAGGGAAGTGTTCTTAATTACGATTAACGCAGATTAATAGGATACGTTCCTTTTTGCTTGATCAAAAAGGAACCAAAAAATCAAGTCGCTTCACTAGGCCGATCCCGCAAATGCGGGACCGTTCGGTCTTATCGCTTCATGCTTTTCCCGCTTTCGCGGGAGCAATTTCGCTCAGTCCTCACTTCGGGCGACGGAAGCGACATATTTAGTAGACCGAATTAATTTCAAAATTCCACCCCAGCACCACTTCCGCACGTGCGGAAATGGCTAACAGCGGGGGACAAGAAAAAATTAAGAGCTCCTAGTCGTAATGAAAGCGACATTGGATTACAATGCATTTTTGGTCGACTCCTTTTCTTCCCAGGACTTTATAAACCAGCCGGTGCTCTCCATTAATTCTTCGTGACCAAAATCCTTTGAGTCCGTGTTTTAGAGGTTCCGGCTTTCCTTCTCCCTTGAAAGGATCGCGGCGAATGGCCTTTAGCAACTGTTTAATTTTTAGTGCAAGATCAGGATCGTTCTCTAACCAGAAAGTGAAATCGTCCCATCCATGGGCTGTGAATTCAATATTCATTCTTTATCCAACTCGAGATCTTCTTCTGGCAGAGATACCAGATCATTCGTTTTGATTTGGCCTATAGATTCGGCTAATCGGTTTCTATTAGCCTCCGTTGAAAGCAAGTATTCCGTTTCTTTCAAAGCATTGTATTCACTGATCGACATAATAACTACGGCATCCTCCCCTTTCGTTCGCGGAACAATTAATACTTCCATTGATTTCGATACATGATCAAATTGCTCTTTCATTGTTCTCCTGAGGGTAGATATGCTAATGGATTTCATTTCTATTAAATTGTACATAATTACGTACAAATATACGTACAAAATAATTGAGAGGTAATGTGTTCGCAAAATGTTGTCAGGCATTTATCTACACCGGTAAATTGGGTTAAATCTAGGTTCTAAGCTAGTCCTTATGGTTACTTTTTTAGAACTGTTTTCGCGAAGCGACAGGATACAGGCGACAGCTTTAGCGTGAGCATTACCTGTCCTGAGCGTTTTCGATTAAGTTATTTCACTTTTTGCTTGATCAAAAAGTGAAGAAAAAATCAAGCCGCACCGCTAGGTCGATTCCGCAAATGCGGAACCATTCGTGCCTGTCGCTTCATGCAATTTCCCCAATCGACTACGCCTCTCGGGAACGCAATTCCGCTTGGCACTCATTTCGAGCCACGGGTGCGACGGGAAGGGTTGAGAAAAGGAAAAACATGTAAACTTTTTTAGGAAAATTCACGCCTCCCCCAACCCCCTCGGAGAGGGGGACAATGTTTCCTCCCCCAGCCCTCCCGCATTGGCGGGACAGGCTCTCCAAAGGGGGACCACGATTAACTAATAATCATAATAATAATTCGCAAACACCGTCCTTACACCGAAGTAGAAATAATGAAATGTTTCTTCGCCAATATCCGAGTTCGATCCGCGATAAGTATAGCCTGCTTCGAGCTGTAAATCGGTGGCCGGATTCACCACCCATGCGGCTTCCAAATTGGCCATAAACACCTTCGTATTTACCCCCTGTCCTATTTCGTTGCCATAATCGCTTTCGCGTTCGTCATAACTTAATAGCGGATTCGCCCCCCAATTAGATCCAGCCGTATCGCGGCCTTGAACCAAGTAATTCAACTGGGTCTTAAATCGCCAGCGATCTTTGTTATAGCGAATAATTCCAATTCCTTCACGAAGGTTTGCGCCTGCGGCGTGACCAACACTGCTGTTGGAATTCCTGCGAAGCCAATAAAATTCCATGAATAAGAAAAAAATTTGGCTCAGTTCTCCTCATATTGGTTCTTCGGAGCTTAGGTATGTTCAAGAGGCTTTTGAAACGAATTGGATCGCCCCGTTGGGGCCTCATGTAAATGGATTTGAAGAGGATATTCAAAACAGGGTTGGGGTAAATCATGCAGCAGCCTTATCCAGTGGAACATCCGCATTGCACTTGGCGTTAATTCTGCTTGGGGTAGAGTCAGAAGATGAGGTTTTATGTCAATCGTTTACTTTTTCCGCTTCGGCTAACCCAATTGTGTATCAAGGTGCAACCCCAGTATTTATTGACTCTGAATCCGATACTTGGAATATGGACCCTTCGGCATTGGAAGATGCGATTGTATCACGCCAAGCACTTGGAAAGAGAATCAAGGCCATTATCCCAGTGCATTTATACGGAATGCCCGCAAAGATGGATGAAATTAAATTTGTTGCTGAAAAATAAGGTATCCCTATTATTGAAGACGCGGCCGAAGCACTTGGGTCCACTTTATTCGATAAAAACTGTGGAGCGTTTGGCGAGTTCGCAGCCTTGAGCTTTAATGGAAATAAAATCATTACCACAAGTGGTGGAGGCGCGCTTTTGAGTAATGATGAGGGCGCTATTCAAAAAGCTCGCTTTTTGGCCACACAGGCGAGAGATGCCGCTCCTCATTATCAACATTCGCACATCGGTTACAATTACCGTTTGTCCAATGTGCTAGCTGGAATTGGCCGCGGCCAAATGGAAGTACTTAATGATCGTGTTCAGGCGCGAAGAGCCAATTTCAATCGATATAAAGAATACTTTGCCTCAGTAAATAGCCGAGGTTATAAAATTGAGTTTCAAGAAGAGTTGGAAGGTTACTTCAGTAACCGATGGCTTACGTGCATTCTGGTTGACCCTGAATTAAATAAAGGGATATCACGTGAATCGATAAGATTAGCGTTAGAGAGAGAAAATATTGAGGCTCGTCCTTTGTGGAAGCCGATGCATATGCAGCCCATATTCAAAGGATCTCCTTTTTTTGGTGGGAAAGTAGCCGAAAAGCTCTTCGAAATCGGACTGTGCTTACCTTCTGGAAGTAATTTGACCGATCAAGACTTCGACCGAATTTTTAACTCTTTGGATTCGGTATTTTCTTAAAAAAATGTTTCACAGACGTGAATCTACCTTCTTCTTTTCAAAGAAGGATTTAGTATCAAAAAGGACTTGTTGAGGATTCTTGTCTTGGTTGGGCATGATATCAGAAAATTCGTTGTGGCTTACAGCAAGTATAATGGAATCATACTCGTTTACTTCGGGTTTAATTTGAAGCAAATCCACTCCCAATTCGCGTTTCACTTCATTAAGTCCAGCCCACGGATCATAAACATCAACGTCCATCCCAAACTGAACCAGCTCTTGGTAAATGTCTACCGCTCGCGTATTCCGAATATCTGGGCAGTTTTCTTTAAAAGTGATCCCTAAAATAAGCGCCTTGCCTCCCTTGACTTGAAGTCCTTTTTGGATCATCAGTTTGACCACTTTATTGGCTACGAACATGCCCATGTTGTCATTCACTCTTCGACCTGATAAGATCACCTGAGGGTGGTACCCAACTGATTCCGCTTTGTGGGCCAAGTAATAAGGATCCACGCCAATGCAATGGCCCCCAACTAAACCAGGTCGAAACGGAAGAAAATTCCATTTCGTACCGGCCGCTTCTAGAACTTCTGTGGTATCAATATCTAAACGGTCGAAAATCAAGGCCAATTCATTCACAAAACTGATGTTCACGTCGCGTTGGGCGTTCTCAATAGCTTTACTTGCTTCTGCTACTTTAATGGATGATGCTTTGTGAGTGCCTGCTGTGATGATCGATTTGTACAAATCATCAACGAAATCAGCTATTTCCGGGGTAGAACCCGAAGTAACTTTCATTATGGTAGTGAGGGTATTCTTTTTATCCCCGGGGTTGATGCGCTCCGGGCTATACCCGCAGAAAAAGTCTTCGTTGTATTTTAGCCCACTTTCTTTTTCTAAAATCGGAACACAATCTTCTTCCGTACAACCGGGAAAAGTCGTGCTTTCATAAATAACAATATCTCCCTTTTTCAGAAGGCCTCCGATAGCGGCACTCGACTTTCTCAAAGGATCTAAATCAGGGGCCTTAAATTGATCAATCGGCGTAGGCACGGTTACGATATACACATTGGCCTCTGAAATGGAGTTCAATTGATGATCCAAGGTTAGGTTTCCAGCCAGTGCCTTTTTCAGTACATCACCTTCCACTTCCAAGGTGCTGTCCACACCACCATTTAAAGTATTGACCCGGCTTTCATTGATATCAAATCCCACCACCGGAAATTTCTTCGAAAACTCCACCGCAAGCGGTAAGCCTACATACCCCAATCCTATGACTGCAATTTTAGCCTCTTCAAGTCTCATACAACGCGTTTTTACAACTGAGCCAAAAGTAACTTATTATCAAACAACGAACAACGAACACTTGTCCCGAGAGGTGAAGCCGATTCGGGAACGAACAACTGACAACCCACAACAAATAACTAAATTTGTCCCATGAAAACCCTCCTCACCGGTGCTGCCGGATTCATAGGCCATTATGTTGCCAAACTCCTCGCGGAACGCGGCGATGAAGTCATCGCCCTCGATAACATCAACGATTACTACCCGGTTAGCCTAAAGTACGACCGTCTTAAAGACCTCGGGATCGAGAGCGATACCTTTTATTCGAACGACCCGATTACCTCATCGAAATACCCGAACCTGAAGTTCATTAAAATGGAATTGCGCGATTCGGGCGAGTTGATGCACCTGTTCGACAAAGAACAATTCACGCATGTATGCCATCTGGCCGCGCAGGCCGGCGTGCGCTATAGCCTGAAAAACCCACAAGCCTACATGGAGAGCAATATGGTGGGCTTTTTAAATCTTTTGGAAGCCGTACGCCATAACTCCCTCACCCATTTCGTGTACGCCTCGAGCTCGAGCGTATATGCGATGAATAAAGACGTGCCCTTCAGTACCTCGCACAAAGTCGATAACCCGATTTCGCTGTACGCCGCTACCAAAAAATCGAACGAGTTAATGGCTCATGTGTATAGCCATTTATACAGCATTCCCACGACCGGACTCCGATTCTTTACGGTATACGGGCCTTGGGGTCGGCCCGATATGGCCCCCATGCTTTTCGCCAAGGCCATCATGAAAGGCGAACCCATTAAGGTGTTCAACAACGGCGATATGATGCGCGATTTCACCTATATCGACGACATCGTATCGGGGGTA
>CBFIAJ010000072.1:0-5230 GCA_965660515.1 Flavobacteriales bacterium | reverse complement strand
GTGTTCTACTTTCTGACTAAAGGCATCGTTTACGTAGAAAGAATAAGTCGTCGTTTGCGTTGGAGACGAATACGTAGTATCGTTGTATAAGTCCGTTACGAACGTACTCGGAGTCCAAAGGAAGGAATAGGAAGTATCACTACCACCAATTACTTCAGCGCTCAACTCAACTTGTTCTCCCACACAAATAGTGTCCTTACTAACTGATAAGAATACTTGTAGCGGTCCACCAAAGATTCCAACACGTACTGTATCGCGAACAATACATCCACTTACGTTATCCGTTACTCTTACGATGAAATCATTCGGAGTAGTAAGATTCTGCGTAGTCACGTTCGTCCCGGTTCCATTTCCTAATAAGGAATCGGCTGGAGACCACTGGAATGTATAGTTACCACTACCACCCGTTGCTTGAGCACTTAAGGAAGTGCTTGTTCCGTAAAGGATTGTAATATCCGGTGATAGAGTCACTGAAGGAACTTCTGAAATGGTAACTGTTCTTTGTGCCGAAGTAGCACATCCACCAGAAGTAACCGTATAACGAATTGTATGTGTTCCTACACCGGCTACTGATGGATCAAAAGTATTTCCAGAAACTCCGGGACCACTATATACACCACCTGTTGGTAAACCGTTTAGTGTGATTGCAGGATGGTTTGGTCCACAGAAGCTTGGGATAGACCCTAAACTCACATTTGGTACTGGTACCAGCGTTACGCTTCCGGAGTCCACTGCCGCACATCCAGTATTCGGATTCGTATAAGTGTAATAAACCACGTAGTCACCTGCTTGCCCTACGAGCGAAGGAATAAACTGATTCCCTACAACACCTGGTCCTGAATAGGTACCACCCGAAGGTGAACCTTGCGTCATGGTTACTCCGTTTTGGTTGGTACAGAATGTACCTAAATCTCCCATAGTCACATTTGGAAATGGATTCACAGTGATATCCAATGTAGCTGCACAAGACTGACCAAAGGCATTAACTACGCGGTAACTAATTTGATACGTTCCTGGTTGCACAGAAGTTGGATCGAATTTACTACCCGACACACCCGGCCCAGAAAAGCTTCCTCCGGCCGGTACACCTGTTAAGGTGATCTCAGTTCCGTCCAAACAAGACTCGGTGGAAGACGCAGAAACTGACGGACAGTCCGTAGTAAATACTGCTGGACCCGCTTTCTGAGAATTTCCATCTCCCGTTGCAGAACAGTTATTCGTTACGTAGAACTCGTAATCCGCTCCAACCTCAAGGCCAGTTAAGGAGTAAGGCGAACTCGTCGCAGTTACAGTAGTACCTGTTCCCGGTGCGAATCCGGCAGGACCGTATTCCACTTGGAAGTTGTTCCCTGGTCCGTTCCAACTAAGGTCAGCTGTTGTTTGACCTGTTGCCGTTGCTGTCAGCAAGAATGGGGTAGGACAATCTGCTTCTTTTACTTCGAAATCATCGATATATAGCGCAAATTCATTAGCATCCGAATAACCATGCAAACCAATAAAGATGTTTTCGGCAGCTATGGTCGTGTAGGATACAGTTACTTCCTTATAGAAACTATTTTGCAAGTTCGATACATTGAAAATCTGAAGATTCATGTCGGCAGGCGTTTGTCCGTCGCCAATAAATACTTCTAATTTCTCGACGTATTGATTCGTACGTACGCGGTAGCTAAATGTAATATCCAACGAAGTATTCGCCGGTACTGCAAATTCTGGTGAGAAGATCCAGTCGTCCATATCGGCATTTGCATTTCTTGTAATCTCCAATGCGTTCGGATTTGATTGAGATAAAGATGTGCGATCCTGTGTTTCCCACTGAATGGCATCTGCATTGGAATCATCCACTATCCATCCACAAGGAACTGCTGGAGCCGTTACACCATCGAACCCTTCCGTGTAAGGAAGTGACGAAAACGCAATTGGAGCGGGTGCCGGGCAAAATTCAACTACATTGAAATTGTCAATTCGCACTAAATCAAAATCTGTATTGGAATTCGATCTAAAGCGCATCTCCAAGTCACTTCCAGACATAGTAGGAACAACTAGCATGTAAGGCGAGTAGGCGGTTGAAGAAGGGAAGCTAATTCCATCCACATTCAATACTGCAACCCATTGCGTTCCATCCCAATATTCAAACCAGATTTCATCTGAGGTATCCATTCCGGACTCCTTCATGTCGAAGGTTACCAGGACTGAGGCAGAACCTCCTGTGTTCAACGGAGCTACGTAAACTTCTTGCAAGGAACCAATTTGAAGGGCACCAGATCCGGTGAAAGCATCAGTAGAAATTTGAGTCCCGTACGTCGTTGGACGAATCCAACATGCCGGGAACCCACTTTCAAAGCCTTCGGAATAAGGAATTGCCGTAGCTGAGCAACCAGGTGGTGGTGTCCCCGCTGAAATATTAATGTTATCGATGTAGAAGTCATCTGAAGTAGTTCCCCCTACAACCGAAAACCTAAGTTTTACTGTTGACATCGAACTAACATCTACGTAGCTGGTGAAGTTTTCAAACACGTCATCTTCCAATAAATACCCATGGTACTCAGAAACGGTTATCCATGAAGACCCATCATAATACTCTACTCTGAATTTATCCTCGTCTTCAGCTGAGGACTCACAACCCTCATCCATGAGGTCATAATTAATTGCAATACTATTTATGCCTGCAACATCTAATTCCTGTAGGAACACGTTTACATCGTCTTGCATTTTCAAGGCCAAATACGACGGGTTCGAACAGGTTTCAATTTCGATGTCATTTGATTCATCAACACTCCAACAGAAAGACAAGGAACCAGACGAAAAGTCTTCTGCATAGGGTAAGCTACCCACTCCGCAAAGTGTATTCACATTAATTGCTCCTGACCAGTCGCTCACATTCCCAGAAGCGCAAACAGTTCGCACATATACTTCGTAAGCTGTTTGAGAGGTTAATCCAGCTATAGTTACAGGACTTGAGGTATGGCTCGAAATAGTCCCGGTTGATGGTAATGCTCCAGGAACATCAACTACCGCAACTTCAAATGAAGTTGAGTTAAAGACAAGACTCAAATCAAAAGAAGATGCTGTTACGTTGCTCACAGAAATATTAGTGGCAGAAGGACATGGAGCCTCACCAATTCGAATTTCATCAAATGCCATATCTCCGAAGTAGGAGCTAGGTTGATGAGTACCTACAAATCTAAGTTTGCAATTGGTGCTGCTGTATGCAGATAAATCTATGATTTCTTGGTTCCACTGATTTCCCTGATTTCCGGATATCGACCACAATTCGGTCCAAGTACTACCGTCGGTGGTAACCTCTAAATGTAAGCTTCCAATGTTCGCACCATTTAGATTCCACCAAAACGAGATCGCCGGGGCCGTTAAAGATGATAGATCGAAGCACGCACTCTCTAATGTAGCCGTACCTCCATTACTACTGATTGGAGACGAAGTTTCCAAATATACATATTTACCTCCTCCGGTAATATCATCGCTTGGACCAGTTAATCCTGAACTTCCAGAACCCGTCGTCAAGTTATCCACATTAAAGGTTAAGCCAGTGGTAGTTGGCCATAACGTACTATTGAAGGAACAAGTTGATGAAGCTCCAGTACAATTCGACTCCGCATCAAAATTCTCTAATGCAGGGAACGTTGAAACAGCGCCTACCGAACAAAAAGGTGGTGGTGGTGGTGGTGGTGTAACACAAGCGGTGTTGACCGTGAAAGATTCTGAAGTTTCGAGATCATTACTCCCTCCAGTACCATTATTTGGTGTAAAGCCACCATTATTCGCTATGATTGTGCCGCTCAAACAAGTGATTGTATAAGTACCACCATTCCAGCCGTCACCCCAGGAATCATAAGCATCAAATCTGTAAGTTTCGCCATCTGTTAGACAAACCTCATACGAGCCTACAGCACCTGAGGTAACTAAGTTATTTTGGGAATCATATAATTCCCATGTAATCTCAGCTGGATAACTTCCCCCGGTTACAACTATTGTTGATAATCCTTGTCCGGCCGGACAGCTAAAGTCAGTCATGAACGTAGCTGCTCCAATCCATCCAGATTCATCGCCTCCGCCACAGTTTTGTCTAACGTATACTTCAAATGTCGTTGAATGTGCTAATCCCGTAAGAGAATAAGACTCGGTTGTAATTCCTGAAACAGTAGTTCCTTGATTAGCGTCCGGATCAAAACCAACGGCCCCGTACTGAACATCATAAGTTCCTGTTACGGATGAAGGCGCATCCCAAGTCACATCTGCGGTAGATGTTCCTGTTCCAGTCGCCGCAATATTTGAAGGGGCAAAGCATGTAACGCATGTAACATCTGCTTGAAAACCTGAACTTACAACAGAACCGTCACTATCAAAAACAATTGTTATTGGCGTGGTTGTTGCGATTACACCAGGGGAATTTGTCCCTGCATAATTTCCCAAAACCGTTCCTGACGTCCCTACTCCATCATAAATGGTTAGATCGTCACAGCAAGATTCAGTAGAAAAACTGTTAAAAGTCAAAACTAATTGAGAGCCCGGTATATTTGGTTCTACTACTGTTACTTCAAATGCATTATTCGAATAGTTGCCACTCGCTCCTCCTCCATCGGTGAAGGAAGTAGAAGAACAATTAATTAATGCAACGGTCTGGAAAGTAAACCGAGACGACCAGGCGCTTACGCCATTCAAGCCACAATCGCTCCGTACAATCCAATCGTACGTTGTTCCGCCGTTCAAACCAGTTAATGTATAAGGATTCGTCGTTGCACCTTGCACAACGGTTCCTGTTCCTTGAACAAAACCTGCTGGTCCATACTCAATATCCCAAGTAGTCGACGATGAATTCCATTGAATGGTTGCTTCATCGATATCCACAGAAACAGTGGAACCACTTGTCGGGATTGCACATGCAATGGGTGTACTGAAATCAATCGCCTGAGTAGTTGCCGTTCCTCCGGTAGAAGAACAGTAGGCTGTAATGTACGCTTGATAACTAGTTAACTCTGTTAAACCAAAAACTCTAAAGTTTGAGCTTGTAAGTCCATTGATCGTAGTTCCACCTGCATCACCCGGAGAAAATGGCGATTCGCCAAATTCTATTGAAACTGAATCCGCATTCAGAGTAGTCCAACTTAAATCGGCAAATAACCCTTGCGGGCTTACCACCACATCGAATGGGGTAACACAGAACTCGTTGTCAACGCTAAAGTTATCTACCGCCATATCGGAAAAATTTGTTCCT
>CBFIAJ010000071.1:2529-5252 GCA_965660515.1 Flavobacteriales bacterium | reverse complement strand
TAAATTCAAACCAAGCCGGGACTTCGACCTTTTTAACTACGGCCTTCAACGATTCCCGATATTTCTATCCCAGTGCAAGTGGCCCTGGTACCTTTCCGGTAGTTAATGTTTTTGTTAACGCCGTCGGGTGTATAGATACCTTAATGGGGACCGTAGAAGTAGCTCCAGACCCCATGATTTCGGTGAACGGCTCAGGACTCACCTGCGCCGAGGGCACGCCCATAAACTTAAGAAGCTTGGTGCAGGCCGATACGGTCGGACTCTACCTGTTCGATCATTTTGCCTGTGCCGACAGCTTATTTTACCCGACGATTTCAGGTCCTGGAACCTATCCTGTAGAGGTGATATTCATCAATTGGCTGTCTGGGTGCAGTGACACAGCATTTATTTCTGTTGATGTGCTTCCTATTCCTGAACCCGTAGTTGCCGATCCCAACCCTATTTGTGTCACCTACGGGCCTTGGCAACCAGTAAAAGGGACGCCTTTTGGAGGGACTATCGAAAGCTATTATGTGGATGACAATGGCGTCTTTCAGCCCGATTATTGGGGTGGTGGAATTTATGATTTTACGTATTTCGTGACTGACTCATTCGGCTGCACAGGTTCTGATTCCTACTCTTTGGAAGTATTGGAAAAAGACTGTTTCTGTACTTTCTTTTTGCCGAATGCCTTTTCGCCCAATGCAGATGGTTTAAATGAAGAATTTGGCCCAAAGTGGGAGTGCGACCTTATTGATTATCGGATGGAAATTTGGAATCGTTGGGGCCACTTGGTCTTTGATACAACGGACCCCAATGAAAAATGGAACGGCTCCTTCAATGGTGGAATTCCGAAAGAAGATATGTACCTATTCAAGGTTTCATATACTGGAACCTATTTAGATGTGAACTTAAACGAAACCATAAAGAGTGAAGTAATTCAAGGTGAGGTATTCTTGGTTAAATAAGATCATCACAATAGCACTCATTGCTTTTGCCGTTTCAACGACGGCCCAGAATTGCTGTACCAATTTGGGTTTCGAAACGCAGACCTTTACAGGTTGGCAAGGAGGTGCGGGGTTTTATTCCAATTGCTGTCCAACACTGGGTATTATGAACGGCCGCCACACGTTGATAACGAATCAGGGGACAGATCAGAATACGTGTAACCAGCTCAATTACATACCCCCCGGTTTCAATCAAAGCGTCAGGTTAGGAAATAGTCAGGTAGGAAGCGAAGCCGAAAATTTATCCATAGACATTTGTGTTGATTCCTTAAAGCCGATACTGATCTATCGCTACGCAATTGTTCTGTCCGACCCTGGGCACAACCCAGATGAGCAACCGAAATTTGATTTTCGGGTACTGGATTCGAATGGTGTCGTCATCGATAGCCTTTGTGCTTATTATGAAGTTTCGGCACAATCCAGTCTTCCCGGATTTCAAACATGCGTCGTAAACAACGGTCCCCTACAAGAAACCATTGTTTGGCGCGATTGGACGCCCGTTGGTGTCGATTTGAGTCCTTATGTCGGACAAAACTTAACTATAGAATTCACGACCTACGACTGTAACTTGGGGCAGCACTTTGGATACGCTTATTTCGTTGCTGAGTGCGCATCATCAGAAATCATAGTGAACAAATGCATTGGGGATTCTACAGTGACCTTAAACGCTCCGGAAGGATTCGAATATTTATGGAACACCGGAGCTACGACAAGGTCTACCCTTATCGTAAATCCCGATACAACTTCTATATATTCCGTTGTACTTACCAGTCCGTTGGGTTGTCAATTCACGCTCACAACGCCTATTGCAACAACTCTTTTCTACGCTGAGATAGAAGTAATTGATAGCTGTGCAAATAGTTTTAGTGTGGCTTCTACGGATAGTGTCTTGAACAATCAAATCGACGAGCACTACTGGAATTTTGGTGATGGAACAGGATGGGCAGTTGGGTCCCAAGCGAAAACACATCAGTATTCCTCCGGAGGAAGTTATGTCGTTCAATTGGCTTTAAGGTCTGTATCAGGTTGCTGGGATACGGTTTCAAGACCTGTCCAAGTATTGAATCAGCCGGTGCCTGACTTTACACACCAGTTTATTTGTGAAGGCGATTCATTCTATCTCATCAATACCACTCAAAGCGTAAATCCATTTAATACGCAGTGGAACTTTGATGGACAAACCTTTCAATCCGTTGACTTTGGCTTTTTATTGAACGATACCGGCAGTTACGATGTCGAATTAATTGTTATTGATGATATTACAGGGTGCTCTGAATCCAAATTCGAAACGTTCTATGTTTATCCTAAGCCTGAGCTGACTTTCGACTCGCTACCCCAGCTATGCCAGAATGGCGATTGGATCAACCTGAACGATTACAGTACGGCGAACATCATCGGGCTTGGGCAGTACAACGGTTTGGGCGCTCAAGGGGCCATTTTTGTTCCTTCTTCTGCTCCTGAGGGGATTCATGAAATAACGTATGTATACCGTTCTCCTTATGGTTGTGAGGATTCTGTTATGACAACCATTGAGATTTTAGAAACGCCGACCATATTAACTTTGCCGGTAGATCAAAAGTGCGAACAAAGTAACCCTGTAAACCTCAAAGATTTTACTCTAATCAATGGTGCTACGGACGTTGCTTACATGGGTCCTGGAGTTTCAGACACCCTATTTGAGCCCGAATCAGCCGGGGCGGGGAGCCATTTAATTGGCGTCTTTGCACAAAATTCTTT
>CBFIAJ010000071.1:0-2429 GCA_965660515.1 Flavobacteriales bacterium | reverse complement strand
GTTTCAGACACCCTATTTGAGCCCGAATCAGCCGGGGCGGGGAGCCATTTAATTGGCGTCTTTGCACAAAATTCTTTGACTGGATGCGCAGACACCGCTTATTTGCCCATAGGCGTGATTAATAATCCGCCAATCGATATCCCGGATCCCATAACGCTTTGCGTATACGATGACGCCATTCAATTCCCGAACTTTTATCCTCAAGGTGGAGAGTACACAGCGCCTTTTGATTCGCTTGCTCCATGGATCAATCCGCTCATCATTGGACCCGGTGAATATTATTTGACTTATGAGTATGAGTTTTTCCCTGATTGTACTACTGTCGATAGCATCGAGATCCTCATCAAAGAAGACAATTGCCTTTGCTCTATTTATTACCCAACGGCGTTTACGCCGGACAATGATGGCTTAAACGATACTTGGGTTCCAGTATTCGACTGCTCCTTTGAATCCTATGACTTGCGTGTGTATGACCGATGGGGGCAACTCGTATTCTCATCAACCGATCCCTTTAAGGAGTGGGATGGCCGAGTTATGGGCGGAGAGCTAGCAACGACGGACACTTATATTGTACAATTCACCTATACTACAAGTCCTATTGAAACCGGCGCTGAATGGAAGAAGGAAAAACGGAAGTTGACTAAAGTGGTAAATCTTATCAGGTAGTTCGCAGCAGCGTGTTTTATCTGGAGATGGAATGAAAACGCTGTTACTATTTCAAGACAGAGGTACCGTTGAAGAAAGGAGTTATCTTGATAAAAAGGCAGCATCAGAAGGAGCCGCTTTTATGAAAATTGCAAATGATCCAAGAATCACGAAAATTGGCCGATCAATTCGTTTATCCGGGGTATATCCAAAATGTAGATATGCCAGCCATTTTATCGATGGCCGAACTGATGCTTTACCCGAGTTTGCGCGAAAGCTTTGGAATCCCCATTCTTGAAGGAATGGCATGCGGAACCCCTGTTTTAACCTCATATGCGGCCAGTATGCCCGAAGTGTCTGGCGAAGCGGCGCTTTTAGTAAATCCGGAGAGTGTGGACGAAATAAGTACGGGAATCAAGCGATTAATTAATGATAGCGACCTTCGGTCGGATTTACGGGAAAAAGGCCTAGAACGAGCGAAGAAGTTTTCTTGGCGAAACACCGCTGTTGAGGTTTTAAAGCTATATACCGATTTGAATACAATGCCATGATCATACTTTTCTGGATTCTTTTATTCTTTGTGTTTTATGCCTATTTGGGTTACGCCATTCTATTAGGGGGATTAATCAAACTCGGTTTTCGTCAAAAAGAATTAGCGTCTGATCCAAGTGAATGGACAACTGTGGCGCTCATAGTCCCATGCTTTAATGAAGGTGATTTCATCCATCAAAAGATCAAGAATTCACTGGAACTGGATTACCCTAAAAATCAGCTTGAGCTCATTTTTATATCCGATGGGAGTTCGGACCAAACACCGGAAATTATAAAGCAATACCCAGAGCTGATTGCCATGCACGAAGATGCGCGGAGGGGAAAAGCCGCAGCTATGAATCGCGCCGTAGGCGCTACAAACGCGGAAATACTCATATTCTGCGACGCCAATACGGACCTAAATACATTGGCAATAAAAAACATCGTCCGTCATTACCAAAATGAAAAGGTAGGCGCAGTGGCGGGAATGAAAACGATTAAGCAAAACGATGCCGAAGGAGCTAGCGGAGCAGGGGAGGGTATTTATTGGAAATATGAATCGACCCTCAAAAAATGGGACAGTGCCTTTTATACAGTCGTAGGCGCCGCGGGTGAATTAATGAGTTATCGGCGAAATTTATACGAGCCGCTTCCCGAAGACACCATTTTAGACGATTTCATGCAAAGTATGGCAGTGTGCGAAAAAGGATATCGAGTGGTTTACGAGCCCGAAGCTAAAGCGGCCGAATGGGCTTCAGCGAATGTGGAAGAAGAACTGAAACGTAAAATAAGAATAGCAGCTGGAGGCTGGCAATCAGTGTTTCGTTTAAAAAAAGCAGGAAATCCATTTTTTGACTTCCGATTGTGGTTTCAGTATATGTCGCACCGAGTCATGCGTTGGAGTTTGGGACCCATTTCATTTTTTTTACTTGTTCCCGTTACTACATACCTATACCTCATTAAAACCCCCGGATTCGATTTTTTCTTTTGGGCTATGGTGATTGTTTACCTAATGATCTTGATTGGTAGAATTTTAAACGATCGAAAAACGGAGGTGAAAATTTTCTGGGTACCCTATTATTTCTTTGTGATGAACTACGCCGTAATTATGGGCTTCGTTCGCTTTATTCGCGGAAACCAGAGTTCTTTGTGGGAGCGGGCAAAACGAGCTTCCTAATGTCACAAATCTAGAGTGATTTTCTCAATATGAGAATTGCAGGCAGTCTTAGTTGATGTAAGTTGTTGATTTTCAG
>CBFIAJ010000070.1:0-5312 GCA_965660515.1 Flavobacteriales bacterium | reverse complement strand
GGGCCTATCCCGGCCCGATGACAAATGCGTTCCCAAAGTCGTTTTGGGAGCCCGAAAAGAGCGTTTTTTACTACCAAACTACCGCCCGACGATTTGCGCAATCGTGCCAATTCGCGTTTCACTTGATCGCCCTCTTCTTCGATCCAGCTCACCGATATTTTAAAATTATATCCGTTTCCATGCAATTCACGGGCAGCCCGGGAACTGAGTTTCAATACGGCCGGACCGCTTAATCCCCAGTGCGTAATGAGCAGGGGACCGCTTTCTTCATAGGCCGTATCCACAATACGAACCGTGGCGTTGGGAACCGATAAACCGGGCAGGCCATCGATTAATGCATGCTGAATATTAAAGGTAAATAGAGAAGGAACTGGCGGTATGATGGGGAGGCCAAGCGTTTCGAGGTAGCCCCATACTTTCGGACTCGATCCGGTGGCCATCATCACATTTTTGCTGCGGTAGGTTCCCTTGTTTGTTTTGATCATCCAACCGTTGTCATCGCTTTTTAAGGTTTGAAGACCTTCGCCCGTTTTAACATTTATTCCGTGTAATCGAACCTGTTCTTGAAAGCAGTCGATAATGGTTTGTGAGTTGTTTGAAGTAGGAAATATGCGGCCGTCTTCCTCGATGTGGGTGGGCACGCCGTGATCATCGAGCCAGCCCATCATGTCACCGCAAAGGAATTGATGAAAGGGACCGAGAAGTTCTTTGTTTCCCCTTGGGTAAAAGGTGATCATTTCTTGCGGGTCAAAGCAGGCATGGGTCACGTTACAACGTCCCCCGCCCGATACTTTTACTTTGCCCAGAACTCCGTTCGATTTTTCGAGTATGAGAATGCGTGTGGGTGATTGCACTTGTTCCGCCCGTTGAAGGGCGGTAAAAAAACCCGCGGCACCGCCGCCAACGCATATGAGGTCGTAATTCGAATTATTGCTTGAACTCATAACCTCGAAATTAGAAGGTTAACGGTTCTTTTTTGCATCGAGATACTCAAAAGTTACATAGCGCTTCCAGCCCAAAATGGCCATTTGAACTTTGGTAAGCTTATCGAGCTCGGTGGTTTTCCAAAGCATCGGTAAAATTGCTTTGTTTAAGCCGCTCAAGAAAGAGAATACTTGGTACCGCATACGATTGAAATGAGGTACAAAGATACTTTTTTAAGTGGGGCTTGGCGTCGAATTGGAATCGCGGTACAACACCTCACCTTTATCGGCGTAGGGAATTGTGCGCAAAATATGCTCCGTTACCTCGACGCGCGCTTCGGTTTTTTTATTGGCTTGAATAATGATCCATGGGGCCGTTGGAATGTTCGTTTTGGCGAACATCGCCTCTTTGTACTTGGTGTATTCATCCCATAAGTCTTGGGCGGCTTCATCGACCGGACTCATTTTCCATTTTTTCAAGGGGCTTTTCCGAATTTCGGCAAAGCGTTCTGCTTGCTCCTCTTTGGAAATACTGAAATAGAATTTAATCAGGTGAATATTCGATTCTTCCAGCATACGCTCGAACTCGTTTACTTGACCCATGAAAATCTCGTACTGATTATCCGTACAGAAGTCGTTAACGGGTTCTACTACGGCGCGGTTGTACCAACTTCGGTCGAAGAACACAATTTCGCCTGCCTTGGGTAGCTTATTCACATAGCGCTGGAAATACCACTGCCCTTCTTCTTCTTCCGTAGGTTTTGGCAAGGCGACAATTCGGTAATGGCGTGGGTTGATATGCGCCGTTAACCGGCGGATCGCTCCCCCTTTCCCAGCAGCATCGCGACCTTCAAAAAGAATAATTACTTTTTTCCCTTCTTCGATAACCCAAGTCTGAAGTTTGATAAATTCCACTTGCAGCTCGCGCAATCGATGCTCGTATTTGGTTAATCGCAAGGAACGCTCCAAATCGATTTTTTTATCGGCCATTAAATATTTTAACCCAATTTTGGTATTCAAAAGGGCAACATCGTTGGGGGTTAAATCTTCTGGTTTCATATTAAATATCGATTTGCTCTAATTGACGGTAATAGCGTTGAACGTAATTGGGATCGGGCAGAAGAGTGGTCCGGGCTTTCTTTTTGCCCGTGAAGTCGAATTGACTCAATACATATCGCATGCTCTCCAAACGGGCCGTGCGCTTATTATTGGCTTTCACGATAATCCACGGACTAAAGGCACTGTGTGTTCGTGAAAACATTTCCTCTTTGTAGTGGGTGTACTTGCCCCACAATTTCTGGCCTTGCATATCGACCGGACTAAATTTCCATTGCTTTAAGGGGTTATCGAGCCGTGAGGCGAACCTACTTTTTTGCTCTTCCTTAGAAATCGAAAACCAGAATTTGATGACAATCACACCGTCTTCGTAGAGCATGTGCTCGAATTCTTGTACCTGCCGCATGAAGAGTTCGTACTGTGACTTGGAGCAAAATCCCATTACGGGTTCAACGACTGCTCGGTTGTACCAACTTCTATCGAAGAAAACGATTTCTCCAGGCTCTGGAAGTACGCGAATGTACCTTCTAAAATACCAGGAACCTTGCTCTATAGGGGTGGGTTTAGACAAGGCAACAACGCGACTCGATCGAGGATTCAAATGCTCCTTAAATCGCTTGATGGCCCCTCCTTTTCCGGCGGCATCGCGCCCTTCGAATAGGACTGCAACGCGCATTTTTTTCTTTGATACCCATTGTTGAAGATTCACCATTTCGGCTTGAAGCCTCGATAGTTCTTCTTCGTAACGAAGATTGCGATGGATTTTACTAAAGTCAATATTTTTTTCTGCGGCCAACTTTTGCAAATCTGAGCGCTTTGCAAGTCCCGCAAGTTCTTCGGCAGTAAACATGTATTCGTATTAGTAAAACAAAGTACGGTTTCTCTCAATAGGTAAAGAATGATCATTATCAGTTTTCGTGAACTTAATCCCTAGGGTTGCTGTTGTTGAGGTTCTAAATGCTGAAAATGAAGACTTTACTAATTAGCTTAATTATTGCGCTCGTTCCTTCTCAGGTGGCTATGGACTTCACAAAAAAGGAAGCTCAAAATTGGTCGGTACAATTAGATGGGGTTATGGGCGGTCGCTCGTCGGGTAAAATAGAATTCTCGAAAAAGGGTTTGCACTTTGAGGGAAATCTTTCTCTAGAGAATAACGGTGGATTTGCGGCTATTCGAAGTCCGTGGGGACAGTTCGATTTGTCCAAGGCGAAAAAGGTGAAAGTTCGTCTGAAAGGTGATGGCAGGGAGTATAAATTAACCCTTGACGACACCAAGGCTTGGTATCTTCCCAATTATGAAGTGAAAATGAAAACCGAAAAAGGTAAATGGCTCGATTTGAATATTCCCATATCGGATTTCCGAATTTCAAGAATGGGTGATATGGGCAACTCTGCGCCGAGCCCGGAACAAATGGCGGGCGTTATTCGCGTTGGTATTATTCTGGCGGATAAGAATCCGGGTCCGTTTGAACTGGAGGTAGCATTGATCGAGTTTGAGTAATGTTTTTTTAGTTTCCCGCATTATGCAGCCTGTCCCGAGAGCGAAGTGATTCGGGAGGACAGACTATAATTTTTAATTCATAGTTCGTAATGAAGACAAGGACCAACGACTTTGATCCGACACTTCTGAACTATGGGGCAAATGTCCTTTCCTGATTTAATCAAATGATCGATGGATCGGATCAACCCGCGGCTGGTTCAAAGTTGAATTGGAACAGCTTGGAAAACGTACCTTAATTAGCTACATTAGAACTGAACTCATGAAACATCCACAAAGAGTCGTTACGGGTTAGTGGCTCCTGTATTAACTTTTAAATGTTTCATTATGTATCTAAAAACAACATTTATTGATTCGTCCCAGCCTTTAACGGACGAAAAGAAAAGAACGGCTAACCTAGAAAAGCTAAAGTTTTCATTCTTTTATTTATTTCTCAGTTTATTCCTTTTTCCGCTCAACCTTGAAGCCCAATCCACATGCGCAACAGCAATCAACATTGGTTCTTCGGGCGGAGATACTGCCATTTTTACGGGTTCCGATGTTTGGTTTAAGTTCCAAGCGAGCGATACCGAACATCAGATAAGGATTGGGCAATCTATTGAAACATCGCCAAGTTTAAGTTATACAATATACTCTGGGACATGCGGCGCGTTAAATGTGAAGCAAGGCACCATAAGTATGAATAGCTTTGGAGATATTGTCTCTATTGACATTGCTGGCTTAACGACAAATGACGAATACTATTTAAAACTGAATTCTATCTATTCAGGAGAATCGTATGTACTTTCCAGTACTCTTTCTGCACCTTGTCTGTGTATAATTCCACCCGACAATTGTGAAAGGGTTTGTAATTATAGTTTAGAAAATATAAACCCGGGGTCACCAAATGGTTTATTGTCATCCTTTGTTGATCGGGCCTGTCCATGGAGAAATGTTCCTCCGACCGTATCGGGAGGCGCAGTAAGCTCACCTGATCATTGGCTCGGAACAGGAATGGGACAAGCATCGGATGGGGCTCTCGGATTTGTATGTGGACAAAATATAGGACTTTACGAAGATCAAGAATACGCATACCTTGAGTTAGAAACTCCTATTCAGATTGGCGAACAAGCGGTCGTTTCGTACTTTATTAAAACCGAAGATGAATATGTGACTACAAATTCTTTATTTAAGTATGCCGTTGATCATTTTGCCGCAGTCTTAACCCCTACAGTCCTTACACAGAATCTGAATGCAAACATTGTGCCTCCAGCTGCATCCATAGAGGTTGCCTATAATTCTTTCATTCCGTTGACGTGGACTCAAGTGACTAAGGTAGTCACCAATAATACAGGGTCAGTATTAAGCTATCTGACCTTAGGCCCTTTCGAGACTGACGCTAATTTGAATTATTCAATAATAAATTCAAGTCCTTTTGCAATAAACTACGCATATGCTTTAGTGGATAAGATTTCCGTTACCCGACTAGAAAACTGTAACTCCAATACATACTGCGAGTTTGATGTAGCAAGTATTGGTTTCCCAAACCTTCCAATTTCAGGATTAACATATGTTTGGAGAAACCCTTCTGGCGTAGTTATTCCTTTAGCAAATGGACCAACCTATGACTTTTCTTCAGTAGGACTTGGGGATTCAGGTGTGTACGAATTAGAAATCTCGGATGGCGTCAGCACTTATTCTATTGACTTTAATCTCGAGGTCGTTGAATGCTGCGATGTATCTTCTGGTATAAAAGTTCCAATAGAGAATAATTCTGCTGATTATTTAATTAATAATTTAAACGGAGGCTCATTTCTTGTTTCGAATCAAACTGTTGTAATTAATGGGAACTTCATG
>CBFIAJ010000069.1:0-5346 GCA_965660515.1 Flavobacteriales bacterium | reverse complement strand
GGCCTGGGTAAAAAACTTTGAGGCCGAGGCTTTCAAATCGTTCCGCTAGGAACGCGGCATTCTTACTGTGTTGCTTCATGCGAATATGAAGACTGTGAAGGTTTTTTAGGATACTGGCCGATCGCAGGCCATCGAGTACCGGTCCCAATAACATGCTGGCACCAGAATTAACATCCATCAAATTGTTCACCAACTGCTTTGAACCACAGGCCACTCCACCAATAGCATCACTGGTACCATTGATAAATTTTGTGAGCGAGTGAATCACGATATCGACACCGTGATCCATGGGCGATAAAACCATCGGCGAAAACGTGTTGTCTACCACAAATTGAATATTTGCTTCCTTGGCGATTTTCGACAATTTAGGGAGGTCTGCGATTTCGAGCATCGGATTGCTCATTGCCTCTGTGTACAACACTTTTGTGTTGTCGTTAATGGCATTTTTAACCGCTTCTAAATCGGTCATGTCGACAAAATGAGTCTTGATGCCAAAACGGGGTAAAAAATGTTTCATCAAGGCATAAGTGCCACCGTACACCGTTCTGGCGCTCACAATTTCATCTCCTTGTCCGCACAACTGCATGAGCACGCAGCTGATTGATCCCATTCCGGATCCCGAGACATGCGCCGCCTCCGTTCCTTCCAGCGCTGCCAATGCATCGGCGAGGTACTTATTGCTCGGATTCGTATGTCTGGAATATAAGTAGCAACCTTCTTTTTCGATTTCGAAAAGCTCCTCCATGGTATCGGCCTGAAGAAAGGTAAAGGTGCTCGAATCGGTAATACTGGGGTTGACTCCTCCAAACTCTCCAAAGTACTGGAGGTCGAGGATTTCGTCTGCGGGTTTATGGCTCATTTTTGTGTGTTTGTGTAGTTCACCAAAAGTCGTGATTTTTAGTCAATCCCTCTCCACACAAGTACAAAAAAACGCAAGGCGTTTAACCTTCGGTTTCAAAATGAGACTAAACTATTGCACAGGGGATTTCGTGAATCGGTTCCTAATATCATTTCGTATGTTTGGCTTCTATGGAAAAAACACCATCGCTCGGTAAAGCCCTCATTCCCATTCTATTTTTAGTAGTGCTCCTGGCCTACAACGTGATCTTCGTTTTTGGCGATTCAGCACTCGACGGAAGTAATCAGTTAATTCTGCTTTTGTCGGCAGGTGTGGCGGCCGTTGTAGGCATATCCGAAGGCATTCCTTGGAAAAAAATGCGTGACGGGATCACCCATAGCATTGCTTCAACAGTCCCGAGTCTTATTCTCCTTCTGTTTATCGGAGCCTTAGCAGGGACATGGCTTATCAGCGGAATCATACCCGCTATGATTTATTACGGGCTCGATCTATTAAATCCGACCATATTCCTTGTAGCCAGTTGCCTTATTTGCGCCATTGTGAGTTTGGCTACTGGGAGTTCTTGGTCTACAATTGCTACAGTCGGAATCGCCCTTCTGGGCATCGGGAAAGCAATGGGCATCAGCGAAGCAATTATAGGCGGGGCCGTGATTTCCGGCGCTTATTTCGGCGATAAAATTTCGCCTATGTCCGATACCACCAATTTAGCTCCGGCCATGGCGGGTACCGACTTGTTCACGCATATTCGATATATGTTGTGGACCACAGTTCCCACGATTGTTATTACGCTAATTATCTTCTTATTCATAGGCTTTAATTACGGATCCAACGAGGAAATGTCGGGCGCCCTTGCGATTCAAGATGAATTGGCCAGCACCTTTTACATAACTCCGTGGATATTTTTAGTTCCCTTAGCGGTTATTGTCATGATTGTGAAGAAAGTTCCCGCTATTCCGGCACTCGTAGCCGGGGTTTTATTGGGTGCTTTGTTTGCTGTTCTCTTTCAAGCCGATTTAATTACCGCCCTAACGGCCGGATCGAGCAGTGGGTTTGAAGCAACCTACACGGTACTTATGGATGCCATGACCGTTTCTTTTTCGATTCCTGCTGAAAACCCCATGTTGGCCGATCTATTGAGCTCGGGCGGAATGTCCGGAATGCTGAATACCGTATGGCTAATTCTTTGCGCCATGGCCTTTGGTGGGGTTATGGAAAGCACCGGTTTTTTAGCCGTATTGAGTCATGCCCTCATTAAAAAAGCCAAATCGACTACGGCGCTTGTCGGAACTACGGTCGCTACTTGCTTAACCTTGAACGTAACGGCGAGCGATCAATACCTGGCTATTGTAGTTCCCGGTCGCATGTACGCACCCGTTTTTAAGAAACGGGGCTTAGCACCTCAGGTCTTAAGTCGTACACTCGAAGATTCAGGTACGGTTACATCGGTTCTGGTACCATGGAACACTTGTGGTGCAACGCAAGCAGCCATTTTAGGGGTGGCGACTTTATCCTACGCTCCTTTCACGTTTTTCTGTATTCTGAGTCCTATCATGACCATTGCCTTCGCGGCGTTTAATATTAAGATTTCGCGAATCGACCCGGAGACCCTACCCGAAGCGGCATAAGCTTCGTATATTAGAGTATGAAATACTCGTTATCTGCGCTATTCCTTTTTGTCTGTACTCTTTCCTTTTCACAAGGATCGTTGCTGCTCGTAGGCGGTGGATCCGAAGACTACAACAGCTGGAGCGATGCCCCATATTCCTGGGCCGTCCAAGAAGCCGATAGCGGTCGCGTCGTTATCATCGCCTTTGGTACCGCCACCCAATGGCTACCCGACTATTTTGAAAGTTTAGGCGCTAGCGAGGCACATAATTTCAATTTATCTGACTCCACTTCTATTCATCAACCCCATTTGCTCGATACTTTACTGGGGTACGATATGGTTTTCTTCAAAGGCGGGGATCAATGGGACTACATGAGTAATTACCCTGGAACCGCTGTTCAGTGGGCCGTAGACAGTATTTACTCACAAGGTGGCGTGATTGCTGGAACGAGCGCGGGTATGGCTATTTTGAGCGATTGGGTGTTTACTGCAGAGAACGGAACACTGTATCCTGATGAAGCACTGCTCGACACTGCCGAAGTAAAAATGACCCTTGATCAGGGAATGTGGTCTTTTTATTCCGACTATCTGTTCGACACCCATTTTATTGAACGAGGTCGCATTGGTCGCTTAATCGGATTTTCTGGGAAGTTGAATTCATTGCAGCAAAACACCTGGTGTATGGGCTTGGACGACCGAACCGCCATAGGCATAGACCCTGGCGGTACCGGTGAACTATTTGGTACCGGGACGGCTACTTTTTTACCCCCACAGCACGTAAAGAAAGAACCATGGAGCAATCCAGATGGCTATTGGACCTCAAACCTACCCCTAACGGTTTTAAAAAAGGGGCAGCAATGGGATTTTAACAACCATACCTTGGTTCAAGGAAACACGCAGTGGTTGAATCCACGATGGGGAGAATCGTATATGGGGCACACCTTTTTAATTGGCGATCACTCTTGGCAAGCATCTAAAACAGCGCTTGTAGAGGTGCAGCAATTTTACTGGGGAATGCCCTTTATGGTGATCTCTTCCGACACCGCGCGTGCGCAACTGTTTAAAGATTCGCTTATCGCCAATGGATCACAAGCCGAAATACTCCTCATTAATGCCGCGAATGGAGATTTGCCAATTCATACTCAAGACCAATATATTGACCTTTGGATTGGAGTGGAACACGACGCCTTGATGGACTTCTTTGCGGGTACCGATGGTGGTCCCGAACTTCAATCGCGCTATACCCTTACCGGTATGTGGGAATGGATGCCTGCCTGTGCTTTCTTGGGGTCGGATGTCCGTTGGTTTGGATCCACTTTTGTGGATGAACTAACCACCGATCCGTACAACGCCTACTACGGCGATTTAGAATTAAAGGAAGGATTGTCACTGTTACCGAATTCTGTGTTTATTCCGAACACGTGGGATCCCACAGACGACGATTACTATGAAAATACGGTGAGTGCCCTGCCCTATGCCATGGTACACGATTCACTCACTCACGGATTTTGGTTGAATCAAGGCTCGTTCGTGGAGTATCTCGCCGACTTCGTGGTGCGCGATTCTCTTCCTGCCGGAGGAGCACACGGATTAATATGGAATTACCCTGGGTCAGAATTCCCTTTTCTTCATCTGCACAATCCCGGATCCAATACGGATTTATTGACCGAAACCCACGGAAACGGGTATGTGCGCCAAAATGGTAGCTATGATCAATTTCTATTGACTTTCGGCATTGAAACAATTGTCGCCTTTGGAGACGGTTCCCTTTCTGAACGAAACGCCCTTGGCTTCACGCTCTATCCCAATCCGGCCAACACGTATATCAAATCGTCCTTTTCAGAGTTGGGAAGGTACACGATCAGAAATATAGCGGGCCAAGTTATTCAGCAAGGGGCAATAGAGGGTACTTCTGAAGTTTCTGTTAGCGGCCTCCCGGCCGGATATTACCTGCTGCAAATTGAATCGAACAGTGGAAAAGTAGGCGTTCAACCTTTTATTAAGCAGTAAGCATTTCTTACCTTTGATAGCGAACCTAAACCATGATCATGGCACAACTCGTTATTGTTCGTCACGGACAATCCCAATGGAATTTAGAAAATCGTTTTACCGGCTGGGTCGATGTCGATTTGGCCCCCAAAGGAATTGAAGAAGCACATGCTGCCGGAAAGAAACTGAAACCGTTTTCTTTCGACCTTGCCTACACATCAGGACTCCAAAGAGCGCAAAAAACCTTGGGCATCATTCTCGAAGAAATGGGTGTTTCAATGGACGTGACTCGTAACGAGGCATTGAATGAGCGCATGTACGGCGATCTTCAGGGAATGAATAAAGACGAAGCGCGCAAGCAATTCGGCGAGGAGCAGGTGCATATTTGGCGCCGCAGCTTTGATGTCCCGCCGCCAGGCGGAGAAAGCCTTGAACTAACCGCAAAACGCGTACTCCCCTATTTTGAGGCGGAAATTGTACCGCATATTAAAGCGGGTAAGAATATTATTATTGCCGCCCATGGTAATTCACTTCGCGCCTTGGTGATGTTCCTTGAAAACATGACGCCCGAACAAATTCTAAAAACGGAAATCCCAACGGGAGCACCGCGATTGTACGAGCTAGACGCCGATTTAAAAGTCTTAAAAGCCGAATATCTATAATGGTTATTGCGGTAGACTTCGACGGAACCATTGTGCAAGATCGGTACCCCGAAATCGGAAAGCCGATGCTCTTTGCCTTTGAAACCTTGAAAGAGCTTCAGAAAAGACGCCATCAATTGGTGCTGTGGACGTACCGATCGGGCCGCCGCCTAGAGTAAGCCGTGGAGTTCTGTAAAAAGAACGGCATCGAATTTTATGCGGTCAATTGCTCTTATCCCGATGAGCCATGG
>CBFIAJ010000068.1:3638-5581 GCA_965660515.1 Flavobacteriales bacterium | reverse complement strand
CGTTTATGACATTTTAAATCGTTCAGTTCATTCACGCAAATCATGAAATTCGAAATGGAAGTATTGAAGCTCAATTGCTCAATATCGTGATTCACTTTTTTGATGGTCGCGTGCAGCGCTTTCAGCTCTTTTTTCGTCGGTTCGTCTTCAGTCACCAATGAATTTCCCGCGTCGCTGTACAAGCGCCAAAGCTTTTTCACGAAGTTGCTTACGCCCGAAATACCATTGGTATTCCAGGGTTTTGCTTGCTCGATCGGACCTAAGAACATTTCGTACATGCGCAGCACATCGGCACCGTAGCGCTCACAAATATCATCTGGGTTTACGACGTTGTACCAGCGTTTCGACATCTTCTCAACTTCGCTACCACAAAGGTATTGACCGTCTTCGAGGATAAATTCAGCATCGGCAAATTCGGGCCGCCAGGCCTTGAACCGATTTATATCGAGCATGTCGTTTTCGACCATATTCACATCAACATGCAATGCTGTGGTTTCGTGCTCCCCTATTAGGCCTTTTGAAACAAAGGTGTTGGTACCGTTTTTTCTGTACACCAAGGCAGAGGTCCCCAAGATCATCCCTTGATTCACCAATTTCTTGAACGGCTCGTCAAAAGAAATATATCCGCGGTCGTATAAAAACTTAGTCCAGAAACGACTGTACAGCAAGTGTCCGGTTGCGTGCTCTGAACCGCCCACATACATGTCGACTTGTCCCCAATAATCGGCTTTTTCTTTGCTCACGAATTCCGTAGCGTTATTCGGATCCATGTAGCGCAAAAAGTACCAGCTCGATCCAGCCCATCCGGGCATGGTATTCGTTTCCATCCGGTCGCCGTGAAATTGCGGCCAGTCTTCTTTATTTGCGCGCGCCAAAGGCGGCTCCCCAGTAGCCGTAGGCTTGTACTGATCAACGGGCGGAAGCGTTAAGGGAAGAGCGTCATCTGCAAGCACCTGTGGAATATCCTCTTTGTAATAGATCGGGAAAGGCTCGCCCCAATAGCGCTGTCTCGAGAAAATGGCATCACGCAAACGGTAGTTGATTTTGCTGCGTCCTCGGCCCATTTTTTCAATTTCGTCGGCCGCTTTTTCAATGGCTTCCGGAATCGATAAGCCCGAAAGCACGCCGCTATTGGCGATCACGCCTTCTTTCTCGCCGAAGGCGGATTCAGAAATATCCTTTCCTTCGAAAATATTCGGGATCGGAATATTGAAGTGCTTTGCGAAATCGTAATCGCGCTGATCACCACAAGGAACGGCCATCACGGCCCCGGTTCCGTAGCCAGCCAATACGTAGTCGCCAATCCAAACGGGTATTTCGTCTCCCGTGAATGGGTGAATGGCATATCCGCCTGTGAAGGCGCCCGTAATATTTTTTACATCCGCTTGTCGATCGCGCTCCGTTTTGCGAGAAGTTGCATCGATATACGCTTCAATCTCGGCGCGTTGATCGTCGGTGGTTAGTTTAGCCACGAGTTCATGCTCTGGAGCCAATACCATAAAGCTCACTCCGAAAATGGTATCGGGTCGCGTCGTAAACACCTCAATTTGATCATCGCTGTCGGCCACGTCAAAAAACACCTGCGCCCCCTGTGAGCGACCGATCCAGTTGCGCTGCTGATCTTTTAAAGCATCGGAAAAGTCAACCGTTTCGAGCCCGTCCAATAAACGCTGTGCATAAGCGGTAATGCGCATGCTCCATTGCCACATACGTTTTTGCGTAACGGGGTAGCCGCCGCGTTCGCTTACTCCATCTTTAATTTCGTCGTTGGCCAAAACCGTTCCTAATTCGGCGCACCAATTCACCCACGTTTCACTCAAAAAAGTAAGTCGATACTCGGATAAAATTAGGTGTTGTTCTTCTTCCGAGCTCGAATTCCACTCTTCGGCGGTAAAATCGTTTATCTCGCCGCAGGCGGCATTGATTCCGGCATTTCCGTGAGC
>CBFIAJ010000068.1:0-3539 GCA_965660515.1 Flavobacteriales bacterium | reverse complement strand
CGAGCTCGAATTCCACTCTTCGGCGGTAAAATCGTTTATCTCGCCGCAGGCGGCATTGATTCCGGCATTTCCGTGAGCCTCAAAATGAGCAATAAGTTCGCTCAAATCGCGGGCTTTATCTGCATCGTTATCGTACCAGCTATTGAATAACTGCTTGAAAATCCACTGCGTCCATTTGTAGTATTCAGGGTCACTGGTGCGTACTTCGCGGTCCCAATCGAACGAAAACCCGATACGATCGAGCTGACCTCTATAACGAGCAATATTTTCTTCGGTGGTAATTGCCGGGTGTTGTCCTGTTTGAATTGCGTACTGCTCGGCGGGCAATCCAAAGCTATCATAGCCCATTGGGTGAAGCACGTTATGACCTTTATGGCGCATAAATCGCGCATAGATATCGCTGGCAATATAACCCAGTGGATGCCCTACATGCAGGCCGGCACCCGATGGATAGGGAAACATATCAAGCACATAATACTTGGGCTTATCCGAGCCATCCTCAGCTTTAAACGTTTTGTTTTCGGCCCAATAGCGCTGCCACTTTTCTTCTACTATGCGGTGGTCGTAATTCATCGTATCTCGTTTGAAGGCGCAAAGGTAATTCTTTCCCTTCTCAATTTCTTTTCAAGTCGCAGGTTCCGAGCCTACTCGGCTCGATAGCTCCCTGAACGCACTTAAATTCCGGGTACGGTTTTCGGAATTCAGTCGTTTTCATCCAAGGAAATCGGGCCGTTAGGCCTTAACATTTCTTTGGCGCTTTGGAATTTCAAAAACCCCTACTTTAGCAGCATGGCAGAAAAAATGGATAAATACACGAAACGACGACTCCGCTCGAGCTATGCGAGCGTGGTAGTTAGTATTTCACTCGTTCTATTTATGCTGGGCATGCTCGGATTATTGGTGTTGAACGCACGAAAAATATCGGACCACGTTAAAGAAAATTTCGTGTTCACTGTAATGCTGAAGCCCGATGCCAAAGAATTAGAAGTCCGCCAGTTTCAGAAATCACTCGACCTAAAAGAATACGTTCTTTCCACCGAGTACGTTTCTGCCGAAGAAGCTGCCGAGCTTTTGAAACGAGATTTAGATGAAGATTTTGTTCAGTTTTTGGGTTACAACCCGTTGAGTAATTCCATTGACATTCACTTTAAAGCGGAGTTTGCCGAATCGGAAATGCTAGAAGCGGTAGCCAATGAGCTTGCCGAAAACGCACTGGTTCAGGAAGTGGCCTACGACAAGCCGCTTATTCAATTGATGAATGATAACATCCGAAAAATCGGCATCGGCATCTTGGGCATCAGTGCACTACTGACCATCATTGCCGTGGCATTGATCAACAGCAGTATTCGTCTCAGCATTTACTCGCGCCGTTTTTTAATCAAAACCATGCAATTGGTGGGCGCCACAAAAACATTTATCCGCAAGCCCTTTTTATGGCGTGGAGTGCGCATGGGCCTTATTGGTTCTTTCATTGCACTTGCTCTTTTAGCCGGCCTCGTTTACAGTATTCAACACAATATTCCGGAATTAGTAATTGCCGAAGACCTGCAGTTGCTCGCCACCCTAGCGGGTGGAACACTCCTTTTAGGCGTGCTCATTTCGTGGATTTGTACTTTCTTTGCAGTACGAAAGTACCTGCGCCTTAAAACCGATGAACTCTATTTCTGATGGAAGAAAAAAATAAAGACTACATTTTTGAAAAGCGCAATTACCAGTTTTTGGTAATCGGATTAGTAGTGATGGCTATTGGCTATCTATTAATGACCGGTGGCGGATCTGAAGACCCAAATGTTTTTAATCCGGATATTTTTAGCACCCGACGCATCGTAATGGCTCCAGCCATTATTATCATTGGCTTTATCATTGAAATTTACGCCATCATGTGGCGTCCAAGCAGCAAGTCCTCTGCCGAATGAATTGGTTTGAAGCCTTAATTTTAGGCTTAATTCAGGGACTTACTGAATTCCTTCCCGTATCTAGTAGCGGACACCTTGAACTTGCTAAAGCGCTGTTTGGCGAAGGACAAGTACCTCAAGAAAGTCTTCTTTTTACCGTGCTCGTGCACGGTGCAACGGCCATGGCCACTCTTCTCGTTTTTCGGAAAGATGTCAATGAATTACTCAAAGGACTGCTCACCTTCACTTGGAATGACGAAGCCAAGTTCGTCACCTTTATCATCGTTTCTATGGTGCCGGCGGCGTTGGTCGGACTCCTGCTCGAAGATCAAATTGAAAGTCTATTTGGCGGGCAAATCACCTTGGTGGGTGCCATGTTAATTCTAACGGGCGGACTCCTATTTCTGGCCGATAAGGCCAAGGAAACCAATAAATCGGTCAGCGGAAAAAACGCCTTCTTAATTGGTATTGCTCAGGCCATAGCGATATTGCCCGGAATATCGCGTTCGGGAGCGACCATTTCATCCGCCGTTTTATTAGGCATCGATCGAGAAAAGGCTGCCCGCTTTTCATTCTTGATGGTGGTGCCCTTAATTTTGGGCAAAATGCTTCTCGATCTAAAGGACCTCGCAACGGGAGACACAACTATTAGTCAAGGAGCTTCAGGGCCTATGGTTCTTGGTTTTATCGCTGCATTTATCTCAGGTGTTGTTGCTTGTCGTTGGATGATTGCCCTTGTAAAAAAGGCACAACTGCGCTCTTTTGCCTACTACTGTTTCGCAGTTGGCGCTCTTGCCGTGATTATCAGTTTGGTATAATGTCAGAATTGCCAAGTCCTTATCATGAGGGTAAAGTGCTCCTCATCGATAAACCTCTCCATTGGACCTCTTTTCAAGTCGTCAATAAAGTTCGATGGGCTATTCGACAGAAGTACGGCATCAAAAAAATAAAAGTAGGTCACGCCGGTACTTTAGACCCTCTGGCGAGCGGACTCCTCATACTTTGTACCGGAAAAAAAACCAAAGAAATTGACCGCTATCAAGGTCAAGAAAAAGAGTATACCGGAACGTTATTACTCGGAGCTACGACGCCGAGTTACGATTTAGAATCGGAGGTAGATGGTGAATTCCCCACAGCGCACATCACGCCGGAGGCGTTGCAAAACATAATACCTCAATTTACAGGGGACATTGAACAATATCCGCCCATTTTTTCGGCCGTGCATATCGATGGAAAACGAGCGTACGATTTGGCTCGGCAAGGAGAGCAACCCGAAATGCCCGCTCGACAAGTACATATTTCGGCTTTGGAACTCAATGGAGATCAATTCCCGGAGGTTTCTTTTCGCGTGCGTTGCAGTAAAGGCACATACATACGATCGTTGGCCCATGATATCGGAAAGGCGCTCGATTCTGGCGCTCATTTAACTGAATTGCGACGCACCGCCATTGGCGATTTTCACGTGGACAATGCCATCACGGTGGAAGGCTTTTTATCGGAGTTGGAAAAAGAAGGATAGCTCTTTAAATCTAAGCTCCGAAGCATTTCGAGCGTATTTATCCTCATCCGGACCAAAAGGCAAAGGCCATTCGGGTGGGGCAACACCTGGAACAACTAAAACAACGAGAACAACTAAAACTTCTT
>CBFIAJ010000067.1:0-5600 GCA_965660515.1 Flavobacteriales bacterium | reverse complement strand
AGTTCTTGCTGTGGGTACCTATTCGGTAACCGTTTCCGATGCTTGTCAAAGCGTGACAGACGATATTGATTTTGCGCCCTTTACTGGATTTACCGTTTCACTGGGTAACGATACCACCATTTGTGATGGTCAATCATTTCAACTGTCCGTTGTATTCCCCAATTCAAGTTATTTGTGGCAAGACGGTAGTACAGACCCCGTTTACACGGTCACATCGCCGGGTGAATACTATGTTACTATTGGGAATATATGCGACACGGTGCAAAGTGACACCGTAAGCGTTGAGGTAGATCCGTGTTCTTGTAACATGTATGTTCCGAATGCATTTACACCGAATTTAGATGGAAAGAACGAGTTTTTTGGACCTATAACCGACTTTACGGAATGTGTGGTGCTAGAATACGAAATGCGCATTTTCAATCGCTGGGGTCAAGAGGTCTTTGTCGGTGAAGATATTGCCGATCGTTGGGATGGCTTTTTCCAAGATCAGGTAGCGCAAGACAACGTCTACTATTACGAGATTACCTATTCCATTCGAAATCAAGGAGATAATCGGATTCGCCAAGAGCGACTTACGGGGAATGTTTTCGTTATAAAATAACTATGCCCGAACAATTCCAATTGCGCCTTCCGCCCGAAGTGGCGGCCGACCCGAAGCGCTTGGAAGAAGCGGTTAATGAAGCTGCAGGCCTTCGGCCCGATGAGCGGCGACCCTTTCAAATAGACCGACGCAGTATTGATGCCCGAGGGAAACAGATCTGGGTACAACTAAAGATATCCTTATACCCTACAGGGGCAAGCATTCCGAAGCGCTATCAAGAGCCTCGGGCGAACCATGTGAATAATGAGCGGGAAATATTGATCATCGGGTCGGGTCCGGCCGGACTCTTTGCCGCGCTCGAGTGTATTGAGCTTGGAATACGACCCATAATATTGGAGCGCGGGAAAGACGTGCGAGCACGCCGCCGCGATTTAGCCCTACTGAACAAAGAGCATATTGTCAATCCCGACTCCAACTATTGTTTTGGAGAAGGCGGCGCGGGCACCTACTCGGATGGTAAGTTGTACACGCGATCCAAAAAACGAGGGAACATCCAAAAAGTATTGGAGCAATTGGTGGCCTTTGGTGCGCCAGAAGACATACTCATTGAAGCACATCCCCATATCGGCACCAACAAATTGCCCGGAGTGATCACCAAAATGCGTGATTTTATCGAAGCCTGTGGAGGCGAAATTCGATTCAACACTCGGGTCGATTCCTTCGACATACGCGGAAATCAATTTAAAGGAGTCATTGATGGCTCGGGAACCCATCATGCCGGGGAGGCATGCATTTTGGCTACAGGACATAGTGCCCGCGATATTTTTAGGCAGCTCCACAAACAAGATATTGCAGTCGAAATGAAACCGTTCGCACTCGGCGTGCGAATCGAACACCCACAAGCACTTATAGATTCTATCCAGTACCGCTGTGATGTTCGTTCACCTTATTTACCTCCCTCCTCGTACGGACTTGTGCAACAAATAAAAGGCCGAGGCGTATATTCATTTTGTATGTGCCCCGGAGGAATCATTGCCCCTTGTGCAACGGCTCCTGGTGAAGTTGTAACCAATGGTTGGTCGCCTAGTAAGCGAAATAATCCGTACGCTAATTCAGGAATTGTGGTGGAGCTTCAACCTGGTGATTTCCGAAAATTTGAAAAGCACGGACCTTTGGCCGCCATGGAATTCCAAGCGAGTATCGAGCGAAAAGCCTGGGAATTTGGCGGAAAAACACAAGCGGTTCCCGCACAGCGCCTCACTGATTTTGTGAACCAAAAAACATCGAGTTCTTTACCCGATTCTAGTTATCAGCCCGGGATAACGAGTGCCGACATCAATGAAGTTTTGCCCGGATTTATTTCTGCCCGATTGCGAGGCGGATTCTCGGCCTTCGGCCAGAAAATGAAAGGGTACCTCTCTTCAGAGGCCGTTGTGCACGCTACCGAATCGAGATCGAGTTCTCCGGTGCGTATTCCGCGCGATTCGGAGACGCTAGAGCATCCACAAGTAAAAGGACTCTACCCGTGTGGAGAAGGCGGCGGATATGCCGGAGGGATAGTTTCGGCGGCGCTCGATGGGGCCAAAGTCGCACAAGCAGTACATCGAGCCGTGCAGGCTTAAGGCTTAATCGAAAAGATCACCATTCTTCCTGGAGAGAAGAAGTTCCGTTTCAAGGAATTGCCTACCTTCCGTAAAACAAGCATTTTATGAAAGCGCTACTCCTTTTGGTTTTGATGATTCCTATGGGCCTATTTGCTCAAGAGGAAGATGAAATCGCTATTAAAGCAGTTATAAACTCCGCCTACCTCGAGGGAATTACAAATGAGGGCAATGCCGATAAAATTGACGCTGGATTCCATCCAGGATTTAAAATGCTGGGGTACAATGCTTCGAACGATCGACTTTGGGAATTCCCTATTTACTACTGGAAGCAGGGGGCATTGGAAAATGCAGCGGATGGCACCATAGCCGAACGAGAGCCCGTGAGGTTTGAATTTCCCATGATGGACGTCACCGGAAATGTTGCCGTAGTTAAAGTGCACTACTTCCGCGGCGATAAGCAATTATATACCGATTATTTGAGTTTATATAAATTCAAGGACGGCTGGAAAATCGTTTCCAAAATATTCTACCAACATCCAGAGGAATGAGCCCAGAAGAAGGAAAACAAGTAATTGATAAAGGATTAACTCGCCTACGAGTTATGGATTCGGCGACCGCGCCTTTGTTTGGTCGCATGACGGCGATTGAAATGATAAGTCATTTGATGGGGAGTTTGAATTTGACCTTTTACGAACAGGCGGTCCCCTTAGATATCCCAGCCGATAAGGTCGGTAAAGCCCAAGCCTTTTTAGCAAGTAAGCATATGATTCGCCCCGGAGCCACGCAGCCTGGGTTTTATAAAGATCTTTCGCCCAAGAGCGTTTCTATCGAAGATTGGGAGAAACGATTGGACGAACTTGAAGCGCTGTATCAGAAAATGGTTTCAGAATTAGCATCAACTGGGGAAGATTGGAAAAAAGACCATCCCAAATTCGGTCGATTAAATAAAGATCAGTGGTGGCAGTTTCAGGGAAAGCATTTTTATCATCATTTGAGTCAATTCGGCATCTATCCACGGACAGAAATATGGGAAGGAATTCCCGAATAATATGGCCTCTCAACCCCACATATTCACTCGATGGGGTCGTTTTTTCCCTATTCAATTACTCGCGTTACATTTTAAGCGCAGTTTAATACTATTGCTTTTCTGGGTGTTACTTTTTGGCTTCGTAACACACTCTATTGCCGAAACCTACGGTATTCCCCTGCTCTTCTTAGCTCCCGAATATTTAGGTCAAGTAGGGCCCTTGTCCTTTTTTCTGACGGGCTTTTTTGGAGGGCTATTTTTTATGGCCTTTCACGTAAGCACCTATATTTATTACAGTCACAAGTTTACTTTTTTAGCGACCCTGGAGAAACCGCTGTACCGATTTAGCATAAACAACTCCATCCTCCCCTTTGCCTTTGCGCTCGTATATTTGATCTACAGTTTTCAGTTTCAAACACATCAAGAAGGAATTCCCGCTATCCAGGCATTTTTGAATATTGTGATGTGGAGTTTGGGAGCGGTGGTATCCATTTCCTTGGTTTTCACCTATTTCTTCAGCACGAACCGAAACCTTTTCGAAGGCCTCGAAAAACGTCTCGAAAAACCGCTCGATTTACTGGTTAAAAAGAGCTCTGAATCCGATTTATCTGGCGATAGCAGAAAAACCCGCTACTACTTGCGGAATTTCGTCAGCTTCCGAATGGTGCGCCCGACAGAACATTATCCGCCCGAAATACTCAATGGGATTCTCGACAAGCATCACCGAAATGCGGGCTTCTTTATTGTGGTGCTGTTTGTATTGATTTTGGGGTTTGGACTATTGAGAGAATACGATTGGGCTAATATCCCCGCTGCGGGGAGCATCTTTTTACTATTCACACTGTACCTCATGTTCACTGCAATTTTACACTCTTGGTTCAGGAGTTGGTACGCTTTCGGGGTAGCAGTGATATTGATAGGACTTCAATTTGTTTCTCAATTCTCCGTATTTGAAAAAGTGAACCACGCTTTCGGTTTAGACTATCAAAATCCGCCTATTCGGTATAATTTTCCCGCGATACAAGCTTTGACCACGGATAGTATACTCACTTTTGATCGCAACTTAGAATTAAAAGCCTTGCAGAAATGGCGAAGTCGAACCGGTAGTGAGAAGCCCAAATTGGTGATTATTAATACTTCGGGTGGCGGCTTGCGATCGGCCGTATTCACGTATGCCGTGATGGAGCGTCTCGACAGCCTCACGGCTGGAAAGCTAATGAAACATACGCGTTTGATTTCTGGCGCCTCGGGCGGAATGTTGGGTGCTGCGTATTATCGTGCCGTTAGGCACCAATACGCCAACGTGCTTCTCCCCGAAAAGCCATTGAAACAACAATTGAGCAACGACTTGCTAAACCCCATCGTTTTTACCTTGGCCACGAGCGATTTATTCTTCAATCCCCTTCGGTGGAACGTTGGGGATCAAGCCTATAATAAAGATCGCGGATATGCCTTCGAGCAGGCACTCAATAAAAACACCTTTGAGTTACTCAATGTACCTTTAGGTCATTATACACGTCCTGAACTAGAAGCTACCATCCCGAAGATGGTTTTTTCTCCGATCATCGTAAATGACGGACGTCGTCTTTTAATTTCAAGCAGTCCCTCGTCGTACTTGGCCCTCACGGGACCGAATAACAGCGTCTCCGAATTTCATGATGGAATTGAATTTCAGCGTTTATTTAAACACTTGCGCTCGGACAGTTTGCTTTTCACTTCAGCCATTCGGATGAGTGCTTCCTTTCCCTATATAACGCCCTTGATCAACTTGCCCAGTGATCCTGCTATGGAACTCATTGATGCAGGTGCGCGCGACAATAACGGCTTTGAACTGAGCTTGCGGTATGTATATCAATTCAACGAATGGATTGAGGAACATACAAGTGGAGTGCTTTTTGTGCGTCTACTTTCTGACGGATTAAAAGACACGCGAATCAATGATGAACGAAATCGAGGTATTCTAGAAAATATGGTCAACCCAGTGGGTGGTGTTATAAAGAGTTTCGATAATATGCAAGATTTCAATCAAAGCCAATTACTCTTATTGGCTTCAGAATGGTGCCATGTTCCTCTTGAAATTATTGAATTGAATCTTTTTCAAGAAAGCGAAGAGGTAAGTTTAAGTTGGCATTTAACACAATCGGAAAAAATTCAAATTGAAGAGTCATTGAATGCTTCAGAGAATCTAAAGCGATTCGATTATATCGCTGAACAAATTAAATAAACTTCGTCGCTCGGTTATTCATACGACGATTCCATTTCTATTTCACCTTTTTCCCATTCAAATGCGCGCCAGTTTCATTGACAATCAATGACTAAATGGCGAATGCTCTCCTTGCACGCCTGCATAGATCTATTGGCGCGCCCGTAATCAAAAGGCTTACTCATCTAAGCAGATGCCCATTTAAATTATAGCGTGCAACTAGCA
>CBFIAJ010000066.1:0-6042 GCA_965660515.1 Flavobacteriales bacterium | reverse complement strand
ATTCAAAAGATTGTCTTTGAGGTCGAAGGTCTGCTCTACATTGAGGTAGTAGAAGGTTTTATCTTTTTTCAATGCCCCGCCCAGACCGAATCCAAATTGGTGGCGCTGGAAGCCATCTTGAACGGCATTCCCCGATAAATCGCGCTGGGCATAGGGTGAGGAGGCATCAATAACGGGTCCTGGTCGCACGGTATAAAAAACCTCTCCTGTGCGGGTGTTACTACCTGATTTGGTGGTGATGTCGAATACCCCATTACCCGTCCAGCCGTATTCTGCTGAATAGTTATTGGTCAAAACGGTTATGTTGTCTACAAAGCCAATGGGAACGGCAAATTTTTGACCGCCCAAGAAGTTCTCGTTATTATCCATTCCATCAATGGTGTAATTGGTATACAAACCGTTGGATCCGTTGATACTGACATTCGGGGCTTCTGGGTAAAAGCCGGTTGCTTGCGTAACATTGGGCAGGCGATAAAGGGCTCGGGTGACATCGCGCCCTTCAATGGGAATGGTCGCTATTTCCTTGGTGGTGAGTTCACTACTCACCTCGGCATTCACCGTGTTTATTCGGGCGTTCGACGATTCTGTAACCGTTATTTCGTCGAGGCTATACTGCGCTTTTTCGAGTAGGATAAGCGTGACGCTTTGCGTTTGATTGGAACGAAGGGCAAAGGATCCCGAATTTGCCGGTAAATACGTTCTTGTTTCAACGGTGGTTACTTTATACGTTCCAGAGGTCGATAGTCCGCTAAGTTTAATTTTTCCCTGTTCATCGGTTTCCCTTTGTAAGGCATATCCTATTCCCGCATTCTTAATTTCAACGGTATAATTGGAAATGGCCTTTCCGGTGGTTCCCGAAACGATATTGATTTCGAGTCGTGCTTGTGCCCAAGAAGTCAGCGAGCAAGTGAGAATGAAGATTAGAGTATAAAAACGTCTCATGAAGGTTTCTTTGTAGCGCCAAATTTACGCAACAAGAATACGTTATGTAGTGACAAATTTACGTCGGCTAATTGACCATGTGCAAAAAGATGGTTTTTGGGCGTCAAAATTTACTGGGGTTTTCCGGGGGCCTCACGGCCCGATGCAAAAAAGCCCCTATTTTTTCATCGCCCACGCCAACGCGTAGATCCCTACTTCCGCCTGCGGCGAGATTGCCAAGCGAGCACTTTCCAAAGTAGACCCCGTAGTCACCACATCGTCGACTAGAGCAATTCTTTTTGGAATATCGACTCCCTTTTTCAGCCGGAAAACCCCTTCCACATTTTGCATCCGCTCCAATGCATTTTTATTCGTTTGCGTACTCGTTTTCCTCGTTCGTTCTAAGCCATTCCATAGCGGTATTCCCGAGGCCTGCGAAATGCCAATGGCAATTTCTTCGGCCTGATTGTACCCCCGCTTTCGTTCTTTGCTCGGATGCAGGGGAATCGGGCAGAGCGCATCGGGCCGTGAGGCCCCCTTTCTTATTTGTAACCCAAATTCAAACCCAAATTCACGTGCGGCGGCAATACGGCGAGCATACTTAATCGCGTGCAGAACTTCATGGCTGGGCCCTTCCGAATCAAAATACCAGAATGCAGAGGCAAACGTTATAGGAACGCGACCGGAGAACAAATGAAGCAATTCATTGCGGTGTATTCTGCAGTGATCTGTGCATTTTAATCTTGTGCGACATGAAGTGCATAAATGCCTTTCGCCCTCTTCGAGAACAATAGAACAGTGCAAACAATGGTCTGGAAAAAGTAAATACCCTAGGCTGCGCAAGCCTTGACGGATGAAACGTGAGTAGTGCATCATTGAAACAATATTCATTGCAGAGTTCCAAGGACGCCGTATCTTTGTCGCCATCAACGACTTAACCAATTTAACTAAAAAAGTCTTTTATGTCTGAAAAATCGAACCGCAATAATCGCATTATTATAATTGTGTTATTGCTTGCGCTTTTGTTCTCTTTAGGAGGATTGTACAAACAAAAACAAGATACTATTGCCGTAGTAACGGACCTTTCTGAAGAGAAAGCCGCTCTTCAAAGCGACCTCAGCGATTTAGTTGCCCAATACGACGCGCTTATTCTTGATAATGATAGTATGAGCGAAGAGCTTATCATTGAACGCAAAAGAATCATTGCTCTCAAAGATTCTGTTTCTGCACTTCAAGGCGATGTTAGCCGCCTATCGCGCTACCGCAATGAAGTATATCAGTTGAAAAAGGAGAAGGCCGTCCTCTTAGCACAAGCCGATTCTTTGATCATCGTTAACGAAACCCTAGCGGCTCAAAAAGCCGAAGTAGAGGCCGCATTAACCGATGAGAAAGAATTGACCAGCTCTTTGAGTCAAGAAAAATCGAACCTAGAGCAAAAAGTTTCTCGTGGTCAAGTTCTTAACGCCGTTGAAATTTTAGCAGGGGCTATTAAAGAAACCGGAAGCGGAAATGAAAAAGAGGTGACGAAAGCCAAAAAAGCAGACCGCATCAAAACATGTTTCGTGCTTGCTAAAAATGAAATCGCCCGTCCCGGTGATAAAGTAATTTATTTGCGCGTGACTGATCCAGAAGGGATGCTCATCGGGCAAAGCATGGATGAATACGCCGTGAATTACAATGGCGAAATGATTGTGTGCAGTGAAAAACAAACCATTATTTACAACAACGAAGCCATGGACATGTGTATGTATTTAGATCGTGCCGATGGTCAAGATTGGATGGTGGGTACCTACAATGTTGAGGTATATGCCGAAAATGAATTGATTGGAACTTCTCAGTTCAGCCTTGAAAAAGGATTATTCTAAACGGATTTTTGCACCGATACAAACCTCAAAGCTCTTTTGCTTTGGGGTTTTTTTATGCCTGATCTATATCGATTACTCTTTTATACGAACGAGAGATGGGAACAGAAGCGCCATGAATAACTACGGCCTTTTTTCGAATCGTTTGAATTCGCTGTTTATTCTCAATAAACTCCTACTTCCAAAAGTGGCCGCCAGAAGCTATTTCCTATCTATTAAAGCGGGGGAAAATAAAATAACCGGGTCTGTAGTTATCGAATAAGACTCAGAAAAACGCTTTTAATTGCACACTCCCCGTGTGAATGGCATTATTGCCTTCGCTCACACGCCCGTCATAGAGCAAATTCAATTGTAAATGCTTCGCAATATTGCTTTGCAAAGTAGCCGTCCATGTGGCGTTATTTCCCGGTTGTAGCCCTTCTAGAATAGCATAGGCCACCGGTGTGTTATCGGCCCCTGTATACTCATTTTGTATGAAATTAATTTGTGCCGTCACCAAGGCTTTTGAGGCGACATTGTAGTTAAATTCGAGTCCTGCATTCAGGGCGTCCAATGCTTCATTCAATTCGCTATCGTTCAGACTGGTTTTATACCCGGCAATAAACGACAGCTTCCATCGGCGGCCCGGTTGAAAGGTGATTTTTTGTTCCGTACCCTGTTCATCGAAACTGTAACTACGAGCATCGAAACCCTCCGACTGGTTCGCGCGGTTTCTGGTAACGACCTGACTGTTCCATATCCAGTTTTGTAAGAACATCCAACGCCACTGAAACTGATGTTCGCGCGTTCGCTGCGACTCAAAGCCGTAGCTTACCAGATTACGGCTTTGATTCTGGCTCCAGGTGTAATCCGCTCCGAAATCGGCCCGACTCCTTTGAAAAAACAAGGTATTCCGCCACCCCTGATTCAATCCTACCAAAGTACTGTCAAAGTCAATCGGTGAAAACGGATTCAAACTGGAGGCCAAATCGCCCCGCTGTGTTTTGCGCTCAGTGTTGTAGGTTGTTTGTATCGCGAACTTGCTCAACAATTTGCGGACGTCATCTTTCGAGCCCCATATGGCCGCGGGGTTGAGTAATACGACCTGACTAAACTTATTAAAATTGGTGCGGACAAACTCGTCCGATTGACGAAAGACGCGAATATATTTAGCGTCACTGGGGAATTCGGCAATTTCAAATTCATCGAGCTCCTGAACGCCATTATCGTTATAATCGATCCAGGCATATACCCCTTGACCCGCAGCGACCTCAACATAGGTAAACTCGCGCCGAGCCTCTTGCCCTGATCCGCTCTCGTAAAAAGTGGTCAAATTCACCGCGTTCCGCCACAATCGCTGGCGGTATTGAAACCGGCCCGTAAGAGTCCGGTCTAACGGGTTTACCGTATCGTTTAAATTATCCAGTAAACGATAGGTGAAACCCGTTCTTATCGTTCCCGTTCCGCCAATGGCCACTCTCCCGTCTAATGTAAAGGCGTTGGCTAGAGTGGTCGGACTCAAATCTTCTCCGGAGCGGGCGTAATCGGTTCTATTGAAATACGTGAATTCAAGTCCGTTCGCCAAAGAATCGTTATTCCCCAAAAAGAACTCCCATTGATCAAAACGATAACTGCCCGATTGCAAAGAATCGCCTCCCAAATCCTGTTTTTCATTGAATTCACTTTCTCCGCGCAACCCGAACTTCAACCATTTATAGTATTGTCGAAAATGCGTTTTCTGACGAATAAATCGACTGTTAAATCCGGCATTATCCGATTCCAACCAACTGGCCGAAACATTAACTAAGGTTCCTTTATAGTCGACGTCACCCAAAAGATTATTTCTGAAACCCGAGTATTCAGGCCCATTATTCAAAAATTGAAGCGCATAATTAAGTCCGCCGACACCCGTTTTCCGATAACCGGCATTTGCGGTCACATAATGCTGGTCACCCGGAGCCAACGTGTCACTAACATTCCAATCGCGTTGAAATTCGACGCTCCGAAACCGTTGAATGGGCTGGAAATTATTCTGAACATATTCGTAATCCACTCCGGCATTCCAACCGTTGCTCCATTTTTGCTCGGCGTAGACATTTAATGCTCCACCGATGTCGTCCTCAGAATCGAGTTCCGAAAATGTATTCGGGTCGTAGCGACTTATGGATCCCTGTACACCCATTTTGGAGCTTGCCGAACCTTCTTTTTTTGGATCGCCTGAATTCCAGCTGAGCCCTCCACTAGCCATTTGCAATCGGCGCGGTGTATTGATTTGCTTTAGGGGCGCGTACGATCCTTGGGGAATCTCGCCGATAGGCGGAACCCACTCAAAAACCCGCCCGTTTACTGCAGCATCACTTAAAATATAATGGCCGTTTCCAGCACCAACATTAGTGAAGCTCACACGCCAATACGCTTCATCCGGATTTGTGCTGTACACGAAAATGGAATCGAAACCCAGGGAATCGCGCAAGGCATAGCGCACTTCGCCTTGTACATAGCCCACACTATCAAACGCCGGTACCAGCGCTTCTTCAAGGTTATCACCAATAGAAGCGAGATACTGCTTCTCTTCATTGGTGAGGTCTTGTTGCAGGTTCTGGTTGCGGGCATCTTGTTCCGAATAAACGCCCATGGCCCACTGCCAGGTTCCTTTCGTTTGCGCCACTTCGGCCTCTAACAATGAACGTCCATAGCTTTGATCCGTGTACTGAAATTCAACGACAATACGCTTTACATTGGTAATTTGCTGCAGCGCGGTAAAAGTGATTTCCCCCGAATTGTAGTTGATTACGTAGTCGTAATTTTGACCGCGGGTCATGGGCTGGCCATCAATAAATACCCGCTCGGATCCAGAAACTATAATGATAAACGCTTCATTATTATTTCCCGTTAAACGATAGGGGCCTTGGTTTCCTTCGATGCCGAAGAATACGTTTCGCGCAAATTGCCCGCGACTGAGCGCCGCTGAAGCCCTTACTTCCATTCCCGTTTGGAAGTTCTTTTTCTCGTAGGTGGCCCCACTCAGTTTTTTGTAAAAAGGCATAAACCGAAAACGCTCCGCGGAAATCTCGTAATCCCCCGCTACAATTTTTCCAAGCTGGTCGTTTTCGAGTTCAATATATGCCCGATCAAATTCTTGAAGTTGTTGCGTATATCCATCTGCTTGGATCGGTACATTATCATCGGTAATGGATGCTCGTAAGTAGGTGTTTTCATTCAATCGGCCCGATAACTGAAGATCGAGGCTCGAATTTAAAACTAGATCCTGTCGGTTTCC
>CBFIAJ010000065.1:3534-6076 GCA_965660515.1 Flavobacteriales bacterium | reverse complement strand
TCGTAGTGATTGCGCATATCTACGACCACCGTGTTTTCAGTACTCAAAGCTTCATTCCATTGCTTCGCCGTGAGGTGATTTCCCACATCGGTAACGTCGTATTCGTCGTCGGGCAATCCATCGGCTACGA
Organism: Flavobacteriales bacterium; assembly: GCA_965660515.1. GTDB lineage: Bacteria > Bacteroidota > Bacteroidia > Flavobacteriales > ECT2AJA-044 > ECT2AJA-044. The sequence continues at coordinate 5,946 of CBFIAJ010000065.1, read as the reverse complement.
TGCGATTCCGAACTTTAATAATCAGCTTTAAAAAGCTTCGTCCGTCGTCTTCTACCGCTATTTTAAAAGGAATATTCTCGAATTCTGGAACACTGTGAAGCTCTTCTACAAAGGCTTCCCATTCGTGCTCCGGAACATTCATTTGTGCGTTAATTCCTTCGCGAGCGATATAAATACGACCGAGGCAATTGCGCGCATCCCATTTGCGATATAGCTCGTCGCGCATTTCTTGCGGTTCATTGATAATAACGTACCGATAAAACGAAACGGTCACTCGCTTAAAGTCCTCCGCATCCAGCTTGGCTTGAAGCTGCTCGGGACTCAGCTTATTGAACAATCCTTTTTTTCCTTGATTGGGATCCATCTCTTGAAAATTTCTTCTCTCGTTGCAAAAATACGGAAATCGATTCGGGCTGTGAACTGACGGATATCATATATCTTAGCGTTCAACTACACAAAAGCACCTATGAGTAAAAATATACTGGTTGTAGGCGCGGCCGGACAAATAGGAACGGAGCTTGTTATGGAGCTCCGAAAGCAATACGGCGATGACCATGTCATTGCCGGAGATATTCGCCCCGCCTCCGATGAAATTATGGCCTCGGGGCGCTTTGCCCCAATGGACATCACGGATCGAATGCGCTTAGAGGAAATCATCGAGCGTCATGAAATCGATACCGTTTTTCAAATGGCCGCTCTATTGAGCGGTACGGCAGAACAGAAGCCTCAATACGCATGGCATTTGAATATGACCGGGCTTCTCAATGTATTGGAATTGGCCCGAGAAGGCAAAATTAAACATGTATACTGGCCCTCGAGCATCGCGGTTTTTGGTCACACTACCCCCAAAGAAAATACGCCCCAACTAACGATTGCCGAACCGAGTACCGTTTATGGAATATCAAAATTAGCAGGGGAACGCTGGTGCGAGTACTACCACAAAAAATTTGGTGTCGATGTGCGCAGTATTCGCTATCCCGGAATTATTTCGTGGAAATCGAAACCGGGCGGTGGAACTACCGATTACGCAGTAGAAATCTATTACGAAGCCATTGAGAAAGGGGCTTACACCTCGTTTTTGAATGAGGGCACCCGCCTTCCCATGATGTATATGGACGATGCTATTCGGGCTACTATTGAACTCATGCAAGCGCCTTCGGAAAAGCTCAATATTCGGTCTTCGTATAATTTAGCCGGAATTTCTTTTGCACCCGAAGAAATTGCCGCTTCTGTGAAAAAGCACCTCCCTGAGTTTGAAATGAGTTACGATCCCGATTTTCGACAAGCAATAGCCGATAGCTGGCCTTCAAGTATTGACGATGGCCCTGCTCGGGCCGATTGGGGGTGGAAACACGAGTACGACCTCGATCGAATGACAGAAACGATGTTGCGTCATTTGAAAGAAAAATTAGCATAAAAAAAGGGCCCGTTGAGGCCCTTTTCTTTTATAATCACATCTAGAATATTAGAGTTCTTTCACTCCCGTATTCCACAGTACAAAGCTGTACATATCGGAGTATTCTTCAATCACTTTTGAAATTGGTTTCCCTGCTCCGTGCCCGGCATCCGTTTCGATGCGGATTAGCGTTGGGTTACTCCCTGTTTGCGCGGCCTGAAGCTCAGCGGCAAACTTAAAGCTGTGCGCCGGAACTACACGATCGTCGTGGTCTCCGGTAGTAATCATCGTTGCTGGATACTCCGTGCCCGCCGTTACATTGTGTAAAGGAGAATACCCGTACAGATATTGGAACATCTCCGCGCTTTCTTCACTGCTTCCGTATTCTGGTACCCAGCCCCATCCCACAGTAAATTTGTGGTAACGGAGCATATCGAGCACACCTACGGCCGGAATTGCCGCGGCAAAAAGCTCAGGGCGTTGCGTCATACACGCACCAACCAGCAGTCCACCATTGCTTCCGCCCATGATGGCCAAATGATCTGAACTCGTGTATCCAGCCTCAATAAGGTACTTGCCAGCACTGATAAAGTCGTCAAAAACGTTTTGCTTCTTCATGAGCATTCCGGCGTTGTGCCAGTCTTCTCCGTACTCACCACCTCCGCGCAAATTAGGCATAGCGAATACGCCGCCATTCTCGAGTAACAATAAACGAGAGGTGCTAAAACTTGGGGTCAGAGAAATATTAAAACCGCCGTATCCATAGAGAAGGGTCGGATTCGTTCCATCGAGTTCAAGTCCTTTCTTGTGCACGATGAACATAGACACCTCTGTACCGTCTTTGCTCTTGTAAAATACTTGCTTCGATTCGTACTCTTCTGGGTTAAACGCCAAGTCGGCCTGATAGTACACCTCGGATGCACCCGTAGCGACATCATACGCATAAATACTTCCCGGATCTGTAAAACTGGTATAGCTGTAATAAAGCGTTTCCCAGTCTTTTTCGCCGCCAAAAC
>CBFIAJ010000065.1:0-3439 GCA_965660515.1 Flavobacteriales bacterium | reverse complement strand
CATAATGAATTTTCCATTTTTGAAATCAACTACATCGCTTTTCGAAGCAAAATCGTTGGTCATGGGAACGAATCCTTCATCGAGCCGATTAGGCTCTTGGAACCAAACATTAACGCCTTCGGTTCCTTGTGCTTCGTAAAGAACAAAGTACTCTTTGTCTTCCGTTAAATTTCCGAAGTGGTACAAACGAGGGTTGTCTTCGTTTTTATAAATCAGTTTGTCCTCCGATTGGGGCATTCCGATTTCATGGTAATATACCATGTGAAAGTCACTGGATGCAGAAAGCTCTGTTCCCTCTTTTGGCGCAGGGTAACGCGAGTAAAAGAACCCGTTTTCATACCAGCTGGCGCCACTAAATTTGCACCATTCGAGTACCTCTTCAACGTCTTCGTTTTTTTCAATGTCGCGAACGTGAATAGAGCTCCAGTCGCTTCCCGCCTCGCTCAAGCTGTAGGCCATCAAGGTGTGATCGTCATTAGCCCCGAGCAACGAAATACTCACAGTGCCGTTTTCGCTCATCGCATTCGGATCCATGAACACTTTTTCCTCTTCATCTCCTTTGCGGTAATAAATAACCGATTGGTCTTGAAGTCCGTCGTTCTTGGATATAAAAACATAGTCGCCCACCTTATTCGGTGCCCCAACACGTGGGTAATTGATGAGTTCCGTCATTCGATCTGCCAATTGCTGGCGGTATCCAATTTGCTTGAGGTATCCTTGAGTCACCTCATTTTGAGCGTTTACCCAGGCTTCCGTTTCGGAGCTCGTATCGTTTTCGAGCCAGTTATAGGGGTCGGCTACTTCGATTCCAAAATACTCGTGAACCACTTCTCCTTTCTTCGTTTCCGGATACTCCAATGCCATAGCTGCTTCTTCTTTTTGAGGACTCGCTCACGATGCTAAAATCGCCGTTGCTCCCAGAAAAAATAATTTCGTTGATTTCATCTTTTCGTGATTTAAGGGGGAAATTTACGAAATAAAAAAGCCCTCTTTTCTTTCGAAAAGAGGGCTTCAGCTTTTAAGCAGCTTCGTCGTTTATTGCTTCAAAATTTGAAGTGACTTATTCTCTGTTCTTAGAACATACAGCCCGCGAGCCACATTCGAAAGATCGGCGGAAGTACCGTTCACTTCCATTACTCTTCTTCCGTTCAAATCGTATAATACGCCGCCAGTTACCTCGTGGTTAAAGTGAACTACATCAACCACCGGGTTCGGGAAAGCTTGAAGCGCCTCACGACGCGATTCTTCATCCAATCCAATAGTTCCTCCAACACTGTAAAGCGAAAGCGTACCGCTCACTTCACTGGCAACCGCCAATAAAGGCTGTCCATTAGGGCTTTCACTTCCCGGAATAAACACAACGCACTCAGGACCTAAATCACCCGCTCCTGGCTGATCAGCATCAATAGTAAAGTTCCGATTCAAGAAGTAGCTCACAAACGAAGGCGCAGTGGGGTTCGTAATGTTATACACCATTACACCTCCCATACGCTCCAAACCAATAAATGCAAATCGCATTCCGCCCATCTCAGCAACGTCAATTGCCTCTGGTTCGGTTCCTTTATCATCGGAACGGTTTTTAAAGGAGTCGTTATCGTCATTCGTAGAGTTGAACTGTGTAGGGTATTGAGCAAATACTTGCTGCCCTATTTGAGCTTCTGAATCCCATACCAAGCTTAAGTTCTCATCCCAAATACTGAATGATCGTGCTCCATACGCATATAGCTCATCGTAATCGCCATCGCCATCTGTATCACCTAAGGTGGTCGTGATATTCATTCGGACCCAAGCTGTCTTCGTTTTGAATATCTGCGGCATTTGGGAACGCCGTTGCATCCAACGTTAAATCCTCTACGCGCTCTTCTTCACTATACCCATCGTAATCGCGGGCATCACCTTCATTCGCAGTGGCGATGTAGGTAGTTCCATTGTCTTCAAACGCCACCATAGCGTCGGGCTGGTACATTCCGAAAATTGGCCAGTTTTTGAATTCAACAGCGCTTGAGCGGTTCGATGCATCCATCACGTTATTTCCCGTGCTCCAGTCTTTAAAGCCCAAGGCGCCAATGGTAGTGATGGTATTGTTCGAAAGATCGATTTTGATCATTGCGTTATTTTCTTGACACACAACAAAAGCCATCGTGCCGTTAGGCGCAACCGCTACATATTCTGGTTCAAGATCTTGTGAAGCACTCGAAGGAACAACCCCTGAAGTAATGGAGTGCATTCCCACATCGGCCCACGAGTTTGATGGCAACACAAGGTACTCTGAGGTTAAAGAGTCGGTTCCGGCAATCGCATACCAGTCAGTTCCACCACCCATTACATCCGGCTTGCGAATTAAGGTGTGGTTGGCCATACCTGCAGAAACTCCGGCAACATCAAATCCAGACCCTGGATCAAACGTTGAGTCGTTAGCCAAGTCGTAGTATCCAATCAAGTCAATACAGTTAGTGTCTCCTGTAGCGGCGTCAATTTTAAATAGTCCGCGAACATCGTCTCCGTTAAACGTACAAACGTATGACGACCCTCCTGAAAATGGGTTTACCACTAAAGTATCAGCGTGCATGGTGATCATGCTATCCGCATCTTCATGAGCGAGAATATATACATCTCCATCGGCTAGGATGGTACCTGCAGGAAAAAAGAACTCTCCGGTCCATGGGAAGTTCCCGTTAAAATTTTCGCGAACTACATAATCGCTTAAATCGACGTCACTTCCAGTTCCGTTATAAATTTCGAGGTATTTATTCTGGCTGCTTCCCTCTCCGTACTCCGAAAAGAATAAGTCCGTCGCCGTTGCCGGTCCTTCACCAAAAATGCGAATTCCTTGTGCACGCAACGTGGCTTCTTGACCGTCAAATTGGCTAAATGATACCTGAGTAGCATCGGCTTGTGTAAGGTTTGGAATACCTCCCGATACATCAATAATCGTTACTGACCCTTGCGGGTCGATAGTATATTCATCGTTGGGCTCCCCTTCGTTGGCTACAATAACCTTGTTGCCATCTGGAGTAAAAGTAACCATGTCCGGCAATGCGCCTGCCTCTATGTCGGCAATGTAGGTTCCGTTCACGTCGTAAAAAACCGCGCGCCCATTTGCTTGTTTGTTGTCGTTCTCAACGGCAACCACAATAAATCCTCCGTAATAAGCTACTGAGTTTGCGGCGGCTCCATAAGGGCTCACGTCTATAGAACTCATTAAAGAAATGCTAGCCGGATTCGAAATATCGAAAATGTCAATACCTCCTGCATCGGCGTTCACGGCGAAAATCCGCTGATTTACGGGGTCGTGCGCAAGAATCTCCATGGCGCCCTCGTCGAAAACACCCGATTCATACGTCGATAATAAAGAAAGGTCGATTAAATTTTGAGCTGAAACCGCTGATCCAGTTAAAGTCAAAACAATAAGAAGTAAGTAAAGATTTTTCATGCTGAA
>CBFIAJ010000064.1:0-6186 GCA_965660515.1 Flavobacteriales bacterium | reverse complement strand
CGTTGTAGCTGTTATTGATGACGGTATCGATACAGCACACCGCGATTTTGGCGACAATCTTTGGATCAATAGAGCCGAAATTCCCAATGATAGTATTGATAACGACAGTAATGGCTACGTCGACGATTACTTGGGATGGAACGACTACGCAGGCAACGACGACATCGCCGACGGATTTTGGGGTGGCTGGCATGGGACTCCAGTAGCCGGAATCGTTGGAGCGAAAGGGAATAATGGCATCGGTGTATCTGGAGTTAATTGGAATGTAAAAATAATGGTCATTGTAGGCGGCGGAAACGAAGCCCAAGCATTAAGCGCCTATAGCTATGTATTGGCGAACCGCCGCTTGTTTAATCAGTCGGAGGGGGAAAAAGGCGCTTTTATTGTTTCCACTAATGCCTCGTGGGGAATTGACTACGGACAACCCTCTCAAGCGCCATTGTGGTGTAATTTCTACGATAGCTTGGGGCTTGAAGGTGTCCTCAATTGCGGAGCCACCATTAACGGAAATGTCGATGTTGACGTATTTGGTGACCTTCCGACGGCTTGCCCATCGGATTATCTTATTTCTGTAACCAACATGAATAATCAAGATGTGAAGGTTAGTGGAGCAGGATACGGCGATAGCACTATTGATATTGGTGCCTACGGTCAAGGAACCTATACAACCGCTCTGGGTGATACGTACGGTGGTTTTGGGGGAACATCCGGCGCAACGCCGCATGTTACCGGAACGCTGGCATTAATGTATGCCGCGGCTTGTGATGAATTGGTGAGTCTTTCACGCACTCAGCCCGACTCGGCAGCATATTGGTTCCGAACGCTTTTGCTTAGAAGTGCTGTACCTAATGCCTCCTTAACGGGCATCACCACTACGGAAGGGAAGCTCAATATGCTCACCGCATTGGAAGCGGTAGAAAACTGGTGCGATTCACTCCGCACAATCGGATTTAACGATCCTGAAGCGGTTACGAAGTTAAGCGTGTATCCAAATCCGGCGAGCGAAACAGTGAATATCGTGCCGTTAGGCACCGGACTCGAACACGCATATCGAATAATAAACACGCTCGGCCAAACCGTAAAAACAGGCTCTTTTGTGGGCTTAGGGCCTTTTGAAATTTCGGTATCGGCCTTCCCGGCCGGATGGTATATGCTCGAATGGCAGCACAAACAAACTGGGTTCATGGAACGCAGAAAAATCATCGTGGAATAACGCAGGGTTTTCTACTTTTGCGGTCATGCAGCAAGATGACCAATTAAAAGCGATTGTATCGCACGCCAAAGAGTACGGATTTGTATTTCCAAGTAGTGAAATTTATGACGGGCTCAGCGCCGTTTATGACTACGGTCCGTATGGAGTAGAACTCAAAAACAACATCAAGCAGTACTGGTGGAAGTCGATGACCCAAATGCATGAAAACATTGTGGGTATTGATACGGCCATCTTTATGCATCCGACCGTTTGGAAAGCTTCTGGCCATGTCGACGCCTTTAATGATCCTATGATCGACAATAAGGACTCCAAAAAGAGGTATCGGGCCGATGTGCTCATTGAAGACTACTGCGCCAAAATTGAAGCAAAGGCGGAAAAGGAAATTAAAAAAGCCAAAGCGCGTTTTGGCGATGATTTCGATGAAGCGCAATTTGTCGCTACCCACCCACGTGTAGTGAAATACCGAGCAGACCAAGAAGCCATTATTAAAAGAATGGCGCGTTCTCTCGAAGCAGAAGATTTAGCCGACGTAAAGGCACTCATTGAAGAATTGGGCATTGCCGATCCGGTTTCGGGATCTAAAAACTGGACCGATGTGCGTCAATTCAATCTTATGTTCGGAACAGAAATGGGGTCCACCGCGGATGGTTCGAACAAAGTATACCTTCGCCCAGAAACGGCTCAGGGAATATTTGTGAATTTCTTAAACGTACAGAAAACGGCGAGGAAGAAAATTCCTTTCGGAATCGCCCAAATTGGAAAGGCCTTCCGAAACGAAATCATTGCCCGCCAATTTATTTTTAGAATGCGCGAGTTCGAACAAATGGAAATGCAATTCTTTGTTCGGCCCGGAGAAGAAATGAAGTGGTACGAATACTGGAAAGAAGCCCGAATGGCCTGGCACCATAATTTAGGGATCGACCCAGATCGCTACAAATTCCACGATCACGAAAAAATGGCTCATTACGCCAATGCTGCTTCGGATATTGAATTCCGCTTTCCCATGGGATTCAAAGAATTGGAAGGGATTCACAGCAGAACAGATTTCGATCTTAAGAGTCATGAAGAGCACAGTGGACGAAAGCTGCAGTACTTTGACCATGAAATTAATGAAAGCTACGTACCCTACGTGGTCGAAACATCTATCGGACTCGACCGAATGTTTTTGGCTGTTTTGACACATTCATACAACGAGGAAACTTTAGAAGACGGGTCTGTTCGAACAGTACTGAACATTCCGCCCGTTCTTGCGCCTGTGAAAGCGGCCGTACTGCCTTTGATAAAAAAGGATGGTTTACCGGAAAAGGCGAGAGAAATCATAAACCTCTTTAAATTCGATTACCCTTGTCAGTACGATGAGAAAGACGCCATTGGAAAGCGTTATCGCCGACAAGATGCTATTGGAACACCGTATTGTATTACGATTGATCACGACACCTTAAACGATCAGTGCGTTACTGTTCGTGAACGCGATTCAATGAAACAAGAACGCGTACCCATCGCGGAATTAAAAACTTTAATGGACGGACATTTGTCTTGGTCTAATCTTTTAAAAGCCTAAAAGTCAGGGAAGTATTGTATTTATCCTTAGAAACCTTACTTTTGCCTCTCATATGAGTAATCCAATAAATCTAGACCGATGAAAAAAGTAAGCTTTTGGTTAATGGCAGCAGCCATAGGAGTTTTCGTAGCATGTGGAGGTGGAGCATCTACTGAAACAGAAAATGTAGAAACAGAAACAGTTGAAGAGGCTGATCACGCAGAGCACCCAGATCATGGGGAGCACCCCGCTGCAGACGACGCTGCAGAAGAAATGATGGAAGAAGTTGATTCTACAGCTACTGAAATGATGGAAGAAACTGAAGAAGTTGTTGAAGAAGCAACGGAAGAAGTAGAAGAGGCTGCGGCAAACTAAGCCCTGCTCGATTCAAATTTAAAAAGCTCCTTGAAGATCAGGGAGCTTTTTTTGTTTCCAATGGATTCACGGCCGCCTGAATCACTAAGTCGTTCTGATGTATCACCGGATAAAAAGCGTCGGATCCCCATATTTGGCGTCCAATCATCGCTTTGATTCTATTTCGTACGAGTAATTCCGCTCTTTCTGTTTTGCCCCATTGAGTATTTGCTCCCGACTCTTCGGCCAACTTTAAATAGTCAGTATATACAGACGAAGGCAAATCAAAGTTCTGAACGAATTCAGACGCTTGACTGTACTGCTCTTTTAATACCTCTCTATTTCTATCGGCATAATTAAAGCTGAACTTGCGCAAATCGCCATAGCTAAGTACTTCGTAAAACCAACGCGTTCTACCCAGTGAATCTCCTCCCACTAATAGATCCGGCAAAATACCGCCTCCACCATATACCGTATCTCCGGCCGGAGTTAAATAAAACGAGGTGTCCACATTTATAATTAGAGAGTCTTTATCTATAAAATCGCGCTCCGATTGTTCGTAGGAGTCGAGGTAGTATTCATTTCTATCATCTCCGTAGGGTCTTTGGATGCATCTTCCTGTGGGTGTATAGTATCGAGCGACGGTAAGACGTAATGCCGATCCATCGCTTAATTTCCATTGCTCTTGTACAAGTCCTTTTCCGAACGAACGTCTTCCGACAATTTCGGCGCGGTCATTGTCTTGAAGCGCTCCGGCAATGATTTCACTGGCCGAAGCCGAGCCTTCATCAATTAGAACGACCAGCTCCATGTCTTCCAAGGAGCCCTTTTCTGTGGCATAGTAATATTTCCGCTCGCGAGAGCGCCCTTCAGTATAAACGATTAGTTCCCCATCTTTCAAGAAATCGTCGGCAATTCGATCGGCGATATGCAAATAACCTCCGGGGTTTCCGCGGAGATCGAACACAAGGTTTTTCATTCCCTTTTCGAGCAGCTCTTCCCGCGCGACGGCGAATTCCGAGTAGCTTGTTTCCGCAAATCGACTCAATTTTATATAGCCCGTGGAGTCGTCAATCATGTACGATACGTCGACACTAACCAGCGGAATTTCATCGCGCTCAATGGTAAAATCTAATAACTCAATGGCGCCACTCCTTAGGATTTGAACGTCCACGGTACTTCCTTTTTCGCCGCGAAGCTTGGTAATTACATCTCTATTCTGGAGTCCAATTCCAGCTACTTGTTCTCCGTTCACGCTGACAATTCGATCACCGGCTTCAATTCCAAGCTGTTCTGAAGGCCCTCCGGATATGGGTGAAACCACTACAATAGTATCTCGTTGGAGTTCAAATTCAACGCCAATACCTTGAAAATTGCCCGACATACTTTCCTCCACGGCCGCAAACTCCGATTTATGGATGTACGTAGAATGTGGGTCGAGTTGACCGAGAATATCTTCAATAGTGCGATCGAGCAAAGAATCTGTATCAATTTCATCGACATAATCGCGATTGATATACTCGATGAGCTGATTAATTTTTTTGTGCTGTCCTTCGGAATTGAGGAACACATAGGCGTTTTGCCCACTGTCCATTTTCATTCCGATATAAATTCCCAAAACTAAAGTTAGGGCCAGGGCTGTAGGTGCCCAGAGTTGCCAACGCCTCTTCATAAGTGTGATCTAAATAACTAAGGTACAAAGGTCAAATGAGAACGCAGGTAATGGGTCGTATGTTTTGTGGGCCTCACGCCCCAACGCAATAAAGTGCTGAAAAAGGTTAGAAGGCTGGGAGGCACCAAACAAAAAACCCCGCTCATAAGAGCGGGGCTTGTTCCGATTTGTACCCGGGGCGGGAATCGAACCCGCACTTCCGAAGAAACTGGATTTTGAATCCAGCGCGTCTACCAATTCCGCCACCCGGGCAAATTGGGAAGGCAAAAGTAGCCATTATGGCCAAACGAGCAAAACAGGACTGTAACTTTTTAGCTAAACGTCTAAGAAATATGCCTTAAGGTTCGAAATATATTATTAAATTTGCAGCCCTTTTAGGGCAACGACGTAGGATGTTACAATCTCTTAATAAGTAAACATGGCCTCACAGGTAAAAATATTTTCAGGAAAAGCTTCTCAAGTTTTGGTAGAAAAAATTGCCAGTGAGTACGGTGTGGAGACTGGAAACATTGTTACTTCGGAATTCAGCGATGGAGAGTTCCAGCCGAGTTTTGAGGAAACGGTTCGCGGAGACAAAGTCTTTCTAGTGAACAGTACTTTTCCTCCTTCTGAAAACTTGATGGAGTTGTTGCTGATGATTGACGCCGCAAAACGCGCTTCTGCAAAGCAGATTGTGGCGGTAATGCCCTATTTCGGTTGGGCACGTCAAGACCGAAAAGACAAGCCGCGCGTTCCCATAGGGGCAAAAATGGTAGCCAATTTATTGACTGCCGCCGGAGCAACCCGGATCATTACCATGGATTTGCATGCAGATCAAATCCAGGGGTTCTTTGAAGTACCAGTAGACCACTTGTTTGCATCGGCAATTTTCTTGCCGTACCTCAAGAGCTTGGAATTAGAAAACTTGTGCATTGCATCCCCAGATATGGGTGGATCAAAACGCGCAAATTCATATGCCAAGTACTTGAATAGCGAAGTGGTCATTTGTTATAAACAACGCCTCAAGGCAAATGTCATTGAAAAAATGACAGTTATCGGTGAGGTTAAAGGTCGCGACATTGTTTTAGTAGACGATATAATCGATACTGCTGGAACCCTAACTAAAGCGGCGGATTTAATGATGGAAGAGGGTGCACGAAGCGTTCGCGCAGTATGTACTCACCCTGTTCTTTCTGGAAGCGCTTACGAGCGCATCGAAAATTCCGCTTTAGAAGAGCTCATCGTGACCGATACGATCCCGTTACGTCAACAAACGTCAAAAATACGCGTAGTGAGTGTTGCGCCGCTTTTTGCCAATGTATTCAGACGGGTGAGTAAGCATAAATCAATTAGTTCGCACTTTATCGTATAAGCACTCAAAAAGAATAGTGAAATGGAAGTAGTATCAATTAATGGTCAATTGCGCGA
>CBFIAJ010000063.1:0-6379 GCA_965660515.1 Flavobacteriales bacterium | reverse complement strand
AACAGGCTCTAAATATCCTGTGGCCGCTACGGTATAGGAAGAGTCCAATGTAATGCTAACGTCGAAATCGCCCCAAATTCCGTGAAATTCACGCCCTACGTATGGGTTTGCATGCCATCCTTCGTAATCAAATTCGCACATTTTCGGATACCACTGAGCCATGGAAAACTCAATCCCCTCTTTGTTGTTTCGTCCATTTCGACGGATTTGAACGGGCACTTGGCTTTCAAATTCCATTTCAAATACCGCCCTCTTCCCTGGGCGAATGGGGTTGTTAAGTTCCACTTCAAGAATGGTTCCTTTCACCGTGAAATTCACCGGCTTTCCGTTCTGCGTGAGGGTTTTGATGTGATGATATCCTATTTCGTCTGGGCCCAACGAAAGTATTCTGTCTTTGATTCTTTTATCTGGATCGGAGATCGTGCGCGAACGTACATCCATCATAGATCCCGGTTGAAAAGCATTCAAATAAAGATGATAAAATACACGGTCGAGCGTTTCGGGACTGTTATTGAAATAGGTTAGCTTCTGCTTTCCTGTGAATTGATAGGATGCAACATCCAGGTCAATTTCCATCACATACTCTGCTCTTTGCTGCCATCGGTCGGGCTGACCCGAAGATAATAATGCGAGGGCCATGGCAAAGCCGAAGCAGGTGCTTTTCAATACATTCATAGAAAGGTGTTTTATTGGAGTAATCGTCCCGACAATCTTATGAGCTCTAGCTCGCTCAGTTTTACGGTGTACCGGGCATCGTTTAAGTTAATTTTGGCCAATGCTAAATTTCGTTGGGCTTCTCGAAATTGGGTGCTTGTAATTTGACCTCGCGTGAATTGTTCTTGACTTCTTTCGAAGTTGACTTTATTGGTTGAAACATTAATTTCTTCGATCGCTAAAATGGTGAGGTCGTTTTCGTAATTGCCCCAGGCATTTTTCACATCTCTTTCTACCCCTGTTCTCGTTTTCTCACGGAGTTCTTGAGAGCTTTCGTAGGCGAGTTGTGCGTTTTTCACTTGCGCATCGATGCGTTCTCCATCAAAAAGAATCCACCGAAGTGTGAGTCCGGCCGTGAGGCCGATATTCTGCTGCTGCAATAAAAGGCCCGCGTCGTTGTTGGTGCTGTTGTAGCCGTAATTTGCGTTTAAATCGAGTCGCGGATAGCGCTGTCCTTTGGCGCGTTTGATATCAAAATCGGCTCCCTGTTCACGATAAGCGGCCGCAAGCAATAAAGCATTGTTTTGAAGTGAGCTGTTCATAATGGAATCGAGGTTAATACCCAATGCATAGGCTACGGTGGTATCTACGTCGTATTCTGAATCAATTTCAAAACCGAGCAATTGGTTTAAATCGCGCCGTGCATTTAACCAGCTCTGTTTGGCCAGTAAAACGCTCACTGAATCTGAATTATAATCCACTTCGGCATTGAGTACGTTTAGTTTCGTGCTCGAGCCAAAATCGTACCCTGCCTCTTGTCGTTTCAAGCGGTCGCGTGAGATGTCGAGGTTACTTTGTGAAATATCAAACTGTTGTTTGAGTCGCGCTACATTGTAATACGTGACAACGGCAACCAATAAGGTGTTTTCAATGGTATACCGCGCTTCTAAATCGCCGATTACAGCACTGTTCTTTAGCTGCTTGTACGAGTACACTGTTCCGAGTCCATCGAAAAGAACATAGTTGAGGCCTACGTTTGCCCCAATTCCTCTCGACTGTGCTCCGTCAACGTTATTTTTTGGGATATCTCCGGCGAATTCGAGTTCCGTGTCGTTCACTGAGTAACTCCCGGTCCCGTTTAACGAAACTGTGGGTACGAGTCCGGCGTTTCCCATAACGGCTGCATTTTCGGCAATTTCGGCCGAATTTCGCGCCACAACGACATCGTAGTTTTTCTCCAAACAAATTTGGATTACTTGATCGAGTTGAAGCTTGTCTTGACCTAGGGTAGCCGTTGAAATCAAGAGCAATGCAAGCAGTGTTCCTTTAGTTTTCATCGATTCCTCTTTTATCGTTTTGAAGCCGTTCCCAATACTTTTCTTTTACTGCGGGTTCCATCCCCTCGGCAGAGGGAAGGGGTTTGCCTGGCCCCCAGTGCCAAAGCCAATGAAAGCGTCGGTTAAATTCATTTCGAACAACGAGCATTACGGGCAACATAATGAGCGTAATCACGGTGGCGATTCCAATTCCGTAGGATACCGCTACCGCCATGGGGACCAAGAATTGGGCTTGGAAACTCTTCTCTATCATCAGGGGAGCCAATCCCGCAATCGTTGTAATGGATGTTAAGAATATGGCTCTAAAACGAACCATTCCCGCCTGAAAAACAGCCTCTTTAAATGACATGCCCTCTTTTAAAAAGATGTTCATTTTACTGACCAAAACGAGGGAGTCGTTCACGATAATTCCAATAAGCGCAATGATACCGAGGTAGGAAAAAATGGATAAGGGCATTCCGTGAAAAAAGTGGCCCCAACTAACGCCTATGAAGCTAAACGGTATGAGTGAAAAAATAATCACCGTTTGGCCCAAGCTTCGGAAGGTAAAGGTAACCACAGCGATAATGAGTATAAATATAACAGGCATAGCGGTAGCCGCTGATTGTTGTGTTTTTTGCGCCTCGCGATTTTGGCCATCGAAGCTCGCCCTAACGGTCGGATATTTGGCTAATATCACGGGCAAAATAGAAGCTTGCAATTCGCTATTTATATCGCTTGCCGATATACTGGGGTCGCCGATATCCGCCTCTACTTTAATTTCACGCTGCGCGTTTAAGTGATTTATTTCAATGGTTCCGCGTTCAATCGAATAGCTCGCTATTTCACTTAGGGGAAACTCGCTTCCCTCTGGAGTACGAATGCGCATATCGTTTAATTGATCGAGGTTGCGACGATCTTCTTCATTATAGCGAACCCATACCTTCACCTCGTCCAAACCTCTTTGGAGCCTTTGTGCTTCGAGTCCGTAAAAACCCTGACGTACCTGTCGAGTAACCTCTTGTAATGTAAGACCGAGTAAATAGGCTTTGTCTTTCAATTCGAGTCGAACTTCTTTAAAGCCTTCTTGGTCGGTATCAATAATATCGCTTACCCCGGAAAGGGTGGTCAACTCTATTTTTAGCTCTTCAACAGCCGCTTTTAGTTGATCTAAATCATCGCTCAACAAAGAAACAGAAATCGGTTTTCCGAACGGCGATGCGGCTCCATAGCTTAAGTTCTCGGCCGTGTAAATGGGTCCGACCGCCTCTCTAAACACATTGGTCAACTGAAAGCTTGAGAGTTCACGGAGCTCAGAGCTCACGAGAATTATATTCAGCATTCCCTGGTCAATGGTGGGACCGAGGGTTTTAACAATAGAGGTAACCACATCAAGTGAGTCGTCCCGTTCACTGCTCATTGCAGCGTTCACTTCCCATACCTTACTTTCAATATAGTCGAGTTGCTCCATAGTGAGCTTCTCGGATGTTCCCGAAGGCATTTTCAGGCGTATTTCAATGTTATCGCGTTCAATGTTTGGGAAATACGTCGCTTTAATGATTCCACCGGAAAAGGCACCTAATGTTAGAATAAAGAGTCCGACCATTATCGAAATGGTAAGCAGCTTATATTTTAGAGCAAATTCGAGGCTCGGGCGATAAACGTTTTCCCTCAAGAATTGGATAATTCCGTCGCCCCAACGTTCTAATTTTGTTTTTTTCTTTCCCGCTTGGTTCAGCGCCTTACTGTGGGCGATATGAGAGGGCAAAATGATAATTACTTCAATAAGTGATATCGCCAGCGTACCAATTACGACGATGGACATTTCGGAGAAAAAGTCGCCCGATCGCCCGTCCAGAAAGAAAAAGGAAGAAAAAGCAATAATGGTCGTCAGCAGTGCGCTCACGACAGCCGGAAGAACCTCCATAATACCATCGATGGACGCTTGTAGCGGATTTTTACCCCGTTCGTAGTGGGCGTAAATGTTTTCGCCCACCACAATTCCATCATCGACGAGAATTCCGATCACCACAATCATCCCGAAAAGGGATATTACATTTATAGTAACATCGAAATAGTTGGCCAAAATAAACATCCCGAAAAACGAAACCGGCAATGATGCTGCTACCCAAAAAGCCAAGCTGGGGTGAAGGAAAAGGCTCAATAAAATGAGCACCAATAAAACTCCGATTAGGCCATTTTCTACGAGTAAATCACGGCGTTCGTTCAGGGTAATTGCCTGATCGCGAATTACGGTGGCTTCTATTACATCGTTTGCGAGATTAAAATCAGCGAGGTATTCTTTTACATATTTTGCTGTTGAAATAATGTCTTCGGAATTGGTGTTGCTTACGGTTATCTCCACTCCGGGGTTTCCGTTAATAAGCGTTCTATTAGGGTTATCGGCCCAACGGTTTCGAGCGGTTGCCACATCGCCCAAACGAATAATCGTTCCCGACTCACCCACTTTAACAACCATCGACTCCATTTCACCCGCTTGATACACCTTTTCATTTACGCGAATCAGGAGTTCTTCTTCTTCTCCTTTGATGGTCCCGCCGGTGAGGCGGATATTCGAATTTCGAACGGCAGCCGCAACTTGGTCGAAGGTAAGATTATAGGCGCGTAACCTCGATTCGTCTACGGCGATTTCTATTTCCTCATCCGGGTAACCCGAAATAACGATTTGAGAAATACCCTCCTCTTTTCGGAGGTCGTCTTCTACCTGTCTCGAAAACCTTTTCAAGGTGGTTAAGTCAACGCCCGAGCCGCTGAGACCAAAACTGATGGTGAAATTGTTGAAGTCCTGAATGAAGGCAACAATAGGCTCCATACCCTCCGGAAAACTCGGAATGCGCTCCACGGCGTTACGCACATCGTCAACGACGATATTCGCATCGTACTCCTTCAAAACCTCAATATTGATGGTTGCGGCGTTCTCTTGAGAAACAGAAGTGACGCGCTCAACGCCTTCTAAACCTTTGAGGTTGTCTTCTATCTTGCTTACTACACCCTCTTCTATTTCTTGAGGCGCAGCACCGGGGTATAATACTTGGACGACAATATTTCTACTTTCCGTTACTGGAAAAAACGTGGAGTTCAATCCTTGATAAGCGAAAAAGCCAAAAATGAAAAAGATGGCCATGATGATGTTCACAGCAACGGGATACTTAATGAAGTAGGCAATTATTCCGCGCATATTATGGCTTCAATATTTGTACTTCCATTCCGGGAAAAGCATTGGGAACGGGGTCCTTTGGAATCAAAACACCGGATTCCAGGCCGCGAATAATGGCCGAATGGTCTGTAAATCGGATTACCTCAACTGCCGATAACATCAAGACGGTGTCTTGAATAATGTACAGTTCGTTTTGATCGTTTAACAGTTTTCGGTTCACAGTATAGGCGTTCTGGATTTCTTCTACCTCAACACGGGCATTTAAAAACATCCCTTCCCGAAGCCCTTCGCCCTGCGTTTCAATAAAGAGGTTCACACTCTGTGTTTGCGGGTCGATTCGGTTGTTAATTCGCGTGATTCGTCCATTCCATTCGCCGCTTATATCGGGGGAATGAAGCACTACTTTATCGTTCACATTCAAAAAAGACACGTCGCTCGCTTTTACTGAAACCTCCAACTCATAGCGTTGATCACTGATGAATTCACCCAGCTTTTGCCCCTGACGAACCAGGGTTCCTGGTTCGATATTGGCTTCGGTAACTACCCCGTGAAAAGGCGCTTTAAGCTTGTACTTCGCGATGCGCGCTTCAGCAGATTTTATATTGTAATAGCCGGTATAAATCCCCCTCGCAGTGATGAAGAGTTTTTCCTTTTCGCTGGTTACTTCTGGCAGTTCCTGAATCGGTTTCTCGACCGAGAAAGCAGCTAAATACTGCTCCCATTTATTGAAGTCGTTCGGATAATCGATACGGATGTCGGACATCACGCTGCTAAGCGTGTTCAAAAAACCGCTTTTTTGAGCTACTAAATTTGCTTTTGCCTCTGTATCGTCGATAGCGATTAATAACGCCCCTTTTACAAAGGCGTTTCCCTCCCTAAATCGGTCGGATGCCGGCAAAAGACGCCCGCTTACTTCAGCGTATAAATCGATTCTGTTTCTCGCTCGAAGCTTTCCTGTAACTGGAATGGAGATTGAAACCGGTCCTAATGCGATCGTATCTGGAACCACCCCAATCACTCGATTGGTCACTTTTCGAACCGGCTCCGCCTTTTGAGCGGCTAAAAATTTCCGGCCAGCAAAAGACCCGACCAAAACCAAAAGGGCAACAAGTATGCTTAGTCTACCTTTATTCATAATTCTATTTTTCCTTCTAATTGAAGGGTTCTGAGTTTTAATACTGCGGCAACAGTTAAGCTGTCTCGAAGTTCTCCAGACACAACCCTCTGATAT
>CBFIAJ010000062.1:0-6797 GCA_965660515.1 Flavobacteriales bacterium | reverse complement strand
TCAAATGGGCGCCGAAATAGCGCGTCAATGTAAAAGGGTCGGAGTCCATATAAATTTTGGCCCAGTTGCGGACGTCAATGTGAATCCGAATAACCCGATTATTGGAAATCGGTCGTTCGGAGAGTCTCCGACCAATGTAGCGGCCAAATCAGTTATGTACGCGAAAGGAATGCAAGATCGAGGTGTGCTGGCTTGCGCGAAACATTTTCCCGGACACGGCGATACCGATCAAGACTCGCATAAAACGCTACCGACCGTTAATCACAGTGCCGGTGAATTGGAGCGAATAGATTTAGCTCCCTTCCAATCGCTTTTTGACGCGAATATTGCGAGCGTCATGGCGGCTCACTTGAATATACCGGCCCTCGATGATTCTGGAACCCCTTCATCTTTATCTAGGAAGGTGATAACCGACTATCTCCGCAATAAAATGAATTATGACGGTCTCGTCTTCACGGACGCATTGAATATGAAGGGAGTTTCTAAAAAGTATCCAACTGGGGAACTCGAAGTAAAAGCCCTATTGGCGGGAGTCGATATACTATTGATGCCAGCCGATGTTGAGGTGGTAATCAAGGCCATTCTCAAGGCGATTAAATCGAAAAAGTTTTCGGAAGCTGAGATAAACGTGCGTGTGGAACGAATTCTAAAAGCCAAGTACTACGCGGGTATTTCCGAATACGCCCCCGTTTCCGAGGACAATATATATGCAGAGGTGAATGCCAAATCAAATGCACTCCTCTTTCGAAAAATTGCTGAAAAATCGATTACGCTCTTACTCAACGACTCTAGTGTTGTACCCATTAAAAAACTTGCGGACTACCAGCCGGCATTTTTGGCCTTAGAATCGGAAAACCACGATGCGTTTTACAATCAGTTAAACCGGTATAAAGAGTTGCCTAAATTCGCCCTTCGGGCCAATATGACCGAAGAGGAAAAAAAGCTGCTTTTAGGACAACTCGCAAAGTACGATCCCATTATTGTTGGAGTGCACAAATCGAACGCCAACCCCTGGAAAAGTTATAAGGTTGGCAGCGAAAGCAAGGCCTTTTTTGAACGTGTTGCGCGCGAGCACAAAACCGTTCTGGATATTTTTGCCAACCCTTATTCATTGAAGGACTTTGGGGAAGCGCTTATGGCCGATGCGCTTTTAATCAGCTACCAGAACAGCGAGGCACATCAAGAACTTTCCGCTCAAATCATTTTCGGTGCGCATCCGGCCGTAGGCCGATTACCCGTGAGTCCGTCCGCCGCCTTCCCACTCAACATGGGTATGGAGACTTCGAGCTTAGATCGACTTCAATACGGCGTTCCTGAAGAAGTGGGCATGGACGAGCGGCAATTGAGCAGAATCGATTACCTTGTTCAAGAGGCGATTGAAAATGGAGCAACTCCGGGCGCTCAGGTGCTCATTGCAAAAAATGGGAAAGTAGTATTCAATAAAAACTACGGACACCAAACCTATGATCGTAAGGTGGTCATTGACGAATCGAGCGTGTACGATTTGGCTTCTGTCACGAAAATCACCGCTTCAGTACCGGGAATTATGCGTTTGTATGAAGAGCAGCGACTGGACCTCGACCAGGGCTTAGGTTCCTATTTGGAAGAATCGAAAGGAACCAATAAAGAGGATCTAACGATCCGACGAATACTTGCGCATCAAGCACAACTCAAATCATGGATTCCCTTTTACAAAAATACATTGCTCGAAAACGGTCAAAGAAAACCACATTGGTTTAGCGAAAGCCTATCCGACGAATATCCGTGGCAAGTGGCGAGTGATTTGTATTTGCGGTACGATTACCCCGATTCGATTTACGAGCAAATCTACAGCTCCGAATTGCTAACTAAATCAGAATACCGCTACTCCGACTTGGGATATTATTTGCTGAAAAAGATACTCGATCAACAATTGAATCAACCCGTTGATCAATGGGTTCTCGACTCACTCTTCGCGCCGCTAGGCGCAGAATCAATGGGTTATCGGCCGCTTGAAAGAATAGAGGACGAACGCATAGTGCCCAGCACCGACGATGAATATTTTCGATTTCAAGAAATTAAAGGGTATGTGCACGATCCCGGAGCGGCCATGACGAATCAGGTGAATGGCCATGCAGGGGTTTTTGGTTCGGCAAACGATGTAGCTAAAGTGATGCAAATGTACCTTCAAAAAGGATCATATGGCGGAGAGCGCTATTTTCAATCGCAAACCATAGAAGAATTTACCGCGTGTCAGTATTGTGAAGACGATAATCGAAGGGGTATCGGCTTCGACAAGCCAAAACCCGATGGCGACGGCGGACCTACCTGTAATTGTGTTTCGCTTTTGAGTTTTGGACATACGGGATTTACGGGCACTCTTGCTTGGGCCGATCCAGATGAGGGAATTGTTTATGTATTTTTATCGAACCGCACGTTTCCAGAGGAAGACAATCGAAAATTGATTCAAATGGACGTGCGTACCAATATTCAAGAAATTATTTACGAATCGTTAAACTCTTATAATTCCAAGTCTTATGTTTTCAAGAATTAAAGACCTAGCATTATTCTTTTTGTTGATCGCTTGTACGAGTATAAATGCGCAGGAAGCGGAAACACCTCCGGATGGACCGTACTTCGTTTATTACCCCGATAGTTCTGTGCAAATTCAAGGTCAATACCTTAATGGCGAAAAATCGGGCCTTTGGATTGAGTTCCACAAAAACGGACTCATCAATAGTTTTTTTGAGTACAAGAATGGGAAGCAGCATGGAATGGATGTTCAAATAGATGATCGAGGCTCCGTTGTGGCTCAATTGAAGTATGTCGACGGTGTTCAACACGGTGAGCAACGTATGTATCATCAGTTTGGCCGCTTGAGTAAGCTAGAGACCTTTGACATGGGCGTATTGAATGGCTCGTTCATGAAGTTTTACAACAACGGTAAAAAGCAAGAAGAAGCGAACTACTCAAACGGTCAAAAAGACGGTAAAGCGGTTTGGTTTTTCGATAATGGCGAACCGAGCGTTGAGTACATGTATTCGAATGGGAATATTGAAGGAACCATGAAGTCCTATTATAAGGAGGGAGGAGTTAAAGCCACCGGTGAGTTCGAGAACAATGAACTTAATGGTCCCTATCGGACTTTCTACGCTAGTGGAACCATCAAAGACGAAGGTGAGTATGTTGATGGTAAGAAAAACGGAAAGTGGATTTCTTATTCGGAAGAAGGAGAAGAAACGGAGGTTGTGAAATACAAAATGGGCGAAGTCCAATGAAAATAGGAATCGTATTATATCCCACCTTTGGTGGCAGTGGCGTAGTGGCTACAGAACTGGGCAAGGCGCTTGCGTTAAAAGGAAATCAGGTACACTTTATTACCTATAGCTTGCCGGTCCGACTCGATATTTTGGCCAAAAACATCCATTACCACGAGGTAAAGATGTACGATTACCCTTTGTTTGAGTACGCTCCCTATGAGCTCGCCTTGGCGAGTAAATTGGTAAGCGTGGTTAAGCAAGAAAAACTCGATTTACTGCATGTACATTACGCCATTCCACATGCGTACGCGGCGTTTATGGCAAAGCAAATATTAGCTTCAGAAGGGATCTCCATTTCGGTAGTGACTACCCTTCACGGTACGGATATCACCTTGGTGGGTAAAAACCCGAGTTACAAACCGGCGGTCACGTTTAGTATTAATCAGTCGGACGCCGTCACTTGTGTTTCTCAAAGCCTCAAAGACGAAACGTATGAATATTTCGACGTACACAAAGAAATTAGTGTGATTCCGAACTTCATCGATTTCAACCACTATATCGATGAGGGTCCGTGCATGCGTTCAGGCATTGCTCCAAATGGAGAATTAATTATTGTTCATGTTTCCAATTTTAGACGGCTCAAACGCGTAGACGATGTGGTGCGCGTATTTGATCGAATCCGGGCCGAAAAACCAGCCAAATTACTAATGGTAGGGGATGGGCCTCGACGGCCCGATATTGAAAAGCAGGTTAAAGAACTCCGCATTCAAGACGATGTAGTCTTTATGGGTAAGAGTAATGATGTGGTTCGGGTTTTATGCTTGGCCGATTTGTTTTTATTGACCTCCGAACACGAGAGTTTCGGTTTGGCTGCACTTGAAGCTATGGCGAGTAAAACGCCTGTGATTAGTTCGAATGCAGGCGGAATCCCTGAAGTAAATATTCACGGGGTAAGTGGCTTTGTATCGGAAGTAGGTGATGTAGATGATATGGCGAAGAACGCCTTGACCATTTTAGCTACCGAAGAGTCGCTACAGCAATTTAAAGATCAAGCCTACGAACTTGCTCATCGATATGATATTGAATCGGTATTGCCTCTGTATGAAGAGGTATACAACTCCTTACTCAAAGCGAAGCCAGTTTCTTAACCGCCCGCTTTTTTAGCGGAATATCCTTTTTTTGATAAATAGGCCAGCACTTTATCGCGGACGTCGCCTTGGAGAATGATTTCGCCGTTTTTGGCGTTACCGCCAACGCTGCAGGTGGTTTTTAGTCCTTTAGCCAAATCTTTTAAATCGTCTTCTAAGCCAATAAAGCCTTTGATGACTGTAGCTGTTTTACCGGCTCTGCTTTTCCGATCGAGCCAGATGCGCAAATCTTGCGCGCCCGGTTCAAGGGTTTCCTTTTCTTCCTGATTTTCATACGCATCGTAATCGAAATCGTTGTTCGTGGAATAAACAAATCCGTTCTCCTCTTTTCCTTTATTTCTCTTCGCCATTTCTTCGCATTTTCGGGGCTGCAAAGTACCAAAATAATACCTACATTAGGCGCCCAAACGACCGCAGTATATGGAAATTCGCTATCGCCGATCGGGCCATTCATCAGACGAATTAGTCGATTTGTACCGAGCCATGCTCAAACCTCGAATGATTGAGGAAAAAATGCTCATTTTACTGCGCCAAGGGCGTATATCTAAATGGTTTTCTGGCATTGGACAAGAAGCAATCTCGGCATCGGTAGCTTATGCCTTGCACCCAGAAGAATATATATTGCCAATGCACCGAAATTTAGGTGTATTCACAGGCCGTAATATCCCATTGAATCGATTGTTTTCTCAATTCCAAGGAAAGAAATCGGGTTTTACCAAGGGGCGAGATCGCAGTTTTCATTTTGGAACGAATGAGCATCACATTGTAGGAATGATTTCTCATCTGGGTCCGCAGCTCGGAGTGGCCGATGGAATTGCTTTGGCAAATAAGAATAAAGACACGGGGAAGGTAACGGCGGTTTTCACAGGAGAAGGAGGAGCTTCGGAAGGAGATTTCCACGAAGCTTTGAATGTTGCGAGCGTTTGGGATTTACCGGTATTGTTTATTATTGAGAACAATGGGTATGGATTATCTACGCCCACGAAAGAGCAGTACCGGGCCGAGAAGTTGAGCGATCGAGGAGTGGGCTATGGCATGGAGTCGTATACCATTGATGGGAATAATGTACTTGAAGTTCACAGCACGATCCAGCGATTAGCACAAGAGATGCGTGAGAATCCGAAACCGGTACTGTTGGAGTGCCAGACTTTCCGTCGTCGTGGACACGAGGAAGCTTCGGGAACAAAATATGTCCCTGAGGAATTAATGGCCTACTGGGAAGCAAGAGATCCCGTTGATAATTATCGTGATTTTTTGATGAGCGAAGGATTACTCACTGAAAAAATGGAAGCTCATTTTCGGGCCGAGTTTAAACAAGAGATAGAAGACGGTCTTGAACTGGCCTTTGCTGAAGAACCTATCGAGTCTACTCCAGAAAAAGAATTAGCGGATGTATACCGTTCTTTTGACGGTTCTTTAACAGAGCCTAGCGGCTCGATGCGGGACATTCGTCTCATTGACGCGGTTCGTGAGGGCATGTTAGAGTCGATGCATAAGTATGACGACTTGGTCATCATGGGACAGGACATTGCCGAATACGGTGGTGTATTTAAAGGTACGGATGGCTTTTTGGAATTATTTGGTCGCGACCGTGTGCGCAATACGCCTATTTGTGAATCGGCCATTTTAGCGGCCGGACTCGGACTATCCGTGGCCGGAGTGAAGGCCATTATAGAAATGCAGTTTGCCGATTTCGTGAGTTCGGGCTTTAATAATATTGTCAATAATTTAGCGAAGAGTCATTACCGCTGGGGGCAAAATGCTGATGTGGTCGTGCGTATGCCAACGGGCGCTGGTGTTCAGGCCGGACCCTATCACAGTCAGAGTAACGAAGCTTGGTTCACTCATATTCCCGGGTTGAAAGTGGTGTATCCGGCTTTTCCTGATGCGGCAAAAGGCTTGTTGATGCGCAGTATTGAAGATCCTAATCCCGTATTGTTCTTCGAGCACAAAGCCTTGTATCGATCTTTATACGGACCGGTTCCTGAAGGGTACTATACTTATGAATTGGGCAAGGCAGCCCTTCGGGCCGAAGGGGATGAGTTGGTTATTATAAGTTACGGAATGGGCGTGCATTGGGCCTTGGCTATTGCTGAGGAAGTTGGAGCGGGGCGTATTGCCGTGCTCGATTTGCAGTGTTTAGTGCCGATGGATTGGGAAGCGGTATTCGAATCGGTTCGATCTACTGGAAAGGTGTTAGTACTTCATGAGGACACTCTTTTTGGGGGCATCGGGGGGGAGCTTGCCGCGCGTATTTCCGAAACGTGTTTTGAGGAGTTGGATGCCCCGGTAAGGCGCGTAGGCTCTATGGATACGCCCGTTCCGTTCGCCAAAGCGCTGGAAGATGAATTCCTGCCGCTAGGCAGTCTAAAAAATGCTGTAAACGAGCTACTGGCCTATTAATCAGTGG
>CBFIAJ010000061.1:0-7491 GCA_965660515.1 Flavobacteriales bacterium | reverse complement strand
AAGTAGGTGTTTTCATTCAATCGGCCCGATAACTGAAGATCGAGGCTCGAATTTAAAACTAGATCCTGTCGGTTTCCTACGGTAACGCCCCGACTAATCGATCCGTTTTTATCGAGCCCATCAAAAGGTTCGAAAGTAGCTTCGTTTCCCTCAACCTCGTACACATTCGGGCGACGATTATCGAGCATTTGAATATTCAATAAACTCGTGTCTTTATGAACGACCGGCGCCGAAATATCATAGGGAATGGCGATATACTGGAGAGAAATTTCGGCATCATTCGCGGGCTTCGCTGCCGGATCGATCCACAGTTTTCCCGTTTTAAAATTGAAAAAGAACGAAGTTGAGGGTAAGGGGGTCACTGATGAATTAGGACCTGTAAGCAACATTATTTTAAGGGAAGGGGGATAAACAGATAGTGAATCGAGCGCAATGGAATCGCTTGGCCAACTCATTGTACGCTGGCGCTCATCGGGGTCGAGCGCTTGGCTTACCGATAGAAATGGGAGTAGTAGGGTCCAAAATAAAAGGCGCAATCCGTTCATGGGGCGATTTATTAACGACCGATTGTTTGTTTTGTTAGGTTCATGACCGAAAAAAGCGGTATTCCGTGCTGTATCTTAGCCGCAAATTAAGGTATGATGAAGAAGTTTGTGCTGTTTTTATTGGTTTTCGGCCTCACGGCCGGATGTGTCCCGATCAAGAAATTTGAGGAATTGCAAGCCGATTACGATCAAAGTCAAGAGGAGCTTTCTCGCTTAAAGACCGAGAACACCGAGCTTTCCATGACATTAAAAGAAATTGAAGCGGAGCGCGATCGCTTGGCTAAATCGGTAAAAGGGCTCGAAAACGATACCACCTCAAAAGGGAAGCAGCTTCGCGCTTTAAAACGCAGTTATGAAGAATTGAGCGACAGTTACGCTCTACTTATTGAGAACAATAACTCGTTAGTAGCGCGAAATGCTGAAGAAAATCGCCGCTTGTTAGAAGAAATGCAATTGCTGGAAGGAAAACTTCAAGGAAAAGAAGACTCTCTCTTATTGAAAGCACAAGA
The DNA here is from genome assembly GCA_965660515.1 of Flavobacteriales bacterium. Taxonomy (GTDB): domain Bacteria; phylum Bacteroidota; class Bacteroidia; order Flavobacteriales; family ECT2AJA-044; genus ECT2AJA-044. Next base: position 6,437 of record CBFIAJ010000061.1, on the reverse strand, counting down.
AATGGACAGTATTTCCAATGCTCTAATAGCCCGCGAACGCAAAGTAAATGAGCTTCAATCCATGCTGAGTGAGAAAGACTCCGCAACCAACGCATTGCGCCAGCGCGTGGCAAATGCCCTACTCGGATTTGAGGGAAAGGGTGTTAATATCGAACAGAAAGACGGGCGCATTTATGTAACACTTGACAACTCACTCCTTTTTGCTTCCGGAAAGTGGGAAGTAGGCGCGGAAGGAACTAAGGCGCTCGATCAATTGGCCGTGGTACTTGCAGAAAACAATGACATTAATGTGCTCATTGAAGGACACACAGATAATGATCAATACTACGGTGGCAATGTGATCAAAGACAACTGGGATTTAAGTGTGATGCGCGCAACGAATGTTGTGAAAATTCTCACGAACAACAAAGGGGTCGATCCAATGCGCGTTACTGCTGCCGGTCGTTCCGAGTTCATCCCTGTATCGGAAAACGATTCTGCTGAAGGCAAAGCAAAGAATCGCCGAATTGAGATTATCCTTATTCCCGATTATCAAGCTTTATTAGACCTTATCAATGAATAAAAAGGAAGAGCTCGTTGAGGGCTGGGTGTTTTAATTAGCCCCTGCAAATTCGCGTTACCCACGGTTTCAACCGTGGGCTTAATAACCCTTTGAATAGTGCGGTTGAAAAGCAACCAAATTCCCGATACCCACGCTTGAAACCGTGGGCTTGAGACACCTTAACCAGCGCCATTGAAGAAGAAGCAACCCGGTTCCTGCCACCCACGGTTGAAACCGTGGGCTTGAACTTATTCCGAGGAAGGATTCGTGTCTCCTAGTTTATAAACGCGAACGGGGCCTACACTTTGAAACCCTTAGCGGCGGTACACGGGTAAACCCAGAGACGTTGCTTGTAATGTCGCCAGCTTGATTCCTTTTTCTTGGCTTTTTCGAGGGGGAATGCTTTCGAATTACAATGCCGTTACGGCCGTAATCCTTTCCACCAAGCAACGAGCTTTCTTTCTTGCGCGCTATCGAGTCGGGCCTCGGGATGCATATTCACATATGCCTTCAAGGGCATCTCCCCTTTGATGGTTTCTTCCACCATTTCTTCCAAGGCATGGGCTCGTTTAGCCCGGCCCTTATTCCCCCATTCATTGAAATTCAAGTGTCCGCGGCCGTGATTCACATGATCTTGGACAAACCAACTCACGGGCGCTATTTCCGAATACCAAGGATACTTCGTTTCATAAGAATGACAATCATAGCAGGCGGCTTTAAAAAGTTCCTTGGTCGCCTTTTCACCCGGATATATGGTCAAAAAATCCTTGCTCGAGTCTATTTTAGGTACCGCCCTACTCGGTCGGATCGCCTGAATACCCAAAAGCACTAGAACAATCAACAGGGCTATTTTTTTCTTCGTCATATTTCAATTTTTTCTCTTACCTCCATATATCCGCCCACTCTTCCTTTCGCTTCTGGAAAATCAACTTCGCGAAAGGACACAAGGGCATTATTTTCATATTGTTTTCTCGTGCATATTCAACCACCGAAGCAATCAAATGCGCGCCTGCCCCGTTACCCCGCAAAGAGTCGTCGGCTTCCGTGTGGTCGATAATCAACTTATCTGGACCCGCCATCGTGTAGGTCGACTCGCCTAATCGTTTGCCATTTTCTTCATAATAGAACGCTCCCTTTGATCCCTCTTGCTCGCACTTTACTTCCGGAATATTCATGCGCTCTTCTTTAATTGGGCATTCGTACTTGGATAATCACTGACGAAAATAAGGTGAGTCCACCGATAATAAAAATGGCCGGCGAAAGACCGAGAAGATCTGCTACCACGCCGGATATAATTGCTCCAAAAACATATCCCAAATCGCGCCATAATCGAAACACACCAATGCTCTCGGCCCGCTGAATGGGAGTGGTGGACTGTGCTATGGTTGCCAGAAAAGTTGGATATACCAATGCGGTTCCCAGGCCCAATACCGCCGAGGCTGAGGCAAGAAGTACAAATGATTGTAGGAATGGGAAAGCGATTATGGCCACCGATTGAAGGAACATTCCCAAAACAAGCATTCTTTTTTTAGAGTAATGATCGGACATTTTTCCCGTGAATAGCTGTCCAATTCCCCAAACGGCCGGATAAATGGCGGCAATCCAACCTATTTGTTGATTATCGTATTGAAGCCCTATGAGAAGCAGCGGGAGCAAGCCCCAAATCATTCCATCGTTCAAGTTATTCACGAGTCCGGCTTGAGTTACCGAACTCAGTGTTTTATTCTTGAGTGTAGTATCCAGAAACACGTTTTCCAATTCTTCAATATCGTTGGCGGCTCCCTCTTTGTGAATAAATGCCCGGGTATCGCGCGCCCAAAAAACCGTTAGGAGTAGTCCGATCGTGGATAGGGCTATTCCTAAATAAAATGGATAGGGTGTAATACCGTATCGGTCGGCAATGAGTCCGGTGAGCAAAGCCACGATTCCTAACGCTAGGTAGCCCGAAAATTCATTTAATCCCATGGCGAGGCCCCGGTTTTTTTCTCCGACCAAATCGATTTTCATAACCACGGTGCTGCTCCATGTAATCCCTTGACTGAAACCAAGCAATACATTGGCAAAAACTACCCAACTCCAGTTGGGAGCGAAAATGAGCAATATGGGAACCGGAATCGCAATCAACCAACCGACTATTAATAGCCTTCTACGGCCCCATTTATTTGCTAGTCGTCCGGTGTAATAGTTAGCGAGCGCCTTGGCAGAACCAAAGAAAGCAATAAAGGAAAAAATAGCGGTTCGAGAAGAGATGCCGAATTCAATATCGGCTAACTGTGGAAATATCGATCGCTCCATACCCACCATACCTCCCACAAAAGCATTGATTAAAATGAGTAGCGAAAACTGTTTCCAATTTTCTTTCAATCCTAGTTCAGCGGGTTTATTCATGAGGCTCTTTGAACTGCAAAGAAATGGCGAATCTTATTGATAACCCAGCTACAAAGAAAACAAGGGCGGAATAAGGTGCTCTTTATATGCGGAAAGCCCCCGAACCATAAAGGTTACAGGGGCTTGCATGAACTAAACGTAAGGTCTAACTAAACAAGAAAAGGCATCTTTAATTTGGCCGATCAACAGAGGAAGAGGGCCCGATCAACATTTCCTCCGGTATTGATCCTTTAATTTGTCAAACCAAAAGTAATACTATTTTTTATAATAGCAATACTATTAACTTGATTATTTTACTTCACCCGAAATCGTCAGTAGGCCTTCCGCATAGGGTGTGTTTGTATTGACTAAAATCGTCTTCTTGAACTTGCCCATAGCCTTCGCGTTATACGTTGCCTTAATGCTAGCGCTTTCACCAGGAGCAATGGGCTCTTCCGGGTAATTGGTAGCCGTGCATCCACAGCTTGGTTTAACCTTAGTCAAGATCATGGGCTCATTTGAATTGTTTGTGAAAACAAATTCAAAGCTCACCGGTTGATTTTGCTTGACAACACCAAAGTTGTGTTGAGTTGTTTCCCAAAGCATTGGACTCTCTTCCGCTTTCAAAGATTTTCCTGATTTTCCGAGCGAGTGGGATAAACGTCCGTTCGGAGGGTTCACAATAGTTCCTGTTCGGAACGACATGGCCATTACCGAGAAGGTGGCCAAAACGAGTAAGAATGATAAATTTTTCATAAAAGAAGCTTTTTTGATGCGGTTCAAAAGTACCCGGCTCAAGTCTAGACCGCTGTTAATGAGGTCCTAATAATTGTTAATGGCGTGTTAAGTACTGAACAAATAGCAACTCTACGCCTTATTTTAGCGTCGTGAAGAATCGTCAAATACAAATGGTGGTGCTCTTAGGAGCCCTTTCGGTCATCGGAATCATCTCTGCCCAAGTCTTTTGGGTACAGAAAGCCTATGCCTTTGAAGAGCGTGAATTCAATCAGAAAGTTCAATCTGCATTAACGGTCGTATCCGAAAAATTGACCGAATACAATGGGCACAATGCAAATCACGCGAATCCAGTCCAACAATTAGGGTCCGATTACTTCGTAGTGAATGTTCAAGATTTTATCAACGAGCATGTGCTTGAATACTACCTTTCTAAAGAACTCGATTACCAACATATTGAAATCGAATACGAATACGCTATTTACGATTGCTCTTCCGACCAAATGGTTTCAGGAGCCTTCGTTGAGAAATCGGCTAAACCGGTCGAGATCGATCCGGCAGATATGCCGAAAGCAAAAGAATACCTCTATTATTTCGGTGTACGCTTCCCAACGAAGAACAAGTATTTGCGTGCCAGTTTAGGGCCATGGACCTTCACTACTTTTCTCGTTTTTATTGCCACCATTTTCTTTAGCTATTCCATTTTCATCATTCTTCGCCAAAAACGATTGAGTGAAGTTCAGCGCGATTTCATAAACAATATGACGCATGAATTCAAAACGCCCATCAGTACCATTGCTATTTCGAGCCGTGTTTTGAGTGAAGACGAGATTAAAGATGAACCGGAACGATTAAAAAGCTATGCGAATATTATTGCTGATGAAGCGCAGCGACTAAATACACAAGTAGAAAAAGTTCTTCAGGTGGCCCACAGCGAAAAGGATGAGTTGAGCTTGAAAAAAGAATGGCTCGACGTGCACGAAGTACTCGAAACTGCGCTGAATAAGCTCAACCTAAAAAGCTACGGAACGGATGCGGAAATCATTTCAGAATTATCTGCTTCAAGTCGCTTCATTGAAGCTGACCGAACCCATTTTATAAATGTCATTTGGAATTTACTAGATAATGCCGTGAAGTACTCGCGCGAACACGTCTCGATCCGCGTTCGAACCTCTGATGATGAAAAATTATTGCGCGTATCCGTAAAAGATACGGGCATCGGAATGGCCCCCGATCAATTGAGTAAAATCTTTCATAAATTTTATCGCGTTCCCACAGGTAATGTGCACGATGTAAAAGGATTCGGCTTGGGACTTCACTATGTTAAAAATATTGCCGCCGCGCACAAATGGAAACTCGATTGTACAAGCACCCTTGGAGAAGGAAGTGAATTTACCTTGCTTATTCCCCATGCTAAACCGAACCTATGACCTATTCTGGAGCCCACATCTTGTACGTTGAAGACGATATCAACCTCAGTTTTGTTACTAAGGACAACCTTGAAAAACACGGATTCCAAGTAACTCATTGCGCCGATGGACTGGCGGGTGAAGAGTGCTTCAAAAAAGGTTCTTTTGATTTGTGCTTACTCGACGTAATGATGCCGAAAAGAGATGGGTTTGCCCTTGCGGAGATTATTCGCGCTCAAAACGCCGACATTCCCATTATCTTCTTAACTGCAAAAAGTATGAAAGAAGATCGTTTGGCTGGACTCAGAACAGGGGCCGACGATTACCTTACCAAGCCCTTTAGCATTGAAGAACTTATTCTCAAAATTGAAGTCTTTCTTCGCCGCAGTAAATATTCTGAACCGGGCGCAGAAGACCAAAAACAATTTACTCTAGGAGCTTTTCAATTCGACTACGAAAAATACACTTTGACGCATAAAGGAGAGGAGCAAAAACTGACTCAAAAAGAGGCCCAATTACTTCATTATTTCTGCGTGAACCCCAACAAAGTTTTGAAGCGCGATGATATTCTCGTTAAAATTTGGGGCGATGATGATTACTTCCTCGGTCGCTCACTTGATGTTTTTATTTCGCGGTTACGCAAATACTTACGCCCTGAAACGTCCGTTAAAATTGACAATGTGCACGGCGTAGGTTTCGTCTTTAAAGCCGATTAACTCGAATTAGCGCTGATTCACCACGATTCGAGAAGCCTGGCTGCCGCCTGAATACACCCTGTGCTCTGCGGAAACAAAGTCCGATGCCTCCGCTTCAAATATATTCGTCACATATTTTTGAGGATTCCGATCGAATAATGGGAACCAAGTACTTTGAACTTGAATCATAATTCGGTGTCCTTTTTTGAATGTGTGGTTTACCGCTTGCAGCGGGATTTTCACTTCGGTCACCTTATTCGGCACGAAAGGCTCCGGAGCACTGAAGCTATTCCGGTAACGGCCTCTCAAAATTTCAGACCGCACCATCATCCAGTAATTTCCCAGGAGAATGTTTGAAGCTACTTTATCGTCTGCGGTGGTGTCCCCGGGATAAACGTCGATCAATTTTATGACCCAATCTGCATCCGTTTGATCGGTACTTACAAACAGCTCTGCCATAAGATCACCGGTTAACGTCACTTCTTCACTCAGTAGGTCTGTTTGATAAACGAGTACATCGGGTCGCCGCCCAGCGTGGCGTTGATCTTCGGTCATATAGGGTCTTGGTGTAAAGCGCCATTCCATGTTTTCTCGATAAGGAACGGGCTTGTTGGGATCGCTGACGAATCCGGCGTAGGAGGGGATTTCCGGTGGGTTATTAGAAAGGGCGCCATCCGAATTCAAATAATA
>CBFIAJ010000060.1:0-7725 GCA_965660515.1 Flavobacteriales bacterium | reverse complement strand
GACCTTAAATTTTTCCGTAGCGCCTAGAACAAGGTCGACGCCATCCATAGCGGCTATTTCGTCGGGCTTCAATTGAGCGTAGCACCCAACTAAAATAATAAAAGCTTGATCGTTTTGGCGAAGGGCCGACCGTACAATTTGGCGGCATTTTTTATCGGCATTATCCGTAACGCTGCAGGTATTAATCACATATACGTCCGCTGTTTCCGTAAACTCAACTTTGTCGTATCCGACTTCAGAGAAACTTCGCGCAATGGTTGATGTTTCCGAAAAGTTAAGCTTACAGCCCAAGGTATAAAATGCTACTTTTGGGTTGTGATTCATAGGGCTACAAAGATACTTTTTTTGCTTTTGAGTTCGAGCCTTCTCTTCTTGGCTTGTGGACCCGATATAAGGGAAGATCGCGGAATGGTTTTTCGTTATAATGAATCGAGCAATATCAGTACGCTCGATCCGGCTTTCGCGCGGAATCAGGCCCTTATTTGGGCCACTCATCAATTGTACAATGGATTGGTCGGACTCGATTCAAACTTAAGCGTTGTACCCGCGCTAGCGAAGTCGTGGGAAGTAGATTCGAGCGGTACGCGTTACACCTTTCACTTACATAATGAGGTAAGCTTTCACGCTCACCCTGTTTTTGGATCGGGCCATTCTGACCCGGCCACGGAAAAGGGCAGAGTAGTGGTAGCCTCCGATTTTGTTTATAGTTTCGATCGATTACAATCAGCGGCGTTAGCAGCTCCCGGAGCATGGGTAATGGAACCTATTGATACCTACGAGGCAGTGAACGACTCCACTTTCCAAATCGAACTTAAAAAGCCCTTTCCGGCATTCTTGAGTCTGCTATCGGTTAAGTATTTTTCTGTAGTGCCCATAGAAATCGATACTTCTTCGCGTTATAACCTTCGAGATCAGCCAGTTGGAACGGGCCCCTTTTATTTCAAGCTATGGTCGCTCAATCAAAAGTTGGTTTTTCGTAAAAATCCGTTCTATTTTGAAAAGGACGAACATGGAAACCGTCTCCCGTACTTGGAAGCCGTTGCCATCACCTTTGTGCCTGATAAGCAAGCGGCCTTTTTAGAATTGATTAAGGGGAATCTCGACTTTTTATCGGGCCTCGACGCGAGTTATAAAGATGAGTTACTTACTTATGACGGCGGATTACAGGAAAAGTACGCCGAGGATTTCCGGTTGACCTCCGTTCCTTACCTCAATACAGAATACCTTGGGATTGTAGTGGATAGCAATCAGCAAATTAGTGCTTTGAAAAACAAAGATCTCCGACGGGCTCTGAATTACGGATTTGATCGGGTTGAAATGATGCGGTATTTGCGTAATAATATTGGCCGGCCTGCCTCGGCCGGATTCATACCTCGAGGAATTCCTGGATTCGACGATACAAAGGTTGAAGGCTATTCGTATCAATCCGATTCGGTTCGAGCCATTCTAAAGCGCATTGAAAAGGATGGAGCGGTACCGGAAATTAAACTTCAAACGAATGCGAGTTACCTCGATTTATGCGAGTACATGCAAGCGCAATGGACGAAATTGGGTATTCCCGTTCAAATTGAAGTCCTTCCTCCATCCACCTTAAGACAGATGATGGCCACGAGTAAAACGCCATTTTTTCGAGCGAGTTGGATTGCTGATTATCCCGATGGGGAAAATTACCTCGCCCTCTTTTACAGTAAGAATGCAGCCCCTAACGGACCTAATTATACCCATTTCCGAAATGATCAATTCGATGATTGGTATGAAGAAGCCCAGCTCATTGTGAATGACTCTGCCCGATTTATTCATTACCAACGAATGGATTCGCTACTCATGCATGAAGCTCCGATCATTCCGTTGTTCTATGACGAAATACTTCGATTTACACGTAAAAACGTACAGGGACTGCCGCCGAATGCCTTGAATTTGTTGGATTTAAAAACGGTGCGAATTAATCCCTGAAACTCCACGAATAGTGACCTATAAGAGGATAGTGGTCGGAAACCTCTACTTTTTTCACTTTCACAAAATTGGATTCTAGATACTCATCATGAAAATGGTAATCGATGCGGAGGGGGATTAAACTTTTCCGGTATGTTTTGCCCCAACCTCTGCCATGCGATCGATAGGCATCGGTTAAGGTCTGAGTCATTTGCTTGTATGCATGACTGGTGGGAGTATCATTGAAATCGCCGACAACGAGTACCGGATAAGGGCTTAAGTCAATATGTGCTCTGAGTTCCTCGATTTGTTTCTCGCGAAATAGAAAGCCTGTTTTGAGCAAGGTGTACATGGCGCCCCATTTCGAATTGATTTTGTCCGTCGTAATTTCGTCTACTTTTTCAATGAGTTCTACTTGGCTATGCTCTAATTGATTTGAGCTAATATGGCAATTGTAGATGCGGAGCGTATCACCGGAAAACAATACATCGATCCATTGGAATCCATTACTTCCGTAGGAGATATGACTTGGGAATAATCGGTCACCGCTGCTGACAACGGGCAATTTCGAATAAATAGCCAACTTGCTTTTTCCGCGGGTTCGAATGTATTCTTTGTTTTCAAGAGTGGGCACGGTTCGATTCGGATTAAATTCTTGCAGCGCAATGATATGTGCTTGTTCGGCGCGAAAAAATTGATCGAGTGCACCAAGAAGATCAAAATCGGGGTCCCAGTAGCTCTGATCAAAAAAGCGACTGTTCAAAGACGTTACGCGTATATTTTTATTCCCGTCGGAAAGTGCTTCGTTTCCGCCCCAAGGAAAAAAGGCCGAGAGATGACCCCAACCGACAAGTACGGAAAGCAATGGAATAATCAGGATTCGTTTGAAACGAAAGAGCCAAAACAAGAACCAGAGTAAAACGATCAGCAAAAGAATAGGGTAGGCGAGTCCCAAAAAACTAACGCTCACGAAAAGCGAGGGCTTTAAGAAATAGGCGAGATAGGAAAACAACAACGCAAACACAGAAATCCATGTAAGCGGCAGAAGCAATTTATCGATCCAGCGGTACTTATTCACGAGGACTTAATCGTTGTTCATTTTAAAAAGAAACTCCTTCTCGGCTTTCGTGAGGCTATCGTAACCCGAAGCCGATATTTTATCGAGGATCTTATTTAGGGTAGCTTTTTCGCTCGCTTTTCGCTCGTGAAACTCCTGTTCGGTGCGCGTTTTTGCTTTGTAGGCCGTGCGCATCTTTGGCTTCGGTTTAAAGAGGGAGAAAAAGCGGTCGAGTAACTTTTCAAATCCAACCGCTAGGTTGGAACCCTTTTGCAACTGCCGCGCGTAAAGGAAACCGAACAATGCCCCGCCCAAATGCGCGATGTGCCCGCCGGCATTTCCTTGCGGAATAGAAAGTAAATCGAGCACCACCGAGAAAATGGCGATGTGCTTTAATTTAACCGTGCCAATTAAAAAAAGTCGAACCGTATAATCAGGTACGAAGGTGGCAATGGCAATGAGTATGGCAAGAACCGCGGCCGATGCGCCTAAAGCTTGTGAATAAGCTAATTCATTGGCAAATACTGGGAATAAGTTGTAGGCGAGAATATATAGTGCGGCACCGGCCAAGCCCCCTAATAAGTATACGCTGAGCAGCTTTTTGGGATTGAGGTATTCCAGAAATATTTTACCTCCGAAATAGAGCCAAACCATATTGAATAAAAGATGGAAAAAGCCTTCGTGCAAAAACATGTAGGTGATGAGTCCCCAAGGCTGCAAAATTAACCGGCCTGGAGCGGCCGGAACGGTAAACCACGATACAATGGACCAATCGGAATTCGCGAAGAATCCGAAGACCATAATGATATTCACGAGAAGGAATACACCGACGTTGATATAAATCAATCGGGTGAGCATGTCGCCGGAGCGAAAACTGTCTTTTAGTTCGTCAACAATACCTGCCATAATCAGTAACGGTGCCCGTATTTATTTTGCCAATACTTGATTAATATAAATCCAAAGAGCATTCCACCGAGGTGAGCAAAGTGCGCGACATTACTGGATGGATCATTGGCAATACCGTTATACAATTCGAGCAGACCATAGCCGATCACGAAATATTTCGCTTTAATGGGAAAAGCAAAGTATAAATAGATTCGAGTGTCCGGAAAAAGCATTCCGTAAGCCAGTAGAATACCAAATACTGCCCCGGAGGCTCCAACGGTCGGGATATTATAAATTAGATTCAACTTCGCCAATTGAGGGTCCGCGTAATTCTGCCCGGTCATGAGCACGTTGGTACCGTTGGCAATAATGTTTTGTACTTGCTCGGGACTTACGCCTTGCAGGGTTTGCATCAACTCGACATAGTTCCAACCCAAATGAATGGCAGCGGCTCCGAGGCCCGTAGCGAAATAATAGATTAAGAATCTTTTTCCTCCCCAGATATTCTCGAGCATATTTCCGAACATCCACAGCGCGAACATATTGAAAAACACGTGCCCTAAATTGCCGTGCATAAACATATGCGTCACAATTTGGTAGGGACGGAAGTGCTCGGATCCCGGCACGTATAGACCGAGGAGTCTATTTACATCGATTCCAAAGGTGCTTTCGAGAACCATGGAGCCCAGAAAAAAGAGTCCATTAATAATCAGGAGATTTTTAATGACTTCGGGAAGTATGTTGAACCGAGTAGGTTGGTAGTTCATTTATTGAAATCGTTTATCGAGTTCCTCTAGCGTAAGCGTAATTAAGGCCGTTTTTCCGTTCGGTGCTGCTGAGGGCTGATCGCAGGCGAACAATTCATCGACGATTTGATGCATTTCTTCTTTTTCGAGTCGTATTCCGCTTTTGACAGCCATATTGCGCGCCATGAATTTAGCTAAGGTATCTAAATTGCCCGAAGTGAGGTCGTCTCGATTGTGTTTTGCATCCTCTATAATTCCCTCTAAAACGGCCGAAGCATTCGTTTCTTTTAATCCGGCCGGAATTCCACGTATTACTACCGTTTGAGGTCCAAAAGGTTCAATATCGAACCCTAATGAGGACAATTGGCTCTCAAGCGATGTTAAGATGGCTCTGTTTCCTGCGGTCATTTCCAGGGTTTGCTCAAAGAGTAATTGCTGAGAAAGGCTGCTTTGGTTTTCGAGTCGCTTTAAGAATTGCTCATATAATATCCGTTGATGCGCCCTATTTTGATCAATGACCATAAATCCTGTCTTGATGTGAGTCAGTATGTACTTATTGTGCAACTGATAGGCTATCGTTGTGGAATGGGCCCCTTCGAATTCGATTTCCTTGTTTGAAGATTGTGAGGGAGTGTCGAACTGATGATACGCCTCGGTCCAATCGAATTGATTCTTGTGTTCCTTTTTTGGGCTCGATTGAAAAGGGTTGAAGCTGGGGTCTACTTCAATACTGGGCGGTTTAACCGGGCCATTCGGTTTTAGTGGGATATCGTCGAAACTGGTTTCGCGTTCGAAATCCAAACTCGGGGCAATGCTGTACTGACCCAAAGACTTTTTTACGGCCGACCTCAAAATGGCGTATATCGTTCGATCGTCGTCAAATTTAATTTCGGTTTTGGTTGGGTGAATATTCACATCGATCCGAGCGGGATCGATTTGCAGAAAAAGAAAATAGGACGGATGATAGCCTTCGGCTAGAAGTCCTTCAAAGGCAATTTGTACTGCGTGATGCAGGTAGTTGTTTTTGATGAAACGGTTATTCACGAAGAAGAACTGTTCGCCCCTCGACTTTTTAGCGAAATCGGGTTTTCCCACAAACCCTTGAATGGAAACTACATCCGTATCTTCCTCTACCGGAACTAGTTTTTCGTTGAACTTGGGTCCGAATATATCAACGACTCGCTTTCTCAATCCATCCGGCCGCAGGCGGAAAAGCTCCTGGTTATTATGGTGAAAGGTAAAGCCGATTGCTGGGTGGGCTAGTGCAACCCGCTCAAATTCATCTATGATATGCTTTAACTCAACCTTATCGCCTTTCAAAAAGTTACGGCGTGCTGGAATATTATAAAATAGGTTTTTCACTGACAACGAGGTACCATTGGTCGTGGAGGTAGGCTCCTGGGACGTCACTTCAGAACCGGCAATAGTAATAGCGGTACCTAATTCATCGGCTGCCCGTTTCGTTTTTAAATCGACGTGCGCTACGGCTGCAATGGAGGCAAGTGCTTCTCCGCGGAAACCTTTCGTTTGAATATGGAATAACTCTTCTGCATTGCGGATTTTCGACGTAGCATGACGTTCAAAAGATAGTCGCGCATCGGTGGCGCTCATCCCTTTTCCATTATCCACTACTTGTACAAGTGTTCGGCCAGCGTCTTGAATAATCAGTTGAATTTGAGAAGCATCGGCATCGATACTGTTCTCCAGAAGTTCTTTCACGATGGAGGCGGGGCGCTGAACCACTTCTCCGGCTGCTATCTGATTCGCAACCCGATCGGGTAATACTTGAATAATGTCTTCCATCAGAATAGAAGCAAATAGGCAATGAAGAATAAAACCGCCATGATCAATACAAGCCTCCCGAAAGGATAACTACTCGTTGCTGGGCGCCTGCGATTCCCCCACGATTCTTTAAGTCGATCGCGCAACTCAGCACTCGATTCATCTTCGTTTTGATACTTCTTTTTAAGTTTTTCAATACGCTCTTTCCGCTCGTCATAGTAACGTGGTTGCATATCGAATCGTCGATGCTTGTTCAGTCGAATGAAAGATGGAATTCTCGGTGCACTCATAAGGAATTTCAAAAGTAACCATTCTGATAGCAATCGGAAAATCCGAAATGAATGATTAAGCTGCTTTTTTTCTCTTGTATTAGTCGGCTTACACAGAAAATGATTTTTAGCCATTAAGTATGACCTTCATGAATGATAGCCCTGCGCAAGAAGCACAATGCGAATTACAAAGTCTTTCGAATTCTTCGGAGTTCAACTATTACGTTTTGCCTAGATCGCCGATTCAATGTGAATTGAAGGGCGCATTGAGAGATTGCGGAATTGATCTTTTCGAATGGGGAGCTCATGGTTCGGCGCGCAATACCGTTTGAGTGGGCGCGTATGCCGAATTGCGTGAATTGTTGATTCAAGCTGCTCCACGGCATTTAGTTCTTTCGGTAGCGGAAAATCTTGATGAGGTAGAGTTTGCTTTTGCCGAATGGGCCGGTCTTGGATTGGATATTGTTCGTAGTTTACTTGTGCATTTAGGCAGCGATATTAAACTCGGAAGCGAAAAGAACAAAGGGACTACCTTCTATTTTGATTTACCTTTTGTGCTTGGCGAAAAAGATGAAGGCGCGGACCTAGCGGTCCGATTAGAAGACGAGAAGGACCTTACAGGTAAATCGGCGCTCCTGGTTGAAGACAATATTTTGAATCAAAAAGTGGCCGAAAGATTCTTATCAAATCAAGGCTTGAATGTCACTATTGCCGAGAATGGGGAGGTTGCGCTCGAGAAAATGCAGTCTATTGAATTCGACTTGGTTTTGATGGATTTACAAATGCCCGTGATGGACGGGATTGAAGCTTCCAAGAGAATTCGCTCGTCTAAAGCTTCGCGGGATCAAATACCGAATATTGCCCTTACGGCAAACGCGGGTGACTCGGTAGAGGAAACGGTACTGGAAGCTGGAATGAACGACTTTGTAACCAAGCCCTTTCAACCCGATAAGTTGAACCACATTTTGAGACACTGGATCCCATGAAAAAAGCCACTCTATTTCTAGAGTGGCTTTTTTTATTGTTGAAAGTTCGGGCCAGCTTTAGGCTCCGG
>CBFIAJ010000059.1:0-8308 GCA_965660515.1 Flavobacteriales bacterium | reverse complement strand
TGGCCTGGAAATGGCGACGTGAATAACGGCGAAGCGGCGCAATTAGCTCCCTATGAAGACCTTAATGGAAATGAAATATATGAGCCTTTGTTAGGAGAATACCCGTGTATTCGAGGCGATCAAGCGGTGTATGCTATTTACTGCGATCAGCTCGACGAAAGTATTGGCGTCGGTATCGGAGAAAATTTGATGGTCGAATTCCATACGATGCTGTACCAATACACGAGTATTCCGGGAAAGGCCTATCTCGACTCCACCATTTTTAATCATACCGTAGTGCACGCGCGGGGTACCATTGATTTCGTGGATGTCTATTTGGCCAACTATGTCGATTTTGACATCGGACAGTTTTACGATGATTACATGGGTTCCGATGTGCAGCGAAATATGTTTTTTGCGTACAACGGAAATGGGGTAGATGCTCAATATGGTGTTGATCCGCCCGCTCAGGGCGTTCGCTTGCTCAAAGGCCCGGAGGCCGCCCAGAGTGATAGCGTCGACAACAATCACAATGGCGTTATCGATGAACCGGGCGAGCGACATGGATTGTACTCCGTGATGACCTATTCCGATCTTACGGCCTCTGTTGGGTTGCCGCTTTTTCCGAAAGAATATTATCAGAGCCTCACGGCTCGATGGAAAGATTCGACCCATCTCGTTTTTAACGGTTGGGACGGTCATGTTTCATCGGGCGCAGGTCCGGAATGTAATTTCCGGTATTCCTGGGATACAGATCCAAGTCATCCCGCCCCTTTTTGGGATGAGGTCGCCGCGGGTCAAGGTGCTGTTCAGAGAAGAGGACACGGCTCTGTGGGACCGATGACCTTACCTGCAGGAAGTAAACTGGAATTTGATTACGCCTATTTGTTCGGTAGAAAACAATTTTTCGGGCCCTTGGGCGGCGTCACGCGAATTAAAGAAGTTTCCGATTCTGTGGCTGTTTGGTGGAATCAACAAAACTACAGCTGCAGCAGTTTGACCATTAGTTTGGATGAGCCCGAATTGGTTTACAACTTATTCCCAAATCCCGCCTCGGATCGAGTGACGGTAGTTGTCAATCGGGCCGGTAGGACCGAATGGACCTTAATCAGTGTAGACGGTCGCGTTTTAAAGGCCGGCGTATTTGAAGGCGGCGAGAATCAAATCGACCTTCAGGGCATCGCCTCTGGCTCGTATTTTCTGAAGCTTGCTGGCGAAGGTTTTGAAAAGGTCGAACCGCTGGTGGTTCATTGATTTTGCCCCTATGCGTAGTTTCTTTCTTAGGTAAAACCCAACTAAGAACTATGAATTAAAAATTATGAACTAAAAACGATGACCTTTCCAGCCTCGAATCTGTGATTATTGGCCAAATGATTCTTTGATTGGCCTTGTTGAAGATCCTAGATTTGCCCCGTAACCATGTTTAGATGCTGGCTTTATGGTGGCCAAAAAAATTACCCGAGTCAAAAAAGGCTCGGGTTTTTTTTATTCTGATTCAAGATAACTATGTTGGCCGTAGCCGTAGCCGTAGCCGTAGCCGTAGCCGTAGCCGTAGCCGTAGCCGTAGCTGATTACTTCGTCAACTCCTGGAACACGCGTTCTAGGCTTTTGCTTTCTTGATTGATTTCCAAAATGGTGGTGTCTTGCTCAACGGCAAATTTAAAGAGGGCTTTGCGCATGTCTTGCCCGCTGCTCGATTCCACTGAATAGGTATTCTTCTTCAATTCGCGAACGCTTTCAATTCCGCCGAGTTTCTTCAAGCTGGCCAAATCAATTTTATCTTCAAATTCTACCTTCACAACTTGGCGGTTGGATGTCATCTCGCTCAATTCACCGGTGGGTTTGTCTGCCACGATTCGCCCTTTATTGATGATAATCACTCGATCACAAATGGCCTCTACTTCCTGCATGATGTGTGTAGAAAGCATGATCGTTTTGTCTTTGGCGATCGATTTAATTAAATCGCGTATTTCCACAATCTGATTCGGGTCGAGTCCGGTGGTAGGCTCATCTAAAATCAATACCTGCGGGTCGTGAATGAGCGCTTGTGCCAATCCAACCCGTTGTCGATACCCTTTGGATAGCGCTTCAATTTTCTTGTGCTTTTCGGGCCCTAATCCCGTTTTTTCGATCATTTCATCGACCCGTTCTTTGGGCGCATTGCTGAGTCCGGCCGCGAAGTTCAAAAACTCACGTACGTACATATCCAAGTACAAGGGATTGTGCTCGGGTAAGTAGCCTACTTGCTCGCGCACTTTCATCGATTCTTCCGAAGTGTTGAATCCATTCACGGTTACCAATCCTGCCGATTGAGGCAGGTAGCAGGTAATTATTTTCATCATAGTGGATTTCCCAGCGCCATTTGGGCCCAGAAAACCAACAATTTCACCTGTATTTATAGTGAAGGATACTTGATCAAGGGCTTTTTGTTCCCCGTATTCCTTGGTAACGTTTTTGACTTCAATGCTCATAAGGGTAAAGGTAACTTTTTGTGCCTAATTGATTCGTTTCACGAAGTGGGGAATTAGATACAGGCACGCCTATTTCATTACCTTTGAAAGGTGAAAGGAATTGTAACCAAGAGTACGGGGAGCTGGTACAGCGTTGATTTAGAAGATGGTTCTTCGATTCAAACCAGAATCAAAGGCAAATTCCGGATGCAGGGAATTAAGAGTACCAATCCGGTCGCTGTTGGTGATTATGTCGATGTAGATCGCGAAGAAGGTCAGGATACCGGCGTCATTGTCGGAATCGATGAGCGCACAAATTACATCGTCCGTAAATCGGTAAACCTATCGAAACGGACGCATATTCTGGCGGCCAATTTAGATCAAGCCGTTTTGGTGGCTACCTTGAATCACCCAAAAACGTTTACCGCATTTATCGATCGTTTCTTGGTTACGGCCGAGGCCTATCAAATTCCGGCCGTAATTGTGTTTAATAAAATCGACCTACTCAACGACGAAGAAGTTCAAGAGCTCGCCGCTCTGATGTCACTGTACGAGGGAATTGGGTACAAGGTGCTTGGAACTGTGGCGAGCAAAGGACGAGGAATTCAGGCGGTTAAAGACTTGCTTCAGGGCAATGTTACCTTAGTATCGGGGAACAGCGGTGTCGGTAAGAGTACTCTCATCAATCAGGTAGATCCAGAGCTGAATTTGAAAACCACGGAGTTATCCGATTCCTTCGATTTAGGTCAGCACACAACCACTTTTGCGGAGATGTTTCCCATATCTGGTGGCGGATATATTATCGATACGCCCGGAATTAAAGGGTTTGGGATGTTCGATATGGACAAGTATGAGATTACCGATTATTTCCCCGAGCTTTTTGCTTTGAAATCGGAGTGTAAATTTAACGACTGTCTTCACCAAGATGAACCCAAATGTGCCGTGAAACAAGCCGTTGAGGAAGGAGCCGTGGCCTATTCGAGATATCGCAGTTATTTGAGTTTGATTTCGGGTGATGAGGAAGGCTCTCCCTATCGGGAGGATGAGTTCAAGTAGCCGTGGAAAAACACCAATAATCAATAATTATGAGAGCGGTTATTCAAAGGGTTTCGAAAGCAGAAGTTCGCATTGATGGCGAGGTAAGCGGAGCAATTGATCGCGGCCTGATGATTTTATTGGGAGTAGAACAAGATGATTCTAGCGAGGATGCAACGTGGCTTGCCCGAAAAACAAGTGAGCTGCGTATATTTTCAGATGCGGACGGACTCATGAATTTGTCGCTTACGGATGTTCGTGGGAATGCATTGGTAGTGAGTCAATTCACTTTGCACGCGAAGTATAAAAAAGGAAAGCGACCCAGTTTTATTCGGGCCGCTAGGCCGGAACAAGCCATTCCATTATATGAGCAATTCATAGTGGAGTTGGAACAGTATATTGAACAAAAGGTAGAAACGGGAAAATTTGGTGCGGACATGCAGATCGAATTGATCAACGACGGCCCGGTGACCCTTATTTTAGACACTAAGAACAAAGAATAATGGCAGGAATTACAGATATTCAAAACGAAGTAGATCAGTGGATCAACGACCACGGTGTGCGCTATTTCAATGAGCTGACGAATATGGCGCAACTCACCGAAGAAGTAGGTGAGGTGGCGCGCATCATTGCACGCCGATATGGCGAACAAAGCGAAAAGGAAAGCGACAAAAATAAAGATCTGGGCGAGGAGCTGGCCGATGTGCTTTTTGTTACGCTGTGTTTGGCGAATCAAACGGGAGTCGATTTGCAAGCCGCGTTTGATCGTCGAATGGATAAAAAGGGCAAACGCGACCACGATCGACACCACAATAATGAAAAGTTGAAATGATCAGCGAGAAAGAACGTCAGTGGATGGCTCGGTGGGAGCAGTTTAGAGGGAAGGGGAAAACACGAGGAGTGCTGGTACAAGGGCTTTCGTTTTTGGCCTTCTACTTAATTGTTATGTCGATCTTCAGTTCGTTTATGGACTTTCCGGACCCCTTTTTCGAAACCATTGCAGAAGGGGACTGGCTTCAGGCGATAGCGACGCTCGTGATTTATTTTGCGGCCGCAATGGCCTACGGACTTTTTAATTGGTCTTATGCCGAACGGCGTTACAAAAAGGTGAAGGACCAATTGTAATTAATTTGTTAGGCTAAAATTAGTATCTGATTTTCCAGGTAGCGCCCCCGTAAATCCAAATTCCGGGTTGCTCCACTCCAAAACGGTCTTGGTAGTTTTGATCGAGTAGATTGTTCGCTGCAACGAAGAGGTCGAGTGCGTTGAAATGGGCGTTTATTCTAGCGTTCATCAAGAAAACGGGATTCACAATGTCTGTCCCGTCGATCAGTGCTTCCCAATCACGTCGATCTTGCATGCTTCCGTCCCATCGGGCCGAGAAAGGCCCCCAAATTTTATGCTGCAATGACAAGCCAATTTTATGCTGCAAATAGTCCAAAACGTACAGGGAAACTACATCTTCGGGTTTATCACCATCGAGCAAGGTGTAGCTGAATCGAATTTCTTGTACAAAGGCTTTTGCTTTACCGCGGTAGCTCCCTTCAATCTCTAAACCGTAAATGTCGATGTCTGTAAGGTTGGCTGCCTCAATATTGTTCAGTCCTGTGCTCACCCAGTCGATGAGGTCGGTACCATCGCGATAAAAGGCAGCCGTTTTTACGGTCCACCGGTTCCACGATTGCGCATAGCCCACTTCGTAATTCCACGCGTATTCGGGGCGTAAGTTTTCACTGCCAAAGGCTCCGCCGAGGTTGTAATACAAGTCTGTGTACGTGGGCGTTCGAAACGATTTATTAGCACTGGCAAACAATTTGCTTCGGTTCGACACGAAGTACGCGATATCGATCCCCGGCAGCACATCGAAGTCAAAATCCGTGTGGTAATTGAATAGGGCGCCAGCCGTAATAGAAATGGCATCGTTTTGATAGTGGTGTTCTATATTGAACGAATAGTTCTGACGACGTCGACCGAGGTAGTAGAGTTCATCGTTTTCCGCTTCAATCGGCGTGTTTAGCGAATCGCCTAGGTTGTTGGAAACGATGTTCTCTGTCCGCCCGTTGAGGGCGAAAACGGTTTGGTGTTGCTCATTAATTTGTAGGGTAGAAGCCCACTCGGCGCCGATAACGTCCGTTCTGTGGTAATTGTGCTTCGTGTACCAGACGGGTGGAATAACATCGTCGTAACCCTCTCTAAATAGCTCAAATCGGTCGAAATGACGGCGCACCATGGCATAGCTGCGGTGTTGCCACGCACCTTTCTTTTGTTCATATCGAACCGCGCCGTATAGAGCTTGGGTTTGCTCAAATTGATTGGGGAAATCATTGCTGTAGAAGGTCGAGGCGCCAAAGGCTTTTCCATTCCAACCGGCTTGCACACTAATTTCTCCATCTTCGGTGGGATGACTCCATCGGCCGCTCAATTGCTGATTAGTAAAATCGGTATTGCGGGTGTATCCGTCCGATTTAGTGCCCGTATAGCCCAGGGTTAGTTGACTTTTCCCCAGTTTAACCCCTTGGTCGAATCCGCCCGAAATGAGGGCGTATTGCCCGCCCGTAAACCGCAACCGAGTATAATTCCCGGTATCGCGCGCCGTAATAAAGTTGACTGCTCCTGAAAAGGCTTGAGGGCCCATGGAGCGACTGCCGCCGGCGAGAATTTCGACGCCATCAATTTGATCCATTGAAATGGGTAAGTTGAGGTTGTGATGGCCGGTTTGTGGATCCATCATGGGAATGCCATCAATGAGAATCAAACTTTGGTCGAAAGTACCTCCACGGATACCTAGATCTGCCTGAACGTCAAAGGGGCCTCTTTGACGGACATCGATGGAGCCCAGATGCTCGAGGCCTTCGTTAACAGAAATAGTATTGGATCGAAGTTCTTCGCCCGAAATTTCGAGCACGTGCCGACCAATGACGGACCGATCAAGCGCGATTTTACTGGTAGTTAAAGTAACCTCCGGAAGGTGGTATGAACTTGTGTCTTGAACTTGTCCAAAACTCAAAAGAGTAAGGGTCAAAAGAAGTGGGGTGAGGACTGATTTCATAGCAGGCATAATAAGCGCGCAAATCTAAGTTCTCTTTGTGGATACCGCAAATGGTAAGGTTGCCGTCAACGTAATATTTTGTAATTTTCAAAATCAATTGAAAATCTAGAAGATGAAAAGAATTCTACTCGTTCTATCGCTGATCATTGGTGTTGCCGTTTCGGCTCAACAAACCCTGTCGTTTGAGATTCAACATACCCTTAACGGTCAGGCTTTCACACCTGGCGACCAAGGTCAGAACAATATGGGAGACGATTTTAATGTGTACAGACTCGAGTATTACATTTCCAGAATCGCATTGATCCATGACGGAGGTCAGGAAATAGAATTACCGGATACCTATCTATTGGTGGATGGATCGCAAACCTTTAGCCAGTCGTTGGGAAGTTTCCCGATTACACAGCTCGAGGCGGTTCGCTTTGCTATTGGGGTCGACAGCGCCCGAAATTATTTGGATCCGGCGAGTTGGCCCATGGCGCATCCATTGGCTCCGAAATCGCCCAGCATGCATTGGGGTTGGACAGCCGGTTATCGTTTCGCGGTTATGGAAGGGAATTCGGGCGTAGGTCTGGGTCAGAATTACGAGTTCCATGCATTGGGGGGTAAAAACTTCACGTATCAAACGATCCAAACGAATGGAGTTTCCGACAATGGAGATTTAGTGATACAATTGTTTGCCGATTACGCGGAGGCGTTTTACAACATTCCTTTAGATCAAGGAATGATTCAGCACGGACAAGACGACGAAGCAGCAGAATTTCTCGGAAACTTCAGTATTCGCGTTTTCAAAAGTTCTGAGGGAAATGGCCCCGTTGCCAGTATTCTGGAGCAAGATTCTCAAAGTGTACGAGTATTTCCTAATCCTGCCGCGAGGCAGGTAAAGGTTGATGCGAGCGATTTGACTGCCTCTATAGATCGTTTTGAGTGGGTAAACAACCAAGGAGCCACTCTAGCGAGTGGAAAATTCTCGGAAGGCGGAATCGAAACGCCGGCGGTTTCGGGAATCTACTTTTTGAACTTGTATAATGGGAGCACCTTGGTTGCCGTTAAGAAAGTGTTGGTTCAGCGATGAGTATTAAAAGCATTGTGCAATCGGCAGGGCTCCTAGCACTTCTTTTCGTGATCGGTTGTTCCAAGAGTGATGATGGTGAAGAAGTTGTTTTCGACGACACTCCTTATTCGCTGCGAACCGGAGATTTTCCGATGCCGAATTTGCCGGTTGACAATGCACTGACTCGTGAAGGAGTACAGTTGGGGAGGATGCTTTTTTATGAGCCGATGTTGTCGCTGAACAGTTCTATGTCTTGCGCCTCCTGCCACAAGCAAGCCAATGCCTTTACAGATACAAACCGTTTTTCAATCGGTGTTCACGGATTACCTGGAGAACGCCAAGCAATGGCCGTGTTTAATCTAGCCTGGAATAGCAATGGATTCTTTTGGGACGGTCGGGCCGCATTACTGCGGGATCAGTCCTTGATGCCGATTCAAGATTCCCTAGAAATGGCCGAGACACTGGACAATGTGGTTGCAAAATTGAGCGCCAGTAAAAAATACCGCGATCAGTTCGTACGCGCCTTTGATGACGAGCCGATAAACCCGACTACTATTTCATTGGCTTTAGAGCAATTCATGTTCAGTATTGTCTCGGTCGATTCTAAATACGATCGGTATGAGCGCGGTGAAGTAGCTTTGACAGAAAGTGAAGAAAGAGGACGAACATTGTTTTTTGCGGAATACAATCCGTTTTTTCCGGAACAGTCGGGAGCCGATTGCGCTCATTGTCACAGCACCCGAA
>CBFIAJ010000058.1:0-8409 GCA_965660515.1 Flavobacteriales bacterium | reverse complement strand
CTGGAAACTCTATGCCCGTACCGATAAGTTGTTCGTTAAGCGGTATGAAGAAGAAACAAACTTGCGGTGTTATGTGGTCATTGACCAAAGCTCGTCTATGTTTTTCCCTGTGCGAAAGAAATACAGCTTATCAGAGCCCAATAAAATTCAATTTTCCATATACGCTACCGCGGCCTTGATGAATATTCTGAAAAGACAGCGCGATGCCGTCGGATTGGCGATGTTCGACAGTGAAGTGAGGACCTTTACGCCCGCTCGAACAACTACAAAACACCATCGCTTGCTTTATCATGAATTAGAGCAACAAATGGGAGCTTTTAAGGAAGGTGCACGAAAAGAAACGATGGCGATTCAAGCCTTGCATGAAATTGCGGAAAAAATTCATCAACGATCTATAGTCGTCGTATTCAGTGATATGTTCGATACCTCTGCGCAATCCGATGAGTTGTTTTCGGCGCTTCAGCATTTAAAATACAACAAGCATGAAGTAATGCTTTTTCATACGGTGGATCGCAGTAAAGAAATCGATTTCGATTACGAGAATCGACCGTATAAGTTTGTCGATATGGAAAGCGGAGAAGAGATAAAAGTGCAGTCGGGCGAAATTCACGATGAATATGTAAAGCAGGTCGAAGGTCTTGAAAAGGAGCTAGCGCTCCGATGTGCTCAATATCAAATTGATTTTATTCCGGCCGATATCAATTTAGGCTTTCAGCAAGTTTTATTGCCGTATTTACTAAAGCGTCAAAAACTCTTTTGATGCGGGTCTCAGGTTTCCTTGCGGTTTTTTTGTTCGCCTCATTTTTTGTGATGGCGCAGGAAAGTGATTCTATTGTGGACGGACTTCCCGTAATGAATGACAGTGCGGTTCAGGAAATCGATACTTTGATCTATGGTTATTGGGGAGGTGCAGAGTGCCATCGCGCCGAGGAGGCGCAGGAAAGAGCGCTCTATGTAAAAGTAACGGAAGGCAAGCTGCCGGCGGTATTGCGAATGGCCTATCGCGTGGGTATTGACACGTTGTATGATGCGGTAGCGGTGGATTCTAAGGAATGGACTTTTGTAAAGCACTGGCCTTTACTTAAGGGAGATACGCTTTGCACTTGGGTAGTTGACTCGGGTTATTCGGTTAATGTGGAATATCGGAATGATGGTTTTGAAAAAGTAATTCAGAACGAAAATTACCGCGGGTTTACGGGCGATGTTTGGCATTATAAAGATGTTGCATTGCTGCGTATTTCGAAGAACCGGAAGTTTCCTGAGCGATTAAATGTTGTGGTTGGACTAAAACCCGGATTTGATTTTGATCGGATTTATTTATCGGTGAAAATCATTCATCCGACCGAAGGTGTGAAAGAGGTCGAGAAGGAAGTGCGGGTGATAGAAGCCGAATCCCTGGGTAAAACGAGCCGTTTATTACGGGTATATATTCCTGAATGGGTGATTGAGGAGCCCGGAGATTATTTTTTGAGAGTTAGTCATCAGCATTTGAACGACCGGCTGAATGGAATTGATTTTGTGAGTTACGAATTGTTAACGCCCTAAACGGCCGGATGCTGGAATCTTCCTTGTTTTGAGTCGGGAATAGTGAAGAAAAGTAGCTCGAAAAAAGAGACGAAAAAATAAAAAGAATAATCTCTCTTTTTAAAAAAGGTTTTATATTTGCCCTCCGCAAGCGAAAGCTTGCTCGTTCTTTAGAACACGGTCTGGTAGTTCAGTTGGTTAGAATACCTGCCTGTCACGCAGGGGGTCGCGAGTTCGAGTCTCGTCCAGACCGCCAACAACACAAGCCTGCTTTCTTTGAAAGCGGGCTTTTTTTATGGCCAAAATCCGAGCTTGCTCGAGTTTTGGTCATGGAAAAAGACCGAGAAAGCGACCGCTTCAGGCTTGTGTTGTTGTTCCGCCTTCCCCATGGAGACGGCGCTTTCGCGCCAGCGGAAGGGCAGTCTCGTTTTTGAATGGAAGCGATGGGTCATTGTGTTGTTCCTCCTTCCCCATGGAGACGGCGCTTTCGCGTGAGCGGAAGGGCAGTCTCGTGAATTCTCAAATCCGAGCTTGCTCGAGTTTTGGTCATGGAAAAAACCCGAGAAATCGACAGCTTCAGGCTTGTGTTGTTGTTCCGCCTTCCTATGGAGACGGCGCTTTCGCGCCAGCGGAAGGGCAGTCTCGTCCAGACCGCTAACAACACCCTTAAGCCCCTGATTTTCAGGGGTTTTTCTTTTTACTGTCTAGCCACTGTCTAGCAAACTCACCTTTTTTTTCGGTTTTTTACTCCCTTTTACTCGGGTTAATTCGGTTTTACGGCGCCCTTTAAAAATCAAATTTTCTTCTTCGAATTCGACTTTTTCAAGAGTTCGGGTTGTCTTTTGGTGGATTATTCGATGGAGGTTGCCATACCCTTCAGTAAATTGTGAAGGTTGAGGTCGGAATCCCCGAATAGTCTATGGATGAGTAAATACAAGAGAAAGAGAGTGGTTGAGTTATCGACGGGTTCGAAGGCTATTTAGAGTATTCCATAATAAATACTCAAGGAGCTTTGATTTCCGAAGGTAGTATTCAAAAAGAGTCAACTAATATTGATGTTTCAGAGCTATCTAATGGTGCATACTTTATTAGAATTAATGATACTGGTAGGCAAGTTAAATTCATTATTCAGAAATAAGTGATTGTGATAATTGTAGTTTTTATGTTCGGTTCCTACCAATAAAATTTCGTGTAAGTGTTTTGGTTTAGTGGGACTATTGTGTTCGGGGAAGGCGGACATCTGGGTTTTTAAAAATCATGACATTTTTAGATAAATCGCAACATCTTCACGCTAACATTCAATCGTCTCTTAGCATTTGGCTTTCTAACCACTCATTAAGTTTGTAGAAATGGGATTCTTAGTCTAACTGCATTGCATTTCCCTGCACAAAATAACGTGGCCTCACCCCCCAAATTCATTAAAAGCGTCCTTTTAATCCAGCGTCCAAAAAAATAAACACGAATTTTCATTTACTCATCAATTGAATTACTTGTGATAGCAGCAGGTTCAGCAATATTTATCTTATAGGCTTTGGAATAAAAAGAGCTTTTAAAAACACAAATTTTCATTGATTGGCAAAACGAAAATTTTTAATTTTTGAATTGGTCTCGCCTTCGGTGAGATGAAGCATTAGAAGGCGAGAGGTATACTCTGAATTGCAAATGATGCTGCAAGACCTGCATCGCATTCCAGTTTTTATATCATCCGCAATTTCAGGGCTGAAGATAATAGCTAATCTATTCGATGCGGTCTTAGCTGATGATTGTCATTTAAGCCTCGGAAAGAATACGGTATATTTGAAATCAAATCTAAATCGTGGTTATGAAACAAATAAAGTACTTAGTCTTGTTTGCCCTTATTGTTTTAATAGCGGGTTGTGGCGGAAAGAAAATGAAAGCCCCAGTCGGTGAAACAGAAATAAACGTCCCGTGCAGCGGCGAGGAGTTTTGGGGAGTTAGGGATTTCTTCAGAGCAAACGCTGTTGGAGAAAGCTCGGATCAAAGCACATCAAAAAAGAAAGCGCTCAGCAATGCGCGCGCGGATTTAGCATCCTCTGTGAATACCACTATAAAAGGAACCATAGACAATTACATAAACTCAAGGGAATTCAATAATGTTGAGGATGTTGAGGAGCGATTTGAGGGATTGACTCGAGAGGTTATCAATCAAGAGTTGAATTCGGTAAAGGTGATTTGCGAAAAGTTGTTTCGTACAAGCGAAGGGGACTACAAAACGTACATTGCTATAGAAATGAGCGCTGAATCGCTTCTTTCGGCAATGGACCGAAACCTTGCCAAAGAAGAAACTCTTAGGGTTGATTACGACTACGAAAAATTCAAGGAAGAATTTTACAAAGAAATGAATAAGCTCGGTGACGAGTATTAAAAAAATCCTTTGTGATGATTCGAGTTTCTGTGGTTATATTGTTTTTTGTCCTTGGAGGCAATTTGCGTGCTCAGGTACACGAGGTGCCGGCATGGATTGATCCAGATAGAAGACAATCTGATTATCCCCTTTCTGAATTTTATTGGGGGTACGAGGAGATATTTGTAGACGCCTATCCAGATAGAACGACCCGTCAAGTTATTGAAGTGGCCCGAGACCGGGCTAAAGTAGCGCTAAGTGAACAAATCTACACTAAGGTTTCCTCTGCTTCGCAGCAGACTATAACGGAATTGAATTATAATATTGAACAGTTTTTTTCGGAAGAAATTACCAGTGAAAGTGAAGCGAATCTTTCCGGAATGGTTTTGGAAACCTACTCGGACGAGGATTTAGTTTACGCCTTTGGGTTCATCAAAAAATCCGATGTTAAGGCCCACTATAATGCAACGTATGAACAACAAGTAGCTTCAATTAAAAATGAACTTTTACTGATTGAGGAGCTCACGGGCATGCAGAATTATGATGCACTGGTCAAAATAGAAGAAACTCGCATTCACCTAAAAGACCTAGAGCGCGTAGAACGTATTTTAGGTAGCATGGGTATTCCTGAATCTCAAACGAGTGGATTACACCGGAAATTGGAGTCGATGAAATCGGCCTACACCTCAGGTCAGGTGGAGTACCTCAAGCAATACGGCAGTAGTACGTTAGCGTCCGGGGACCCCGAACTAGCTCTGCTTCTTTTAAAAGAAGGGCAGAGGCTTAATCCCGCCGACAAGAATTTCATCGATTTAATCAATTCAGCTCGGAATGAGATTCGAAGGATTGATTCAACTAGTGCCTATGAAGATTTTGACGGCCTCATGAAGAGAGCAGATAACGCATTGAGATTGGAAAAGAAAAGTGAGGCTCTTGTACTTTATAAAGGTGCCCTAGACCTCATGCCCAATAGCGAAATAGCTCAATTGAAAGTAGCTACCGTAGACCATGGAATAGAGCTTGACCGACAAAATGAACAAAGCCTCGCATTTCAACGCTACATTGACCGTGGAGCTGAAGCCCTTCTTAAAAATGAATTTGAAACTGCTAGAATCAACTTGGAAAATGCTGAAAGAATAAAGCCGGGTCATCCGAGAGCGATTGGTTTAAGGCGGGATTGGGAAAGAAGAAGTCAAGAATTCTATCGTATCCAACAGTATCATCAACTCGTTTTTGCAGGAAATGACCATTACAAGTCGGGTAGGTATGAGACAGCATTGAACGCCTTCACAAAGGCATCTGATATATTCCCCGATAGCCTTTATGCCAGAACGATGAAATGGAAATTAGGGAAATACCTTTATCGTGCTGAAGTCAATGAGGAAAAAGAGAGCTCTTATCACAGAGTTCTATTTAAATTGGGAGGCGGGGTCCATGCCTACACTGGGGCTTGGGCGCCCGATTCAGTGACTTCTTCTGAAATGATAGTTAACGAACTCGGGCAGGTGTTTTTTGGGTTTCGATTTCCCATTGAAGAACCTCTTTATAATAAGCGTGGAAGAGAAAAGTCAAGGGCTCAGGTAGTAGGGTTAACTTATTCATTTGGTAATATGGATGAGCGAGCTTTAGTATTGATGTACGAACAAGGTAATGGAGATTTTTTGGAAACAGTTATGTCAACCAAATTTGGAACCTTAAATAGATTTCAAGAATTAGAAATTACTTGGTTAGGTGATGAGTGGTTTGTTCTTGGACTTGGTAGGGGTTGGCAAACGGTAAGCTTTGATGATCTAAATGACGATTTCTCTTATCAATACAACACATTGAGGGCGGGCATCAATCTGCGTTTCGGTAACTTATCTTTGGAGCCATCTTATACCGCTCATGTCACCGACTCGTTTCGAGTTAGTAGCGGCAGAATCAATTTGGTAGCGGTGATTGAATTTCGGGCGTTCCGGCCAGTCGGTCGAATAGAAAAAGATAGACTTCGTCAAAAATATTTAAACTAACTTTAAAAACTAAGAACCAATGTCCCCAAGGAAAGTAATAGTCGTCAGTCTTATGTTTTTTTCAGCTGTGACCCAAGCACAGGTCTGGTGGGACTTTGGGGTTCGTGGTGGTGTAAATTCAGGGTTTTTGATTAACTCAGAAATCCTCGATAACTCACAATACCCACACCAATGGACTTTTGGGAATTTCTTTACAGGTCGAATTGGAACTAATTTCGGAGACCATTCAATTATAAGTGTTGAATACGGACGAACCAACACTTCGCAGAAATGGTACTTTGGGGGTAATGGAAATAGCTTTTACAGAACGCTAAATTGGTCAACTAATGACCTATACGTTCTTTACCGCCATATCGGTGAATCTGGGTCTTTCTTTGAAATAGGTCCAAAATTCTCAACCGTTGCATCAGCCACACAAAGTCTATCGGGAAATATTCCTCAGTCGGCTTTTACAGAAGAGAATGTGCTGAATATGTATTCTGAGAAGTATACATCTGCAGTTTTCGGTTTTGGGTCCTATATAGCTGGAACTGAAAACTTGAGCTTTATTCTTTCTTTCAGAATTGAATACGGTATTCAAGACCTCTTCTCAGATAACGCAAACAACATTAACTTCCCTATTGAATTTGATGGAGAGGCAAGCAATGCCTCAAGTCATCCTTTGCTTCTGCAGGTCGGACTAGAAATCAATTATGATATTGGCTACTTGGTAAGCCCCAGGTGTGCCGACCGTTATAAATTCGTCACTTTTTGATCCCTTTTGTTTTTGCTCCAAACCAGAAAATATATCACCCCAATTAAAAGCATAGTCAGCACAGGCTTTCTATTTTTCCTTTTTTCGTTTTCGGCCTACGGCCAGATCGGCGGCTATTGTTGCAATAACATCTCATTTGACAATGGATATAACTTCTGGCAAACCTTTACGGGTTCCGCAACCAATTGCTGCCCAATACAAGTAATTCCCACTGCTGCTTTTCAAACGTATAGTAATGGTACCCCATCAAGTTTATCCGGTATATCAGGCCTGCCGACCTTTACTGGAACAGGTGCAGCGATCGGAGACACCATAGCTGATACAGCGGGCTACATGGTACGTCGTGAGCAATGTGTACTCAACTTCTGTGAAGTTACTGCGACGTACGGATTTCTGAGTTCCGCACCAGTTAGTGGAATAGCGCCCTACATGGAGTGGGTAGCAACGGATATAGCCGGTAATTCTATTATCACACCGGATACCATAAGGGTAGGACTCGATCATGGCCCACCAACCGACACGTTGATTCAAGCTTCAGGGGACACCCTGTACTGGTGGGATTTTCAATCCGTCACTTTCTCCGTTGCACCCTATAACGGACAAAGTATCCGGTACTATGTACGTAGCATGGACTCACCTGATGGGACCGCTTTTGGAATAGCGCTCTCGTCCTTTGAGTGTGTTGGTTGTCCCTTTGTTCCTGGCTGTGGTATAGGTTACTCGCAAGGGGGATGTGCAACAGATACAGCTGTTGTCTTCGCAACAAGCAGTCAATTCGACAACTATATTTGGTCGAATGGTGCTACGACTTATATGACCACGTTTGACCTACCTTTGACTAGTCCAGTGTTTGTTACGGCCTCCAATGATGATGGATTTACTTGCGTTAGCCAAAAAACCTTTGTTCCTACAGTTGTGAGTGCAGATTTCGTTGTAAACGATTCGTGCTACAACGATTTTTGGGTGACGGAGTTGGCTACGAGTTCACCTACATTGATCAGTACTTATCATTGGGAGTTTGGACAAGGAACGGGCTTTGTCGCCGGCTGGAAAGATGAGTTCGCCTCATTTTCAACACCTGGCCCACATATCATCTCACTTGCCGTTCGAACTGAAAATGGGTGCTGGGATACCATATCCAAGCCAGTAACTTTCCCGAGCATTCCTTATTCCACACTTCAAGCTCCATTGATTTGCGAGGGCGATTCGTTCATGCTTGAAAATGCGGGGACAAGCCAAAATATGGGAAATGTAGAATGGGTCGTGGACGGAATAAATTACGGCATCCAAGACTCGCTTATATTCACCAACGCGGTTCCAGGAAACCACACAGTACGCATGTATTCTTTGTCCTTGGCCCACGGATGTCCGGATACTTTAGACACCAGCTTTGTCGTCCACGAACGCCCGACCTTGGACTGGATGCCGGCCATGCCCGCATGCGAAAGTGTAGACACGCTTGACCTTTGGTCTCGTTTCCAGTCGAACCAAGGGGGAATCAAGTACTTTTTAAGCACGGCGTTCAATGACGACCGATATTTTTATCCCGCTGCAAGCGGCCCTGGCACATTCCCTGTAGTTGGTGTTTTTGAAAATGCGGTAGGATGCTATGATACATTAGTCGGGACAGTCGAAATAACTCCCGACCCTATACTAACCGTGTTTGGAAGTGGTCTAACTTGTGCCGAGGGCGCACCAGTGAATCTCAGAGATTTGGTTCAGTCCGTTACGGCCGGATTGTACCTTGTTGATCATTT
>CBFIAJ010000057.1:0-8889 GCA_965660515.1 Flavobacteriales bacterium | reverse complement strand
TGAGTAGGTCGGGCTTACAACTAATTGCCATGGCAATCATAACCCGTTGTTTTTGTCCTCCCGATATTTGGTGTGGGTAACTGTCGAAAATAGCTTCGGGTCGCGGAAGCTTCACTTTTTCGAATAAGGCAAGGGTTCGTTTTTTCGCCTCTTTTTTGTCTTTAGTTTCGTGCTGTAACAATGCCTCCATTACCTGATCGCCACAAGTAAAGACCGGGTTTAAGGAGGTCATGGGCTCCTGAAAAATCATACCGATTCGTTTACCGCGGTACGTGCGCATCTTGCCGGGAGGCAAGGAAAGTAAATTCACAGAAGAACCGTCTGATTCGTGAAAGGTAATGCTGCCCTCGGAAATACGACCGGGGGGTTCCGAGATTAAGCGCATAATGCTTAATGACGTAACTGATTTACCCGAACCCGATTCGCCGACCACGCCAACCGTTTCTCCGCGACCAACGGAGAAAGACACGTCGTCTACGGCGCGCGTATATCCCGACTCACCCTTAAAATCGACCACCAAGTTTTGTATGTCGAGCAGTGAATCCATCAGGCGAATAATTGTTGAAATATGCGTTCGATCTTCGACTCTTGAATGACTTTGATCTTAAAATCAGCCGTTTTCACTTTGTTGAATTTGCTGATAAATATTTTATCGAATCCCAGTTTTTCGGCCTCTTTAATTCGTTGTTCGATGCGTTGCACGGGTCTGATTTCGCCGGTTAGGCCTACTTCGGCGGCAAAACATACTTTCTCGGTAAGGGCCAAATCAACATTGGAGCTCAAGATCGCTGTGACCACCCCTAAATCGATAGCCGGATCGTCTACTTTAATTCCGCCCGTGATGTTGAGAAAGACATCTTTTTGAGCGAGTTTAAAGCCACAGCGTTTTTCGAGAACCGCCAAAAGCATGTTCAATCGACGCGTATCAAATCCTGTCGACGATCGTTGTGGATTACCATATACAGCACTACTTACGAGGGCTTGAATCTCGATCATCATAGGGCGCATACCCTCTAATGTAGCCGCTATAGCCGTTCCGCTTGTAGGCTCGTCTTTTTCCGAAACCAGTAATTCGGAGGGGTTATCGACTTCGCGCAGCCCACCGCCGTGCATTTCATAAATACCGAGTTCTTGCGTGCTTCCGAAGCGATTTTTATGGGCGCGAAGCAAGCGATAATTGTAGTTTCTATCTCCTTCGAATTGGAGGACCACATCCACCATGTGTTCAAGTACCTTAGGTCCGGCCAAGTTGCCTTCCTTGGTGATGTGCCCGATCACAAAAACGGGAACGTTCGTATCTTTTGCGTAGCGAATGAGCTCGGCAGTACATTGGCGAATTTGGGATACGCTTCCGGGAGTACTTTCCACCAAATCGCTGTAAAGGGTTTGGATAGAATCGATGACCAACATGTGCGGTGCAAGGCTTTCGGCCGCCTCAAAAATGCGCTGTGAAGCTGTTTCGGGAAGTAGAAAACACTCTTCGTTGGTGATGCCAATTCGTTCCGCACGCATGCGGATTTGTTTTTCACTTTCTTCGCCTGAGACGTATAGGACGCGCGTTTTTCGCATCCGTAGGGCGATTTGAAGCATTAGCGTTGATTTCCCAATTCCGGGTTCTCCGCCGAGCAGGACTACAGATCCGGCCACTAGGCCGCCCCCTAGAACCCGATTCAACTCATTGCCGGCGGTATTAATGCGCTGTTCGGCACCGATGTCTACTTCTTTGATAGCGGTTGGTTTGGGGGTTCCGGAAGGCACATTTGAATTCCAGCCGGCTTTATCTTTTCCCTTTCGTACGAGCTCTTCGACAATGGTATTCCATTCGCCGCAGGCCGAGCATTGGCCCATCCATTTGGCGTATTGGTTACCGCAGTTTTGGCAATAAAAAGTGGTTTTTGTTTTAGCCATGGTTATTTAATCGCTCAATGGTAGCGGTAGTGCTTTTTCCAGGAACTAAATCAATGGTGGTTACTTTTCCTCCTTGCTCGAGCACGAATTCGTGCCCCACAATTTCGGTGAGCGCGTAGTCGCCTCCTTTGACGAGCACGTCGGGAATCACGCTTTTAATGAGGTCGATGGGCGTATCGGCTTCGAACGGGATTACGGCATCTACAAAGCTCAAGCCGGCCAGTTGCATGGCGCGATCGTGAAGGGTATTGATGGGTCGCGACGGACCTTTTAAACGGGTAACCGAAGCATCTGAATTGAGTCCGACCACTAGTTTATGGCCCAGGTCTCGAGCTTTGGCGAGGTAGGTCAAATGGCCTGTGTGGAGAATATCAAAACACCCGTTGGTAAAGACTACTTTTTTCTCTTCGAATCGCCATACGTGTCGAATCGATTGGAAGGAGTTCAGGTCGTGTATTTTCGAAAGAGTAAAGTCGAGATGACTCATAGAGATTTATGCTTCGGACCGTGATTTTTTGGTACGAGCTAAATATAGGGCAAAAAGGGCAATCGCTCCACTGGTAAGGATCATCAAGGTTTGACTGGCATGGATAATCGTGGCGTAGGTTAATCCGCTTTGGTAGTTGATTGTTTCTTCGAGTCCGTAAGATTGTCCTAGGACGGTCATACCGTACGATACCGCCAAGTGGTAACTGCCAATTCCGCCTTGTGCCGGAACCACCATTCCAAGACCACCGACTACGGTCATGGTTACGCCATCTGCTACACCGAGTATGTCTAACCCTTCAATAGAATAGAAATTCACGTAAATCATCCCAAAATAGGCTGCCCAAATGAAAAGCGTATAGGCAATAAACGCTCCTTTTCGTTGCATTTTATAGACGGTTTTCATGCCTTCGAGTACACCGAACATGAAGGAACGGATTTTGTCGAAGAGGGGCATGGCCAGAATGCGTTTTCTCAAGGCGAAAAGGACGATAAGTCCCGCGGCGAAGGCGATACCGATATAGGTTAGCAGGTTGGATTCTTCTCCGGCGTCACCGCCCGATGATCGAGCGTCGTTCACGCTTTGAAAAAAAGCAATGATATTATCGAACTGCAGAATTAGAGACGCAAGGATGAATAGACCTAAGAAAAAGAAGTCGATTACCCGTTCTACGATGACGGTTCCAATGAGTTTGTCGACGGGTACATCGTCGGTTTGGTTTAGGGAAGTACAGCGGGCAATTTCTCCAGCCCTAGGTACAAATAGGTTGGCGAAGTAGCCAAAAGTAACGGCGTGAATAGAATTCCAAACATTTGCTTTAAAGCCGAGGGAGTCAATGAGAATAATCCAACGGATTCCGCGTGCCACAAAGGCGAGCCATCCCAAGAGAACAGAAACGAGTACCCATCGGAAGTCGGCAGCCCAAATATCTTCTTTCATCTCGGCAAAGTCGATATTCCGAAAAGCCAAGTATAGGAGTCCGCCCGTAACGGCGAGAATAATTAGGGTACGAAGGATTTTCCCGAAGCGCTTATTCACAATGGCGCTTAATTGAGTTGATTGGTCTCCTCATTCGGAAAAATGATGGAGGGTTTAAAGCTTTTGGCTGCTTCAAAATCCATTTGGGCGTAGCCAATAATGATAACGACATCTCCGGCCTGTACGCGACGTGCGGCCGGACCGTTCATGCATACTTCTCCGGAACCTCGCTGTCCGCGGATAACGTAGGTTTCAAGGCGCTCACCGTTGTTGATGTTCACGATTTGCACTTTTTCTCCTTCGATGAGGTTGGCGGCGTCCATTAGATTTTCATCAATGGTTATGCTCCCCATATAGTGAAGGTCGGCATCCGTGATTTTCACACGATGTATTTTCGATTTACAAACCTCGATGATCATAGCATTCTATTTGCGCGGCAAAATTACGATTTAATCCCTACATTATCAATTAGGCGAATGTCGCCTAGATAGGCTGAAATGCAGGCGCGTACTTCAGTGCCGTTCGACCACTTTGATAACCGTTCAAAGGTCTCAGGGTTCACGATTTCGAGGTATTCGAGGCTAATTTCTGGAACGGCTTCAATAATACTGAGGGCTTTGTTTTTAGCTTCGGATAATGGGAGTGCGGTTCCTTGATCGCGAAGGAAGAAGAGCGCTTTGGAAAGGGTGGTTGCCACTGTTCTTTGCTCGGGGGATAGGCGTAAGTTGCGCGAGCTCATTGCGAGTCCGTCTGATTCGCGAATGGTAGGACATGAAATGATTTTCGTTTTCGGATGATGGACGCGCGCCATTTGTCGGATTACGGCTAGCTGCTGAAAATCCTTTTCACCGAAATAGGCTTTGTGGGGTTTAACGGTGTTGAAGAGCGCGTCTACTACGGTCGCTACTCCTTGGAAGTGGCCGGGTCGAAAGTGGCCTTCAATTACCTCGTCGAGAATCCCTAAATCGTATTTTCCGCTGAGCACTCCATTGGGGTAGAGGTCGTTATCCGCTGGAAAGAAAACGGCGTTGCAACCTGCATCGCGAAGAAGATCGAGGTCTTTTTCGGGTTGACGTGGGTAGGTTTCGAGGTCGTTTGCGTTGTTGAACTGGGTTGGGTTTACATAGATGCTCGCCACTGTGAAGTCGTTGTTCGCGATCGATTCGGCTATGAGGGCAAGGTGGCCTGAGTGCAGAGCGCCCATGGTTGGAACGAAACCGATGGTACATCCGTCCGCTAGGACGCGGTCCAAACAGACCCTTAAATCAGAAGAATTTTGAAACGAATCCATGTTGGATTTCAGTCTGAGTTAGTGGGCAAACATAGCTATATCCTTGATAAAACGGCAATTTTTTCGTAATTTCGCAAATCTCTTTAAGACAAGCTAAAGGCGATTTATGGAAAAGAAAAGAATCTTATACGTTTCGCAAGAAATAACCCCCTATTTACCCGAATCCCCAATATCAAAATTATCAAAAGACCTTCCTACATTAATGAATGAAGCGGGTCATGAAGTACGCATCTTCATGCCGCGTTTTGGATGTATTAATGAGCGTCGTCACCAATTGCACGAGGTGATTCGCCTTTCGGGAATGAATTTGATCATTAACGATATGGATCAGCCTTTGATCATCAAAGTAGCTTCGATTCCGACTTCTCGAATTCAGGTATATTTTATCGATAACGAAGAATATTTTAAAAGGAAAGCAACGCTTACCGACGATAAAGGCGAGCTATTTGCCGATAACGACGAGCGCTCATTATTCTTTTGCCGTGGCGTTTTAGAAACGGTAAAGAAATTGGGATGGAAACCAGATGTAATTCACGCCCATGGCTGGATGACTTCCATGTTGCCGGTATATTTGAAAAAGAATTACTCAGACGATCCAATTTTTGAGGAAAGCAAAGTGGTTTATTCGTTGTACGACAATGGTTTTAACGGCTCTTTATCTTCGGATATGGCAAGTAAAATCAAGTTAAACGAGGGCGAGCACTGTGTTGAGTCGATCAGCAACCCTGATTTCAATAGCCTGAATAAAATGGCCATGGATCACAGTGACGCGATTACTTTAGGGTCTGATACGGTGAACAGTGAGCTGTCTGAGTATGCTGAAGGTAAAGGCTTGCCAATGCTAGGTCATTTACCGGAGGAAGAGCACCAGAGCGCTTACTTGGATTTTTACAAGGATTTAACGGTGGCTGAAACTTTAGCTTAACCGAATACTAAGGCTGGAAATTATCAGTTAATTCAGTATGAAAAGCACAAAATGGATATGTAGCCTCGCCTTGCTGGTGGGGCTTCTTTCTTGTGAAAAGGAGGTAACCGAAATTGGTGTGGAAATTCAGCCTCCAGGCGATCGCTTGGAAGTGAATCAAACGGACACCATTACCGTTCGCGCTTATCGTTTACCCGACGATTCGGTTCTTTCGAGCAAGTCGTTATACGCTACTGTAGGTCAAATGTGGGATCCCACCTTTGGATATACACGTGCCAATTTTTACACGCAATGGCGTTTGCCTGCGAACAACGTTCTTTTTGAGAATGACCCAGTAGTTGATTCTGTCCGTTTT
This sequence comes from Flavobacteriales bacterium, assembly GCA_965660515.1. Taxonomy (GTDB): domain Bacteria; phylum Bacteroidota; class Bacteroidia; order Flavobacteriales; family ECT2AJA-044; genus ECT2AJA-044. The sequence continues at coordinate 2,945 of CBFIAJ010000057.1, read as the reverse complement.
TATGTTCTTTTTGCGGACCCGGGCCTTTACGGCCCGACGGATGAGCCAAGTGCATTCAATTTTCAGATGTATGAGATGAATGAGCGGATGTATTCGGATTCCGTGTATTACTCTCAGAAAACGTTTGGTTTTAATCCATTTCCATTGGTTGACACGACCTTCGTACCGAGCTTGCAGGACACGAATGAAACGGGAACTTTCGTGCCAGACACTTTAGTTTTTACCGTACCCAATGAACTGGGACAGCGCATTTTGAACGGAACGGAAGAAGAACTCGAAAATAATACGGCTTTTGCGGATTTCTTTAAAGGGATTCACATGAAAACGAACCTCTCGTCGGAGATGCTCTTTTTTGACCTTACTGATGCGGCCACACGAGTGAGTATATTTTATCACAATTCGGAAGACGACAGCCTTCAGTTTGACCTTTTAATCAATGATAATACGCAGAGGGTTAATAATTTTTATCATGATTTTAGTTCAACTTCCTTGAGCCTGAAGCCAGTGAATAAAGAAGGCTTTGGCGAGGAAATCAATTATGTGCAAGGCTTGGGAGGTATGCGCGTTGGGTTAGAATTTCCCTATTTAGAATCCCTTAAGGAAGAAGGGATCATCATCAATCGAGCCGAATTTAGAGTCCCTATCGTAGAGGGGTCAAACAGTGTTTGGGAGCAACCCCCATCGGTTTTAGTAGTGAAACTAGACTCTAATGGAATAGCCAGCTTTCCACTTGACTTTTTAGAAGAGGACCCTTTAAATTATGGAGGACGCTTCTCAGAAACAACAAATAGATATACTTTTAACTTAGTTCGTCACGTACATTCTGTGGTTAACGAAGGCGCTGAGAATGGTCAGCTCGCTATCGTGATATCGGGAAGTGCTGTGCGTGCATACCGTTCTATTTTAAAAGGATCTGATAAGGCGATACACGGTTCTGACCGAATGAAAATGATAATTACGTACACCAAACCTTAAGCGAATGTGCGGTATTGTTGGTTATTTAGGCCCAAGAGAGGCGTATCCCATTATAATAAATGGATTAAAAAGACTTGAGTACCGAGGATACGATAGCTCGGGGGTTGCCCTTTTGCAATCGGGCGACTTCCAAGTGTATAAAAAGCAAGGAAAGGTATCAGATTTAGAGGGATTGATAGGAACGGGAGACGTTTCTGGATCTATCGGAATGGGCCATACTCGATGGGCGACCCATGGAGCTCCATCCGATGTAAATTCACATCCGCATACGAGTGAGAACGGAGAATTGGTTCTTGTTCACAATGGAATAATTGAGAACTTCGACGCACTTAAATCGGAGTTAATTCACAGGGGATATTCGTTCAAAAGTGAAACGGATACCGAGGTTTTGGTGAATTTGATCGATGATGCTTATCGCACCGCAGGCGTTCCCATTGAAGAAGCGGTTCGGATAGCTTTAAATCAAGTGGTTGGGGCGTATGCGATCGTAGTAATGACTAAGAACGATCCAACGAAAATTGTTTGTGCAAGAAAAGGAAGTCCATTAGTTATCGGAGTGGGTGATCGTGAATTCTTTATTGCTTCTGACGCCACGCCCTTTTTAGAGTACACTAATAATGCAGTGTATTTAGAGGAAGATCAAATGGCCACGCTCCGATTAGGAGAAGAGATGGTGGTCAATAAAATTGAATCGAACCAACTCATTGATCCGTATATTCAGGAACTTCAATTGAGCTTGGAAATGATTGAAAAAGGTGGTTACGACCACTTTATGCTTAAAGAGATTTTTGAGCAGCCAAAATCGATTAGAGACACCCTCCGCGGACGTCTATTGCCTGACCAAGGAATCATAAATATGGGCGGAATTAAGGAATACGAAAGTAAGTTCCTCAATGCCCAGCGCATTATTATTATCGGTTGCGGAACGAGTTGGCACGCCGGTTTAGTCGCTGAATATTTATTTGAAGACATAGCCCGTTTACCTGTTGAAGTTGAATATGCTTCCGAGTTTCGTTATCGGAACCCCGTAATTACAGAAAATGATGTGGTAATTGCCGTTTCACAATCAGGAGAAACCGCAGACACCTTAGCGGCAATTCGACTGGCGAAAAGCAGGGGGGCAACCATATTCGGTGTCTGTAATGTAGTGGGAAGTTCCATTGCTCGTGAAACGGATGCAGGAGCCTATACGCACGCGGGACCCGAGATTGGTGTTGCCTCAACGAAAGCCTTCACTGCGCAAGTAACCGTTCTAACATTAATAGCTTTAGAATTGGGCCGCAGAAGAGGAACGTTATCCGAAAGTCGTTATCGCGAATTATTGTGGGAGCTGGATAAAATACCGAGTCAAATTGAAGAGTTATTGGCAGAGGACAATCATATTAAAAAGATTGCCGAAAACTATAAAGACGCCCAAAACTGTCTTTATTTAGGTCGAGGGTATAATTTCCCGGTTGCCCTGGAAGGGGCGTTGAAGCTAAAGGAAATAAGCTATATACACGCCGAAGGTTATCCAGCGGCCGAAATGAAGCACGGCCCAATTGCTTTAATTGATAAAGATATGCCCGTAGTGGTCATTGCCACGCGAAGGGGTCATTATGAGAAAGTGGTGAGTAATGTTCAAGAAGTGCACGCTCGAAATGGCCGGGTATTGGCTATTGTAAATCACGATGAAAAGCAACTTCAAGAATTAGCGGAGCACGTTATTATTGTTCCTGACTCGGAAGAAGTGTTTAGCCCGCTGCTCACGACCATTCCTTTGCAGCTATTATCGTATCACATAGCTGTGATGCGCGGTTGTAATGTGGATCAGCCCAGGAATTTAGCTAAGTCTGTAACGGTAGAGTAATTCGTCGAACGGATTCTAACGATTATTGTAATCGTTCATCGTTCTGGGCAAGCCCGCCGTTCCGAAAGATTTTATCATTTCGATAGCGAGGTCTATTCGCGGCTGAAGTTCTTTTTCTTCC
>CBFIAJ010000056.1:7868-9539 GCA_965660515.1 Flavobacteriales bacterium | reverse complement strand
AACGACAACATATCAGGAATCACGTATGGGAAGGTCGCTCCACCCGTTGCACGGAATAGAGATCCTGTTCCACCATCATAACGCATATTGATAAAGTAACTTCCTGGGGCAATCACCATATCTACCGATACCTGGTGATCTCCGGCCGCTGCTATATTAATCTGCTTAGAGGTCTGTAACAACGTTCCACCTGGAGCGTCGAACAAGTTTACACCTACATCAATGTCTCCATCGGTACGTAGCGTGATCGAGTCTAAACGAATCGCACGACTTACCGTAATATAAAGCCCATTAGTGAAGTTACCGAAACCAGCTGTGGCAATATCAGGGGTTGGACCCACTTTCAATTGACCGCCCAATAGTTCCGCATCACGTACACTGAAGGTCTCATCTGCAAGCAAGGTATCCGTTACAAACGGCGTTCCTGAGCCTATGATGTTTCCAGCGGCGTTACTCCATACGGGGAACGAACTCGCTCCACCCGGGGTTGCCGTAAGCGTCGCTGGCTGATTCTCACATACCGTTACATCTGAAGTCGTTGGCGTTGTGCTCACCACACATGGAGGTGCATATCGGCCAAAGCACATATCGTCGATGTAAATCAATGGCGTCAATGTTCCTGGCGCTGCTGAATATACATTCAACGCTCCTAAGTTATTATAAACACCTCCCTGAGAATCAGACCACAACCAAGTAGCAATCGATACTCCGTTGATGTTCATGCGCGCTGTATCCGTGTCCAAATCAATAATGAACTGAACATCGTTCCACGTATCTGCAGCAAACGTAAAGTTCGCAATGTTTCCTCCTGCAGAAGTTCCATAATCAATCGTACCCGTTCCAGCAGGCCCGTCTAAGAACACTTCCACTGCCCAGGTAAACGTTGCTGGAGGTGAATACTGGTGCATCAAGTTAAAGTATCCTCCATTCGCCGCTGGCTGATAGAAAGAGAACGTCAACTCATGGGCATCCGAAGACTTATCTCCCAAGGAGTAAACGATATCACTCGCCGAATTCGTTCCCGAATCATGAACCTTCATAGAATGTGGCGCACTCTGGAACTGCTCCGAAGACACCTCCGTATCCTCTGTTCCTGCAGCACCACCCCAACTGTTCCAATCGGTCGTCTGGGCATCTAAATTACCCGCCGTATACGCATCGAAGTTATCACACGACTGTACAAAGTTTGGATCCTCACCCATGAACATGTCATCAATCAAGATATCATTGTAGAAAGCCGATCCAACCGTAGAGTTCTCGTTAACCGTCACACGCATTCGTACAGGACCGTTAATCGTGAGGTTCGACATCGGAATTTCTATAAAGAACCAATCCGTACTGTCATTATTAAAGAACACTACTGAATCGTTCCATGCAGCACCATCCCATACATCTACCCATACGTCTACATTGTCTCCAGGTGAATTGTTGTTTTCACTTCGCAACCAGAAACTAGCATAAGGGAAGAATACCGATGACATATCTATATCCGGCGTTTCAAAATAAACATCCGAATTGTTTGGCGTAGAACAGTCAATAAAAAGATATCCTCCACCGTTTCCGGTGTGATCTGGCTCTCCTGATAATGCATAACCCGGCGATGGGAACCCTCCTGCAGTAGGAGAATACGTTAACCATAGGTCATCAAAAGGTAGACCAGGGCTCGACGGT
>CBFIAJ010000056.1:0-7770 GCA_965660515.1 Flavobacteriales bacterium | reverse complement strand
CGTCGCCGTTACTACCGTTCCCGTTCCTGGAGCAAATCCAGCAGGACCGTATTCAATTTCCCACGATGTCGCTCCAACCGTTCCTTCAGTCCAACCCACTTCAATTGAAGAAGTGGTACTTACACCTGTGCACGAAATAAAGGTCGGATTCGTACACAACGGTGGCGTGTTTACTGAGAAATTATCAACGAACACATCAATATCCTCAGAACTCAACGTTCCTTGTGTAGTTCCGTAATAACCAATTTTAATTACCCCAGAATAGGCGGCAAGTGAATGCACGTAATTTGAACCAGGCGCCGTGAGTGGATTGCCAATATGGTAAGCCGCAATTTGATTACTGCGGTTCCACGTAGCACCGTTATCTGTAGATACTACAATGATTAATGAATCACCTGCTCCCCAAATCGCTGGCACGAGGGATTGAGCAAACTCAGTTGCAGCACCATCCCATGTTAGCTCCCAGTTATGGCCTGGAGCTCCTAAATCAATCGATGGTGAGAACATCCATTCGTGAAAGTTTATAGAATACAAATTCGTACGTGCAGAAGGTGAACCACCCGCTACATTCTCATAGGTGTCCTGAATCCAGTTACTGCTCGAGCTAGTAAATACCGTCGGTTGACCTAGAATACCATCTCCTTCACTCCATCCATCTGTCGGCGGGTAGCCATTGTCAAAGTCTTGCAAATAAGGCGGGGCAATGGCTGTAATAGCGGATGCCGGACCTGCCCAGAAAGAATTGGCTCCACCTGTAGAGCATACTTCATTCACATAAAAGTGATAGCCCGTACCACCCAATAATCCTGTAATATTCGAGGTAGTGCTGGTTACCGGTATAATTGCAATTGGCCCGTTTGCAGATCCAACGGCAGAATCAGGACTAAACCCTGGAAGACCATAAGCAACGTTCCACGCTGCGCTTCCTTGACCTGTCCAACTAAAATCAATAGCAGAAGAACCTGTAGCCGTTGCACTTAAACCGGAGGGTAATGGACATGGCGAGCCGCTTCCTACGAATATATCGTCTATGGCAAATCGAGAATCAAATCCCGTCATATTGTTTCTCCAAGCAAACTGAATGGATTGGTTTGCATAGGCTTGTAAAGAAACCTCGAAATAGAACCAGGGATCCGTTTGGGCTGTTTGCTGTTGACCCACAATGGAGTCAAGAACAACCCAACCCGATCCGGTATTCACCTCGATATAAGTAGTTCCCATGTTTCCCCCATAGGCATGGTAGTAAAAACCTAGCGCTGGATTCGTAACACCCGTAATATCTACTTGAGGACCTTCAACACGCGCCAATTGGCCTAAGCTGAAATTGTATTCCGAATATAAATATTGCCCGGAACCAGAAGTGTGATCGTTACTTGGACCCGAAGACCCCGGAAAACCGACCGTGGTTCCCACTACCCAAACATTGTCACTAAATCCTCCTAAATATGGACGTAAATCTCCACCCCAACAAGGCGAAGCCATTCCGGGGAAAGCATTTGACCACATGGCGCTGTCAAAGTTTTCAACATACGGCGCGGTAAACGCATTACACAAGGTCGTTACATTAACTGGCCCAGTATAAAAACTAGTATCGGTTCCTGTTTGACAAAACTCGCGCACATAAAAATCATATTCTGTAGAAGCCATTAATCCGGTAACGGTGTACGGATTTGAAAATGCCCCTACTACTGTTCCAGCGCCTGTTCCCGGAGCAAATCCGGGAGCTCCATATTCAACCAACCAAGCAAAGGCTCCAGCAGTTCCCGGTGTCCAACCAAGTTCGACAGAGTTCGGTGTCGTAGTACCTGTTGCAGAAAACAACGTTGGAGAAGCACAAACGGGCGGTATGTCGATACGAAAGTTGTCAACGAAAACATCAATGTCTTCGTTAAATACCGTCGACTCAGCGTAAAAGGCGAATTGAATGGTTCCCGTAAAACCACTCAGAGAGGCAGAGTAGGTTCCACCCGGTAGGGTGAGCGGGTTAGAGGAGTTAAAATCGAATAAAGAATTACTGCGATTCCAAGTAATACCACCATCTGTACTGTAAAGAACTTTTAACGAATCGTCAGTGCCCCATATAGCGGTGGCTGTCGAACTAAAATACTCCGTCGCTGCAGCATCAAAAATCAAACCCCAACTGTTGGGCGCAGAACCCAAATCAAAATTGGGTGAAATAAGCCATTCATTTTGGCCGTCCGTGTAGAGGTTCAACTCCGCAGAAAGAGAAGCGCCCGAGACATTCTCATATGGGTTATTTACCCACCAGGTACTTCCCGGAGAAACCGAGGAAGGATTAGCAGCTAATCCACTTCCAAGTGACCAACCTGCCGGTGGATTTGTTCCCGTATTAAAATCTTGAATATATGGTGGGCTAAAAGCAGTGAAAAAGCTAGCCGGTCCATTCCATATACTCGTGTCCGGACCACACATGGAACGAACAAAAACGAAATACTGAGTTGAGGCCATCAAGCCCGTTATTGCCGCACTTGGCGTGGTCGTTGCCGTTCCTGATCCGGTCGGAGCAGTAGATGTTGTACTCACTACATATTCATAACCGTTCGCCGGAGCCGGAGAAGGTGCAGGCCAAGAGATACTGGCCGTAGTTGTTCCTGTGCTTCCTGCAGTGATTCCCAAAGGAGGAATACAGCCACCCAAGAAGCCTGTGAACTCTACCGTTGTCGTTTGACAATTAGATAAACCCGTACAAGCCGACGTCTCGGTCCAGTGTACTCGATAAGCACCCGTACCCGCAATTGTCGCGGCATATGGAGCCGGTCCGTGCCCAATAACGTTATTCAAAGCATCAGTGACTGTTGCATAGCCCGTTGCGCCTGAAGCGTTATCTGTAATTTGAAATGTGTAGATCCCAGGGAAATTCACATTGATATCGGAATACTCACCAATTGAGTAATTACAAGTACTGATTGTTAACGCAGGAGTTGAATTCTGGTCAATTGTAGTAACTCCAAATGGATAAAGAGTTGAATTTATACACTGTGCATCCGAGCCTTGCCAAGAAAAAAGGCCCACGGCTAAAAAAAGTAACGCGGAACCTCTAAGTAGTAATTTTTTTGTCATAGTAGTCTATTGAATATGAGTAGGATTAGAAAAGACAATTTCAAATATGACGAATTAGTTAATACAAAATTAAAAAAACATCATTTTTTCCAACGTACCTTTATGCCGTGAAAAAGTCCGTGGCCGCCTTTTTAATTTTAGTTCTAGTAGTTTCCTGCGCTCAGCCGGGTTCTCCAACGGGCGGACCTAAAGACGTGGAGCCTCCAATGGCACTGACCGCCGAACCGGAGAATGGGAGCATACTCTTCAATTCGAAGCGTATAGAGGTAGAATTCAATGAATACCTCACCCTAAAGAATGTTTCTCAGGAACTCCTCGTTTCTCCTCCGCTGTCAAATGACCCGGACATTTATACAAAAAAGAAATCGCTCATAATTGATCTTGAAGGGGCCCTACGCGATAATACCACCTATACCTTCAACTTTGGCAATGCAATCACCGATCTTACCGAAGGTAATGCAGCCGAAACCTATAAGTATGTATTTTCAACGGGCGACTACATAGACTCGCTCACAATTCAAGGAGTTATTCGCAATGCATTTACCGGCCAGCCAAGCGCCGGCTTCACCGTATTGCTTTTCGGGGGTCTCGACACCGTTTCGATTCCTTTAGACTCCCTACCGGCACGTCGCCGTCCCGATTATGCCGCCCGAACAAATGAAAACGGGGAGTTCCTTCTCGACTATTTGCGCGACGATGAATACCGCCTTTTCGCGTTGGCCGATGGAAATCGAAATTATCTGTACGATCTTCCAACAGAAGAAATTGCATTTTATCCTGAACCCATCACGGCCGGTGACTCCACTATTTTTTTCCTGCGCAGTTTTATTTCTGATCCGGAGCCTCAATTCTTGCGAGCGCGTCAAATTTCGGCCGTCAGTATCGGTTTTTATACCCTCGGCGGCCTGCGGCCGGATGTTACCCCCCTGCCCTCAAACCCGCTTGATACTTTTTTCACGGTGCCAGGAGCCACCGACACTTTAATTGGCTTCCTCCGGCCCGACCACGGTTACGACAGCCTTCTATTTCTAGTAGAATCAGATACTGTACTAGACACGGCACTCGTTTCTTGGCGCGTTCGCGACATTCCCGAAACACCATGGACATTAACCCCGTCCACTGGAGTATGGAATACCTTTGATACCCTCGCCTTAAAAAACGCTTTGCCCATCGACTTTGTGGACCCTTCAAAATTCAAAATAAGCGCCGATAGTGCGGAGATTCCTTCCGAATTTCAAAAAAAGGACGCCTTTAATGTTCAGGGCAATATTGATCGTGTATATGGAAAAAGCTATGTTGTTCAAGTTTTACCGGGCGCCGCTGGCACCGTGCGCGATACCTTAAGCGACACGCTGACCGCAGTGCTCAATTTTCCAATAAAAGAAGATTTAGGGCAATTGAATGTACTGTGGAAACTTCCGGCCGAGAAGGCCGTATTTCTAGAACTACTCAGTGAAAAAAATGTAGTTCTCTACAAAAAATCGTTTGTAGCACAAGCTTCAGAAATAGAAGAAATCACTACTTTTCCGGACCTTCCGCCAGGTAGTTATCGGCTTCGACTCGTTGACGATTCCAACGGGAACGGAAGGTGGGATCCCGGAAATTATTGGACGAATGAAAACAGCGAATTTGTTTACTACAGCGAAACCTTGCTGAACGTTCGAGCCAATTGGGAACTAGATTATGAACTTTTATTGAAAAATGACTAAATGAAAAAAGGAATCCTCCTCGTCGTATTTTGTGCACTCACTACCTTCAGTTTCGCACAGAAAAAAGGTAAAGTTGCCAAACAAGCAGAATTAGAACAAGACGTTATTGCCTACGTGGTTTTGCAGGTAATAGAAATACCGAATTTTGAATCCATGAATGATCTTCAACAAAAGGAATTCGCTAATAATCCTGAGCTTCAAATGAAAATGGCTGTTGAAATGACGGGCGAATCGACCTTTGAATACAACTTATTGGATCAGTCAGGTGAAGACGCTCGAGTCCTTCAACAGGGTGTCTCGAGAGCACAAGACATTTCCGCCGCACTCAACGTATTTGGAAGTATGGGTTACGAATTAGAATCTGCGAATGTCATCGACAAAAGCGGACTAGTCGTTCACTATTTCGTGTTTGGAAAGGGAAATAAGTAACTAAAGAATCGTAAACCGGTCCTGATCCCGTAAAAACGAAAGCTTTTCACGAACCCGCACTAGGTCCGACTTGACCAAAGTGTGGGTTTTTTGATTCTTTTCCCCCTGCTCAAATTCAATCAGCTCCTTTCCCATGGCGTCAAATAATCTGCTGTCGCCCGTATATTCAAAGCCTTTACCGTCATGACCAATTCGATTTACCCCAACCACATAGCTTTGATTTTCAATGGCTCGAGCCACCAATAATTTGCGCCAAGCATCTGCGCGTTTACTCGGCCAATTGGCTACATATATTAATAAATCGTAATCGGCACCGGCCACTGCGTCCCAGCCGTTCCGACTCCAAACCGGAAAGCGCAAATCGTAACAAATCATGGGGCATATTTTCCATCCCTTATAATCGACGATTAATCGCTCATCACCGGACTGAAAATAATCTTGTTCATTCGCCAAAGTGAAAAGATGCCGTTTATCATAGTATTCCACTTTCCCGTCTGGACTTACCCATAGCAACCTGTTGAATAAGCCCGAGTCCGTTTCAATAAGCACACTACCGCAAATAACTCCGCCGAGTAACGCGGATTGCTCTTTCATCCACCGAACTGTAGGCCCGTCCATTTCTTCCGCCAAATGGGCACAAGTCATACTAAATCCAGTGGTAAACATTTCGGGCAATACAGCAACATCAACGTTCTTTAAGTTTTCGAAAAGTTCGGCAAACCGAGCTCTATTTGCCGCGGGGTTTTCCCATTCGAGTTCTTCTTGAATAAGAGCAATATTCAATTCATTCTCCATCATAAAGCTTGAAGTAATTTAAGTGCACGTTCAAGAGTGTCGTCCTTCTTAGCAAAGCAGAACCGGATGACCATTTGATCCAATCCATTCGGATAAAACACGCTGATGGGTATGGCCGCAACACCCACTTCTTTGGTGAGCCATTCCGAAAATGCAACATCGCCTAAGTCGCTAATGTTTTCATAACCAACTGCCTGAAAATAACTGCCTGAACTAGGGATGTAACTAAACTTAGTCTCTTTCAATCCTTCTAAAAATAAATCGCGTTTCCCTTGATATAAGCTCGAAATATTTGTCCAGCTGCTCGGGTTTTTCAACCATTCGGCCAATGCCCATTGGGAAGGATGATGTACCGAAAAGGTGACGTATTGATGCACTTTCCTGATTTCAGCGGATAAGGCTTTGGGGGCGATGGAATAACCAATTTTCCAGCCCGTGGCATGGAAGGTTTTACCGAAGCTAAAAACGGCAATTGAACGTTCCCGTAATTCAGGATCATTGAGTACAGTAAAATGCGGCTGATTATCGAAAACAATATGCTCGTACACCTCATCACTCAACACCAAAATAGAGGTATCGCGAACAATGTCCTTCAGTGCCTCTCTATCGTCTTTCGTAAACGACCTACCGGTCGGATTATGAGGGTTATTGATAATGATCATCCTGGTGCGCTCATTAACACAATCACGCACTTGTTGCCAATCCATTTGAAAGTCGGGAGCTAACATAGGCACATAGATCGCTGTTCCACCTGCGAGCTCAATACTGGGGCCATAACAATCGTAGGCTGGGGAAAACATAATCACCTCATCACCCGAGCCGATGAAGGCGGAAATGGCATTAAAAATAGCCTGTGTTCCGCCGGCAGCAATAGTTATTTCCGAGCCCGGATCAATTTCGATGGAGTAATCGTGCGCGTACTTAGCAGCCAATGCTTCACGGAGCGAAAGTAACCCCGGCATGGGTGCGTATTGGTTGTGACCATCGCGCACTGCTTGAACAACTAACTCTGTGAGTCCGGCAGCCACCGGGAAATCGGGATAACCCTGACTTAAATTGATCGCATTGTACTCATTCGCCATCGCCGACATCGTCGCAAAAATGGTGGTCCCAACGGATGGTAATTTAGATTCTAATTGAAAAGGTAGCTGCATGCATGAAAGGTAAGAAATCACAATTGCACTTCGGCACTCACGAAAACGTGTTTTCCCGCGTATTTGTAATCACTAACTTTCCACTCAGAAATTTCCTATGAGCTACTCCATTTCCAAGAATACCATCAAAAAAGCGGCCTCTGTACTCGAAGGACAGATTCACCGAACGCCCGTTCTTACCTCATCGGCACTCAATGATTTAACCGGCGCACAATTATTCTTCAAATGCGAGAATTTTCAAAAAATAGGGGCCTTTAAAGCACGGGGAGCTACCTATGCCGCGAGTACTTTAAATGAGGAGGAGCGTTCATGCGGATTCTGCACGCACAGCTCTGGCAATCACGGTCAGGCCGTCGCTTGGGCCGCACAGCAATACGGAGTTCCCGCCTTTATCGTAATGCCGAGCAATGCTCCGGAAGTGAAAAAAAGAGCCGTCCGCGGGTACGGAGCAGAAGTTATTGAGTGCACGCCAACCTTGGCTGCGCGTGAATCGACGCTTATAGAAGTACAAAAGAAAACCGGAGCTTACTTTCTTCATCCCTTCGACGATGTGCGCGTTATAGCGGGTCAGGCGACGTGCGCTAAGGAGCTCATTGAAGATA
>CBFIAJ010000055.1:0-9554 GCA_965660515.1 Flavobacteriales bacterium | reverse complement strand
GCGAAAACACTCGTTCCGCCGATCGTCGTCGTGCTTAATTGTTTTCCCGGTCCAATCGTCGTGGCACTTAATCCCGAAGTGGTTATTTCCTTGAGAAGCGAGGCGCGAATTGCCATCGCCCGATTCCAGAATCCCTTGAGCAAGCGTTATACTGGCGGGAATACCGTAGTCTTTCATTTCTTGGACGGCAATCGGAGCAAAGCGCTCAATATATTGATCACGAGTCACCTTTTGGGCACACACTGAGCTTGAGATCGCTAGAAATAAAAGTAGAAGGGTTCTCGTCATTATGAAGGGCAAACGTACATTTTGGTCAGTACAGTATCAAATTTCTTTCCAAACTTCTTTGTCGGGCATTAATTCCCGCAATTCCTTGGAGTCCGCCCGTGTGAATCACCAATGTTTTTGAATGACTCGGAAGGTGCTGATCCGATCTGTGATCGAGTCCGAACATCATTTTTCCGGTGTAAATAGGATCGAGTGGCACCCCTCTCTCTTCATGAAATTGGTTCAGGTAATCGATTAGCTCGTCGGTCACTTTTCCATATCCACCGAAATGAAAATCGGTGACGATATGCAGTCTTTGTAAAAGATCGTTTACGGCGTCATGATCCCACAAGAAACGATAAGCGAGCCGCTGAATTTCTTCGCGCAAAAAGGAACCTCCTTTGAGCGATGAATACACCCATACTTGGGTGGGCGCTTTGGTAGCGAGTAGTACTCCGGTTGCGGTAGTGCCTGTTCCGCCCGCTAGGGCGATATGATCCCAAGTACCCGCCTCACTGCGCGGAATAATTTCCAAACAGCCATTGACGCCGAGGTAATGTGCACCGCCTTCCGGAATTACGAGGGCCCGACCAAAGCGAGTATGCAGTTCATCGCGATAACTTTCATCGGCTTTTCGGCTGTATTCGTCGCGCGTTACTCGAATCAATTCCATTCCTTGATCGGCACAAAATTGCAGCGTTGGATTATTTAAATCCACTTCTTCACCGCGAATAATGCCAATGGTTTTAATTCCGAATGTATGGCCTGCACCTGCGGTTGCGGCCAGATGATTACTAAAAGCACCTCCAAAAGTGATAAGGGTATCGTATTTATCGGCCTTCGCTTTCACAATGAAATATTTCAGCTTTCGCCATTTATTCCCCGAAATTACCGGATGCAATAAATCGTCGCGCTGAAGTACCCAGCCATCGGTGCCGGCAAGCGGGAGCGGTTGACGAGGCGCATCTAAATGGGGGAATTCGAAATCCATAAGTCAAAGATAAGATCGTTTCCCCCTACGAAAGCTTTTTTGGCCCCGTTTTATCCACTTCAGATTACCTAAATTTGCCGCATGGACGGATTCGATCAATTTCGATCTTTAGACCCGGGCGATTATTACAAAACTAAAGAGGGTTTTTTGGTGTTCACCGAGCAATACCATTTAAAGCGCGGATATTGCTGTCAAAACAGTTGCCGCCATTGTCCATATGGATTTAAAAAGAAATAATTTGATGAACGCTAGCACTTCTTTTTCAGAGCAAATTAAACGGGGAATTCCTTCCGAATTACCGCAGGCAAAACCCTACGATACGGAAATCAATCACGCTCCGAAGCGAAAGGAAATTTTATCGCCAGAAGAAAAGAAGTTGGCGCTTCGAAATGCGTTACGCTATTTTCCAAAAGCCTGGCATGCGGAACTCGCTCCTGAATTCGTTGCGGAGTTAGCGGCCTACGGCCGGATTTACATGTTTCGGTTTCGTCCAGAATACGATATGTACGCACGTCCGATTTCGGAATACCCGGCACAATGCCAACAAGCGGCTTCTATCATGCTCATGATTCAGAATAACTTGGATCCGAAAGTAGCACAGCACCCACACGAACTCATTACCTATGGCGGGAATGGAGCTGTTTTTCAGAATTGGGCGCAGTACCTGCTTACGATGCAGTATCTCTCGGAAATGACCGAAGAGCAAACCTTGCATATGTACAGCGGTCATCCAATGGGGCTATTCCCATCGCGCCGAGAGGCGCCAAGGGTAATTGTAACGAACGGAATGATGATTCCGAATTACAGTAAACCCGACGATTGGGAGAAATTCAATGCACTCGGAGTCACCCAATATGGGCAAATGACTGCCGGATCCTACATGTATATAGGTCCACAGGGGATTGTGCACGGAACCACAATTACGGTTTTAAATGCCGCCCGAAAATTAGGTCGCTCCGTGGAAGAGTTGGGCCAAACGCTATTTGTGACGGCCGGACTAGGAGGCATGTCGGGAGCGCAACCCAAAGCAGGGAATATTGCGGGCGTGGTGAGTATTTCGGCCGAAGTGAATCCAAAAGCGGCGTACAAACGTCACGAGCAAGGCTGGGTCGATGAGGTGATTGAAGACGTGGATACTGCGATTGATACTGCGCTTGCGTACATGGAAAAGTCGGAGGCTCATTCCATTGCTTATTTGGGAAATATCGTCGATTTATGGGAGCGCCTAGCGGCCCGAAAAATTCGCGTTCACTTGGGCTCAGATCAGACCTCGTTGCACAATCCGTGGGCGGGTGGTTACTACCCGGTCGGATGCACATACGAGGAGTCGAACGAACTCATGGCCAACGATCCCGAGGAGTTTAAGAAACTCGTTCAGTCGAGCTTGCGGCGCCATGCGGCAGCGGTAAATACACTGTGCGAAAACGGCATGTACTTTTTCGATTACGGGAATGCATTTTTATTAGAAGCGAGCAGAGCGGGTGCCGAAGTAATGGCCGAGAATAACATTGATTTCCGCTACCCGAGTTACGTTCAAGATATTTTGGGACCGATGTGTTTTGATTATGGATTTGGTCCGTTCCGTTGGGTATGCGCCAGTGGGAATCCAAACGATTTGCAGTTGACGGATGACATTGCCTGTCAGGTATTGGAGGAAATCCGATTGGGGAGTCCGGCCGAAATTCAGCAGCAAATGGCTGATAATATTCAATGGATCCGCGGTGCCCAAGAGAATAAAATGGTAGTGGGTTCGCAAGCTCGGATCTTGTATGCCGATGCAGAAGGCCGTGTTAAAATTGCCTTGGCTTTTAATAAGGCAATAAAGGAAGGCCGACTAGGTCCGGTCGTTTTAGGTCGCGATCATCACGACGTTTCCGGAACGGATTCTCCTTATCGCGAAACGAGTAATATTTACGACGGATCGCAGTTTACTGCCGATATGGCTATTCAAAATGTGATCGGAGATAGCTTTAGAGGCGCTACTTGGGTGAGTATTCACAACGGTGGCGGCGTTGGTTGGGGAGAAGTAATTAACGGTGGATTTGGGATGCTTCTCGATGGTTCTTCGGAAGCGGATGAGCGCATTGAATCCATGTTGTTTTACGATGTGAATAATGGAATTGCCCGGCGTGCTTGGGCGCGAAATGAGGAGGCTTTATTTGCGATTCGCCGGGAGATGGAGAGAACCCCGAGCCTAAAAGTGACGCTGCCTGAAATCGCAGCCGATAGTCTAATCGATTCTTTACTTCCCTGATTCTATCATTTGATGTACTTTAGGGGGAGTTTCATTCACTATGAGAACCCCACTAATTGTACTTACCCTAATCGCAGGACTTTTCTTTGGGGCCTGTTCGAATAAAAATCGTCGGCCATCGGAATATACGAAGGCGGAGAATGGGTACCTGGACTTATCCAATTGGGATTTTGAGACTTATGGCTCACTCGAGCTTTCGGGCGATTGGGCTTTTTTTTGGGAGCGGCAATTAGAGACCCTTCCTACTGGAGAATTCACCTCATTTCAAAACGTACCGGGAACGTGGAATACGCCGACACTGCAGGAATGAACGACTATGTCACCAAGCCATTTAATCCCTTGGAATTGCAGACCAAAATACTGCGCGTACTTTCTCGTTGAATGAGTATGACAATTGATCCTATGAAAAAACTCACCCTGTGCCTTTCTTTAAGTTTACTCCTATTCGTATCGTGTGAAGAGGATCCCGTAGATCCAGATTTCGATTTACGCGATGAATATGTTGGCTCATGGACCGCTTCAGAAGACTCTGATTTTTTCGGTGATCAGACCTATGCGATAGAGGTCTCAAAGTCAGATACTAGTTTGACGGATATTTGGGTTACGAATTTTTACGGTTTAGGAAATAATACCCTTACGGTAATGGAGGTGAATGATAACAACGTGTTTATTCCCCTACAAACAGTTTCCGGTAGCGAGGTAAGTGGTTCTGGTCAAAGCGGGATTGATTTTTCCGAGGTTACACTTACGTATGGCGTCGATGACGGATCAGGCGTTGATCAATGTACGGCGGTTTGGGTTCGCTAATTACAAGCGTACTTTGTATTGAACCGTGATTTCGGACCTGTGCGGTCCGATGCGTTCTTCAAGCAGCGATCCCGTTGTTTTTTTATCCCAAAGAGTGGTCATAGCGCCTTTGATCCATATAGTGTGAATACCTGAATTCATTTTAATCATTAGGTAGAATCGGTGTCCGTATCCGTAGAAGGCAGGAACTGAAAAGGCATATAACACATCGTTTTCATATGCGTATAGCCGATGATTAAAATCGGTCGTTTGGAATATCGAAAACCGCGCATATAATCGGCTTTTTTCTCCAAGCTGGTTTTGGCAATCTATGAAGGCTAACGATCCTTCTCCGATTTCACTCTTGTTCCATTGGCCGCGCAGGGTTAATTGAATCCGATGGTGCTTCTTTCGAAACTGAAAGCGGAATTGCGTTCGTCGTTCTTGCTGATTGTATTGTACATCTGTTCGTATCGATAGCCCCGATCGAAGTTCGTACCGATGTTGCGCGGACCACCGTTTTTGGACTTCTATTGGGGAGCCTGGAGTGGCATCGCGCCGATGAACGGAGTTCGAAAGGCGCATATAAAAATGTTGGAATGGAAAGGGGTTCCAAAAACACTCCAACGTCGATAATTGCCCCTGAAAGTCGCGAATACTTTGTGCGAAGTTCGGTGCGGTTCGCTGTCTATGCGTTTGTACAAATCCGTTTACCCAGCGAATTTTCCATTGGTCATCTGGAATAAGTAGGAGTTCTGCTTCCATTGCGTTTCTACCTTCCGAATGGGCGTACTCCGTTCTGATGCTGCCCCATGAGTTGCGATATACGAACGCGGAAGTCCAGTTTTGAATATGAACAAGCGGCCGACCTTCTTTTTGGAATTCCCAGCTCCAAGACCGCCTTTCGAGTGCTGTAACCAGTTGAAAGGCGGGCGATTGATAGTGCAGGAATCCGCCAATACGGTCTTCTTTTGAGTTATTAAAAAAGGAATTCCGCCCTTCTGTGCGCATGATTCCGTCCGAGTACCAAGTAACTAACGATTGGCTCAATGTGTCGTAGCGCATGCTTCTCCGGGTAGCACTGCTCCAAATTCCATAATGAACTTGCCATAAAGATCCACGGATGAAAATTCCATTTTGAAAGTTCGACTCGTTTGAACTGGCGTGACCGCGAAGTTGAATGATGCCCGTATTTCGAATTTGGGGTCCTGTTGATGGTCGAAATCCATCGTTTAAAACGATACCTTGCCCAATACTCAATCGGAAACTTCCTACGAGGATTGTTTTAATTCCCATCCATTCTGGTCTTATTTGCACAAATCCAGATCGGTGACTCCTCCATTTTTCTTTGTGATAAAAGGGCTCCCAAGCATCCTTTTCCATAGCAAGACCCCATTGAATGCGCTTGCCTTTATTCCCCGTATACCTGAGATAATGATTCAGTGCATCGCCGATGTATTGACCTTCCCGTGCGCCCAATGGTTTTTCGATCACCCTCTTCGATCGGATAATGAGTTCGTGTTTCCAATAGCCGTATAGCATATTTTTTTTCCTTTGAAGGGGCCCTAAAATAATGTAAGACTCTATTGAGCTGATGAATTTTTGGTCCCAATGCTTTAAGTCAATCAATTCGTACTTGGAACGAATTACTCCGACGAGTCGGCGGTATTCGGTGAGTTGATGGGCCCGGATATTATCCATTCCCGGGAGCTGAAGAAGCTGGTCCATGGTTGCTTCGTTCAAGTTCAACGGATCTTGGAGCCAATGGCTTAACTGTTCCTGATCTTGAACCAAATTGGCCGAAAGTCCATCGTTAAAGGTCTCTAATTCCTCTTGGTCAATTTGAGCTTGAACGGGAAGGTTCGCTAGTAGAAGAAATATAATAATCCGATTTGATAGCCCCATCCTAAGAATTCATTAAACTGTATCGACGAGTGCAGGCGCCAATGACCATTATTGATCCACCACCCAATGGACCCCCAGTTGTTGTCGGCACTCAATCCGATAACGAATCCCCAAAAGGGTTTTGCTTTCCATTCAGCGCCTATAGAAGTTCGATTCTTTGAGTCGCTGACACGCCATGATCCTGTGAGAACTAAATCGGTCAATAGTTGATATTGAATTCCGACCGTAGCGACCATAGCGGTTTTTGGCCCTTCATTGGACCAGCGAGATCGAATCGGGTTCGAAAGCACAAATCCGTAGTTCCATTTGCCAATTGAGGTGGACCAAAGGGCGATTTCTGGATAAAGTCGATAGGGAATGCGACCTTCGGTCGGAAACCACTGTTCAGCGCAAAGTCGGACACCCATTCGATGCTCTTTTAAAGGCAGTGATAAACCGGCTCGAATTTGATAGGTGTTATGTCCTTGCCATCCGTTGCGATGGATGTCTGCAGACCACAAATAGCGTTTAGACCCGCCAAAAAAGCGAAGACCGAATTGTGCGAGTTCCGAAGGTGAAGTGGTGGCGCTGTGGTAAAGGATCGCCCGCATTCCTTCATCCGGCTCGGATGAGGTGGGAAGAACGGACGAACCTTCACAAGAGCTTAGCAGTCCGGACCCAGCCAATCCCTGTTCTAACGGCGGAAGCCGGAACGGAGTAACTTGACCGCAACACCCAAGCCCTAAACACATTGCGCAACCTAACCAAAACTTCATGAGTCAAAGGAACGTGCTGCGGAGGTCAAGAAAAGGGCGTGGGGGCCAAAGGACTAAATTAGTCGGAATGCGATGCTCTGGTCACCGGTGGTACTATCGTTGAATAAGTAGCGGAAGCACGGCGGAATCAGAAGCGCTAACGATTTGTAGTACGTATTTTCCGGTAGCAAAAAGAGCGATGTTGATGCGCCGTTCTGTTCCTTTTGCAACCATTTGCCCGGATGAACTAAATAAAGTCCACTCTAAGGCTTCATCGGATCCTTTGAGGTGAATTTCCGTTTTGGCCGGATTCGGATAGAGGCTCCACACGGGTTCTTCTGAAGTTTCAAATCCAATGCTTGAATACGTAAATGGCAGGGAAGAATTGATGCATCCCGCACCATTTTCAATTTCTACGACGTAATCTCCGTCTAACGACGGGATGTGTGTTGCGCCCGTTACCCCAGTAATTAAAGTTCCATTAAAATACCAGCGATACTGATACGAGCCCGAAGGTGCGACAAGTTCGTTATTGACCTGGGTAATCGTCGGAACCGGAGGCAAATCAAAAACTTCAATGCTGTCAATGGCGGTGTTTTCGCAACCTGTTATGGTGTCGAAATAGGTATAGGCGATTTGGAATATACCCGTGCCAACCGGGTCTAGTTGTCCGCTGCTTACAAGCACACCAGAATAGGTTCCGCCGACTGGGAATCCGCCCGTGAGGGCGAAAGCGGGGTCATTGACACAGAAATCGGGTAATCCCGATAATTGAGTGTTGGGCAATGCCAATACGTCGAAAACAAGGGAGGTGTCGGATGTGCAGCCAGCGGCATTCGTGTATGAATAAGTTAGGATATGCGTTCCCGCACCCGCCAATTGTGGATCAAAAAATCCGCTCGTAACCCCCGGACCTGAATATGTTCCTCCTTGAGGTTGTGCCATATCGAGCCATTCGGGCGGATCGTTTTCGCAAAGGGCATTTCCGTAATCATTAATCGTTAACGAGGGGGTATTCGTGACAATCCAGTTGAATGAAACAGAATCTAGGCAACCTCCGGCCGATTGATAATGATACCAAAAAGTGTGATTGCCGGGTCCGGCAAGATTTGGATTAAAGTCGCTTCCTACTATTCCGGGTCCGGTGAAAAGTCCGCCCGAAGGCAAAATACTCGGCAGTGGCTGAAGACCATCGTTTATGCAAACATTTGAAGGAGTGGGCGCCACCAGAGTGGCTTGAGCTCCGATCCAAAAACTTTGACTAACCGTATCGGAACAGGTAGTGTTGAAAGTGACGGTTTGTACAATGTGCCAACCCGTATCCAATGCCGCCGGGTCAATTTGAAGGGCCAGCGAGTCGTCAATAAATGAATTTATGAAGGCGCTGCTTAATAGCGTTAATGGAGCGTCGGCCGCACAAAGTGTGTCTGGAACTCCTTGCGATGAAGCCGTAACGGACGGATCAATACTAATTGTGAACGTACTTGTATCCGCACATCCGGCCGCCGTTGTAAACGTATAGTCGATTTGATGTACACCAGCGCCTAGCAAACCTAAATTCAGGGATTGTCCCGAAATGGCAGTAGATAAATAAGTGCCCCCAAGGGGTTGCGCGTTATTGAGCACAATTGTGTTTTGATCGATGCAAATAGGGCCAACATCGACCGTTGAAACCACAGGGTTCAATTCGGCATAAATCGAATAGTAGGCGGTATCTGAGCAACCATAGTTATTCGCGTAGGCGTAACCGAAAGAGTGGCTACCTGTATTTGTTATGTTAAGCGTCGTGCCTGAAATTCCCAATCCAAAAAAGCTACCTCCGTTGGGCGTTGCCGTAAGGGCCACGCTTGTACCGCTTAAACAGATGCTGTCGGGCATTACAATAGAAGGCGCTGTGAAAGGAACCACGGTGATCTCGATAGAATCGGAAGTTGCACATCCAAGGCTATCCGAATAAGAATACGTTATTTGATGGGTTCCTATTCCGGCTGCAGCGGGATCGAATTGAAGTCCTGTAATTCCTGCCCCATTCAAGGTCCCGTTTATGGGGAAGGGGTTTAAAGTAACCGGACCATTGTTGAGGCATAACGTGTCGGGCGGCGCCGTAAATCCGACCGAAGGGAGCGGATTAACAACGAATAAAATGGAATCTATATCGGAACAACCGTTCCAGTTTACCGAGTATTGAACATAATGATTTCCGAGGCCAGCGGCACTTGGGTCGAAAGAATTCCCCGATACTCCTGGTCCGGTAAATTGCCCACCGCTCGGAGATGCATGAAGCGTTAATGACCCTGCATCTAGGCAATAGGCGCCTGTGGTATTGGTCCACTGAATGGTGGGTTGCGCTTTTATTTCGTAGAAATGAAATACCGTATCGGTACACGAACCATTTGAGATGACCTCTGGGTAGGAGAAAAATCCGACCGAGGCGGTATCCGTATCTATGGAAATGCCGATCCCGTTTTGAAGTCCTGAATTCGCGCACCAACGGGAGGTGTCGGAGGCTGGTAGGGGTCCATTTCCATTAAATTGAAGTGTGTAGGAAGCAGTATCGTTGGGGCAAGGAGATTGCTCAATGATGTATCGATAAGTGCCAAACCCGGAGGTAGTAAAT
>CBFIAJ010000054.1:0-9591 GCA_965660515.1 Flavobacteriales bacterium | reverse complement strand
GGTTTTGTCCCATCGCGCCGAAGGCGCTTAAGAATAATAAGGCAAGAATATTTCTCAATCGTTCCATTCGTTCCAAGCGTTTTCTCGTTCCATTCTTCTCAATCGAAGTCGAAGGGTTACTATCCAATAACTCAGCATAGCCCAGCCTATAACGGCTGGATAAAATACCATGCGCATGTCGCTGTTTAAATCGTACTGACTAAATGCCGGGTTTCCGCCATTTCCAGGGTGTAAACTATCCGTTAATCGGGGTAAAATACCGATAAACACGATCATAAATATGAAAGCGAAAATATTGTAAACAGCGGATAAACGCGCTCTTTTACGGTCGTCGTCGAAGCTTTGTCGAAGAATGAAATAGGCAAAGTAAATCAACATAGCAATGGCTGCCCCGTTGAGTTTCGGGTCGTTGACCCACCATGCTCCCCATGTAAAACGGGCCCACAGAGCCCCAGTTAGGATACCGAGCAAACCGAGAACCAATCCCGAGGTAGCCATTTCAACCGCCCAATCGTCGTCCTTTAAGTCGTTTGTTCTTAGGTATTTAATGGAGTAGAAAAGTGAATACCCGTAAAGGATGATCATGCTGAACCACATGGTCACATGAAAATACAGGTTGCGAATAGTTTCATTGAGTATCGGGAGTCGCGGTACCTCACCTAAAAAGCCCGCAACAAGTACGTAGACTATTAAGATTATGCTCGTTATTTTCCACCAATTCCACTTCATTCAAATTCCGAGTTTTAATCGCGCCAAAGGTAGGGAAATAACAAGTAGGACAATAATAGTGTAACCCCGTTTAAAAGCACAATTACCAACAAAGATCTCCACCACAATTCGTACGACAATCCGAGCAAGGCCGCGTTGCTCAGAGTTAGGGATACGAGAAAAAGAGGCAATAGAATGGGAATACTTAATATCGCCAAAAGAGCGGTATTCTGCTGAGTACGAGCCGATATGGAAGACATAACACTCAGCGTTCCAGCAAAACCGCTGCTACCTAGGAGGAGCGCTGCAAGATATAAAGCCGAATTGGCGACCGGATTGCCTAAAAACACGATAAAACAAAACCAAGCTAAAAGAGCCAAAAGCCACATGAGCAGCATATTGTAAATAGTTTTGCTCAATATGATCGATCTAGGATCCGTTATTTGATAAAAGAGCCAGTAACGTCCATGGGTTTCCTTGTGAAAACTTCCGGTGGCTGCATTTACGCTTGCGAGAAGAAGTATAATCCACAAAAGGGCATTCCACGTTCTCGGCTCCAGAGTTCCTTGGAAAGCTAAATAGGATACGTATACCGTGCTTAAAACAAAAAGCAAGAGGCCAAATATAGCGTAGCGCTGTTTCCACTCACTTCTAATCTCATGAGCCAATAAAACACGTATTCTTGTGAACATAGCCCCAAAGATACGATTCAACTGAACTTATTAAGCAGTTTGGCGTTCCATGCTGTAATTCGTTTTCATTCAAAATTTAGATACCATGATGCGCTTACTTTTTACTTTTTTGATTTCTTCCTTTTCATTGAGTCTTTTAGCTCAGGAGTCGATATACAATTATTCGGTTATGGATATCGACGGAAACGAAGTTTCAATGGAATCTTTTAAGGGTAAAAAACTTCTGATTGTCAATGTAGCATCAAAATGCGGCTATACGCCTCAATATGAAGAGCTTCAAAAATTGTATGATAAATACGGTGAAAAGGACTTCGCAATTGTGGCCTTTCCAGCCAATAATTTCATGAAACAAGAGCCCGGGTCTAATTCAGAGATTAAAGCCTTTTGTACAGAAGAATATGGAGTTACCTTTCCAGTCATGTCGAAAATATCGGTTAAAGGGGACGACCAAGCCCCCATTTATGGTTGGCTAACCTCGAAAGAATTATATGGCGTAGAGGATTCCAAAGTGAAATGGAACTTCCAGAAGTATTGTGTCGATGAAGAGGGGAATTTGGTGACTTCGTTTGCGCCCTCCGTTTCTCCAATGGACAAAACCATCACCGATTGGATTGAGCAGTAAATCGCCGGTCAATCTGGGTTTCCGTATTTTTACCAAAAAGTTTTTATGCAATTAGATATACTGGCTTTCGGCGCGCATCCCGACGATATTGAGCTCGGGGCATCTGGAACGCTCATCAAGCACATCAAGGAAGGGAAGAAGGTAGGCGTTGTTCACTTGACACGTGGAGAATTAGGCACACGGGGAAATGCCGACCTGCGTGATATGGAGGCGAAAAAAGCATCGGAGGTAATGGGTGTTTCCGCACTCGAGAATTTGGGCTTTCGCGACGGTTTCTTCGTTAACGATGAAGAGCACCAATTAGCGGTTGTTCGAATGATTCGAAAGTACCGCCCAAAATACGTTTTGGCCAATGCGGTCACCGATCGTCATCCGGACCATGGAAAAGGTGCTGATGTAGTTCGGAGTGCCGTTTTCTTAAGCGGATTACCTAAGGTTGTAACGGAACTTGACGGTATTGTACAATCGGCCTATCGGCCAGATAGAGTATTGCACTATATTCAATTCATGCCAATAGACCCGGATCTTATCATCGGTTTCGATGAAGAGGTGATGAACCAAAAAATGAAGGCGGTAGAGGCTTACTCCTCACAGTTCTTCGACCCCAATAGCGATGAGCCGGAAACCATTATTTCCTCAAAGAATTTTATAGAAAGTGTTCGTTACAGGGCCATGGATATGGGGCGATTAATAGGAGCGCCCTATGGTGAAGGATTTACCAGTGAGAAAATGCTTTCGGTGAACAACTTAAGTGATTTAGCGTAAATAAAACCTTCGTTAGTAAGCACAAAAAAAGCCTCCCGAATGATCGAGAGGCTTTTTTAGTTTAGGTCAATGACCTCAGTAAATTACTTTACAATCAAACGCTCAGTTTGTGAAGAGTTTCCAGCGTTGATTTCAACGATGTACATTCCAGCAGGCAAGCTGCTTACGTTCAATTCTAAACGATTTGATCCGTTCAACATTCCGAAGTCATTAGAAATAACTACTTGACCTACCATGTTGATTACGCTTACGCTTGTGTTGCTTGCGTCGTTCAACTCGATAGAGATGTTTACTACATCTGTAGCTGGGTTAGGGAACATGCGAATTTCGCTAACGTTCTCTTCCAATAAACCAATGGTGTTTTGACCATCAAGGTTGTACGAGAATGCATCGCTATCAAACGTTAAGTCAGAAACGTGGTAGTGTGCTGGTGGATCTAGATCGGAAGCTCCTTGCACAGAAACTGATGCTGGCATTACAATACCGCCACCTACGTTGTCTAATCCATTTCCAGAAACGTACATCCAAGTGTTGGCACCGTCAAATGCTGTACCGTCAGTAAAGTTAACTGCACTGGTATTCAATTGATCGTCTACATTCATTGCCCAAGCATAGATGTCTGGGAATTCGTTTTCAACAGTTCCTGGGAACTTCACAGTATCGGTATCCATCCACATTGCGTATACAATTGATCCGTCCGCAGAACGTCCCGTTTGCAAACGGTGATCGTTTCCGAATCCTGGGATAGTTGATGTAGCATCTTGTACAATCGTTTGACATGGTCCTATAACAGTTGCATCCCATGTACCCGCTCCTGTTGTGAAGAAATCAGCAATGATTTCTGGTCCGTAAACAAATCCTAATGAATCTGGGTGGTAACTGAAGCAGCTACGGAAAGAAGTAACAACGTGTAAGTTGTTGTTCTTATCCACTGTTAAGTCGTAACCTGATTCACTTGTGAACCAAGGACGTGCAGCACCACCACCAGCAGATGGAGGTAATAAAGAACCTGACAATCTCGTAAGAGTAGAGAAGTCAAATGCTGGCCATAGAGTCCAAGTAGCTCCGCTGTTTGTAGTCGCGAATACTTGTAACTGACGGTGACTGTTCGGGTTTGCTACAGAATCAAACGAGTTGATGATGTAGTATCCATGTGTACCATCTTGACTCCAAGCTGTTCCTGAAAAACCAGAGTGATTAGGGTCAAAGTTGTTTGCGGCAACGCTCAAAGCTTCTGTTGGCGTGTAGATCCAACCCAATGAGTCAGAATCGTACTCACCAGCCCAGATGTAACCTCCATTAAACAAGTTACCAGCATTTGTTGCAGCTGAAGCATGCGTGTGAACAACACCATCAGAGCTAACTTCCATAAAGTCACGAACGATTTGCCAGTTAACTGTATCGTAGTCAGACATAAATGAATTACTTACGTAGATTCCAGTACTGTCTAATTTTGAAGTGATGAACGATGTCACACCCCAAACTGGCTGCGCTCCACCACCAGAGGTAGGAATACCTGCAGTCATTAAGGCAAACGCATTATCTGGATTCGTGTTTCCTGCAGGGTTGTATAATACACCTGCTGGGTAACGTCCAAGTCCTGCATAAGCATCATAACGTAATGGATCCCAAGTAGCACCACCATCAGCAGTCATTGAGAATTGAACAACACCGCTACCACCTGCAAAGGAAGTATCTTGACGGTGTGTAAATCCTACAATTCCTAATTCTTGGTTCGCATCAATACAACTTTGTTCCGCGGTTAAAAGCGTGTATAGGTTGTACGAAGTTCCAATGAAGTTACGTCCAACTGAAGAACGCGTACCATTTTGGTGAACAAAAGGAGTGTACTCCATAGGTCCATCCGCATACGTAGCGGCAACAGAGGCCTTAGAATCGTCATGCTCGACTGGGGTTAATAAAGAAGAATTACTTTGTGCAAAGGCCATTGAACCGGCCGCTACAAAAGCAAAGAGTAATGATTTTTTCATAATCCACTTAAAGTTTGGGTTAATAATCGAAAATCAAATATAACAGATTGTTCATCTATCAACAATTAAATTGTCTCAAACTTTTTCGTAAGCGACTGTTAAAAAGTTATTTTTTACCAAGAAACGCCTTTAAAGCGTTGGTAAATAGCAGGCCGTCGGCCCGAGAGGGCAGTAAGTCGCTAAGTGGAATACGCCCTTTTTCAATGAAAAGATACGTTTGATACACCGAAGCTAAAACAAAGGATATAGAGGTTGCCCAAGCGGCTCCAATTAGCCCGAAATGATGAATGAGCAATGGACTTAAAACCAGCGTACTTAGGAGTCCAACCGCCGATACACGGGCGTTCACTTTATATAGTGCTTGTCCGGCAAAATGTGCGCTCATGCTATTGCTCAAAGACATGAAAAGAATTCCCGGCGCTAAAATCAATAAAAGCACTCGAATTTGTCCAAACCCTTGCCCAACGCCAAATAAGAAATCCCAAAAAGAGGGCGGAATCAGTAGGAGAGGAGCAATTAAGAAAAGTCCACTGTAGAAACTCAGCTTCCACATTTGAACCGAGATACGGCGAATTTCTATAGGATTCGAGGTATTACTCAACTTGGAATACTGAACCATAGCCATCGCTTTGCTTACCACCCAGCAAGCTTCCGCCAAGTTGATCGCGGTAGAGTAGTACCCTAGGCTATCCATACTATTGAAAGGGATGAGCTTTTCAATTAAGTAGTACGACAGTCGGTAGTTTAACAATTGACTCACGTTCGCAAGCTGAATCCAAGCACCGTGATTAATTAAACTCCGAATGGTAATCGTCCATGTTCCCTTTAGCTCCGATTCCGGAGTGGTACCAATAGACGAGTAGATTTTGAGAAAGCTCGCAACTAAAGTGAATAAATAACTAATGTACAGGGCTCCTATATACGCGCTGATGTCTCTGATATCTAGTATTTCGAAAAAGAACCAGAGCGAGGCTAAAAGGAAGAAGGCTTGTCCGAAGCTGATCCAGTTGTGTTCTTTTATTTTCTCCTCACCCAATAATAGTTGCATGTGTATTTGTCCGGCCGCATGAAGGCCGCCGATAAAGATGAGATCATAGAGATGTTCGCTGGGCTGTAAACCGAAGAGGTGAAGCAAAAAAGGAATGGAGAGCGCGGTGATGAAGGTCCACCCATACGACGGAATTAATAATCGTTCAATTCCCAAACGAGGTAATAGATATACGAGTGCGGGCCCACCAATAAAGCTACTTACGAGTTGTATGAGCGTTACATTGAGTAGGAAAAGGCTGGTGAATCCTTTTCCTTCCGGACCTAAAACTTGATTCGTGCTGATAAGCACACCGAAACTGACGAGGACAACCCCAAAACGACTGAATGTAGTAGCAGCAATAGTGCGAATCATAGGGCTAAGCTACAATAAACCGATTGTTTGATAGATTTTTTTCATCGTCCGACGGAACATCTTCGGCGATAGTCGATCAAGGTCCGCATCGGAGAGTAACTTCGTGTTAAAACCATCCTCCTCTTCTATAAATTGAAGAACGCGTTTCGATAATTCTTGAGCGGAATCAATAAGGTATCCGTTTCGGCTACTTTTTATAAAGTCTTCACTGACTCCTGTTCTTCTTGAAATAACGGGTACCCCACAGGCCAATGCCTCTAAAACAACGAGGCCAAAAGTTTCATATGCAGAATTACTGATCAATAAATCAAATTCTGGAAGCATTTCTTGGACAGCCTTTTGTCTCTTTCTCCCTAAAAACTGCACTTTTTGTTCCAAACCTTCGGAGTACAATGCTCGCGCAATTTCTTCGAGCTCCTCTCGATCTTTACCGTCGCCGACAATACTGTATTCAAACGGGATTTCTAATTCTTTTAAAGCCCGCAATACTTGATCGAATTGCTTTACTTCATTCACTAAATCGCCTACGGAGATTAACTTAATCGGAGTGGATCGCTTCGATCGAGCGATTGACCGCTTGATGCGCACTATATTAGGAACTACTTGATAAGCTCCATGTAGACCTTGATCCTTCATTTTGATCATAAGCCCTTGACTGACAGGTAAAACCCGATGGGCGCGTTTAATCAAGCGTTTTCGTGAAAGGTGCCAAACCGTATTTTTCTTGTACCCTTCAAGGTAAAAGGAAGAGTGCTCGTGAACAACAAAAGGGATTTTCGTTTTTTGTAACCATAAATCCCAAAGTGTACAGTCTCTATTGAGAATGTTTAAATGAACCACATCCACCCGGTCTATTTGATTAAACACGTGCTTCCATGCTTCTGCCTTACCGAGCGCTTTTTTTCGAGCGGGATATCGAAAAGTCCATTCTGTGAGCCTGCCTTTTTTCTTTTCGGTCTTACGACCCGATAATTCCTTTACTTGAGCATCACTGAGTACATGATAAACGACTACAGAATGCTTTTTCGCCAGCGCTTTGGCATGTTTTTGAATAAACACCCCGTTTTGAGGATCTTCGGAATGAGGATACCATTCCGTAAAGAAAACAATATGAAGGGCTTGGTTTTGACTCACAACTTCTTAAACCTTAGTCGTAAACTATTACCAATAACAATGACATCGGAGAAAGCCATAGATAGGGCCGCAATGGCCGGACTTAAGAATCCGGCTGCGGCGATTGGGATGGCGAGTACATTGTAAAAGAATGCCCAAAATAAATTTTGCTGCACTGTTAATAGGGTGTGCCTGCTTATTTCAAAAGCCTTTTTAACGACTTCCAAATCATTGTCTTTGAGCAAAACCACATCAGCACTATTGATGGATATATCGGAAGCGTTTCCCATAGAGATTCCCACATCCGCCCGAGTAAGGGCGGGAGCGTCGTTAATTCCATCGCCAATCATGACTACCTTATTCTTGGCGGCCAGCATCTCGATTTTATTGATTTTATCCTCAGGACTTTGAGCGGCCGAGTATTCGCTAATTCCCAAGCGTTGAGACAGTCGCCGGCATTTCTTATCGCTGTCACCACTTAATAGAATGGTCCGGATATTTTGCTCGTTGAGCCATTGAATCAATGTGTCGGCCCCTTTTTTGAAGTCGTCTTCGATATCTAACCCACCAATCAAAGAGCCGTTTTTTAAAACGGTCAAATCGTACTCACTTTGGTCGCGACCAACGAAAAACGTATCTCCGTGCTCATCGACACCGCGAATTCCCTTCCCTTTTAATTCTTGAACGTCTTGAAAGGGATAGGGCTTAACATCCTCACCCCAAAGTCGCGCGATACTTTTGGCAATAGGATGGTTCGAATGTTGCTCAAGCCCTAAAAGGATGCTCTTTAAATCGCGATCGCTCATACCTGAGGAGGTCAGTCGATTAACCCTGAATGCCCCAGTAGTAAGCGTCCCCGTTTTATCGAGCACCACAACGTTCGTTTTCGCCAGTTCTTCTAAAGTACTGCCTCCTTTAATGAGAATACCGTTTTTCGCGGCGCGACCAATGCCCACCATAACTGCCGTTGGTGTAGCCAAACCCATCGCACAGGGGCATGAAATAACGAGCACCGCAATAGAACGAAGCATACTCGCTTCAAATCCGATTCCTAGAATTCGGAACGAAACAGCGAAGGTTAAAAGGCTAATGGCAATAACTATGGGCACGAAAAAGGCGCTTACCCGATCACCAAGTTTTTGAATTTTGGGTTGATCGCGTTGCGCATTCTGAACCAATTCAATGATCTTGGCCAACGCAGTATTGTCAATGGCCTTCGTCATTTCAATCTCCGCATTGCCGTCCAAGAGAATACTCCCCGAGAATACCGTATCGCCTTCTGATTTGTGAATGGGTTCACTTTCCCCAGTGAGCATTGATTCATCTACTGAAAAAGAACCTTTTTGTACACGTCCGTCTACCGGTATTTGTTCTCCCGATTTAACCAGTACGAGATCGCCGACCGTGAGATCAGTAATTTTAACGGATTCCCAAACCGATGATCTCATTACAGTGGCCGAACTTTTTTGTAAACCTTGCAGCTGACGAATCGAATTCGTTGTTTTTTTCACCGAGCGTTTTTCTAAGAAATTGCCTAAGAGCACCAAGGTGAAAATCATTGCAGCTGTTTCGTAGAATAAGAATTGATGTCCTTCATGAGAATCACCAAACTTTAAAGTCCCGTAGAGTGAATAGGTATACGCTGCGGTGGCTCCGATGAAAATGAGCACGTCCATATTGGGCACGCCTACTTGTAAGGAGCGAAAAGCACTTCTTCCAAAATACCAAGCACCGATAGCATAAACTGGAGTAGCAAAGGCTAATTGCCAGTAGGTATTGTGCAGAAAACCGACTTGCGGCAGAAACATGTGAGCGAATAAGGGCGTGGTTAGGATTGCGCAAATCAATAGCAAGCTCGAGAGCAAATCGAACCGTGATGTACTTACTTTTTCCGAATTCGTAACGGAATAGCCGAGTCGAGTGATCCCATCTATAATTTTGCCCGAATCGATGTTCTTAGGATTGACAAATCGAGCTTCGCCATTGACAAAATTCACCTCTACATTTTCAAGTCCATTTTTCTCTAATTGCTTCTTAACCCCCAGCGCACAATTGGTGCAGGTCATTCCTTCAATGGATAAAACTTGATTTTTCTTCCGATCCATAAATCAAAAATAGAGAACGTTTGTGTAGTTAACGTTCATTTTCATGGAAAGGTCTATAAAACAAAAAAGAGCCCGATTTTCATCGAGCTCTTTTGTAGGGTGGCTAATGGGGTTTGAACCCACGACCTCCGGAACCACAATCCGGCGCTCTAACCAACTGAGCTATAGCCACCATTTTTCAGGAGGGCAAATA
>CBFIAJ010000053.1:0-9598 GCA_965660515.1 Flavobacteriales bacterium | reverse complement strand
TCTCGCTATACCAAAGGGGGAATGATCGAAGGAAAAACGAACTCTTATAAAAAAGCAATTGTATCTGTCGCTGAAGGAGATATGATTGATTTTTATAGCAATATCTAAGAGAAATGGCTGTAAAAAGACTTAGACCAATTACTCCGGGGCAGCGTTTTCGATTTGCGAATAATTTCGAAAATGTAACAACGGATAAACCAGAAAAATCACTTACAAAGGGTAAGTCGAAATCAGGTGGTCGTAACAATACAGGAAAGATGACCATGCGCCACGTTGGTGGTGGTCACAAGAAACGTTATCGCGAGATTGACTTCAAACGCGACAAGCAAGGAGTACCTGGAAAGGTAGCTTCATTGGAGTATGATCCGAATAGAAGTGCTCGTATTGCTTTGATCAATTACGTAGATGGTGAAAAAAGGTACATCCTGGCACCAAACGGTTTAGAAGTGGGTCAAGAAGTAATTGCCGGTAAAGACGCTCCGATTAATGTGGGGAACACATTATTTCTAAGCGATATTCCATTGGGTACGATTGTACACAATATTGAATTGAGACCTGGTCAAGGGGGTATGATGGCGCGTAGTGCCGGAACGTATGCTCAGCTTGCCGCTCGTGAAGGAAAGTATGCTGTCTTGAAAATGCCTTCTGGAGAAACCAGAATGATTTTAGTGACGTGCATGGCGACTATCGGAGTGGTATCAAATAGTGACCACGCCTTGGAGCGTTTGGGTAAAGCAGGTCGTAAGCGTTGGTTGGGAAGACGTCCACGTACACGTGGAGTTGCGATGAACCCGGTAGATCACCCAATGGGTGGTGGTGAAGGCCGCCAGTCTGGAGGTCATCCAAGATCGCGTAATGGCGTACCAGCTAAAGGATTTAAAACGCGTGCCAAGAAGAAAGCGAGTAATCGTTACATCATTGAACGCAGAAAGAAATAATAATTAGTCATGGCAAGATCTCTCAAGAAAGGACCATTTGTCCACTATAAGCTAGAAAAGAAAGTACTAGCACAAGCTGAGAACGGGAAGAAAGGGGTTATTAAGACCTGGTCTCGTGCTTCGATGATTACTCCTGACTTTGTTGGGGCGACGATCGCGGTGCATAACGGAAGACAATTTGTTCCTGTTTATGTAACAGAAAACATGGTGGGCCACAAACTAGGTGAATTCGCATTAACGCGCACATTTAGAGGTCATGGAGGAAATAGAAAGGATAAAGGAAAAAGATAATAGTCTAAGAAAGGATTAATCATGGGCTCTAGAAAACACAATGTAGCGGAAGCGCGCAAAGAAGCAAAGAAGAAAATTGCTTTCGCAAAATTGCGCAACTGTCCAACTTCGCCTCGTAAGATGCGGTTGGTTGCGGATATGATTCGCGGAATGGATGCGGACAAAGCGCTTTTCGTTTTAAAATTTAGCCAGAAAGATGCAGCTCAGCGCATGGAGAAATTACTTCAAAGTGCTATTGCTAACTGGGAAGTGAAATTTGACTCTACTTTTGATGTCGACTCAGGCCTTTTCATAAAAGAGGTTTATGTTGATAGTGCGAGAATGTTGAAGCGTCTTCAGCCAGCACCTCAAGGAAGAGCACATAGAATCCGCAAACGTTCGAACCACGTCACGATGGTCTTAGATACCAGACAAAATACCGAAGAATAAGAGAATTATGGGACAGAAGACTAATCCTATTGGAAACAGACTTGGAATTATCCGCGGTTGGGAATCTAACTGGTACGGAGGGAACGATTACGGTGATAAGCTAGCGGAAGATAAAGGAATTCGTAACTACTTGCATGCGCGTTTATCGAAAGCAAGTGTTTCTAGAATTATCATCGAGCGTACTTTAAAATTGGTAACGGTAACTATAACGACTGCTCGTCCGGGAATCATCATTGGAAAAGGTGGTCAAGAAGTGGACAAGTTGAAAGAGGAGTTGAAGAAGCTTACCAAGAAGGAAGTACAGATCAACATCTTTGAAATTAAGCGCCCTGAATTAGATGCCTATTTAGTTGCAGCGAGTATTGCGCGCCAAATTGAAGGCCGTATCTCGTACAGAAGAGCTACGAAAATGGCCATTGCAGCAGCTATGAGAATGGGTGCCGAAGGAATTAAAGTTCAAATCGCAGGTCGATTGAACGGAGCGGAAATGGCGCGTACGGAAATGTTTAAGGACGGAAGAACTCCTTTACATACGTTTAGAGCGGATATTGATTACGCCCTAGTCGAAGCACATAGTACTTATGGTCGTTTAGGTGTTAAAGTTTGGATTATGAAGGGAGAGGTTTACGGAAAGAGAGACCTTTCAAATGTCCTTGGTCAGAAAGCGGGAAAAACGCCACAAGGTGGTGGTAACCGTGGCGGTGGACGTCCAACTCGTAGAAGAAAGAAATAAGAATCGGGATCAAAGAATAACAAGAAATGTTACAGCCGAAAAGAACAAAATTTCGCCGCGTCCAGAAGGGACGAATGAAAGGTAATGCTCAACGAGGGAATCAGTTGGCATTTGGAACCTTTGGTATCAAGGCAATGGAGGAATGCTGGATGACTTCTCGTCAAATAGAGGCAGCGCGTATTGCCGCTACTCGTTACATGAAAAGAGAGGGACAATTATGGATCCGCATTTTCCCAGACAAGCCAATTACGAAAAAGCCTGCTGAGGTTCGTATGGGTAAAGGTAAGGGAGCTCCTGAATATTGGGCTGCTGTGGTAAGACCGGGTAGAATGTTGTTCGAATTGGATGGCGTTTCTCCTGAGGTTGCAAAAGAAGCTCTGCGTTTAGCAGCTCAGAAATTGCCAATAACAACAAAATTCGTAGTTCGCCGTGATTTCAACGGGGAATAAAAAGAAGAAGAGATGAAGCAGTCAGTTGTAATAGAAATGTCTACGGCAGAACTAATCGAAAAGATTGGGGAGGAAAAAGAGCGTTTGTCTGGGATGAAAATGAGTCATGCGGTTTCTCAACTCGAGAACCCTATGGAGCTGAAAAGCATCAGAAGATCAATAGCGCGTTTAAGCACTGAGTTGACAAAGCGTAATGCTGAATCAGCATCGAATTAATAGGGTCAAATGGAAGCGACAAGAAATCTTAGAAAAGAACGTATTGGTATCGTAACGAGCGACAAAATGGATAAGTCCATTGTAGTTATGATCGAGCGTAAAGTAAAACACCCGATGTACGGGAAGTTTGTAAAGAAAACGTCTAAGTTCATGGTTCATGACGAAAAGAATGACTGCAATATCGGTGATACCGTACGCATCATGGAAATCCGTCCAATGAGTAAGAACAAAAACTGGCGTTTAGTAGAAATTATTGAAAGAGCAAAATAATGTTACAGCAAGAATCTCGTCTCAGAGTTGCGGACAATACTGGGGCAAAAGAAGTTTTGTGTATTCGTGTGTTAGGTGGAACCAAAAGAAGATATGCTTCTGTAGGAGATAACATTGTTGTTACCATTAAGGAAGCTCTTCCTTCTGGTAGCGTCAAGAAAGGACAAGTATCTCGCGCAGTTGTAGTGCGTACACGCAAAGAGGTAAGACGTCCGGATGGATCGTATATCCGATTTGATGATAATGCATGTGTGTTATTGAGTACTACTGGTGAGATGCGTGGTACACGTGTTTTTGGTCCAGTAGCGCGTGAATTGCGCGATAAGCAATACATGAAGATTGTTTCATTGGCCCCAGAGGTACTTTAAAAAGAACGAAGATGTCTAAGTTACATATAAAGAAAGGAGATAGCGTTCAGGTCATTGCCGGTGAAAACAAAGGTGATGAAGGCAAAGTTCTAGAGGTATTTCCTTCTAAGAACAGAGCGATTGTAGAAGGTGTAAACGTTGTTACCAAGCACGTTAAGCCGAGCGCAGCAAACCCTCAAGGAGGGATTACAAAAGAAGAAGCACCTATTCATATTTCTAATTTGATGGTTTTAGATCCGAAATCGGGTGAGCCAACAAGAATTGGACGTCGTTTGAACGATGACGGGAAACTTGAGAGATATTCGAAAAATTCAGGGGAGGTAATAAAATGAGCGATTACACACCAAGATTAAAATCCGAGTATTCGGATCGTATTACTGCTGCATTGACGGAGCAGTTTGGCTACAAGAACATCATGCGTGTTCCAAAACTTAAGAAAATTGTCTTAAGTCAAGGAGTAGGTGATGCAGTTGCTGACAAGCGATTAATGGAATCTGCTTTGGAAGAAATGACGATGATTGCCGGTCAAAAGGCAGTGTCGACCAAATCCAAAAAAGATATTTCCAATTTTAAGCTGAGAAAAGGAATGCCTATTGGAGCCCGCGTTACATTACGAGGTGATCGTATGTACGAATTCCTTGAGCGTTTAATCGTAGCATCTCTTCCGCGCATTCGCGATTTTCGCGGAGTTACTGAAGGATTTGACGGGCGTGGAAACTGTACGGTTGGAATTACGGAACAGATCATATTTCCGGAGATCAATATTGACAAAGTGAATAGAATTTCGGGTATGGATATCACCTTTGTGACTTCCGCTGAAACAGATGCAGAAGCGAAAGCTTTGTTGCAGGAATTTGGAATTCCATTTAAAAAATAAGACATGGCTAAGGAATCAATGAAAGCGCGTGAGCGCAAACGTCAAGCGCTAGTAGACAAATTTGCTGCCAAGCGTAAAGAGTTAAAAGAAGCAGGAGATTATGAAGCATTACAAAAGCTTCCTAAGAATGCAAGTCCAGTGCGTCTTCACAATCGTTGTAAGTTAACCGGACGTCCAAAAGGGTATATGCGCCAGTTTGGTATTTCTCGTGTAACTTTTCGTGAAATGGCGAATCAAGGTTTGATCCCAGGTGTCAAAAAGGCCAGTTGGTAAAATATTAGAATAAGTAGAGATGACGACAGATCCTATTGCAGATTTTTTAACACGCATGCGTAATGCGTTGATGGCTGGCCACAAAGTTGTGGAAGTGCCTTCTTCTAAAATGAAAGTTGAAATGGCCAAGATCCTTAAAGATCAAGGATACATTCGCGACTTTAGAATGGAAGAGGACGATAAGCAAGGTATTCTTAAGGTTGCATTGAAATACAATGCACGTACTAAGATGCCGGCAATCAAAAAAATGGAGCGCGTGAGCCGACCAGGTTTACGTCAATATAAAAGTGCTGGTGAACTACCAAGAGTTTTGAATGGCTTGGGAATTGCTATTGTATCCACATCGAATGGGGTTATGACAGACAAGAAGGCACGTCAAGAAAATGTGGGTGGCGAAGTATTATGCTACGTCTATTAATCGAAATAAGAAGAGATTAGGATGTCACGAATAGGAAAAAACCCAATAGAAGTTCCAAAAGGAGCGGAATTGAAGATCGAAGGTCAAACCGTAACGGTTAAAGGCCCAAAAGGTGAGCTCGTTCACACTTTGAATGATGGAATTGCCTTGACTATTGAAGATGGTATTGTTGAAGTGACAAGAGCGAATGATTCGAAAGAATTGAAAGCCTTGCACGGAACGAACAGATCTTTAGTGAGCAATATGATCAAAGGGGTCACGGACGGATTCGAGAAAAGATTAGAATTGGTCGGTGTAGGTTATAGAGCGGCCAATCAAGGTCAAAAATTGGATTTGGCTTTAGGATTTAGTCACAACATTATTTTCGAAATTCCTTCGGAAGTAAAATTAGAGACGAAAGCTGATAAGGGTAAGAACCCACAAGTTATTTTGACTTCCCATGACAACCAATTGTTGGGAATGGTAGCGGCGAAGATTAGATCTTTCCGCAAGCCAGAACCCTACAAAGGAAAGGGAGTCCGTTTTGAAGGAGAACACATTCGCCGTAAAGCAGGTAAGGCTGCAGGTTAATAAGTATAGAAATTATGGCATTGACAAAAGCTGAAAGAAGAAGCCGCATTAAAATGCGTGTACGGAAAAAGGTTACGGGTACGGTTACACGCCCGAGACTCTCAATATTCCGTTCAAACAAAGAGATTTACGCTCAACTTATTGATGATTTAGCTGGTCAGACATTGATTAGCGCTTCATCCTTGGAAAAGGGTTTGAGTACAGATGGTACCAAAAGTGAAGTGGCCCATGCAGTTGGAAAAGCTCTAGCTGAAAAGGCTGCTGAAAAAGGAATTACAGATTGTAGTTTTGACCGTAATGGTTATTTGTACCATGGAAGAGTGAAACAATTAGCAGAGGGCGCCCGCGAAGGAGGCTTAAAATTTTAATAAGTTATGTTAACGGATTACAAAAACGTAAAGCGGGTTAAACCAACGGGGATCGAGTTAAAAGATCGCTTGGTAGGAATTCAAAGGGTTACCAAAGTAACGAAAGGGGGACGGACATTTGGATTCTCCGCAATTGTTGTAGTGGGAGATGAAAATGGGGTTGTAGGCCTGGGTCTAGGAAAATCGAAAGAAGTTTCCGAAGCAATTACCAAGGGAATAGAGGATGCTAAGAAGAATTTGGTGCGTATTCCACTTGTGAATGGAACCATTCCTCACGAGCAGAATGGAAAATTTGGAGGGGCGCGAGTATTTATCCGCCCTGCATCACATGGTACCGGAGTGATCGCGGGTGGTGCAATGCGCGCTGTTCTCGAGTCGGTCGGAGTTCATGATGTTTTGGCTAAGTCCAAAGGATCTTCGAATCCACACAACGCAGTAAAAGCTACACTTGATGCCTTATTGAACTTGAGAGATGCAAGTGACGTAGCTGCTCAACGTGGTATCCCAGTAAAGAAAGTATTTAACGGTTAATCACCATCAAGTAAATTAGAATGGCAAAGATTAAGCTAAAGCAGGTTCGAAGTATCATTAATCGACCTCAAAGACAAAAAGATACCATGCAAGCCTTGGGTTTCAAAAAAATGAACCAAGTAGTTGAGCATGAGGATAACCCGCAAATCCGAGGAATGGTAGCTAAAGTTGGCCACCTGATCGAGGTTTTAGATTGAAATTAAGGTAATAGCCGAAAAGAAAGAATAATGGATTTAAGTAATCTTCAACCTGCTAAAGGTTCTGTCAAAAGTGGAAGTCGTATTGGACGCGGCGAAGGGAGTAAGAAAGGTGGCACCTCCGGACGTGGTCACAAAGGGGCTAAGTCTCGTTCTGGTTATTCCAAGAAAATTGGTTTCGAAGGTGGACAAATGCCTTTGCAGCGTCGAGTTCCTAAATTTGGATTTAAGAGTCCAAATCGTGTCGAATATGTAGCTGTGAACCTCGACGCGTTGCAAAGATTAGTTGACGAGAAGAAGGTGAAGGGAGACGTGACTTTCGATGCATTGAGAGAGAATGGCTTCGCTAGTAAAAACGACCGAATTAAGATTTTGGGACGTGGAACGTTAACAGCCAAATTGAATGTAACCGCACACAAATTTTCGGCTACGGCTGTTGAAGCTATTGAGGCGTTGGGTGGATCAGTAACTGTCCTGTAAGAAGAACTCGATGAAGAATTTTATTGAAACAATAAATAATATCTGGAAAATCGAGGAATTGCGTAACCGCATCCTTACAACGCTAGGCTTTTTATTAGTTTATCGTTTGGGATCGTATGTTGTGCTTCCTGGGATTGATCCTGCTCAATTGGAGGCTCTGCAGCAACAGGCTTCAAGTGGTTTATTAGGCCTGTTGAACATGTTTACAGGAGGCGCCTTTGCTCAAGCCTCAATTTTGGCTTTGGGTATTATGCCCTACATTTCTGCTTCTATTGTTATTCAACTTATGGGATTGGCAGTGCCTTACCTCCAAAAGTTACAGAAAGAGGGAGAGAGTGGACGTCGTAAAGTGAATCAAATCACGCGTTACCTAACTATTTTGATAACAGCTGCTCAAGCTCCCGGTTATATTGCTAACCTTCAGGCTCAGCTGCCAGAATCTGCGTTTTTATTAGGACCGGGCACGTTCTGGTTCAGCAGTATGGTTCTATTGATCAGTGGTACCATCTTTACCATGTGGTTGGGAGAGAAGATTACAGATAGAGGTATTGGAAATGGTATCTCATTAATTATCATGATCGGTATCATTGCTAGCTTACCTCAATCATTCGTACAAGAATTTGTTTCGAGATTGGAGAGCACTGGTGGTGGACTGGTTGTATTACTTGTTGAAATTGTCATTTTACTAGTGGTTATCCTGTTCTCCGTTGCCTTAGTGCAAGGGGTTCGACGAGTACCCGTGCAGTATGCGAAACAGGTGGTTGGAAACAAACAATACGGAGGAGGAGTACGTCAGTACTTGCCTCTTAAAGTTAATGCTGCAGGAGTAATGCCGATTATATTTGCACAAGCAATAATGTTCGTGCCGATTACTTTGGCCGGATTCGCGGGTGGAGAGACTAACTGGTTTATCAGTGAATTCTCGAACTTCCAGGGATTTTGGTATAATTTTTCTTTCGCGATTATGATTATCATATTCACCTATTTCTACACGGCGATTACGGTGAATACAAATCAAATGGCGGATGATATGAAACGCAACGGTGGGTTTATTCCAGGGGTGAAGCCAGGAAGTAATACGGCTGATTTCTTGGATACAGTGATGTCTAGAATTACGTTGCCAGGATCTATCTTTTTAGCATTAATTGCGATACTACCGGCATTTGCAATGCAAGCTGGGATTAACCAACAATTTTCTCAGTTTTACGGAGGAACATCATTGTTAATTATGGTAGGGGTTGTACTTGACACCCTTCAACAAATAGAGTCCTATTTATTAAACCGTCATTATGATGGGCTAATGAAAACAGGAAGGTTGAAGGGAAGAACGACCACTGGAGCATCAATTTAATAAGTAGAATAGTAAAAAGTATATGGCCAAGCAAGCGGCAATTGAACAGGATGGAACAATAGTAGAGGCATTATCAAATGCAATGTTCCGAGTAGAGTTGGAAAATGGACACGTTGTTACAGCTCATATATCGGGAAAAATGCGCATGCACTACATAAAACTTCTACCTGGTGATAAAGTGAAACTTGAGATGTCGCCGTATGATTTGAGCAAGGCAAGAATTACCTACAGGTACTAATAGAAGCAGAGAATGAAAGTAAGAGCATCATTGAAAAAGAGAAGTGCTGACTGCAAGATTGTCCGAAGAAAGGGGCGTTTGTACGTTATCAACAAAAAGAATCCAAAATTCAAACAGCGTCAAGGGTAATTCCTTGAAGGTGATTAATAGAATAGTATGGCACGAATTGCAGGGGTAGATTTACCCAGAAACAAAAGAGGGGTTATTGGACTAACCTACATCTTCGGAATTGGTCCGAGTCGCTCACAAGAAATTCTTGAGCGAGCAGGAGTAGATATTAATAAGAAAGTTCAAGACTGGGACGATGACCAACTATCGAGTATTCGAAATATTATTTCGGAAGAATACAAGGTAGAGGGTGAATTGCGGTCTGAAGTTCAAACAAACATCAAGCGTTTGATGGACATCGGTTGTAACCGCGGTCAGCGTCACCGTGCGGGGTTACCTCTTAGAGGGCAACGTACCAAGAATAATTCGCGTACTAGAAAGGGTAAAAGAAAAACCGTTGCTAACAAGAAAAAAGCAACGAAATAAATCTAAGGTCTAATGGCAAAGACGACTAAAAAAGTCAAAAAGAACAAAGTAAAAGTTGATGCAATTG
>CBFIAJ010000052.1:0-10389 GCA_965660515.1 Flavobacteriales bacterium | reverse complement strand
GATTCCGAAGATGCAAATCCGCCCTCTTCCAAAATTACTGGAGCATAATAAAGCACAAAATTGATTCCCGAAACCTGATTAAACAAGGCAATCAAAAAAGCCAAGGTTAAAGGTTTGCGGTACTTTTTATTCAAAAGCGATTCCGATTTATGGTGTTTGTGCTCCTCATCATCGCGAGTAATTTCCGCGAATATTTCTTCGGCCTCCTCGGCCGGATATAGCCTTTGCACAACCAATTTCGCCTCCTCTTCACGGCGCTCGTGCACAAAAAGCCAGCGCGGACTCAACGGAACTCGAAGAATAAACAGAATATAAAGCAGTGCTGGAACGGCCTCCACGCCCAACATCCAGCGCCAATCGTTAGCCCCTCTAAATCCAGATAACAGGTAATTACTGATAAAGGCGATGAGAATACCCAAAACCAGGTTGAACTGATAAAGAGCTACTAATCGGCCGCGATTCTTCGGTGAACTGATCTCCGAAATATAAATGGGCGCAGCAACGGAAGATGCCCCAACGCCAACACCGCCAATAAATCGGAAGAAGCTAAACATATAGGGGTCGCTTGCTAGTGCGGAACCCACCGCTGAAACGAAGAACAGAATGCCAATCCAAATCAATGTTTTTTTTCGGCCCCACCGATCGGTAGGGATTCCGCCAAAAATAGCTCCGAGCACTGTTCCCCAAAGCGCCATAGACATAATAAACATCCCGTGGAACCAGCCTGAGGTACCCCAAAGTTCCTTGATCGGTTCATTGGCACCAGATATAACGACCGTATCGAAACCAAATAAAAAACCGCCCAATGCCACTGCAAGGGACGAAATGAAAATGAGTCTATTTTTTAGCATTGACTAAAAGTAGCCAAAGATTCCGTTATTTGAGTTTCAAAGATTGAAACCATGCGCTTGACCTATTTCTTGAGTTTTTTCCTTTCTGTTGTGAGCGCCATTGCGCAAAGTTTGCCCACGAACGTCGCGGATATCAATCCGTTCATTGGCACCGGCGGTCACGGCCACACCCACCCTTCCGCACAGGCCCCTTTCGGCATGATGCAACTCGGGCCCAATACCCGCTACGATGGCTGGGACGGATGCAGCGGATATCACTATACCGATTCGGTCCTTCTTGGGTTTTCAACCACCCACCTAAGCGGAACGGGCGTTTCGGATTACGGCGATTTTTTATTCCGGCCTTCACGGCCCGATGGCAGCTCTTTGCACATGCTAAAATCAACTGAAAAAGCGTCGGCTGCGTACTATTACGTTGAACTCAACCAAGGAGAAAAGCTATCCGCAACTGCCGGGGAACGCGTTGGAATTCTTCGCATTATTTATCCGGCCGGGAGGCCGAAAACCCTACAACTCGATTTAACCCATAGAGACCAAGTAACATTAGGACTTCTCGCTGAAGCTCCCCATCCAAACGCATCGGAAAACGGTGCTTGGCAGGCTACCCGCCACAGCAAAGCCTGGGCTACCAACCAAAAGGCGCACTTAGCTTTTACTGCCAATCAACCCGCGTCCACAAAGGAAGTTGAAGACCTCATTTGGGAATTCGAATTTCTGGGAAGTTCAGATACCGTCGAACTTTACTTGGCGCTCAGCGGGACCGATACAGACGGTGCTTGGACGAATTATAATTCGGAATTCACAGAGGTTCCGTCCTTTGACACCCTCCATCAACAGTCATTGGAACAGTGGGAACAAGAACTCAGTAAAAGCATCGCCTATCATTCCGATTCCGATTGGCGATCCATTTACGCCACGGCCTTGTACCATGCTTATTCCGTTCCTAATTTATGGAGCGATGCAGACGGCCGCTATCGAGGTATGGACGATCAAATACATACCGATACAAGCAATCGTCACTACACTATTTTTTCGCTTTGGGATACGTATCGAACCGCTCATCCACTTTACGCGATAACCCAGCCCGAACGCACCCGAGAATTCTTGAATGGAATGCTCGATATGCACGATCAATACGGTCGCCTTCCCGTGTGGGAATTAGCCGCCAACGAAACGAATTGTATGATTGGCTATCACAGCGTTTCCGTCATTGCAGATGCCTTGGCCAAAGGATACCCCATTGATACTGCTCGCGCCGTGAAGGCGCTGGTAGAAACAGCCGAAGCCGATTTATATGGTTTGGAAGCCTATCGTAAATACGGATTTCTGAGCATTGAGGACGAAAGCGAATCGGTGAGTAAAACCCTCGAATACGCCTACGATGATGCTTGTATTTCTTGGGCAATGGAACGACTCGGGAAACCGGAATTAGCCTTGCATTTTAATCAACGCGCCACCGGCTACCGAAGCCTACTCGACCCAAAAACAGGTTGGATGCGCCCTCGATCCAATGGGTCTTTCTTAACCCCTTTTGATCCGCGGCAGGTAAACAACCATTATACCGAAGCCAACAGCTACCAATACAGTTTTGCACCGGTTCAAGATATTGATGCGTGGAAAAAAAGTTTGGCCGAATACTTGGGTTTCGCTTCGGGTGAGGCGGCATTGTTTCATCAGCTCGAAGCGCTCTTTACCGCCCCTTCGGAAACTACTGGTCGCGATCAAAGCGACATCACCGGACTCATTGGTCAATACGCTCATGGCAACGAGCCCTCGCATCATATCGCCTATTTATACAATGCCACGGACAGTATGCACAAAACGCAAGCCCGTGTGTGGGAGATCATGGAGAAGTTCTATCAGAATGCTCCCGACGGTTTGTCGGGGAATGAAGACTGTGGTCAAATGAGTGCTTGGTTCGTAATGGCTAGTTGGGGCATGTACCCGCTTGTTCCGGGAACCGATAAATACGCTCTTTCAACGCCGTTTTGGGATCGGCTAGAACTTCAAGTTCCCTCGGGTAAAAAACTAACCCTGATTGCTGAAGGAGCCGGACCGTATATTCGTAGCTGGGCTAAAAATCCTTCAATGGATCGTGCAAAAG
Source organism: Flavobacteriales bacterium (assembly GCA_965660515.1). GTDB lineage: Bacteria > Bacteroidota > Bacteroidia > Flavobacteriales > ECT2AJA-044 > ECT2AJA-044. The sequence goes on along the minus strand of CBFIAJ010000052.1, from coordinate 7,434 downwards.
CGGAGGCTTCAACTGTGGAAAACGATCGAACATGGTTCACACATGATCAGCTCAATGAGGGCGGTTTATGGCATGTTGAAAGGAGTTCGTCACCTACTTCATTTGGACGACTCGAATTATATCGCACGAGTCTTAATAATTCAACGCCGCCCGCGCCCGAAATTCTTGTTCCGCGCACTTATTCGGGTAAAGTAAAAGCCGAGGTTATCGGCCTCACGGCCGGATCGGTCCGCGTTGCTGCCGAGGGCGCTAAGGTGAAATACAAGAAAGATCGTGCAGTGGTGCTCATTAAAGAAAACACCAGAATTGAGGCCTCTGTTGTTCATTTCGGAACGGGCAAGCAAATAGCCTATGCCGATGTGCAAAAACAGAACGACCAGTTTACCGCCTCTTGGGAGGAGGGCATTCCGAATAGTCAATATACCGCGGGCGGACCAAAAAGCATGGTCGATGGAATAACCGGTGAAGTAGATTGGCGCAAGGGCCATTGGGTGGGTATCCAAGGAAGTGATGCTGAATTGCGTATTCAAAGCCATCGGGCCGTGGAGACCCAAACAATAAAGGTGGGCTTGCTAAAAGATATCGGCGCGTGGATTGCCTTTCCGAAAAGCGTTTCCGTGTATTCACGACGCAATGAAAAAAGCGAATGGGTGCTTTGGGAAAGGGTCGATTTAAGTGAGGAAGCCCTTGTTGATTCTGCGCCTCAACGGCGCGATATTTCCTTTGAAGCTCCAGACTCGTTGCCGGTTACGGTGAATGAAATTAAAATCGTTTATGAAAACGCCGGAGTCCTGCAAGATTGGCATCCCGGAGCCGGAGGTGAGAGCTTTTTCTTTACGGACGAAATTGAAATTCTTTTGAAGTGATTGCCGTTTCGGCAGTGATCACCTTTTCGGCTTGTTTCGCCTGCACTAGAATATAATCACCCACCTCTTTCGTGAACGTCCATTCCAAATGGGTATCAAAATGTTCTCGGCAATAAACATCAATAAGGTGCTGATTCTTGGTTAAATCGGGCCGTCGTAACAATAGAAACACATTTTCTTCACTTACGAGCGATTTAAATGGATCGCCTATTCCCATCGCCATCGATTGTTGACGAATTGCCGGAGTTTGCTGTAACGCACCAATTAAAAGGGCTGGCGACGACTCTCGGAGCAAGTCCATCGAAAACGGATCTATTCCCTTCCACGGATAGCTACCTCCCCAAATTAGGAGTTTGGCATTTTGGAATGAATCGAGCGTCTGTTGAATTTCAATAATTTCTTTCTTCCTTTTTTGACTGTACTTGATTTTTCGGCGGACGTCGGCGCCGTTGATGAATGAGATCGCTACTCCCACTAAAAGCACCCCTTTTGCCAACATTCCGAATTGGTACTTTCTATTCGGACGCGAAAATGTGGCCGAACCCAGCAACATGGCGGCCATTAATCCGTAACTCACTCGTTCTGGCGCGGGCTTCATGAATACTACAAACACCAAAAGGAGTACGAGCATGCCGACGACGGAAATCAGCAGTAACCGTTTTTCGCGTTTCTTTTTTTTGCTGGTAATATAAATTAGAACCAGGGCGATGAATGCCGCGTAAAAGTACGGGCGAAACAAGCTGTTGGTCCACCGCTGCGGTATTGACGATATGGCCGCGCGGAAGGGGTCCGATTGATTGGCAATTACTCGATAGTTTTTCAGGTTGAAGCGCTTGTTATCCCAAAAGTACCATTCATTAAAAAGGGCCATGTCATTGTGGCTCCACCCTATTTCAGCCAGTATTTCTTCTTGTTCCTCGGGGCCTATGGATTCCCACGCTTTGAAATCGTGAAGTTCGGCTCGATACTTATTTTGTTCTATAAATTGAGCCCAAGCATCATTTTCAGAATACGCATTTTCATTGCGCAAATTAAGACCCAGAGAAACGAGGAGAAGCGCTGCGAAAATCATCGCGCCGAAGGCGCTTTTCCTCTTTCGTCCTACTTTCCATTGCCTAAAAGCGAAGTACATCATGATGGGAAGGGCAAGGGCAAGCATGAGCAAACCGGCCTTGAAGCGAATCATAAATCCGAGCCAAAAAAAGAGCATTCCGAGCGGAATAAGATAAACGGGCCTTTGATTTTTTATTCCCCGCACAATAAGTGTGAGTCCGACCGCCGCCCAGCACGCCGCGGAAATAGTAAACTGCAATTCAACAAAAAGGAGGTATCCGCCGGCGGTCATGTAGAGCAAGTAAATCATGGCTCCCGTACTTCTGAAGCGCCGTAAAAGGTAATAGAGAAGGGTTGTATTGAACACGACTACACCAATCATTAATAGAATGGGGTACCACGGTACTAGGGGCATCCAGGAATAAAGCAATATTAAAAACCGCGACCAATCGTAATGAAGAAATAGTGTAAACGGGGTCGGTTTGGAAATAAACCACTCGCCCATTACGCGGTACATTAGGCCAATATCATCATTGGTTTTATAGAATGTCCAACCATTTACGGCTACCAAGACCCCAATGAATATTGAGGTCATTAGTGCGATCCAGAAGGCATTCTTTTTTAAAAATCGCGGCATTAGGGCCATTGTTAAAGAGCCAAAGGTAAGAATCTGCCCGAAGGGCATAATTATCCGCGCTATCGAGGTTTTTGTGCACATGTTTGCGCATTCTGCGTTATTGAAGATGTACCTTGCATGTACTTCGCCAGAGAAAAAAAGCACATTATGGAAATTGATAAATCGAAACCTGTACTTGTCACAGGAGCAAACGGATACGTAGCCAGTTGGTTGGTTAAAAAATTACTCGATGAGGGAGTCACGGTTCATGCCGCGGTTCGGAACCCAGAGAACGAAGCCAAAGCCGCGCATTTGACCGAAGCGGCCAAAACGGCGCCCGGAAGCATTAAATTCTTCTCGGGTGATTTAATGATTCCCGGATCGTACCGAGAAGGAATGGAGGGTTGCGAATTGGTGTTTCATACCGCATCTCCTTTTTTGAATTCTGTGAAAGATCCACAAAAAGAACTCATTGAACCGGCGGTAAAAGGAACGGAAAACGTGCTTCTATCGGCCAATGAGGTTTCCTCAGTGAAGCGCGTGGTGGTAACCAGTAGTTGTGCCGCCATTTACGGAGATGCCATTGACACCGTAAATGCACCGGGAGGACAATTGACAGAAGCCGTTTGGAACAACACCTCCTCGCTCGATTACCAACCTTATTCTTATTCAAAAACACTTGCCGAGAAAAAGGCGTGGGAAATGGAAAAAGCCCAAAGTCGTTGGGATCTCGTGACGATCAATATGAGTTTTGTGATGGGTCCGGCTTTCAATGTTAAAAACGCAACATCGGAAAGTATTAATGTTTTGAAAATGTTTGGCGGCGGCGAAATGAAAATGGGCGCTCCAAATTTGGGGGTTGGTGTGGTAGATGTTCGGGATGTAGCGGAAGCTCATTTTAAGGCTGGTTTTACGCCTGAAGCAAATGGACGTTATATTACCTCGGCGCACAATACCAGTTTCTTAGAAATGGGAACCGTATTACTTCCAAAATACGGCGATCAATTTCCCCTGCCCAGGAAAGCCATTCCGAAATGGTTACTTATGGCTGTGGGCTCGTTCGTTGATAAATCGTTCTCGCGACACTTCGTTCGCACGAATGTAAATATTCCCTGGCGGGCCGATAATTCGAAGATTAAAAATGAACTAGGCATTACTTTCCGACCGCTGCAGGAGACTATGGAAGAATCGTTTCAAGTACTCATTGACGAAGGAATTTTGAAGCCAAAAAAGTAAGGCTAGAGTCGATTCTCGACTACAAAGCGATCGATCATCTTTTCCATTAACTTGCGCCCTGTGAATACCGCTCATTCATTGGAAAACAAGAAAAAAGGAGTCGGCACCTTAGGCGAGGTGGCGACGCTTTTTGTTTTACTCGTCATATTTCTGTTTCGCTTTCAATTCGACGGCAATGAAATAGACGTGCTTCCCTATGCGCGGGCCTTTTATAACCTTGACTGGTTAACCGCGGATTGGTACTTGCATTTACATATCCCGTATCGGTTTTTATTTAGCTATTCGGTTGGCTGGAGTATCGACACTTTTGGCTTGGTGCCGGCCCTCGTTTCGGGCCGATTAATAAGCTACTTCGTTTTTTCTTGGGCCTTAGTCCGTCTCAAAAAAGCGACTTTACCTGAGCTTCCTTTCGCGGTGTTTTTGATTCCGTTTTCGATGTACTTGCTTCTTTTTCACCACGGATTTGGCGCCAAAGAATGGATGGTCGGCGCACTCGATACGAAAGTATTTGCCTACGCCTTTGTTCTATTATCAGTAGCGTGCGCGATCCAAAAAAAACATGTTTCAAGTTTGGCTTTTGCGGGTGCCGCGCTCTCTTTTCATTTACTTATAGGCGCCTATAGCGCATTCTGCTTGCTTCCTGTTTTTGGAGTGCAATTATACCTCGGCGAAACGCCAATGAAAACGTGGGTCAAAGGAACGATCGCTTTCCTGATTGCGGGAGCGGTCGGATTGTACGGCATCGTTTATCAGCTCTTCATGGTTCCCGCTCATCAGGCCGATAAGGCCTGGGAAACCTATGTACAGTTTCGCGTACCCCACCATTTAGTGCCTTCTGAGTTTCCGACTACTTGGTGGGTTTTTCTAACTTTCTTTACCCTCCTCAATAGTGTCATTTGGCGTTTTGCTTCGAAATCGAATCTTCGCCAGTTAGCCCTTTACTGCCTCATGATGAGCCTTTTGTGCGCGGTCGGAATTGCAATATACTTTTGGGGGCCCGTATCGGCTTTGCGCTATTACTTTTTCCGTTTAGCGGACGGATTCTTACCCTTGGCTACTTTGATTGGAGGGATCGGATTGGCATTCGAAAAAAGACCTCAATGGAAAAACTATATGCGAGGCCGGGGTAAGCTTGTTGTACTATTATTGGTGATTGTAGTTTCCATTTCTCCGACCTATAAACTCTTTTCCACGGCTACGCTCTCTTCAAAAACGTTTACTTCCAATCATCCTCAAGATTTGGAGATGGTTGAATTCGTGCGCGCTCGTACTTCCGAAAACAATGTCTTCTGCATTTGGCCCATTAACTATTATTGGTACGTAGATTATGAACGGCCCGTTTTTGTATCCTACAAGCACGCTCCTCAAAACCCGGCAGATCTTTCGGAGTGGAAAAAGCGCTTGATTTTATTGAACCACGGAAATGAACTCCGCAGAGATGGGCAGTTTCGGGCGAATTTTACCGCATTGAATGAAGAAGATTTTTTGAATATCAAGAAACTCTATCCGGAGGTTACTCACGCCCTACTTCCGGCCGAAATGAAACTTGATTTTCCGGTTTTGCATGAAACGGAGGAACATGTTTTGTATGCACTTCCTATTCATAAAAACGAATAAACTTCATTTACTCGCTCCGCCAAAACTGGTCCGTGGTCGGCATGTTTTTTTGGCGTTCTACTGCGAATGGGTTAAATCCACGAAGAGCAAAAAGGTACCACGCCCCTGGTGAAACCGCAATTTCGGTATCGGCACCGTTCCAATAGGGATCGCTTCCGTAGGCGGTTCCCGGATTGGAAGCGTAGGGAAACCCTCCGGATTCAGGATGGGCCGTGCTCAAGACAAAGCCCTTGTCGAGCTCCGCAATAAAACGTTCGTATTGAAAAGAATTCCCCGAGAGCTTCCACGCCAAGGCCATTTGACCCGTTCCCTCCATAAAAATAGCGTCGCGATCTTCATCGATATCGTATCCTTCAATGGTGTTTCCCGTAAGGGTTGATGTTTGTGTATTCAAAAAGCGTTGGGCCGTACCAAGGGAAGAATGAGGGTAATTCGGAAATAGGCAATAGGCCCAACTTGTGCAGTCTACCGCGTAGGCATACGGCGGGTTATCAGGCCATGCCAACAAGGTTTGGTCTTCCAGGTTCCATCGATGGATCTCGAGAAAATGGAGCAGCTCTTGGTGAAAGGGGGTGTATCCGGAAATGGCATTAAAAGCATCTATATTTCCTTCGGTCACTTTATACGATAGGCGTTGATTTTGGGCATTGTATCCGGCCCAAAGTCCTCCGTCGGAGGTGTCTTGAAGCGCCTGAAGCCAAGTGGATAAATCGGCTCGAAGGGCGTCGTATTCCGATCGGCCCGTTAGGGCCTTATAATTGTTGAGCGCGATGAGCAACCAGGCGTTATCGCCCATCCAGCGGTGGCCACCGGGGATGCCATTTCGGTCGCGGAACTGAGAAAACCCGCCCACACCTTGATTTAGTTCACTCTCTCGACAATCATTAAAAAAGTCGAAAATCATTTCTGCTCGATCGACTTCATTGTACAGCATAAAGGTCATCGCCGCCAACGATTGATCGTACAGCGATACCGTATTGTTGTTCTCCGTGCTTTCTAAAAGTCCGTTCGCCAACTGTTGCTGCTGCAACCAACTGAGGATTTGGGTCTCCCTAGCGGTCGGAATATCCTCTAGAGGCGCACCCGTATCGTCTTTCGCGCACGACACGAAGGCTGCCAAAACGATAAATAGGGCCAGGCGATGTAAAACGATATAATTGAAAGGGTTGAATAGCAAGGTGGGCTTCATATTAGTCCATTGAGGTAAAGATAGGGCAATGCAGAGAAGTTCGGAAAAAATTGGTTCAGCCCTTTTGGCTATTTACTCATGGGTGAGCTCGAAATCGCCGACGGCGATAAATGCTTTCAGTTTAAAGCATTTTTTTTTAACCGTTTTGATTAACGGTGAACTCTGCAATGAAGCTTATGAAGAAAGTTTCGAAAGAGTGATTCACATAGAAACGATTTTTACAATCGAGAAAAGGAAATTATGGTATTAACATTTGCGGTTGTTCCAAGGTGACCAAAAAAACTGTTTGGTAACCAATCGAACCCAATAACCGAAGTAGTCAAACTTCCACTTAAGGTGGAGCTATGGGGATTACGCCTACGTCGCTCCGCTCCTCGGCGTGATCGGCAGGCGCGACATAATAAATGAAGCAACCCACACGGCCTATCGGCCGCTCGCTGGTTTTTCTTTTCTCGCTCGTTAGCGTGAAACGCTACTCGCGTAAAAAGAAAAACCCGCTCACCTTGCGGTAAACGGGTTGCTTCACTTAATTCTGTGGAGCTAAGGGGATTCGAACCCCTGACCCCTTGCCTGCCAGGCAAGTACTCTAGCCAGCTGAGCTATAGCCCCATGGAGGTGGCCAAAAATACAACATCCGATTTAATTAAACACTATCTGATTTTCACCCCCAACGATGCCCCCAATCCCGAGTTTCGCCAACCGATTTGCACTCGTGTAGGAGGAAAATACATCACCTGCGCTCCAAAACGAGCATGAGAAGTAGTGGATCGATAATAAGTAGGATTCGAAACGATACGACCAATAGGGGCATAATCGTATCGGTATCGGTTTATCGTCCACGTGGCTAGGTAGTACAA
>CBFIAJ010000051.1:0-10595 GCA_965660515.1 Flavobacteriales bacterium | reverse complement strand
TGGCGGAAGTAAATTTTTCAGCCATAGTAGGAAAGCGATATCCTTGGCCAAAACTGGCCCGAAAGAAGGTCGCTTTTGAAAGCGCATAGTTTATTCCGCTTCTCAAAACGGGCCTGCTGTAAGTGGTTTCATTCAACCGAAAATACTCGTATCGACCGCCAAGCGAAAAATTCAATTTTCCGTATTTCTTATCGAGTTGAAGATACCCGGCTAAATTGTAACTGTCGTGTTCGCCTTGAAAGAGTTCGGCGTCAACAAGGCTCCAACTGTTGACTAATCCGCCCGTGAGGGCGAAAGATTCATCTAAAAAGTACTGACCCTGATATTCGGTGTAGTAGGTTTGGAAAGCATTATCGTAGTTATTTGTTTCGGACCGACTTATATTGTTGTTGGTGAGAAAGCGACCTTTCAACTGATGTACCCAGCGATTTCCCCGCCAAATTGCATACGGATCTAGATATACAAAATTTGCCTCGGTAACCGTACTCAAACTATCGAGCGGTATGTACCCTTCTTCTTCTGAATTCCAAATAAGCGCATCTCCACTTTTTCGGTAGTTTATATTCGCATTGAGACCGTATTCCCATTGGGAGCCTCCGGCTCGATGGTTCCAGCCGCCTTCCAGCCGCATTCTATGGTCTTCCACGTTGTACTCGAAACCGTCGTCGCGCAAAGCATGGCCGCCGAGTGTAATTCCGTCGGCACCGTCGGACCACGATGTCCGCCAATTTAAACCTGAAAATGTTTGCGGTCCGGACCACCACTTTAGTTCGGATCGCGGGGGATTTCCGTATACGCCGGAAAAAAGTGTGAGTTCTGTAATTAGGGAGTCACTGGCCGGTTTGGTTCGCACGTTGATTACGCCGTTTAGTGCCGATGAACCATAAAGGGCACTACTTGCTCCTTTGATGACTTCTATTTGCTCCACTAATTCGGTCGGAATAGACTTCCATTGAACTTGCCCCGATCCACCATCAATCATGGGGAGCCCATCGAGCAAAACTTGAACGCGTGTTCCCGCCCCATAGCTCCATCCGCTTCCCCCGCGAATATTTGCTTGGTCGTCGGTGATATTGATGCCTGAATACTGTTCTAATACATTCTGAACGAGATAGGTGTTTTTATTCTCTATGAGTCGGGTGCTTATAATATCGAGTGAAACGGTCACTTCTTCCAATGCTTGATCAAATTTCCCGGCGGTTACCGTGACCGCTGTAAGGTATTCCTCCGCTGGCTCAAGGGCGACGTCAATGCGAAGTGGACGATTGATCGAATCTGAAATCACCAGGTTTTTAAATGCCTGTGCGTAAAAGCCCAAATAGCTGAAATCGAGGGTGTAACTACCCGCAGGTAGGTCTAATGTGAATCGACCCAAAGTGTCACAAGAAGTTCCGATGGCCGTTCCTCGCACGACCACATTTGCTCTGGGAAGTGGACTGCCCGATGCCTTGTCGATTATGGTGCCTTGAATACTTTGCCCCAGGCTAGGGAGGGCGAAGAAAGAAAGAAGGATGATCAAAAAGCGGAGCTGCATGCCTCCAATGTAGTCAAAAGTTGATTTTATCGGCTAAAGTATCCGCCACCGAATGAACGGATGGCACTTTTTAATTCCAATTGAAGTAATAAAGCGAGGGTCTCGGGTACGGTCATTTCAGCGGCGATACTGAGTTCATTGATCGAAATGCGCTGTTGTGGTGGCGGAAAAAAACTCAATAAGGAGGTTTCATCGGCGGTTAAATCGAAATGGATTTTAGCTTGTTGCGGTACGCCTTTCTTTTCCCAGTTGAGGAGTTCAGGAACATTGAAGGGTCGTTCAATTAAATGAGCTTTATGGGTTCGGATCAATGAGTTGCAACCTTGTGAATAGGTATCGGAACATCGGCCCGGAAGGGCCATTACGTCTCGGCCATAGCTGTTCGCCAATTCGGCGGTAATCAACGCGCCGCCTTTTCGGGCTGCTTCGATCACAATACACACATCACAGAGTCCGGCAATGATTCGGTTCCTTTTTGGGAAGTTTTCCCGTTCCGGCTTGAGTCCGGGAACAAATTCGGTAATCCAACCGCCTGTTTCCAGCATTTGATTTGCCAAACTTCGGTTTCTGCTCGGGTAAATTCGATCGAATCCGTGGCCGAGAACCGCCCAAGTAGGAATCCCGTTTTCCAGGGCGCGTTGGTGCGCAATGGCATCGATTCCGTGGGCCAAACCCGAAATAATAACGACACCGTATGGGGAAAGATAATCCACGAGCTCGCGGGTAAAGTCGATACCGTATTGTGTTGCCTTTCTGGTGCCGACAATGGCTACAGTGCGGGAATGTGTTAACGCCAGATTCCCTTTTATAAACAACAAAGGAGGGGCGTCATGGCAGCGTCCAAGCTGAATAGGATATCCCGGTTCATCGAAGGATACGGTTGTAAAATCAGATTTCTGTAGAAGGGCCACTTTCTTTTTTGCCCATAAATGGGCTTTTCCGGATTGAGCGCTGATCGAAGTAAGCGCCTCTTGTAAGCCTTTTCCTGCCTTCAGGAATAATTCGGGACCTGGGTTAAAGAGTACTTGGGCATTTCCCGCAAGGGAGATAAGTTTCCGAATTTTTACCGGTCCGAGTCCATCAATTTGAGTCAGCGCCAAGCGGGATTCTAGTTCACTTTTATTCATTCCTCGAACCTACAAATGACCGGGGCCAAAGAGTGGCATTGACCGATATAAATACGATTCGTTCAAATGCGTGTCGTACCAAAAGAAATTCTCCTACTTTTGCCGTAGTAACTACACTATTCTTCTGTTTATGAACGCTACACAAAAGGAGTTCATGGATCGCGTAACCGCAAAGAATCCAAATGAACCTGAATTTTTACAGGCGGTCCACGAAGTGGCCGAAACGGTGATTCCTTTCATCGAGCAACATCCGAAATATAAAGACCACAAAATTCTCGACCGGATGGTCGAGCCAGAGCGGGTTTTGATGTTTCGAGTGCCTTGGATCGACGATGCCGGAGCGGTTCAAATCAACCGAGGTTTTCGGATTGAAATGAATTCCGCCATTGGACCTTATAAAGGAGGTCTTCGTTTTCACCCCTCTGTGAACCTGAGTATTTTAAAGTTTTTAGCCTTTGAGCAAGTCTTTAAGAATTCGCTTACTACGCTTCCTATGGGTGGTGGTAAAGGAGGTTCTGACTTTAATCCAAAAGGCAAATCCGATAATGAAGTCATGCGTTTTTGTCAAAGCTTTATGACGGAGTTATCCCGACACATTGGACCAAATACAGACGTTCCTGCCGGAGACATTGGCGTAGGCGGGCGTGAAATTGGCTACATGTTTGGACAGTATAAAAGACTTAGAAATGAGTTTACCGGAGTACTTACCGGGAAAGGAGCCAACTGGGGAGGAAGTCTTATTCGCCCAGAAGCAACCGGATACGGAAACGTGTACTTCGCAGAGCAGATGTTGGAAACCAAAGGGAAGAATTTGCGCGACAAAGTAGTCGTGATTTCGGGGTCTGGGAATGTGGCTCAATACGCCTGTGAAAAGGCCACCCAACTAGGAGCCAAAGTAATTGCGATGAGCGATTCGGGTGGATATATTCACGATGAAGCGGGTATCGATGCGGAAAAGCTCGCCTACATCATGGACATTAAAAACAATCGGAGAGGACGTATTAGCGAGTACACCGAGAAATATTCGAGTGCTGCGTTCCATGCTGGCGAGCGGCCGTGGTCGCTTCAATGCGATATTGCATTGCCCTGTGCGACGCAGAACGAATTGAACGGCGATGAAGCGCAAGCCTTGGTAAATAATGGAACGATTTGCGTTTCAGAAGGAGCCAATATGCCGTGTACGCCGGAAGCCATTGAAGTTTTCCACAAGAGTAAAATTCTATTTGCTCCTGGGAAGGCGAGTAATGCGGGCGGTGTGGCCACATCTGGACTTGAAATGAGTCAGAATTCACTTCGTTTGAGTTGGTCTCGCGAAGAAGTGGATGGTCGTTTACTCGATATCATGAAAGACATTCACCGTGCCTGTGTAAAGTACGGAACAGATGCCGATGGCTATGTGGATTACGTAAAAGGTGCCAACGTAGCTGGATTCGTAAAAGTGGCCGATGCCATGATCGATCAGGGAGTTGTATAACAAGGCCCATTGAAATTTTTAGAACCCTTGGAACGAATATTCCGAGGGTTTTTTAATTTAGAGCTATGAAAAAACTACTATTCTTTCTCGCCCTAGCGGGCGGATTATCCGCTACGGCGCAAGAGCAATTCGGAAGAGAACTGTTCATCTACGACATTGGAACGCCCTTATTACAAGGTGCCGACCCCATTGATCAATCGGGCCGATTCAGTTGGTCGCATTTTTTTACCGCGTACCGAGACTTTAGCATTGGAAATTCCAATAGTAGCGTAGCTATTGGATTAGGGATGGGATGGACTCAGGTCAATTCGAATTTAAATGGAAGCATCAATACTCCGAACACACCGGATGCGGGTCAAACCGTTTGGCGTCTTTTGGAAGATGGTGAAGACCCAACGCGAAACCGGACAACCTTTCGCAGGTTTTACGTGCCTATTGAATTCCGTTACCGCGGAGCACAGAATCCAAATGGAGGCTACTTTAAAGTGCATGCGGGTGTTCGCTTAGGCTGGAACTACTCAACGGTAAACTACTACAAGGAAGGTACGTACAGTGTGAAGCACTTCGGGTTAACGGGAACGAATCCATTTTATGCGGATGCCGTACTGCGTGTAGGTTTCGGCGAAGGAGCGATCAACGTTACTTATTCGCTGGCCGATTTATTCGACGGAGCTAATTTGAATGATGTTCAAGAGACTTCATTAAGCGGTCAAGCCCTAACAATTGGCTTATCGATTATCGCTTTCTAAAGCATCATAATCCCAAATACGGGAATAAAGCCCACCAGAAATCCGAGGTACACTTCGGAAGGCTGGTGGGCTTTTAGTTTGATGCGGGCTGTTCCGAGGAGACCGGTAAGGAGTATGATGGGCGCAAGTACAAAAAAGAGATTTAATTGCGTATGAATGGACAGTGCTAGAACCCCGGCCGTGAGTCCGCCCATACCGGCGATGTGAACACTGGCTTTAATTTTTAGATTGACAAAAAATGCTAAAATTAAAGCCAGTGAAATACCGGTCAAAAAAAGCAAGATGTCATAAGGAGCGTAAAGCCGTTCGAGGAGTCGCTCGGTGGAATACACAGATATGGCTGCCAATAATAGCGGCGCGTTCCGATCGTGCCGATGAGGCATTTCCAGTTCGCTTACAAAGCCCAGAACCAAAAGCAACAAAACCAATAGCGATGGTAAGGCATAGGTCCCGACAAATACAATACCCATATACAGGTAGAAGTATTCGTCCGGAATTTTTATAGACGAAAAGGTGTCGATCACAAGAACACCGATGGTTGGAATAATCAGCGGGTGTAGCAGATAAGAGAGAAATTTCGAAAAAAGTCTCATCAGAGCTGTTTTCTTAATCGAGCCACCGGAATATTGAGCTGTTCGCGATATTTGGCCACTGTGCGTCGGGCAATAGGAAAGCCCTTTTCCTTTAACGCACCGGCTAACTTTTCATCCGTAATCGGTTTGCGCTTATCCTCCTCTGAAATCAAATCTTCCAATATTTTCTTGATTTTCCGCGTCGAGACTTCCTCTCCCTCTTCATTCGTCATTGACTCGCTGAAGAAGTTTTTAATCAAAAATGTTCCATAGGGCGTTTGGACATACTTACTGCTGGCTACCCGCGAAACGGTTGAAATATCCATCTGAATTTCGTCGGCAATGTCCTTAAGAATCATTGGCTGTAATTGTCGTTCGTCCCCGGAAAGAAAATAGTCGCGCTGGCGATTCATAATTGATTGCATGGTAATGTACAGCGTGTGCTGACGTTGCTTTATTGCATCTATGAACCACTTCGCGGAGTCGAGTTTTTGCTTTACAAACAGTACCGCTTCTTTTTGTTCTTTGTTGGCACGCTCTTTTGTTTTTTGAAAGTGTTGGAGCATTTCATTGTAGCTCCTGCTTACGTTTAACTCGGGTGCATTCCTTGAATTTAGAGTTAATTCGAGTTCGCCTTCTACTATGCGAATGGTGAAGTCTGGAATCACTTGCTCGGCTCCGCGCACATTCTGAGCAGCGGACGCTCCAGGCTTGGGATTGAGCTTTATTATTTCTTCTACCGCATCTTTAAGTTGATCTTCACTGATGTCGAGTTTTTTCTCAATGCGCTCGTAGTGCTTCTTGGTAAATTCATCAAAACAGCGATTAAGAATTTCTTTGGCAGCTGTTACGCCCGGAGAAGGGCGTTTCCTTTTTAACTGAAGTAATAGCGATTCTTGCAGGTCCCGGGCACCTATTCCTGGTGGATCCAACGTTTGCACCGCTTCCAAAGCTTCTTCAAGTTTGTCGTAGGTAGTAAATAAGTTTCGGGTAAAAGCCAGATCGTCGAGAATGGCCATTAGTTCGCGACGAATGTAACCGTCGTCATCAATAGTCCCTATGAGGTACTCCGCAATTTCTTCTATTTCTGGTTCCAGAGAAACCATAGAAAGTTGATCCAAAAGTCCCTGCGTAAAACTGGCGCCCGCAGTAACGGGAACTCTGGTTTCCTCATCATCTGCGGAATGGTTATTCGCATGGAGTCGGTAACTCGGAATTTCATCGTCGCTCAAGTATTCATCAACGTTGATGTCCTCGGCTTCAATGGTGCTTGACTCACGATCCTCGTAATCATCGAATTCGGTAGAGGATTCCGATTCAAAATCTAAGGAGCCTTCCTCTAATGCAGGATTGTCTTCTAATTCTTGCTTAACACGCTGTTCTAGCGCTTGCAGCGGAAGCTGAATCATCTTCATCAGCTGAATTTGCTGCGGAGATAACTTCTGGCTGAGCTTCTGTTGTAGCTGCTGTCTTAGCATAGTTTAGGTGTGGTTGCTTAAGCGACCATCAAAAGTCGTACCACACCAAAAGTAGGAAAGATTTAGAACTCTGCGCTACCGGGGAATCGAGGGAATGGAATAACATCACGAATATTTCCCATTCCGGTAACAAACTGAACCAATCGTTCAAAGCCCAAGCCGAAACCACTGTGTGGAGCGGTTCCAAATTGCCGTGTTTCCATGTACCACCACAATTCTTCTTCCGGGATGTCAAACTCCTTAATTTTTTCTTGAAGAATTTCGTAGCGCTCTTCTCTTTGTGAGCCTCCAACTATTTCGCCGATCCCCGGGAATAAGATATCCATTGCACGCACCGTTTGACCGTCTTCATTCAAGCGCATGTAGAAAGCTTTGATTTTTGCGGGATAATCATAGAGAATAACCGGACATTCGAAATGCTTTTCTACCAGGAAGCGCTCGTGTTCACTTTGAAGATCTGCGCCCCACTCTTCGATGAGGTATTTAAACTTCTTCTTTTTATTTGGCTTTGAATTCTTTAGAATTTGAATGGCTTCGGTGTAGCTGATTCGTTTAAACTCGTTGTCTTTTACAGAGGCGAGTTTTTCTTTCAAGCTTTTCGCCGATCGCTCTGCTTGTGGTTTGGTTTTTTCTTCGTCGAGAAGCCGGTTTTCCAGGAAGGTAAGATCTTCGTCGCAATGCTCGAGAACGTATCCAATAACGTATTTCAGGAAGTCTTCGGCAAGGTCCATGTTGTCGATTAAATCGGCAAAGGCCACCTCGGGCTCAATCATCCAGAATTCGGCTAAATGGCGACTTGTATTGGAGTTTTCTGCCCGAAAGGTCGGGCCAAATGTATAAACCTGACCCAAGGCCATAGCCCCCAATTCCGCTTCCAGTTGACCGGAAACGGTCAGGTTCGTCGCTTTCCCGAAAAAGTCGGATTTGAAATCAACTTCGCCATGGTCGTTTTTCGCGGGTGCGTTAAGGTCGAGGGTGGTTACTTGAAACATTTCTCCAGCACCTTCTGCATCTGATCCGGTAATCACCGGCGTGTGCATGTAATAGAATCCTTGGTCGTTAAAGTATTTGTGAATGGCAAAAGCGATTGCGTGTCGGATGCGGAAAACGGCTCCAAAAGTTTGCGTTCTTGGTCGTAAATGGGCGATTTCGCGCAAGAATTCAAGTGAATGCTTTTTTGGTTGAAGTGGGTATTTTTCCGGATCGGCCCCACCGAGAATTTCCAGTTCAGATACCTGAATTTCTACGTTCTGTCCCTGGCCTTGACTTTCAACCAGCGTGCCGGTTATAGCCAAGCAAGCGCCCACAGAAATTTGTCGGATAATTTCTTCTGGGGTGTTTTCGTGATCTACTACTGCCTGTATATTGGTGTGACACGAACCGTCATTTAATGCGATAAATCGATTGCTGCGAAAATGACGCACCCATCCTTTCACAATAATTTCTTGTCCTACTAATGCTCCTTTCAATGCGGCTGCAACCTTGGTCCTTTTCATGCTCATTTGAATTCAATTCACGGCCCAAAGTTAAGAAAGGAGGTCGTTGAAATCAGGCCTTGGTGAATTTATTTCGCGGTAAAAGCTGAGGCCCTCACGGGCCGATTTTATCTGGCCGAGTAGGCCAAGACCGATAATTAACCTCTAGGAAACATTGAAATAACGGAAACATTTTTTATTTAAAATGTTTCCGTGTTAGTACATGTATTATATTTGCAGCCGAAATGGAAGAAGAGTTAAAGAATAAAATTCGAAAAGAAGCACTGCGCATGTTCATGAGTTTGGGCGTTCGAAGCGTTACCATGGACGATGTTTCCCGTGAATTGGCGATTTCGAAAAAGACCTTGTATCAGTTTGTGAGCAATAAAGCCGAGCTGGTTCATGAGTCTTTTCAATTCTTAATGGAACAAGTGATTCCCCAAGTGCGGAAGATTCGCTCCCAAGAAGGCAATGCCATTGACCATATGTTTATGCTCGATGACTTCATGTGTACTATGGTGGAATCGCACAATCCAGCGACTAAGTTTCAACTACAACGATATTATCCGGCTACGTGGAAATCAATGGATGACACGCGCTTTAAAGAGTTTATGGATACTATTCAAAACAACCTCGAACGAGGTATAGAAGAAGGGCTGTACCGGAAAAATATAAATACGAAACTCATTGCGTACATGTATTACGGTAAAGCCGAAATAATGACCGATACGCAATGGTTTCCGACGGAAGATTACGATATGACCTTAATAAGTCACGTGAGTTTAGAGTATCACTTACGCGGCATTTGCTCACCTAAGGGGTTAGCCTACCTCGATAAATTGATTTTAGATAAGAAATGGAAGCATTAAAAAAATTATGGATTTTGGCACTGCTCGTGCCTATATTCTCACAAGCACAGGAGCCTTCGAGCTACTCTCTTAAAGAGGCCATCGATTATGCAAAAGTGAATAGTTACGCTTTGCGCGATGCCGAATTTGAGATTGAAAAGGCGAAGAAATTAGTGAAAGAAACGTTGGCCATTGGTTTGCCACAAGTAGATGCGCGATCGACCTACAACAATTTCTTCATAGTGCCCAAACAGCAAATTCCTGGGAGTTTTGTTCCTGGATCTGATCCGGATGACCTCATTGAAATTGCTTTCGGAACACCGCAAAACATTGGAGCCGAAGTAACCGCACGTCAGCTGATTTTTGATGGATCGTACATTGTCGCCACCAAAAGTGTTAAGGTCTTTTTAGAGTTATCTGAAAAAATTAAGGTGAAATCGGAATTTGAAATCACGAATGCAATTATTCAATTGTATGCTCAAGTGCTAATATCTGAAGAGAATTACCGGGTATTGGATTCTTCAGCAGCTAACCTTCGAGCCACCTTTGAAGAAACGAAAGCTTTAGAAGAGGAGGGGTTTGTTGGCGATCAAGATGTAGACCAAATAGAGCTTTTGTTGATTTCAACGGAGAACCGAGTGCGCCAAGCAGATCGCCAAAAAGGGATCAGCCGCAATATCTTGCTCTTCACAATGGGGCTTCCATTAGAAACGGACATCCAACTTACTACTCCCGTGGAAGATGTAGTCAATATTGCGAGCGAGGAAACACTCATCGGAGATTTCGATTACACGCAGCACATAGACTTCTTATTAGCCGAGAACCAATTTCAAACGGATCTTCTGAAAATGAAGAATGAAAAGGCCGCATACATGCCTCGACTTAATGCGTATTACACCTATGGATTAAATAGCCAGAGTAATACGTTCAACTTTTTTGACGATAACCCTTGGTTTCCAACCTCGGTAATTGGAGTGAGCTTGGACGTTCCAATATTTAGTTCCTTCGGTCGCAAGAATGCAGTTGCCCAAGCACTAATTGAGGTAGATCAAAGCAATATGAATCTAGAACGAACAGGTCGAGATATTCAAGTTCAAGTGCAGCAAGCAAGAGACGTTTACTATCAAGCACTGGACAACTATTTAACCTCAGAAAAGAACCTAGAACTCTCCGATCGAATTTCGAAGAAGGAAATGATCAAATACAAGGAAGGAATTTCAACGAGTCTGGACTTGGCCCAATCGCAACGCCAGTTTTTAGACGCGCAAAGCGATTTCATTATGTCGACGTATAACCTAATTGACGCTAAATCGAACTTACTTAAAGCACTTACCCGTT
>CBFIAJ010000050.1:0-10679 GCA_965660515.1 Flavobacteriales bacterium | reverse complement strand
TGAACATGTGGAACGAAAAAGCCTGAACTCACTCGTTAGCTATGTGGATAAAACAGCCGAAGAAAAGCTCGTTGAAAAATTGGGGGCCTTATTTCCGGAAGCCGGATTTGTGACCGAAGAAGGAACTGCTTCTGAATCTGGAGAAGATTGGCTCTGGATCATCGATCCGCTCGACGGTACCACAAACTACATTCACGGTATACCTTGCTATGCTGTGAGTATCGGCTTAACCTATAAAGGAGTATTGCAGGTAGGTGTCGTTTATGAAATCACCAAAAACGAGAACTTCTATGCTTGGAAAGAAGGTGGCTGTTGGTTGAACGGTAGGCGCGTTTATGTGAGTCCACAAAAAAACTTTGCCGCCTCCTTATTGGCGACAGGATTCCCCTATTACGATTTCGGAAAAATGGAACCCTATTTGGATTTGCTGGCGGATTTGATGCGGAACACGCGTGGAATTAGACGGTTGGGATCTGCCGCTACGGATTTAGCTTATGTGGCATGTGGACGATTTGAAGGCTTTTACGAATATGGTTTGAGTCCCTGGGACGTGGCCGGTGGAGCTTTGTTGGTTCAAGAAGCGGGCGGTTATGTGGCCGATTTCAAAGGTGACGGAGACTACATTTTCGGAAAGGAAATCATTACTACCAATAAGCATATTGCTGAAGAGCTTTTGACTTCAATTAAAAAACACCTCGCATGAGGATTGTTGCGCTCGTCGGTTTGGGTATGAGTCCAAAACAAGTTGCGCGAATCAGCAAGAAGTACCCCGTGGAAATTGCTCCATCTCTTGTACATGAGCATCACGAAACCTTAACGAATTATGCCCATCGTTGGGCAGATCAGCTTCAACTGACTTCCGAAGACATTCTTATCGGTTTTAGTTTTGCCGGACCAATCGCTTTAGAAATAGCCTCCTACAAAGGTTCTAAGGGGTGTATTTTAGTCTCAACATTCGGATCGCCAAGTGAAATGCCTTCAGTCCATCGAAAAGCTTTACAACTGGGGCTTCACAAGTGGATCCCCTATTCCATTGGCTGGAAATTCGGGACTTGGTGGGCCAAACGGAAGGGAATCTTGACCGTTCAAAATAAACGATCGATTCACGCAATTCAACGAGAGACTCCTCCCGAGTTTTACCGATGGGTACTCGAAGAATTAAAAAATTGGGAAGGCGCGCAACCTTCCTGCGCAGTACTTCGCCTTCATGGTACTCATGATCGAATCATTCCCGTTTCAGAAGGCACTCCCGGTGTGGATTTTATACCCGGAAACCACTTTTTATTATCGAGCCGTGAGGCGCTACTCCTCATTCAGGACAAAGTGGACACCTTTATTTCAAACGTGGCACTCTAGTTGTATTAAGCTAGGAAAGCGAAGGTTTGATTCTTCATTTTTTCACGAAACACTAAATATTTAAAACTCATGAAACATGTACTGCTTGTCCTATGTATGCTGCCCTACTTGGGCTTTTCAACCGAACATGGAACAACTTCCTCTAAGGTTGAAGAAGTAACCTTCTTTTTATCGGGTGCCCAGGTAAAACGAGGCGCGAATATCTCTTTCGAAAGCGGTGTAAACGAAATCGTTTTGAACGGACTCGAACCCAATTTGAATGCCGGTAGCTTGGTGCTCGCCGGTACAGGCGATTTCACCCTTCTCGGATATCGTATTGAAAACCGGGTTATTCAACCAAAACAAATTCGGGAAACAGACCCCAAGGCCATTGAACTTCTTTCGGCCATAGGGCGTGTAAACGACAGCATTGCGGAACTCGCCTATGTCCGCAAGGACATCGATTTTCGGAGGGAAGTGATTAACAATGAAAAACGACTGCTTTTAAACAACCCCATTAACCAGGGAACCAGCATTGGCGACAGTCTTCAATTGCTTCAGGGAGCCGTTTCTTATTTTCGTGAACGACTTAATGAAGTCAATGAAATACTACTCGATTTAGATCGCGAAACAGCCTTTGTAAACTTGGAACAAGCACGTCAAAACCAACGTCTACAAGCTTTGAGGCAAGAGTATAATGACGACTTCCCAACGATTAGCCCCTATTACGATTGGCGCATGGTTCTTACTATTGAGGCCGAAAATAAAGGAACGGGGAACATTGACTTCTCTTATTTGGTCAATCAGGCCGGCTGGTCGCCCGAAATTGAATTTAGGTCTCAAGGCGTTGGAGCACCCATGATATTGCAGCAGCGCGCACAGTTGTATCAAAATACGGGCAACGATTGGGATCGGGTGAAACTCTTTGTTTCCACGAGCAATCCAAATTCAAGTAAAGCGAAGCCTTTTTTACAGCCGTGGATTTTACAGCTCGTTGACGAATACAGGGCCAAGAATGTGCGCGTAGATGCCGTACAGGTGTACAGTACATCTGAATCGGTTGCCGAGGACGCTGTTAAT
This sequence comes from Flavobacteriales bacterium, assembly GCA_965660515.1. Classification (GTDB taxonomy): domain Bacteria; phylum Bacteroidota; class Bacteroidia; order Flavobacteriales; family ECT2AJA-044; genus ECT2AJA-044. The sequence continues at coordinate 8,264 of CBFIAJ010000050.1, read as the reverse complement.
GATCGCGAACTCGTTAAAATGAATTTGCCTGCGGTTACCTCATCAGATCAATTAGCGCACAAGCGTTACGAATTCGATCGTTTATACTCTTTCAAGGGAAATGCCAAAAATCCAATCCGAGTGAATTTAGAGAGAGCCGAACTGGAGTGCGACTACCGATTGGTAGCCGTTCCCAAGCTCGATGATCGTGTATTTGTCATGGCGCGTTTTGGCGATTGGAAGGAATTCATGCTCCCGAATCCAACCGCTAGGTTGTACTACGAAAACACCTACTTAGGGGAATTGAATTTGACCCAGCAATATTTTGCGGACACCTTGGAGTTGAGCATGGGTGTCGATGACGGATTACGAGTTCGAAGAGAACTGGTCATGGGGAAATCGAAAGACAAGCTTCTCGGCGGAAGAAAAACAACGGAAAAAACATTCTGTTATACCATTGAAAACTTTAAGAGTGAGCCCATTACTCTATTTATTCAAGATCACTTACCCATTTCTAGACAAGGCGATTTAAAGATCGAACGCTTAGAATGTAAGGAAGGAAATTTCGACGAAGGAAATGGATTTATCGAATGGTCATTTGATGTAGCTGGAAAATCGAAACAGAAATTCGAATGCGGATTTAAAGTGAGCTATCCGAAAGAAAAACACTTGGTCGGTTTATAAATAATTGATGCAGAGGCCGTCTTATTTTCCGGCGGCCTCTATTTCATCGCTTTCCCATATAACCTGATCCTGGTTGTGAAAAGAGAGTCTTTTTAGCGCACGCGCTACGGTTGCGGCTTGAATTCCTCGGTACTTTTTCCACGAGCCAAAGAGCAACGGGCCGAATAATTGAATGAAGAATTTCCCGACGCTTTCTCCGATTCGTTGCTCCCCACGGTCGCCAAGTAAAAAGCTGGGGCGCAGAATTACCACGCGTCGCGGTCCGTGCTTTTGAATATCGCACTCCATTTCTCCTTTCGTTCTCAAATAAAAAGGCTGCGCTTGTTTGTTTGCTCCAATACTTGAAATCACCCCAAAACACTCGGTGCCATCGCGACGCGCTTTGCACGCTGCCGAAACGGGAATTCCATAATCGATGGCTCGGTAGGTTGTTTCGTCGGGCGTTTTGGCATTCGTGGTGCCCACGCAGCAATAGACCGCATCTTTACCAAAAGGTGTCTCGTGCTGTTCAATTTCCATAAGATCAGCAACGATCACTTCTATCTTGTCATTATCTATTTTTATAGGTCTTCTCGACCAAATCTGAATTCGGCCTACGGCCGGATCCGCTATTAATTCATTCATCAACATCCGGCCGACAAGGCCGGTACCTCCTAAAACACTTACCTCTTTCATACAATTGTCGCGCTTGCGACTCCTCTTTTGTTACTAGGCTCTTAAGTTTGCAGCAAAGTACAAAGAATGAAACGACCACTATTGTTCATGTTGCTCGTGCCCTTTTTCACTCTAGGGCAACCGGAGAACTCTAAATTTAAGATAGGAGATCAAGCGCCCAATTTTGAAGGCCTCGACCAAAATCAGAGTACTTTCAATTTAGAGAACGGCCTATCGGCCGGACCAGTGCTCGTGGTGTTTTACCGAGGTGAATGGTGCGGCTATTGCAATCGCTACCTCACGGAGTTAATGGAACGAAAAGATGAATTAGATGAACTGAATATCCAAATAGTGGGGATATCCCCCGAGATTGAGGAGAATAGATCGAAAACCATTGAACAAAGCGGAATTGATTTCCCAGTACTCGTAGATAAAGATCATCTGATTTCCGATGCATTCGGTCTGACCTTTGACTTGGATGAAAAAACAAAAAAGAGATACGACGGCTATGGCATCGATTTAACGCAAGCCAATGGGAACGATCGCTACGCCCTACCCGTTCCGGCAACGTATTTAATTGATCGCGACGGGATCATCCGGTTCATTCATTACGATCCCAATTATTCGAAGCGCGCTGATATCGACGAAATCGTACGTGTCGCATCTGAGGGAATAGAATAAACGGAAATCCGTGAACGTCAAGCTTCAGCGAAAAGAGGGCTTATCCAAGCTCCATTGTTAACATCTTCCTTGGTCGGTTTGATTCTTTAGAATAGTGATTCTTTGTACCTTCGCATATTATGAAAATCACGCCCTCCCGCATAAACGGTCTTCTCGTTATCAAGCCCCAAGTATTTCGCGATTCGCGGGGTTATTTTCTTGAAAGTTTTTCGAAGAAAAGATACGCCGAAGCAGGAATCCCCGATTTCGTTCAAGACAATCAAAGTCTCTCTCAAAAAGGTGTTTTACGCGGATTGCACTTTCAAAAGCCTCCCTTTGCGCAAGGGAAATTGGTTCGTGTAATTACGGGCTCGGTATTAGACGTCGCCGTAGATATCCGTAAAAATTCGCCGACCTACGGTCAATACCACGCCGAATTACTCGATGAGCAAAATCAAATTCAGTTTTGGATTCCGCCGGGGTTCGCGCATGGATTTCTCACTTTAGAAGACAATACTCTGTTCGCGTACAAATGCACAGAATATTACAATAAGGAGTCTGAAGATGCCATTCGTTGGAACGATCCAGACATTCATATCAATTGGGATTTCGAGTCTCCTTTACTCAGTGAAAAAGACCAAGAAGCTCCCTTTTTAAAGGACTTTGATTCTCCCTTTTCAATATGAAGAAGTTCCTCCAAATAACCGGATTAATCGCCTTGGTCTTTATCACCGTTGAACTCTTTGTTTACGGCGACAATAGCGAAACTACCGATACTACATTTGAAGAATACTTCAATCGCAATTACAATGTATACGCATTGAATTTGCCGGAGGATTTGACCTTCATGGGAGAGCGCATTCCGTATGAAGATCCAGATGTCTACGAACGATTGGATCGCGAGCTTCTCGTAAACACGTATTGGCAATCCAACGGATTACTGCTCCTGAAAAGAGCGCATAAATACTTTCCGATCATTGAACCCATTCTCGCCGAAAAGGGAATACCCGATGATTTTAAGTACCTAGCCGTCGCTGAAAGCGGCCTAATGAATGTGGTATCGCCTGCCGGCGCGACCGGTTTTTGGCAGCTTTTGGAAAGCACTGGGAAGGAAAAAGGACTCGAGATAAATAAGGAAATAGACGAGCGCTACCACCTCGAGAAAGCTACATATGCAGCTTGTGATTATTTATTAGAAGCTCAAGCAAAGTTCGGCACCTGGTCACTAGCGGCGGGCTCGTACAATATGGGTATCAATGGCTTACAACGTCAGTTAGATCGTCAAAAAGTAGACTCCTATTGGGCCTTACTTCTGAATTCAGAAACCAGTCGATATGTATTTCGAATCATTGCATTGAAAGAAGTAATGACGCATCCAGAGAAATACGGTTTTCATTATCGCGAAAAGGATTTGTACCTCATGCCCGAAACACGTCTTGTTACAGTGAACACTTCGGTTGAACACTGGGCTGACTTTGCGGCGGAGCACGGTATTAATTATAAAACGTTGAAATACTTCAATCCATGGCTGCGAGAATCATCCTTGAAGAACGTTTCAGGAAAAGAGTACGCTGTGCGTATACCGACCGATCCATCTCGATTTTCACATTCGGTTGAATATGAATATAAAGCGGCATTTCCAGACAGTGTTGTAACAGATCCTTTGGATAGCACAGAAAACGATTCTCCTTTAGAGCAGGAATAACCTTATGACGAAATACGACGAGCAACTCGAAATTCTAGGTGCACGGGTTCACAATCTCAAGAATATTGATATCTCCATTCCGCGAGATCAGCTCGTTGTAATTACGGGATTGAGCGGAAGTGGTAAAAGTTCCTTGGCCTTTGACACCATATATGCGGAGGGACAACGTCGTTATATCGAGACATTTTCGGCCTACGCCCGTCAGTTTTTAGGGGGCCTTGAACGGCCCGATGTGGACAAAATAAATGGCCTGAGTCCTGTTATTTCCATTGAGCAAAAAACTACGAGTAAGAATCCGCGTTCAACCGTTGGTACCATCACCGAGGTGTACGACTTCCTGCGTCTGCTCTACGCGCGGGCGGCAGACGCGTACTCGTACGTCTCCGGTGAAAAAATGGTGAGCTATACGGACGAGCAAATTCGACATTTAATTCGGACCGATTTCTTCGGTGAAAAAATCCTACTCCTCGCTCCCGTTGTGCGCGCACGAAAGGGGCATTACCGCGAACTTTTTGAAAGCATTTTAAAGCAGGGCTATGTTCGCGCTCGAATCGATGGAGAATTGATCGAAATAACGCGAGGAATGAAGCTCGATCGTTATAAAACGCACGATATCGAAATCGTTATTGACCGAATTAACGTCGACGAAAACAGCGATCAACGATTGAAGCAGTCCATTGAAACCGCCATGGTGCAGGGAAAAGGCATGCTCATGGTTCAAAAACACGAATCAAAAGAGGCTCGATACTTTTCGAGACAACTCATGTGTCCGACCAGTGGCATTGCCTACGACCATCCCGAACCGAACAACTTCTCATTTAACTCGCCTAAGGGCGCGTGCCCGAGCTGTAATGGAATTGGAAAGGTATCGGTAGTCGACAAAGACAAAATTGCCCCGAACCCGAAAAAATCGATCAAAAACGGGGGAATCGCGCCGCTAGGCGAAATGAAAAACAACTGGATTTTTAATGAATTGAAAGTGATCGGTGAGCGTTTCGGTTTTGATCTCAATACACCCATTGAGAAAATTCCGGACGAAGGTTGGAAAGCCATCATGGACGGTGCAAAAGAAACCTTTGAAGTAAAGAGTAAAACGCTGGGAGTCACGAAAACCTACTCAATTAATTTCGACGGCCTCATTCCTTTTTTAGAGGAACAGCACAACAACACCAAGAGCCGAAACCTACGTCGCTGGGCAGGAGATTACATGGTGAAAAAGAACTGTCCCGTATGTGATGGTGCTCGACTCAAAAAAGAGTCCCTTCATTTTAGTATTGATCATCAAAACATCTTTCAACTCAGCAATATGAGTATTGGCGATTTGCGTCAATGGCTCGAGGGGGTAGAAGAGCGAATTAGCGAGCGCCAACGTGCTATTGCCGTTGAAATCCTCAAAGAAATACGGTCTCGACTCGGTTTTTTGAGTGATGTCGGGTTGGATTATTTAAGCCTAAATCGCGGAAGTAAGAGTCTATCCGGTGGCGAAGCACAGCGAATCCGATTGGCCACTCAAATTGGTTCTCAATTAGTGGGAGTCCTCTATATTCTGGACGAACCCAGTATTGGATTGCATCAACGCGACAATGCCAAATTAATTCAGGCATTAAAGGATTTGCGCGATGTGGGAAACAGCATTTTAGTAGTAGAGCACGATCGCGACATGATTGATCATGCGGATTACGTAATCGATATGGGGCCGGGGGCCGGAGTGCATGGCGGGCATATTGTAGCCAAAGGTCTTCCGAATGAAATAAAAGCTTTACCTACTCTTACCGCGGAATACATGCGCGGTGAACGATTAATAGACTTACGCGAAAAAAGACGTGAAGGAAACGGTCAGTTCATTGAGCTTTTTGGAGCTACTGGAAACAACTTGAAAAAAGTGGATGTGAAAATTCCGCTCGGTGTTTTCACTTGTGTAACAGGCGTATCGGGCAGCGGTAAATCAACGCTCATTAATGAAACGCTGTACAGAATTTTAAGTGCCCATTTCTATAATTCTGTGACGCGACCGTTGCCATATCGCGACATATTGGGAATGGAGCATATCGATAAAGTAATCGACATCGATCAGAGCCCGATTGGACGAACACCGCGTTCGAATCCGGCTACCTACACGGGGGTTTTGAGTGATATTCGCGCTTTATTTTCGAATTTACCCGAAGCGAAAATTCGCGGATATAAACCTGGTCGATTCAGCTTTAATGTGAAGGGTGGCCGCTGTGAAACCTGTCAAGGTGCCGGCGTACAAGTCATTGAAATGAACTTCTTACCCGATGTTCAAGTCCCTTGTCCCACTTGTAATGGAAAACGATTTAATCGGGAAACACTTGAAGTGCGTTACAAGGGAAAGTCGATTTCTGAGGTTCTCGATATGACCGTTGAGGATGCCACGGAATTCTTCAAAAACATCCCGAAAATTCACAACAAAATAAAAACGCTCAACGATGTTGGCTTGGGCTACATTAGTTTAGGTCAGCAGAGTACCACCCTGTCGGGTGGAGAAGCTCAACGGGTAAAATTAGCTACCGAACTCAGTAAAAGGGATACGGGTAAAACGCTATATATTCTCGACGAACCTACGACCGGACTTCATTTTGAAGACATTCGCGTACTTCTTGAAGTATTGAATAGACTCGTCGATCGTGGAAACTCCATTTTGGTCATTGAACACAATTTGGATGTCATTAAAGTCGCCGACCATGTAATAGACATGGGCCCAGAGGGTGGAGCAGCCGGTGGAACCGTGCTCGGAGTGGGAACACCCGAAGATATCGCCGGATTAAAAGAAAGCTATACGGGAACGTTTTTAAAAGACGAACTTGCATGGACCAACGAAGCTTCGGCAAAATTAATCAAGCATGAACCCGCAACACAAGCATAGCCTTCAGCGCGATTGGAACGAGATTAAAGCCAACGACTCTTGGGCTATTTTCAAGATGATGGCCGAATTCGTCGACGGATTCGAAAAAATGGCCAGAATCGGTCCCTGCGTGAGTATTTTCGGATCGGCGCGGACAAAACCAGACACCGAGTTTTACACACTCGCAGAGGAAATTTCCTACCAATTATGCAATAGCGGATACGGAGTAATTACAGGTGGTGGACCAGGGATTATGGAAGCCGGAAACAAAGGCGCACATCGTGCCGGGGGTAATTCGGTCGGACTCAACATAGAACTGCCTCACGAACAAGGTTCAAACCCCTTTATTGATGCGGATAAGCTGATGGAATTCGACTATTTCTTCGTCAGAAAAGTGATGTTTGTTAAATATTCCCAAGCCTTTGTCGTGATGCCTGGAGGGTTTGGCACTTTAGACGAGTTGTTTGAATCTATTACCCTTATTCAAACAAAGAAAATAGAGCGCTTCCCCATTATACTCTTCGGCTCTAAATTCTGGAACCCACTTGTCGATTGGATTAAAAGCACACTTCTGGAACAAGAAGGAAATATTAATCCGGAAGATTTGGATCTCATTACGGTTTGCGACGAACCGGTTGAAGTGTGTAAAACAATTGACGCTTTTTATGCCAAATACCTCTTGCGACCGAATTTCTGATGAAACGTTCGAAGGTATTTATGGTACGCCCATTACAATTTGGTTACAACGAACAAACGGCGGCAAGCAACTTTTTTCAATCGCGCAGTTCATTGGAGAAAAAAGATCACGATCAGGCCCTCATCGAATTCGATCGATTGGTCCATCAACTCCAACAGGCTGGTGTAGAGGCAATAATCAAAGACCAAAAGGTTGTCCCTCCTACTCCAGATGCCGTCTTTCCCAATAACTGGGTAAGCTTTCACAAAGAAAATAATACCGCATTCTTATATCCTATGGCAGCGCCTAATCGGCGCGATGAGAAATCGCTTTCATGGGTTGAAGATCTCGTAGCGAATTGGAACGACCCGCGAATAATCGACTGGTCTCATTACGAAGAAAGAAATTTATTCCTTGAAGGCACGGGTTCGCTTATTCTAGACCCAGCTCAAGAAGTTGTTTATGCAAGCGAAAGCAATCGCACATCCGCGCAACTCGCCAAGATATGGGCCGAGGAAATGAATAAAACACTCGTGCTTTTTAATTCCGAAGACCAAAACGGGAAAGCCGTATATCACACAAATGTGGTTATGGGCGTTGGTAACCATCTAGCGATGGGATGCTGGGAGTCCGTTCAAAATGAAAAAGAACGAATTTCTCTCCTCAATATACTTTCCAGCGTAAACCGAGCTGTTATACCCTTAAATTACGCCCAAATGAATCAGTTTGGTGGCAATTGGATTGAACTATACGGCAATGGCGATCCCCTATTCCTTTCAAGTAAAAACGCCTGGAACGCTTATACGATCGAGCAAAAAAGAATTATTGAAGATTTGTACCAGCCCATCATTGCCGACATCGATCATATTGAATACGTTGGAGGGGGATCTGTTCGTTGCATGATATGCACGATCGACAATAAGTCGACTTTCGCCGAATAATCACAAATCTGATTTTGGCAAATAAATCACTTCTCAGAACTTTAGGAGTCCTTTCCGTAGTTTATCATCATAATTGCACCTCAAAGAAGGGGATCAAGTTAT
>CBFIAJ010000049.1:6637-11305 GCA_965660515.1 Flavobacteriales bacterium | reverse complement strand
GTTCGCGCCTTCATTACGCCCGATCGGGTTCAAGTTATAAACAAGTTAGAGCGCACTTTTTTAGATAGCGATTTTACCGCCCTCAGCGATCAACTCGGTGCTCCGGTAACTTATGAAACCCTACAAAGTGTTTTTACGGGAACCCCTATATTCGATTGGAAAAAAAATTCATTTTACAGCAGCGTTGATAGCGCGAATTACCTGTTCAGTAACGCGCCAATCAACGACCCTTCCAATAAGGAATTAACTGGTTTTCTCGAGTTACTTCTTGTTTCTATTTCCGATGTTCAAATTTCCGAACAGCGAATTACGGAGCTTTCGACAAACCGTTCATTATGGATTCAAACGAAAGCATACACGGAAGTAAACGGGCGATCTTGGCCTTCTTCTATCTATGCCGAGGCTTCTGATTCTACCAGGGCTACTACAGTTCAAATGCGCGCTAATAAAGTAGAAACGGATATTGTCTTATCTTTCCCTTTCACGATTCCTGAAGACTATGCTCCAATGCGCTAAATGGCGGATTCTTTTTTTCTCCTTTCTCATCGCTGGTTTCACAACCATGGGTCAGACGAAAGAAGAGTTACAGAATCAAAAAAAGAATCTTCAGAGTGAAATTAACTACACCAACAAGCTCTTAAACGAAACTCAAAAATCGAAAGAGTTTTCTTTAAATCAACTCCAAACCCTCGATCAAAAAATTAAAATTCGAGAGGCGCTCGTTTCTACTATTGACCGCGAAGTGCACCTAATTGATCGCGAAATTCAAAAGCAAAACGCCCAAATTGATTCTTTAGAGGACGCGCTCAATGTACTTCGTGAGCAATATGGGGAAATGGTTCGTCAGGCGTACAAGAGCAGGAGCAGTTACACTCGTCTCATGTTTTTGTTGTCTGCCCAAGATTTTAATCAAGCGTATAAACGACTTCAGTATTTAAAGCAATATAATGAGTTCAGAAGGGATCAAGCCGCTAGGCTTGTTGCCATGGAAGCCGAATTACAAGAGCGAATTTTAGAATTAGAAAAAGAGAAAAACGAAAAAGAAGCCCTCAAACAAAGTAAAGAGCTCGAACGGAATTTGCTTGCCGGTGAAAAACAGCAACAAAAATTAACGGTTAATGCCTTATCCGAAAAAGAAAAGGGACTCAAAAAAGAATTGAGACAAAAAGAAAAAGATGCGAAAAGCTTGGAGCGGGCGATTCAAAGAATCATAGAAGAAGAAATCCGAAAAGCGAGGGAGGCAGCTAAAGCAAACAACAATGAGGGTAGTTTTGAAGCCTTTTCTGTCACCCCTGAAGCAAAGGCTTTATCCGATAATTTTACGTCGAATAAAGGAAAATTACCCTGGCCGGTTGAACGCGGTCTAATCGTAAGCCCTTTTGGTGAACAACCACATCCCGTGCTACCGGGAATTAAAATAAAAAATGACGGGATAGACATTGCCACAGAAAGCGGGTCCATTGCCAGGGCCTGCTTTGAAGGAACCGTTAGCGGAGTCATTGTTATACCTGGCGCTGGTCGCGCTGTTATTGTTCGACACGGAGATTACTTAACCGTGTATTCTAATTTAGATGAGGTATATGTAACCAACGGACAAGCTGTATCTACCAAAGAACTCATTGGAACCGTTCGAACGGATGGAACGGACGGCCAAACTATTTTACAATTCCAATTGTGGAAGGGTACTACCAAGCAAGATCCAAAACCTTGGTTGTTCAAATAAATTAGTGGCAAAGTGAATTAGCTGCCCAAGCTGCCATAAGAATATTAGGTTTAGCCTTAGCTCTAAATCCCATCGATTCAATAAACCCCTTTGCTGCGCTTAATACTTTGTTTGACGGATACTTTGGATCTTCGTTTAAATCCATATCAATCTGGTATACTTTAACCCCGCACTGATTTTCCAAGTGTTGCGCTAACTCCACTGAACGTTCCATTTCGTGCCAAAGACGCGACCACATATCCGGAACCCGAGGTTTCTTGTGCTTTTGATAAATAACGTGCGCTCCGTTATTCGGAAAACGGAAAACAACCGTGGTTACGTACGTTGTGTGTCGTCCGTTGTTTTGAGAATCCGTACCTACGTAAATCTCGGCGTCTGGATATTGCTCTTTCATCGCACATACATGATCAGACAGGTTCACCGCCTCGCGTTTGTACATCGTAGAAAAAGTAGGATGGAAATATTGTAGCATGCTTCTGATTCTTATTTGTTTAAAGCTAACAAGAATCGGACTGGAAGTGAAATTAAGAAATCAACAAGTTTTAACTACACGCAATTTTATTGACCCTGTTTGCATGGCGGCCTCCTTCAAAGGTTGCGGATAAAAAACGCTCCATAATACGTGTTGCCATGTGCTCGTTTATAAATCGAGCCGGTAGGGCTAATACATTCGCATCATTATGTTGACGGGCTAGATCCGCTAGTTCCTCATTCCAACACAAAGCACTTCGAATGTCTTTGTGTTTATTCATGGTCATATTGATTCCATTTCCACTACCACAAATAGCAATTCCAAGATCATTTGTGCCCGTCTCCACAGATTCCGCTAACGGGTGTGCATAATCTGGATAGTCCACTGATTCCGGTCCATCTGTTCCGAAATTTTGAACTTCATGGCCTAATTCTTTAAGTCTTCCAATTAAAACGGCTTTAAGCTCATACGCCGCGTGGTCACCTGCTATTCCAATTTTCATTTCAATGAATTTTATACAAATATAGTCGCTTTTGAAGCTATTAACAGTCGAGTAGTTCATAGTTGTGAATAACTGTGACTAACTCGCTCAAAACTATTAACAGAAGTAAAGGAATTTTAGTCCATTGAGCTATTAAAGCTTCCAAAGCAAAAAAACATCTCTGTAATTTATTCTCAAAAAAAGCACTTTAATTCACAACCTAATTCGACCTTTAAGGCTAAAAGAAATACAATATTGTACTTGTTTACATTGTTAACAGTTGTGGATAATTTTGGTAACTGCTTCATTTCAAAGTATATTCAATAAACATCCGAACTTTTTGTAGTGAACAACATTTTATAAAGTAGATTCACAAGCAAAAGGAAAACAAGTTATCCCCGTTACTAACCGACTATTACTATTATATATCTTTTAATAGTTTAAATAAGAGTATACTATAATATGGGTATAAGAACTTTTATAAGTCTTTTTTTCTTGTTGTCTGTTTTTCCGGCCTTCGGCCAGACAGATACGACGGATGCCTACACTGTGCTGTATTTTCGCGATGGAAAGACGGTTTCAAGTGAAGGTACAATGCTGGATGGAAAACCCAATGGCTATTGGAAAACCTATCATCCGAATAGTATCCTTAAATCGGAAGGAAACAGAGTCGATTTTAAATTGGATGGTCCTTGGGTATTCTACAGTGATTCAGGAGATTCTTTACTTAAAGTTACCTACAAGCTGGGAATAAAAAGCGGTGATCGCATTACGTACAAAGAAGGAAAAAGAACACTCAAGGAACAGTATATAAACGATCAAAGAGAGGGGCAAGCCTTTCGATTTTACCCTTCTGGAAAAGTAAGTCAAATGACACCGTTCGTTGCGGATAAAGAACAAGGAAACGGTTTTGAGTATGGAGAAGACGGCCGATTAATTACCTTATTTACCTATAAAAAAGGCGTTTTAGTAAAACAGCAGAAAGTAAATCGTTTCAAAGAGAATGGTGATACCACCGGATTTTGGATGTGGTTTTACCCAGATACAGAAGTCCAAAAAGAAGGAAGTTATAGCAATGGTCTACGACATGGCTATTTTAAGTATTACGATGAAAAAGGGAATCTGAAGAAAACGGAGAAATACATCGACGGGGTCCTTCAACCCAATGCTCCTGAAACGGCAAAAATGCGCGTTCGCAGAACAACCTATGCGGATGGATCTATAAAAACACTCGGTGGTTACCGGAACGGGACTAAAGATGGTGTTCATAGAAATTACGATGAAGATGGGAATGTGGTATCGAGCCAGCGATATGAGCTCGGTATACTCCTGTCAGAGGGTATATTAGACGCCCAGGGCTTAGAACAGGGTCCATGGGTATACTTTTATGTAACGGGGGAGAAAAAGGCAGAAGGATCGTTTAAAAACGGTAAAAAGATTGATCAGTGGAAGTATTACCACAGAAATGGAAAAATGGAGCAAACAGGTCGTTATCAGAACGACCTACCGGTCGGATTGTGGAATTGGTACTACGACGATGGAACCCTCAGAAGAGAAGAAGATTATTTTCGCGGTTTAGTGGAAGGTCCGTCGGTTGAATACGACGAACAAGGAAATATTGTCGCTCAAGGTGAATACATAGACGGGTTTAAAGAAGACGCTTGGATTTATACAATGGGAGATCACAAAGAAATTGGAAATTACGTTGCCGGTGAACGTCAAGGTACCTGGAGATATTATTATACCGACAATGATAAACTACAATTTGAAGGTTCATATACAGATGGCTATCCCGACGGAAAACACAAATACTATTGGCCCAACGGAAAAATGAGAATGGAAGGAAAATTCATAATGGGTCAAAAAAATGGTGAATGGATTCACTATAACGAGTTAGGGGAAATAGAGCTCTATATTACTTATGATGATGGTAAAGAAATCAAATTCAATGGGTTACTCGTTGATGATTTACTAGGTCCAGAACAGTAGATA
>CBFIAJ010000049.1:0-6222 GCA_965660515.1 Flavobacteriales bacterium | reverse complement strand
TCATGGCTGATTTAAAATTCGATGGCGTCGGAAATAATGCCGAATGCTGGATTTCAAAAATGAATGATACAACGGTAATTTCTTATATCAATGTCCCTTTTTGGGACTTAACTCCGTCGCAGTATTCAGGCCTGAATTCTTTTCAAATTATTCTTGATAATAGCGATAGTTCGATTTACGTCAATGTGCAGCAGCAAACGGGAATTGGTTTTCAGTTGCAGTGTTCTTTAGGAATTGAAAATGTAAGTGGTGCTGTAGGACTACAACACTCTTTTAATGCTTTTCCTCCAATCAATTATACCATCAAATACGAGTATCCTTCTGTGGTTACTTATCAGGTTACTGACGGCAAAGTGAATTGGAATGATCAAGAAGATAATAAGGGTGTTTTCGTTCCTGCCGGAGGCAGCGCTTTGGATTTAAAAACAAATATTGGAAACTCGGGGAATCAGCAAATTCCTACGTTTACGGCTACTGGAACCATTATCAATAATTTGGGAAGTAACGTACTTACGACTACTGCCACCGTTCCACCACTATCACCGGGTGACGATACAACTCTTTCTTATCCTTCAACGTGGACCCCAGGAAGTCAAGGGCATTATACGTTTAGAACAACCATTTCTGGTGTTCCGGGCGATTTAGTTCCAACAAATAATTCAATTGATAGAGAAATAGTAGCTGTAGATACCAATCAAACTTCTATAGTACTTGATTATACAGACGGAATAAGTACCGGAAGTTTGAGTTGGAATGGAGGGAATGGAGGAGTTGCTATGTATTTTGCTCCACCGACCTATCCGGCAGAAATAGTATCGGCATCTTTTTATCACACGACGAATATTAACAATAGCAATTTTGCCGCAATGCTTTATCGGGATGATGGACCGAATGGAACGCACGGAACCCTGCTAGATTCGGTTTATGTACCTGCGGCCTCGATCATTTTGAATGGATATACCATTGTTGCGTTTAATACGCCGGTCGTGATTCCAGATAGCGGAGTTTATGTTTTATGGAGAATGGATGGAGACGGTTTAAATATTGGTACCACCACAAACGCACCGATTTCCCGGCACGCTTATGAGGTTTTAGACGGTACTTGGGCATCGTACAGACAATTTGATACGGAGGACTTTATTATTTCACTTACCTATGAACCGCAGTTTGTAGAAGACATCGGAGCGGGTAGTATTATTTCACCGTTAGGATCTATTTCCACTCCGGCGTTGGTAAGTGTTTACCTTCGAAATTTTGGTCAAACCGTGGTGAATCAATTTGATGTACACTATCAGTTAAACGGAGGAACGACAGTAACGGAAACATACAACGGATCGGGCATAGCGCCGAATGATTCCATACAGTACACCTTTCAAAACCTCATGAGTTTAGCTCCGGGGTCCGGAGATTTATGTATTTGGACATCGAGCAGTGCTATTGCTGACGCCAATTCAGGAAATGACACTACGTGCACGGCCATTACGATACCTATTTCGTTAGGCGAAGAAGTAATTGAAAAAGTTCAAATTTATCCGAACCCCGCTTCTGACCGATTAACGGTCGATGGTTCCAGCGCAAAAGAGCCTTTTGAGATGATCTTGTACAATGTGCATGGAAAAAAGGTAGGGCACTACATGCTACCTCCCGGAGAAAGCACAACGATCGAGGTGGGTTCATTGTCTTCGGGAAGTTATTTTTACCGCCTTATCGGCGGGACCAAAGACACCATGGGAACAATAGTGATTCGTTAAGCCGTATATTTGCCGGATGCGGATCCGATTTTTAGTGCTGGGCTTTTTATTAATTGTATCGCAATTAAAAGCCCAGCACGACTCTACATATTTCAAAACATTTCCAACGAAACTCAGTGCGGGTAGTTTTATCGCATTGAGAAACTATTCCCTGTTTATTGCTCCGCAGATTGATGGTTCAGCCGTCGATTCATTGCGGTCGCGATATCAACCCAATGCAAGCAGAATTGTAGGAGTCAGTTTACACCTCGACAGAATTGGAGTAAACCTGAGCGTTAGTGTTCCCGATGCATTTAAAAGCCAAGAGACTTACGGTACATCGAGACGGTTAGAAGGAAACCTGAACCTCTATCGAAAAAGCGGGATTTTTGCTGGCCAACTAATAGGTACGCAAGGGTTCGCAGATAAAAACTCGGTGAACTATCTCGACCAAGTGCTTGACGAGGACCAGTTTTATGTACGCCAAGATCTAACGGTTTGGAATGGAATAGCTTCGTATATGCACTTTTGGAACTGGAAAAAATTCTCGGCACGAGCTGTTTTTCCTTTTGCAGAGCGACAACTTAAATCCGCGGGAAGCCTAATAAATTCGATTCAAATCCGTCACTTTCGGGTCATTGCTGACAGCTCTATTCTACCTTATCCGACGCGACCTTATTACGAACAATTAAACAACATCAACGATATTCGATTTAATGAATTATCGATTGGCGTTGGCTACGCGTACACCTTTGTTTTTGACGAAAGATGGTTCATCCACGGTACGGCCATTATAAAAGGAACAGCACAAAGGCAAAAATATAGGGAGTTAGGAAACGATTATAATTTCCGATACGTCATTAATCCAGCGGCAGAATACCGTCTTTCGGCAGGTTATTCGGAAGACCTATTCTTTTTGGCGATTCTTTTTGCCGGATACAGCGACCTCTATAGTCTTCCCGACATAGAAATGGCGTGGGGGTATTTTAACTTCAGTATAAACTTCGGTGTCCGGATCCCCACGCCCAGAAAAGTAAACAGGGTATACAGGTCGGCTATTCCACGATAATGGTTTCTGCCACTGAAAGACCGTGAGCAGAAAAGAATCCTAGAACAACCTCATCGCTTCCATCAGCTCTTTTTACGTTCCCAATTACCGGTGCGGGTGGAGGATCAAAAGGTCCACCGACTTGGGCAGTTTGTGTTGAAATAAGCGTCCAGTATTCGTAATACGATCGGGTAGAACTTAGCTGTTCAACACGCACTGTATCGTTCACTTCAAATGGATCAAAAGAGACAGCGAAGTCGGCAATGTAATTTCCGTCGACAAACTCGTCATCTGCAATTTGAATATCAAACGGCGTGTTTTGATATTCTTGATTGAAATAATATTTCCACCGGTAATATTCGGGTCCGCCAGGCAACTCCTGAGTAGCAAAATAGGCATAATAACCATCCTCTAAGAACTGCAAATCGGTTTCGAATCGGTAATACAACGAATCGATTGGCGGCACACGAGGTAAAACTTCATTTGCGCTCGAGTAGGTTCTTCCATCGAGAAGAGTAATCAGTACCGAATACTCATTATTTAGAACACCGATGCGGTCACTTGTATAAAAACCCGGGGCTTCTTCCTGAAGAGTATCGATTACTGCGCCGTTTTCAAGGAGCGCTACAATTGCGCCCTGAACGGGCGGATTCCCCTCCTCGGTGAAATAAGGTACTGACTGGGTTAAAACGACTTGTGTATCTCCTTGTCGATTCGTTATTTGACCTTCGACTACTAGCAAGGCTTCACCTTCGGGTAGGTCTAGTTCAATGACGTCTTGACAGCTCACCCACAAAAAAGGAAGTATTAGAAGTAACTTTTTCATTAGAATGTGAAATTATAGGTGACAAAAGGAACAAGAGAACCAAAGATGGATAGGCGAACCGCCTCCGTTTGTGTAGGGTTATCTTCTTGTTGTCTGAAGAAAATACTATAGGCGTTTCGCCTTCCGTAAACATTGTAAATACCGAACGACCAAGAGCTCTGCCAGCCTTTTGTTTTATCGGGGTTCGGCGTGTAATTAGCGCTGAAATCGAGTCGGTGATACGACGGAATTCGAGCGCCATTTCGATTGTTGTACACCGGAATAATGATTCCATCTTGAACAAAACGACCATCGGGATAAGTGATAGGGCGCCCCGTTTGAAAAGCGAAAATAGCGCTGACATCCCACTTCTTGTTGAGTGAGTAGGTAGCCACAACAGAAACATCGTGTGTTTTATCCCAGTTGGATGAATACCAATCGCCATTATTAATCGTCTCCTCTGGACTATTTCCCGCTACGATTACTTCGGACCTTGAAAGCGTATAACTGATCCAACCGGTGAGTCGGCCCGACCTTTTACGAACGAATAATTCGAGACCATAGGCCCGACCATCGCCCGACAGGAGTTCTGTTTCGAGCACGGGGTTTAACACCAGTTGGGCGCCATTTTTATAATCGAGTAAATCGCGCATGGATTTGTAATAGACCTCCACAGAAGCCTCAAAAAGGTTGTTGTTGAAATTTTGAAAATAACCGAGCGCAAATTGATCTGCGGTTGCTGGGTCCACATGAGGCCCTGCCGGAGTCCAAATATCAACAGGGGTTGCTGCTGTGGTATTTGAAACCAAGTGAATATACTGGCGCGTTCTGTTGTACGAAGCCTTAAACGAAGCCTCATCGGAAAGGAGGTAATTAACGGCTAAGCGTGGCTCAAAACCAAAGAACGAACTAATGGTTTCTCCTTTTCCGTAGGAAACGGTGTCAATAATGTTGTCAACGTCCCGCGGTTGTCCATCTTCATAAATTCGAATATCTTCTTCTCCTTGTCTGAAAAAAGAAGAGAAACGAGCTCCATATTGCACCTTAAGCCGGTTGCCAATTTTTGTTTCGTGAGAAATAAACGCCGCCGGCTCCAATGCATATTGATTTGGAATGGTGAACTCGTTAAATATGTTCTCGTCGGAGGCAGGACTCACAACACCTGGCTCGAACCGATAGGTCAGCAAACTCGCGCCAAAAGTGATCGTGTTGTCCGGGTTTAAATAGTAAGTGAAATCGGCTTTACCGTTAATATTGAATATCCGTGAGTCCCAATCAAACGCCTGTGCACCCTCAGGAATCCCCAATTGATAGCGATAGTCAGAAATAAGGAAAGTGAAATTAGAAAAGAGTCGGTCCGAGAACAAATGGTTCCAACGAAGTGAAAAGGTTTGGTTTCCCCAAGCAAACCGGAAAAGGTCACCAAAGCCAAAAACATCACGACCGAAGTAAGCGGACGCAAAAACACGGTCCTTATCGCTGAATCGGTAGTTGACCTTAGCGTTTAAATCGTAGAAATAAGCGGTGTTGTTTCTAATATCTTCATCAGGAGAAAGGGCGAGAAATAAATCGGCGTAAGACCTTCTTCCGGCAACCATAAATGAGCTTTTGTCCTTTTGGATTGGCCCTTCAAGAGTAAGTCTCGAACTCAATAATCCGAGCCCTCCTGTACCGGCAAAGCGCTTTGAGTTCCCTTCTTTTTGGCGAACGTCTAATACAGAACTCAACCGACCGCCATATTGAGCGGGAATTCCGCCCTTGTAGAGTTTAGCGTCTTTAACGGCATCGGAATTAAAAACCGAGAAAAAACCGAATAAATGAGAAGAATTGTAAACGGGCGCCTCATCGAGTAAAATTAAATTCTGATCGATATTTCCTCCGCGAACGTTAAAACCGGTAGCGCCTTCACCCACGGTAGATACACCGGGCATTAACTGAAGCGTACGGATAATGTCGGCTTCACCCAGAAGTGCGGGTATTTTTTTTACTTCTTTAATACTCAAGTCCGTGACAGACATTTCTATTGATTGAACATTCTCAACGGACCGGTCGTCGGTTAAAACAACTTCCATTAGCTCCACGCTTTCGGGCTTCAGCTCCACGTCGAGCCGGACATCCGACCGAAGGTCGATTTCCTTTTCAAAAACAGAGTACCCAATGAATAGGAACTTTACCTCATAGGCGTTTTGAGGAATAGAGATACTGTAGTAACCATATTCATTGGTTACAGCTCCTTTTTGCAAACTCGGAAAATAAATATTGGCACCGATAAGCTCTTCGCCGTTATCGGCATCTCGAACGTAACCGCTTAAGGTTGCATTCTGTGCGAATAACGATGCGCCGGTGAGCAGTAGAACACTCAAAAAAAAACACTTCATAATAAGGCCTTGACAAAGGAAAGACGAAAGTACGACCGTTTTATTACACAAGTCGTTAAGGATTGTTTTAATCTTAGACACATTCAACGGAGGATCAAGCAAGAAATAAGATTCTCCGTGGAGAATAAACTAACTTAGTGCGCCCAATTTGAAAACTATGGAAAAGGAAGTGAATCCGTGGAAAACCTTGACTACGGTTGAGAAATACGACAACCCGTGGATTCGTGTAAGCAAATCGGAAGTAATTGATCCCGGAGGAAA
>CBFIAJ010000048.1:6483-11347 GCA_965660515.1 Flavobacteriales bacterium | reverse complement strand
TGAAATCTTTTATGCTCAAAACACTACTCTCTCTGAGTGCCGTAAACCTAATTGCTATTTTGTTGGTGAAGTTTGATCCGAATATGCCTGAAGGCATCACAGAATCTATGCGTATCTACCCAATGATCATGCACGGTGTGCTAGGCATTCTACCGCTTTACGTGCTTGTGAAAATGTCTCAATCAAGCAAGTTAAAGTAACGGCTTAGCATGCTTCAAATAGTAAGCCACTCAAAGCACTAGTTAGCAATAGCAGGTGCTTTTTCTAAGTTCCAATAAAATTTAATAATTTCACGACTCAACATAGAATTCAGTTAAAACCAATCGAACCAAAAACCAAATTAATTATGAAAAAAGCGTTACTATTTTTCAGCCTTATTTTTTCCTGTGCTTTAAGTGCACAGACCATGGCATTTTCCGTTATCGAATTAAAAGCTAAAGATTTCAGCGAGGCTAAAGTTTTAGAAGATTTTGATAAATTATTTGATGGTGTTGAACTGGAAAATGGCGCCATTGTATTAGAATCTATTGAAACCGGATCTACTTCAGGAAATACTCATAGGATAGCCTGGCTATACCCTCTTGGAGGAGAAATGATGGCTGAAGATGCGATCGATCCATTAAAAAGTCAGGTGTTCTGGGCCAAAATGGGTAATTACATAGAGGAATGGGGGCCTGTTCATCATGGCAGAATCTTAAGCTGGCAACCAACAGAAAACGAAGAAATGAAATTGATTCATATATGGGATGTTAAGGCAAAAGATCCCATAGCCTTTAAAAAGGGTCATGATAATATTGTAAAATCGTTTAAACAGGATTTTGAAGATCGGCTTGTTGGTTTTGGAACGTATGATATAAATAGACCAAATGGAGCTACTCATTGGGTTTTGGTTTCGGGAATTGATCAAGAAGACCATTTAATGCTTTATGATAAACTTCAAAATGATTCTAAATTCATTGAACTTATACAATCCAGAGGTGAAACTGAAAGTGTTTCAGATTATGCAGTGAAACACTTAAGGGTAATAATGAACTAAGCGTTTTTAACTATTTCAGGATACGAGCAACTCGTAATGATAAAACCGTTATACTTCTAGGGTGTAGCGGTTTTTTTATTGGATTCGATTCCAAAGTTTATTACCGCTCTTTATCCCTTTCACCACAATCTGTAGGTTGAGGTCACTCATTCCGGTTAGTTTTCCGTCTTCTACTTTTAAGACGGCCGATCCAGAATATTCTTGACAATTTGAGGTCCAATCGTGCAGCGAACTCGTGCCGTGCACCAGAATCTCAGAACTAGACTGAACTGGTTTCTTGGATTGGGCGCTTAACGAAATGCCGATTAAAAAAATGACGGATAACAGGGTGTACTTCAGATTCATAGCTTTAATTTCTAAGGTCAAAGTACGTGTAGATGTAGTCGCTAAACTATGACCTTTGTCAGCTTTGTGATGAAGAGCACACGACGGCATGATTTATAACACAAGTCCGATTGGATAGACCAAGTACTCCGCGAAGAAAAGAAGCCAATAGAATCGGTAGAAGAGTTTCACTTGGGTATGTCGATATGGGTTTGTCAATGAGGCGGCCGTTAAAAACAGCACCAGCATGCCAAAATGGAATGACGTCAAGAGTACATTTGAATAGTCGGATACCCCAATTCCTCCCCATAATATCATAATTAAATAGGTCAAGGCAACCAATGAAACGGCTCCTCTAAAGGCCCAACGAGCTCCCCGGTATACCGCTAAGGTCTTTATGAAATGAACCCGGTCTCCACTGATATCGGGAATGTCTTTCAGCCACGCGATTCCAATACTGAAAAGAATCATGAACAGAACTAAAGGCCACATATACTCTGGGAAATCGAGCGATCCTACGAGCTCGTTATTAAAATGGAGGAACATAAGCACATTCACAAGTGCGCCTCTCACTAAAGTAATGCTAATGGCCGCTCCAAAATGGTGCTTTTTAAACTTCAGCGGTGGTAAGGAATAGGCAGTGCCCAAAAGAGAAACTACTACGACTAAAAGCAGCATTAATTCTCCCGCGAGAAAGGCGGTCACCAATGCTATCAGGGCAGAGAATCCAACGATCAATTTAGCTGCCGAAACGGAGAGTTCACCCGAAGCCAGAGGTAAATGTGGTTTGTTCTTTTTATCTAATTCAATATCCACAATCTGATTCAATCCCACGATGTACAAATTACATCCCAAGGCTGCCGCCAAGGTGATCCAAAAAAGTGGAAGCTCATCACGAACGAATCCGGCCGGGTAGGCCGCCATAAAATAAAGGGCTGCCGTGCTTAAAACCGATCCCAAAATAGTATGCGGGCGGCTAAATCTATAGGCTATGGAGAAAAGGCGCGTCATGGGAGCGTTCGATTTCCGACCAATATAGCGACCCTTCCGAAAACAAAAGGCACGGCTATTGCCTTCCATTGATATTCTATATTACTTGCCTCCTCGGCAAGATGCCTCAAATGACGCAATGTGGGAGTGCGCAGTACGGAAACCAAACCATCCCAACACGTCACCACAGGAACGATGGGAATTAAATAGGTGAAGAATATTCTTCGCCATGAGAATGGCGAAACAAAGGGGGCCAACACGAAATGAAGGGGCCCTGTGAGTAAAAAAACACCCAAAAACGTGAATAGATTTCGATTTAGAGGCTCTGCTACTAAAGCCCAATCGCCCTTCGACATTTTCGAGAGAATGCTCGCCTGTTGATCGCGATCGAAGTGATGGAAAGCATTAAACATGGTGTATCCGTTAGCTTTGGGAAGTGGCTGTTCTAACAAATCGAGTTCCAAAATGGTTTCGTCATTGGGAAATCGATCCGACCGATGCACTATCAAAGGGCCTTTTGTTCTTTTCTGCCAAGCTTTGTGGATCTCGATAAGTGGTCCGCCCGAACCACTGGCCAAATCAAGCCATTCTTGCCGTTCTACTGTACTTTCAAAGGGCGGTTTCATTTTTTTATAGGGACGTAATAGAGAAACTGAAAACCGTATATAATCCATTTGCCACCGCCTCAGGCTGGACGGAAACCAAGGTTGATCTTCAAATTCAAATCCGCGTAATCCCATGAACGGAAGATAGGGGTTCTGTTGTCGTTTTACTACCTTCGAATGCATGAGTTGGCCCTTCTGGTTTGGCGCCCTATTAACCCTGGCTGGATTACTCACCGCAGCGGGTGAAATTGCTGCGCGAAAAAATTGGGTTTCCCTTTTTTCGGCCCGCAAAGGCGTGCATATTACCGTAGCGCTTTGTTGTGCTGTGGCAGTTGAAATCATTCCCTTCAATCCTTATTTTATTCTTGGAGTAGGCCTCATCGTTTTGCTCTTATGGCTGAGTGTTTCTAAACAATGGTTCTCGATTGACCGCATGCACGATCGCCGAAGTTGGGGCATTTTTTACTTCGGACTGAGTTATTTTCTCCTGCTCCTTTTTTGGGGTGAAAATTCGCCGATCACCGTTGTGTTCGCAATGGCTGTAATGGGTTTAGCGGACGCACTAGCGGCCTTAATCGGCCGGAAATTCCCTTTACCGAGTTTAACGCTCGGGCGAGAAGAAAAATCGTGGGCCGGAAGTATCACCTTCTTTTTTATCGCCTTCATATTGCTTCTCGGTGGATTATTACAGCTGCAATGGGCCACTACTTCGATAGACATTGTGGCCATTCTCTTCTTAGTTTTTTGGCTTACGGCAGTAGAAAATAGCGCCGGAAAGGGCACCGACAACCTCAGCGTACCCTTACTATTTGGAGCCGTTTTCCCATTCTTATTTGGTCCGATGGCCAGCCCAGAACTCCTTTCGCGTTTCATCTGGATTGCTCCCTTTGCTGCACTGTTCTTTCTAGGGACAACCCGGTTAAAAAGCTTAACCCGCGACGGGGGAATTACGGCCGCTTCTTTAGGTGTTTTACTCTACAGCCTCGGCGGCTGGATGTTCGTAATTCCGCTTTTCTTATTCTTCGGAACGGGTTCATTGCTCAGTCGAGTTCTCAAAATAAACACACAAACAGTCGAAAAAACAGGTGCTCGAGACCCGTGGCAAGTACTTGCAAATGGCGCCATTCCGGCTTTCGCACTTCTACTCGGCTTTTATTCAAATAACTTGCATTGGGCTTTTTTAGGGTATTTAGGAGCCGTTGCGGCAGCCAATGCCGATACTTGGTCGACCGAATGGGGAATGCGATATGGTGGAACCCCACGCGGTATTTTTAGCCTACAACCTGTACCGAAAGGAAAATCTGGTGGGGTATCAGCGGTCGGACTCATAGCGGCGATGGCAGGGTCAGCGCTCATTGCCTGCTCCGGATTACTATTTCTTCCCTTTGGGTCTTGGTTTTTCGCCGTTACTTTGATCGGGTTTTCAGGATCATTGGTCGATTCGGCCTTGGGTGCTTTTCAAGCCTATTATCACTTGCCTGCGAACACCAACAACCCTCCGCAAATCACAGAGCAAAAAAAATGGAATGGCATTCCACTGCCTAAAGCGGGCGGAATACGATGGCTAGAAAACGACTTGGTAAATTTTATTTCCAGCGCTACTTCTTTAGGCGCCACTCTTCTATATGCTGCAACAACTCTTTAAGTTGAATGAGCGTGAAGGGCTTCCCTAAGAAATCATTGAGCCCTTAGTCTGTCTTACAAGTGTTAATAACTGCGCAAAACCCTCGTTTCTAATGCGGTTATATTAGTTACTAACAGTGTTGCGAAACCGTTAAACTAAAACCCTTTGTGGAGTTATCATCAAATGAACATTAAGGCCACTTGTGGAAAATACTCATTCTAATTAACCAGCCTACAAACCCAATTGCCGGGAGTATGATTGAGGAATCGGGAAGCCTAAGCTGCG
>CBFIAJ010000048.1:0-6384 GCA_965660515.1 Flavobacteriales bacterium | reverse complement strand
AGCATTTTGCACATCGCGCCGCGCCGCCTCCAGATTTCCTCGTTGCGACTCCACCATACTGCGGTAATAATAGGCCTGACCGTAGGACGGATTTAATGAAATAGCCTTGGAATAATCCGCCATGGAAGCATCCCAATCTTTCATTTGGAAATAGGTATACCCCCTGTTGAAATAAACTTGACTATTGTTCGGTTGTACTTCAAGAGCCGCAGAATAATCTACCAAGGAAGCGTCATAGTCTCCTTTTATTGCATGCGTAATTGCTCGGTTTGTTAAAGCGTCATAATATTTAGGCCGCAGTTCAACTGCCTTATTATAATCGTTCATCGCTTTATCCAACTCCTTCCTCATACTGTAAACATTTCCTCGGTTTACATAGGCATTCGGGTAGCCAGGATCCACTTCAATGGCCTTGTTCAAATCGGCAAAAGCTTTGGCGTAGTCTTGTTCTTGAAAGCCATAATATTTTCCGCGGTTATTATACGCCACCGGTACCTGTGGGTACTTTTCAATTACATCACTAAATATCGTCACCGTATTTTCCCAATCCTTGGTTCGTTCTTTGGCCATCACGGAAAAGATAAGAACGACGGACCCAGCCAGCGAATACGCAAGTATCTTCTTTTTCTCAATAAGCAATTCTAATCCTGCTCCGAGAAGAAAAGCTAAACCCGCGTACGGCAAATACGTGTAGCGATCCGCCATCATCGCAGCTCCCACACTTAAAATCTGCAGAACGAGTCCAATCATCGCTAAAAAGAAGCCTATTCCGAAGAAAACGACACGTGTTTTGCGAAGACTCCAAATGGTTCCCGCCACTAATCCAACCGCTAGGAGCGTAGTTATATAGAAAGTAAAAGGCACCCCCTCTGCGGGATAAGGATAAAATGCGGAAAGTTTAAAAGGTGCAAAAAACTTGGCGAAATAAATCAATACTGAATTTCCAGCAAAGAAGATTTTCTCGCTTAATGGATACGATTCCATTGTCAGAGCTTCCGCACTGCGTTGTGCTACAATGGCCCAATAACCGAGAACAAATGCGCCGATGAAGAAAGGCAGTTTTTCGAGCCACACTTTAACGTTCATTGCTCGTTTTCGATAAACATCAATGAGCAAAAGAATAATGGGAAATGGCGCTGCCATGGCTTTACTCATCATTGAAGCCATAAACAAGGCCAGCGCAAGACCGTACCACAAGGCTTTCCTTTTTGCGTCATCTAGGTAAGCGATGTAGGACCACAGTCCCGCGAAAAAGAACAACGCCATGAGTTGATCCTTCCTGGCCGCAACCCATGCGACCGATTCAACATGCATGGGGTGAACACCAAAGACCGCGGCCGTAAAAGCCGCCAGAAATACGGACCCCGTCATTCTCCAAAAAAAGAAATAGACAAATAATGCCGCTAAAATATGATAGGTTCTGCTCGACTCATGAAAGGCGCCCGCATCGTTCCCATACCGGTTCCAATCGAGAATTAAGGTGTAAATAGTAATCGGGTGGTAATTTCCCATGACAAAGGCTTCGGGAGACCAAATTCCTTTCGTATCCTCTTTAACTACATATTCATTTTCAAATACGTAGGGAGGATCATCCCAATTGGTCCAGTCAAGAGATCCAACGCCCGAATAAGCAAACCACGTCAGTAAAACAATACCGAGGGGCACTAAAATAGCCGCCGCCATTGGAAATGCGGGTTTCGTGGTTTCAGCTTTTTTCTTTTTGCGAACCTTGTCCGCAGCTTTTTTCGCCATTGGGAATCCTTTGACAGCGAATATAGCAAATGGTATATTTGCTTACATCACAATTTGACTTATGATCAACATTCCTGCAAATATTGAGCACCTTAAATCATACAAACCAGGAAAACCACTGGAAGAAATTATCGAAGAGTTCGGCCTAACGAAAACGGCCATTCTATGGAATAATGAAAACAATTTAGGCGCTTCACCCATGGCTATGGAGGAAGTAAAGAAAGTCGTTGACGGTTCCAATTACTATCCGGATCCGGCTTGTCGGGAATTGCGTACCTCTATTGCCGACAGAGTAGGTCAAAAAATGGAAAACATCATTGTGGGTAACGGAAGCGAAAGTGTTTTCAACTATATGTTGAGCGCCTTTTTTAATCCGGATGATGAACTCCTTACTTCGGAAGGAACTTTTGTGGCTATTTATATTTGGGCTCAAGCAAACAATGTTCCTTGCTTTACGGTGCCCATGACTTCTGATTATCGGTTCGATCTTGAATTAATCAAGGAAAGTGTAACGCCCAAAACCAAGGTGATCTATTTATCGAACCCGAATAATCCGACCGGAGCCATGATCCCCGAAGCCGATTTGCGGAATTTTCTAACGGGTTTACGCGACGATATAATCGTTGTAGTCGACGAAGCCTACTACGAGTATGCCATTGATTTATCGGATGATTATCCAGACTCCACCCAGCTCGATTTCCCAAACTTAATCACGCTTCGCACTTTTAGTAAAGCCTATGGCATTGCGGGAATTCGCATTGGATACGGAATTGGCCCAGAAGAATTGATAGAGCCTCTTATGAAGGTAAAATTGACTTTTGAGCCATCAAACCTGGCCCAAGCTGCTGGAATTGGCGCACTTAAAGATGCCGCTTTTCTTCAGAAATCAGTAGAACAAAATACTCAAGGAATTCACTATTTCTATCGCGAATTCGAGCGTTTGGGGCTCTCTTTTTTTCCTTCGGCAGGGAACTTTGTAATGATTGATTTCGGAACTCCTGAACGGGTTCAAGAAATCTATTTAGCCCTGATGAAAAAGGGCGTATTCGTTCGACCACTAACGGCTTTTCGTCTTCCGCATTGTTTGCGAATCACAGTCGGACTCACACATGAAAATGAGTTTTGCGTGAGGGTTTTAGAACAAGCATTGGAAGAAATTAAAGCCGCTGTTTAATAAACTCCTTCAATGCCACTTCTGGGATATCGTGGTTTCCTTTGAAATAGAACTGATCAAATTCGATCCCTTTTTCGTTCAAGAATCCAAGCTCCTTTTGAAGGCGGTCGTCGGAAACAAACTCGTCCGTATCACCCACGGCCAGTGAAATTTGCAATTCGTTTAGCCGCGCCGTATCGATTGGCCAATTGAGGTCTTCGGGCATCATAGAAGCCCAAAGAATGAGCGAATCCCAAGTTGCTTTCCCTTGAACCGCCCA
This sequence comes from Flavobacteriales bacterium, assembly GCA_965660515.1. Lineage (GTDB taxonomy): Bacteria > Bacteroidota > Bacteroidia > Flavobacteriales > ECT2AJA-044 > ECT2AJA-044. The sequence goes on along the minus strand of CBFIAJ010000048.1, from coordinate 3,199 downwards.
GCGCGTGGCGGTGGCCCCGCCTTGAGAAAATCCAAGAATCCTTTTCTTGGAGTAATTTCCGCCGTATTCCTTTATAATATGACCGTATAACAGATCTAAATACGCGATATAATCGGCAATATCCGTCAACCGATCTTCTTTCGTCATCCAGCTGGCGCCCACACGACCGTAAAATCCTTTTTGATAAAATCGATGGAGCCCCTCCGGGGCGATAATTAAGTATTTTTCGGGATCTAATACTTGAAACTTACGGATGAAAAAAGGAACTAATTGCCCGTAGCCATGCAAAACAAACCACAACTCCTGGGCGGTTTCTGGATGGCCCCAAGTTTCGTAGCGCACCGTTTTCGATATCTTAAAATGAGGCATTTAAGAAGGGTCTTTTAGGCGTTTGAAGGCCCAATCAAACTGACCTTGCGAACCGCCAATCCAAGCTCGAATACTATCGTCCGCAGCAAATTCATATCCAATTTCAGAAGGGTAATCGTGTTCCGGATTTCGAAAAATAAATATCCCTAAAGTATCGTGCTCAAGGCGAAAAGCAACTTCACCGTCGTCTCCTCCTGTATTCGCCGAGAGATAAATCCCGCCGGAGGCGGAAAAAATCCGAAGGTCTTCACTGAGCAAGGTATCTCCTTGCTCGACCGAACTGCCGAGGCCATTCCATTCGGATCCTGTCCATGACCAAGTTTCATAAAATCGAGTATCGACTCCTTGTTCACTTACCCAGTCACCTTCCAAAAAATGAAATTTAGCCTTTAAAGGGTGTTCACTCGAACATCCTGCCGAGAATATCAGAGCAACGATAAAGGGTATTATTCTACTTTTCATAGGAAATCAGCCATTTTTAAATCGAGCCATTCGAGGGTCGAGTTGCAAAAAATATCGTTCACTACGGCTTCGCTAAACTTGCCTTCTTCAATGAACTTCCCTATTTCCAAATCGCCAAGTGGAAAAGGATAGTCAGAGCCCAAGGTGACACGCTTTGACCCTACAGAGTCTAAAACAAAATGAAGCATCTTTTCGTCATGCGTAATGCAGTCGACCCAAAACTTACCTAAATAATCGCTCGGAGGAACGTTATTGTCAATAGCGACTAAATCGGGCCTACAGTTGAAACCGTGCTCCACGCGACCAATGGTCGGAAGAAAAGATCCGCCCGCATGGGCGAAATTCACGCGTAACTTCGGGTACTTTTCAAAAATACCTCCAAAAATCATAGAGCAAATAGCTCGAGAAGTTTCCGCAGGCATTCCAACGAGCCAAGGCAGCCAATACTTGCGCATCGAATCGAAACCCATCATTTCCCACGGGTGCACTAAAACAGCCATACCCAAATCTTCAGCGGCCTCGTAAATCGGATGAAATTGCTCCTCATCTAAATTGAGATCGTTGATATTCGACCCTATTTGAACACCCACTAAGCCTATTTCTTTACAGCGCCTCAACTCTTGAATAGCGAGTTCCGCATCCTGCATTGGGATGGTTCCCAATCCGATATAGTTCTTTGGAAATCGAGCCACTAAATCGGCCAGGTCGTCATTCAAAAACTGAGATAATTCGAGGCAATGAGATGGTTTCGCCCAATAACTAAACATCACTGGAATGGTACAAACCACCTGAACCTGGGTGCCAAAGCCCGCGTATTCTTCAATTCGCAATTCCGGATCCCAACAGTTCGGTTTTATTTCGCGAAAAAATTCCCCTCCTTTCATCATGCGAGCTGTGCCCAACTCCGTATGGTCGAGCTTGATAAAGAGTCCGTAGCCAAATTTGGCGTTGTAATCGGGTATATGCTTCGGAATGATATGCGTATGCATATCAATCTTGAGACGCTTGGGCTGTGTCAAGGCGATGAGGTTTTGGTTCGTAAAATGAATGCGTTCGGCTAAAGTAAGAAGATTTCATGGAGCTTATTTACGACCTACGGTCGGATAACTTAATTTTACAATCCAGGTCATTTCTAAAGCGAGAAATATGAAACGGATTCAGTTATTCGAATTTGAAGACTTCCATTGGTTTCCCAAATCGTGGCGCACAAGTATGACGCACCTCATCGTCGTCCTTCAAAAAATGATGGGCGTACCACAAGTTCTCGCCTCCCTGCTGAACGATGTAAAAAAGCAATACCCTTTTGACAATATCGTAGACACCGGTTCGGGATCGGGCGGAGCATTGATTGACGCAGTAAAACAATTCAATAGCAAACACAGAGATTCGCCCATTTCATTGACACTAACGGATTTGAATCCCCATCCCGAATTTGTGCGACAAATAAACAGCCAAAAAGACCCGCACATTTCCTACCGGTCCGAGTCTGTCGACGCACGTCATTTAGATCAAGCTCCGGCCGGACTCAAAACCATGATGAATAGTTTTCATCACATGCCTCCAAAGATTGCTCGTTCCATTTTAAAATCGGCCCACGATTCGAAACAGCCTCTTCTGATTTATGAAATGGCGGAAAATAAAGTGCCGCTCGTTGCTTGGTGGCTCTTTCTGCCCATCTCGCTGGCTATTCTCATTATCATGACGTGGGTAATGACACCCTTTGTTCGCCCATTAACCGTCAAGCAACTACTTTTTACCTACCTCATACCCGTGATACCTCTGGCCTATGCCTGGGATGGTCAAGCCTCATCGGTTCGCATGTACACCTTTAATGATATCGAGGAGTTGCTCGATGGGCTCAAAGACACCGATTACGAATGGACCGTCGATCGACCGCTCAATAAAAAGGGAAAGCCCGTGGGATACTACATTCTCGGGCTACCGAAGTAACTCAGAAGCTTCGGTTTTCGCTTCAACCACCAAGGTTCCAATAAATTGGCCCTGAGCTTGCCGGTGGCCCCGAGATGCCCCTAATTTGCCTAATGTCAAAAGAAAACATTCGGCCAGAAGAGCTTATTCAAAGCAAGATTTATATCGTACGAGACCAACGCGTGATGCTCGACCGAGATCTCGCTGAGCTTTACGACGTGAAAGCGATTCGTCTCCGCGAACAGGTCAAAAGAAATATGGAGCGGTTTCCGAACAACTTCATGTTTCAACTAACGGAAGAAGAAACCGATACAATGGTATCGCATTTTGCGATACCATCTAAAAAACACCTCGGAGGAAGCTTGCCTTATGTCTTCACAGAGCACGGTGTGCTTCAATTAGCTAATGTATTGCGGAGTGGTAGAGCGCTTCAAATGAG
>CBFIAJ010000047.1:0-11525 GCA_965660515.1 Flavobacteriales bacterium | reverse complement strand
GTCTGCACTTTCCGTTCTGCTACGAACGGAATGATTCGGAAGGAAGCGCTCCAAAGGAGGCCATTTTTTCCTCCCCCAACCCCCTCCAAAGGGGGACATTCGGTGCCTCCCCCTGCCTCTCGGACAGTTGGCTAATTTTTCCTCCCCCAACTCCCTCCAAAGGGGGACATTCAATGCCTCCCCCAACCCCCTCCAAAGGGGGACGTGTTTTTCTCGCACAAAGTCCTTATGTGAACTGGGTATATCCTTTACCACACATGTCTTAGGTGGAACACTTGAAACACTTGGAACACTTAAAACTGGTGAAACATCGGAACCCGGTGAAACAATTATCTTCGCCTTAAATTCGCGAACATGAAATTCATTGCGCCCCTTTTCTTTTTAACGATACTCCTCAGCTGCGGCGGCCCACAAGCCAACGAGTCTTCTTCAAATAATGAAAACAAGCTCTTTCGGGACGATACTTTTCGAATCCCCGCTTCACATCACAACTTAAGTTTTGATGCGCAAAATAGATTGGTGGCCGACTACGAAGGGCAAAAATTCGTAGAATACGACGTACCCGTATTTCATCGTTTATCGGAATTCAAAGGGGCTTTTTCTGGGAGCGAAAAAGGATTGACTTTCGATTTTAACTCCGATTTTAACGGAACGCTGTATTTCGGTTTCATTCCCTACAGCGATTACAAACATCCACAGCCGGTATTTTTTAAACGACCCTCCAAAATTGAAGAGGGCCGTGGAGAAATAAACATCGACCAGTTGCGCGGCAAATACGATATGATTGGCTGGGAAGAAAGTGGACGCGGCGTATTTGGATATCGAGTAGCCGATGACGCGGGAACGATTCTTTATGACGGGCGCATTGCTTTTAAAGGTACAGGGCCGTTCGAAACGTCTGCCACGTTAACCGAAGGCCCCTTCATTCACAATGTCGGTGCCGATTCAGTACAAATCAGTTTTAGTGTAGATCGACCCGTTGAAGTGCGCATCAGTGTCAGCAATCAAGAGCGTTCGAAAACAGGAATGGAGATCAGTATTCAAAGCGAAGAGCGCCATGACGGCGAAGAGGTTGTTTACTTTGCCAATGTTGGCGGACTCGAGGCAAATACCGACTACAAATACAGCGTTTACATTGACGGCTACTCCCAAGAACATTCATTCCACACCGCACCTGAGTTGGGAAGCAGAACCCCCTTCACATTCGCCTATTGTAGCGATTCACGCAATGGTCAAGGCGGCGGCGAGCGGAATGTATACGGAGCAAACGCCTACATCATGAAAAAAATGATGGCTTTGGCAACCCAACAAGACGCTCGTTTCCTCCAATTTAGCGGTGATTTAATTGACGGATACCTCTGCGATCGCGGCGAAATCGATCTGCAATACGCCAACTGGAAACACACCGTTGAGCCCTTCTTACATTATATGCCCGCCTATATTTCCTTTGGAAACCACGAATCGTTAAATCACACCTTGGTTGCGGAAGACGGCAGTGGCTATTTGGGCATTGATAAAATGCCCTATGAAACAGAATCGGGCGAACGCGCCTTTACCGATAATTTTGTGAATCCGGTCGGACTCACAGGTTCGGAAGACGGTATGCCCTACGATCCAAATCCGAATGAACTCGACTTCCCCAAGTACGACGAAACCGTTTTTTCATACACGTATGACAATGTTGCCGTAGTGGTGCTGAATTCCAATTATTGGTACGCAACGAATAAAAAAATGGTTCAAGTGACCAGCGGGGGACAACATGCCTACCTTATGGATCGTCAGCTCCAATGGTTTGAAAATGAAATCGCTAGCTACGAAGAAGAGGAGCACATTGACCACGTATTCGTTACCCTTCACACCCCCGTCTTTCCCAATGGAGGGCATGTTAAAGACGACATGTGGTACAACGGAAACAACGAAATGCGCACGTGGGTAGGCGGAAAACCCATGGAAAAAGGAATACTGGAACGCCGCGATGAATTTCTGGATATTCTAATCAATAAAAGCAGCAAGGTGCGCGCTTTATTAACGGGTGACGAGCACAATTACTGCAAAACGGAAATAGGTCCCGAAACGAATATCTACCCGGAGGGGTATGAGAAAAAGGGCCTAACGGCCCGACGTACCATTTGGCAAATTAATAACGGAGCCGCCGGAGCACCCTATTACGCCCAAGAAGATACCCCTTGGAGCGATAAAACAACTGGGTTTACCACTCAAAACGCACTTGTATTGATTGACGTAGACGGTGAAAAAATAAATGTCCGAGTATATAACCCGGACACTTTAGAAGAAGTAGATTCTTTTGTTCTCACGAACGGATAATCCGTTTCACTTTTAAAAATCGACGATGATTCCAATGGTAGGAAGCGTTGTTCCAGCCGTGTTTTCGAGCGATTTCAGCAAGTAGCGCGTATTGTCATTTGGATCTTCAACTGGATTGCCTTGATCGTCGCGCACAACATCAACAAACGGCTGTTGCTCTAAGGTAAACCCGAGTAAATTCTCAATATCCAAATAGAGGTTTAAGTTCCATTTTTCGAAAAACCATTTCTTATCGACCCGAACGTCGAGCTGGTTGTAATTGCCGTTTCTCAGTGTATTAATACGGTTGTAATCAGGCACTCCTTGGCCGGTTACGTCCCATACATCTTTGAGGGCTGAGGTGGGTAAATCGAACGGGGTAAAAGGTGCTCCACCGAGATAACGCCAACGGAAACCGAGTTCCCAATTCTTGCCCCATTTTTTTCCAGCCGCTAGGCTGACCAAATTTCGATTATCCCAAGAAGAAGGAACGAATACTCCGGGAGCATTGGTAAACTCGCTGATTACGTACGTATAACTAACGATTCCGTAAAAGCCATTGAAGAGCTTTTGCTGATACAAAAATTCGATTCCATACGAACGACCCTCAGAAAGTGGTGCGGCTGGCTCATTTCCAATAACACCGAAATCGCTTCCCAGGTTGGCTAATGAAATGCTATCGCGCAACAACAATGGATAATCTGTATAGCGCTTATAAAAGCCTTCAATGCTCAATTTCGCGTTGATGGGTAGCAAATAACTCGCACCAAATACAATATGGTCACTCCGCACATAATCAATATCATTATCTCGATTCACGAGTACATTGCTGTTGTCTCGATATCCCAAGACTGTATAAGGAGGTAATTGGAAGAAAATTCCCGTATTGAAATTGATGCTCAACTTATCATTGACTCCGTACGAAGCACTCACTCGTGGAGAAAACTGACTGAAAGGATTGCTCGTTACATCATTGTAATCGGAACCATCCATTCGAAAGCCAACGGATAAAGTGAGTCGAGGAAGCGGATCAAAACTGTAATTTCCAAAAAGACCGTATTTCCATAAATCGAGCTGCGAGTTAAAGTCAACGGTTATCGGCTGGCCATTCGCTACCGTTCTGTTGAAGGTTCTATTCGTGAAACGGGCTTGTTCGAGATTAACTCCGTAAACAATTCGCTGGTTGTCGAAGCGTTGAATATTCTCCCAACGAAATTTATTTTCAATTTCTTCAGACTCAAAGTCCAGCACCAGGTTATCCGGATTCGAATCGTCATTTTCTTCGTACTTGGTACTTGTATTATTGAGGTGATACCGACTTAAAACAAAGTTCTGATAACCGTTTTCGCCGTAGCGCGTGTATTTAATTCCGGCCGAGTAATTCCATTGCTCACTTACCGGAATGTTATTGAGAATATAGCGCTGCGATTCCGTTTCATTGGCCGCAGTATTTAAAGCGAAATCATCAATGGCACCGATTCCCAGCAAAGTAATCTCGCTTCGGTCATCTATTTTATGCTTTACCTTCAAAGTGAAATCGTTGTAGGTCGGTAGAAAAGGCAACTCGAGTAAAGTGAACAAAAATTGCAAATACGATCGGCGGGCCGATATGATTATTGAGGTATTAGGCCCAAGCGGACCTTCGGCCGTTAGTCCAATATCGCTTGCTCCCACTTGCCCTTTAAATCCCCAACCGTCTTTGCGCGGATCCTTAAAACGCAGATCCATTACGGAGCTTAGTGCATATCCTCTATTCACGGGAAATGCACCGGTGTAAAAGTCAACGCCTTCTAGGAAATTGACATTGATAATACCTACTGGACCACCCCCACCGCCTTGTGTGGCGAAGTGGTTGATGGCAGGAATTTCAATTCCATCTAAGTAAAACCGATTCTCGTTCGGAGCTCCTCCTCGAACGATTAGATCGTTCCGGAAACTCACGCTCGAGGCAACTCCTGGAAGGTTTTGAATTACGCGTGATATGTCCTGATTTCCGCCAGGAGAGCGCCGAATTTCATTAACTCCGAGATTCTGAACAGACACCGGGCTTTCGCCATCTTTTTCGAAAGGGTTTGCCACTACATCAACAGTACCGAGAACTTCGGTGTCTTCGTCTAAGCCAACCGAAATTTGGGCAGGGGCCGCCGGAGATACTTGAATTTCAGGTACAATTTTCGCGCGGTATCCAATAAAGGTTACCTCGAGGTTATACAGTCCTGCTGGCAGGCGCAGAACGAAGTTCCCGTCAATATCCGTAGTAGTTCCGTACTCTGTTCCTTGCGCAATTACGTTGGCAAAGGGGAGTGCTTCGTTGTTCTTAGCGTCAAATACGCGGCCGTTGATTGTCGCTTCTTGAGCAAAACCCAGAGTGAAAAACAGAACACCTAGGAATGATAAAATGGATTTCATCAATAAAAACTTTTGCCGAGACTAACAGCGTTAGCTCGGCAAAGTTTGCAAATCAGTTGTTAATAATCTTTAAGCCTCGTGCATTGCCAAAAATGGCGTAGTCGTATGATAGGCAAAATTCGACGTCTGGCTCTTGTGAAATAAGCGCTCAATAAAACCGTATTTACGTTTCATCATAACCACCATGTCGGCGTGTTTTTCCTCCACAAAATTATGGATGCCCTGCTCAATATCTTGTTCGGGCTCAATATGATAGCTGTGCTTGATATCACAGCACACATCTTCAATTACTTCGCGATTAACTCCGGATAAATTGTCCGCTTTTTGGAAATGAAGGATTAAAACTTCCGCTTTAATCAATGAAGCAAGGTCGCACAAAAAGCGCAGTCGCTCTTTATCTTCTGGTTTTTGAAAGTCGGCGGCGTACACGATTTTTTTGATCGCTTTAACCGTTGAATTCTCGGGAATGGCCAATACGGGAACATCTGAATTATTGAGCACCGTAGTGGTATTACTACCAATTAATACTTCTTGCAAACCACTCGCCCCTTTTGTACCCATAACAATCAAGTCTACTTCGAATTTAATCGCGGTATTCTTAATGGCCCGAATGGTGTTATTCAAAGAGCTTCTTGTTTCAATATCCAAGTCTGGATATTTCGCTTCCAATTCCTTTTTCAATTCTGCGAGTTGCTCCTCAGAATTCTTTCGCATGATGTCAATTAAGGAAGTGGTCATTACCGTATCGGAATACGGCAATTCATATGAGTTTAACAGTATTACGCGCGCATTCGAGCGCTCTGCCAAATCGAAGGCAAAATGCATTGCCGTCCGTGAATACTCAGAAAAATCGGTGGGGAATAAAATGCTTTTCAGAGCCATGATATCTTGTTTATTGATCTTGAGTTAAAGGTAATCACAAATTAAAGAAATCCATATGACGGTAGTCATTTCACAGAAAATTAATGACACCCTTCTGTACTGCCTACTTCCGGGTGGTCCGCATGAATTTCAAGCGCCCTATCGGGCGGACTTATATACTTGATTCCTAGTCCCATTCCCCGAAGAATAAACAAAGCGCCAATAATGACCACCACGATAGGAACTAGTTTTTGAAGACGCTGTCGAAAAGAAACGCGAAGCACGCTTCCAGCAAACATGGCCATAAACATCATCGGAATGGTGCCTATACCAAAGAGTGCCATGTAGGCGGCGCCCTCCATGGCGCTTCCCATTCCTATAGCACCCACTAAGGCGACATAAACTAATCCGCAGGGCAAGAGTCCATTTAACAATCCAAAAACAAATCGATTCTGAGGTTGATCCTGCCGCATCATTTTACCTAAGGCCGATTTTAAGGGGCCCGTCCAGCGGAGGTATCGGCCCGTTAGGGGCTGTGAAAAGAAATTCGTGGCACGTGGAAAAACGACCAATACAATCATGGCGATTCCAACACCAATAGATAAGTACTGCTGTATGCCTGCCAGCTGTATGCCTTGACCTAGCCAGCCAAATAAAAAGCCGAGCATCGCATAGGTGCTTACGCGACCAAGTTGATAAAACAAATTAGAGAGGAGGGCATAAAGCGGACGTTCCTTATTTACAGGCAATGACAAGGCAATGGGACCACACATGCCGAGGCAGTGAAAGCTTCCCATGATTCCAAGCGCAAAACCGGCAAATACAAGTTGATTCATAACTTAATCCGCTGTTCGAAATAATACTTTTTATCGCCCGATACGCCATCCACTTTTACCGTCCATTTTCCGGCGATTAAGTTTTCGGAGGATATAAAAAGAGTATTGTTCGTAAGGCCATCGATAGCGAGTTCGCTATCCAAGTTTTTATCTGACGGGCGGTACAAAAACACCGTTCCTTTAAAGCTTTCTCCATCCAAGGCTTCGGGAAAGAGTATTTGAATACCTCCTTCTACCCGCTTCCAAGTAAAAGAGCCTTCGAGGTTTTCGGCGTTCTCCACCTTATCAATTTGCTCCTGATAGGCGATTTCATCGGAATAGTAATCTTGAGTAACAAGATCCACCTTCGTTTGTACACTTTTGACCACCATTACCACAATCATGGTCATGAATAATCCGAGAACCAAAACAATATTCCAACCCCAATTCCACTTCATAACTCTGTGCTTTGAACATAGCCCATGGCTATGGTTATTTATTTGGCCCGTTAAAGTTCGTCTTAATCATTTCAATTAATCGATCACCGCTATACACGCCAATTTTAATGTGCGTGGTTTGGCTTTCTAAATCTTCCTTATCGATGTACACGAACATCGTTCCTTCAATCAATTCGCCAACGGGTAATACTCTTTCTTTTCCTCCGATAAGCATTAGATCGCCTCGCGGCTCGATAAGTTGTACGTTCACAGGGATTGAATCGTTCGACTTATTAATCATTTTGAAGTTGTACAAATTGCTGATTCGCCCGTCATCTTGGGTCTGGTACAATACTCCAGGCACACGAAGAATGGTCGCTTCTAACTCCGATCGATTCACCAAGAAAGCGGTCGTAATAGTAACCATTAAAACTAAAACTGCGGAATACGCGATCCGACGGATATTCATCACCGGTTTGGTTCCTTCCACGATATTGTTTTCAGACGCGTAACGAATGAGCCCTTTGGGCAACTCTACTCGGTCCATTATTGTATCGCACGCGTCGATGCACGCTGTACAATTGACACATTCGAGTTGTGTACCGTTCCGAATATCAATTCCGGTGGGACAAACATCCACACAGGCACCACAATCGATACAATCTCCTTTTCCCGCCGTTAGGCGGTCTTCATTTTTACGCCACTTACCGCGGCCTTCACCGCGCTTATGGTCGTAGGCGACAATGATTGAATTGCGGTCGAGCATAACCCCTTGAAGTCGGCCATAAGGGCAAACTACGATACATACCTGCTCGCGGAACCAACTAAACACAAAGTAAAAAACGGTAGTGAATATCAATAAAGCGCCTAATGAGCCAAGGTTTGCCATGGGCCCTTCTGAAATAAGTTTGAGCAACTCTTCCGTTCCAATTAAATAAGCCAAAAAAGTATTGGCGATAAGGAAACTAATAATGAAGAAAATAGTGTGCTTAAGGGCGCGCTTTCTAATTTTCTCAGCGGTCCATTTTGAGTTCGACAGTCGCTTTTGCTGTCCTCGATCGCCATCGATCCAATATTCAATTTTGCGAAATACCATTTCCATAAAAATGGTCTGAGGGCAAATCCATCCGCAAAAAATTCGACCGTAAACCACTGTAAAAAGCACTACGAAAATCACTGCAGTGATCATGGCCAAGAAGAACAGGTGAAAATCTTGTGGCCAAAAGACAATCCCAAAAATGATGAATTTGCGCTCCAGCACGTTGAAGAGCATGAACGGCTCATCATTCAATCGAATCCACGGAGCGCCAAAAAGGAAGGCCAGCAAAAATATGCTGACCCACGTGCGGGCATTATAAAACCGCCCACTTGGTTTTTTGGGAAAAATCCAGTTCCGCTTTCCCTCGTCATTGATGGTGGCGACGGAGTCACGGAACTCTTCGGTGTCGTGGATTTCTTCCGACATGGTTACTCGTATTTTGTATTCTCTATTTAACTAGCGGCTACCTCATCTTCAGCCACCGGAATATCTTCACTTTCGACTTCATCTAAAGGTGCACCCTCTTGCGTTTGAAGTGAATCCGCGGGTTCAGCAACGGGTTCTGGAACGTATCGCTCTCCTTCCGGTGCCTTTCCACCTTCGACATTGTTTCCGCGAAGCGACATCACGTACGAAGCCACTTGCTGCATCTCTGTAGCATTCAACTGTGTTTGCCAAGGAATCATTCCCTTTTCAATAACACCGTATTTTATGGTACTAAAAACCTCTTGAATGGAACCTCCGTGGATGTAATAATCATCTGTAAGGTTGGGTCCGACCGATCCTCCACCATTAGCCAAGTGGCAGGGTGTACAATTTAAGTCGTAAATCGCCTTACCCGCATCCATAGAGGAGGCATCGGCCAAATAGGTGACGTTGCTTTCGTCAATTAAACTGGGTGCCGATTTCTTCCATTCTTCAATAGCCGTTGCCGCTTCAGCAAGCTCAATGGCGTACTCTTCTTCGGGGAGAGGGGCATTGTTCAATACGTGATAATTGACCAAATAAATTACGGCAAAGACAATCGAGGCATAAAACCCCCAAACCCACCAGGGCGGAAGGTTATTGTCAAGCTCGCGAATACCGTCATAGTTGTGTTGCAACATTACCGTATGCTCCTTTTCAACAGGCGTTGAATCGGTCATGCGTTTCATAAAATTGGTCCATGCTGTTTCGCGTACGGGCGCTTCTTCCTCTTCTGGCTGCGGATGCTGTAGACGCACAATGGTGGTAATTACATTCAGCAGCACCAAAATAGTAGCCAAGAGAACAACAACGGCTAATACTAAAACAAGAGCTACCGGATCGTTCATTAATTGAAAATACCAGGTGTCTTTTGCGGCGGCGGCCTCTTGCCCAAAGGAGGTTCCGGTAACGAACAATAGGGCAAATGAGAGCAAGGTTTTATAGGTTTTCATGATTTGCTCGGTTTGGGTTCATTCAAGTCTAGGGGTAAATTGCTCATATGGTCTACGTGGCTTTTTTTCTCACTCAATGCGTAGAGCGTCCAACCCAAGAAGAAGAGAAAAAAGATGGCCAAGGAAATCAAGGGGAAAATCTCGATATCGTCAATTGAAGCCATATGTCCTTTGATAAATTTTAGCATGGCTTTAATTATTTAAGTTCTGACATTGATTTTGGCATTGTAGGATCTTCGGGACCCAACCAAACGCCATCACTTCCTTTAATATCCGTTCCAACACGCTGTAAATAAGCGATGAGTGCAATGATTTCTTTATCGGCCGTAACCTCAATGTTGGGATCTTTACTCAGCTCTTCGGCGATTTCCTGAGCTTGCATAGTGAGGTATTCAACCGCATTGGCTTTGTATTCATCGGAATACGGAACACCCAATTTTTGCATCACCTTAATTTTACCCTTGGTATTCTTTGTGCTCAAACTATTCTCAATCAGCCATGGATACGGAGGCATCAGAGAACCGGGCGACATGCTCCGCGGGTTCAACATATGGTTATAGTGCCAGCTATCTGGGTATTTCCCGCCCTCACGGGCAAGATCAGGTCCGGTACGTTTCGATCCCCACAAGAAAGGGTGATCGTATACAAATTCACCGGCTTTACTGTACTCGCCATATCGTTCGGTTTCTGAACGGAAAGGACGGATCATTTGTGAGTGACACGCATTACAACCTTCTCGGATATATAAATCGCGTCCCTCCAGTTCAAGTGCTGTATAAGGCCGTACAGATTCAATGGTTGGGATGTTCTCCTTAATCATAAGAGTTGGAACAATCTCTACCACGCCTCCAATCAAGACAAGGATTATACTCAAAATCATAAGTTGAACAGGGCGACGCTCAATAGCGTGGTGCCAATACTCTCCTTTGACCTTGGTATATTTTGCTGCCAATGCAGGGGCTTCGGCGGGCTCATTTGCCTCTAGGGTACCCGTTTTTACCGTTTTGATCATGTTCCATGCGATCATAATCATACCGGTGAGGTACATCGTGCCGCCTAAGGCACGTGTAATATACATCGGTACTAACTGAGTCACCGTTTCGAGGAAGTTCCCGTAAACGAGTGTTCCATCCGGATTAAAGTCTTTCCACATTAAACTCTGAGTGAAACCAGCCCAGTACATTGGAAGTGCCCAGAAAATAATTCCCAAGGTGGCAATCCAGAAGTGCACATTCGCAGCTTTTTCGCTGTAAAGTTTGGTATTGAACATGCGCGGCATCATCCAGTAAAGCATACCGAAGATCAGCATTCCGTTCCATCCTAAAGTACCAATATGAACGTGTGCTGGAATCCAATCGGTGTAATGCGCTAGTGCATTCACATTCTTCAAGGAAAGCATGGGGCCTTCAAAGGTGCTCATACCGTAGGCGGTAATTGCCACTACAAAGAACTTGAGAATAACATCTTCGCGCACGCGGTCCCACGCTCCACGAAGGGTGAGCAAACCGTTAATCATACCTCCCCAAGAGGGAGCGATAAGCATAATAGAGAATACCGTACCTAAGCTTTGAGCCCAATCGGGTAATGAAGTGTAGAGCAAGTGGTGTGGGCCGGCCCAGATATATATGAAGATGAGCGCCCAAAAGTGAATAATAGAAAGTCGATAACTATATACCGGGCGGTTTGCTGCCTTTGGCACGAAGTAGTACATGAGCCCAAGTACTGGAGTGGTTAAGAAGAAGGCCACTGCGTTGTGTCCGTACCACCACTGAACTAAGGCATCTTGAACCCCTGCATAAACCGAATACGATTTTAAGAAGGTTAAAGGCCATTCCAAATTGTTAAAGATGTGCAGTACTGCGACCGTAACAAATGTGGCGATGTAAAACCAGATCGCTACATAAAGGTGACGTTCGCGTCGCTTCAATATGGTTGCAAACATGTTCCAACCAAAAATGACCCAAACCACCGCAATTGCGATATCGATGGGCCACTCTAATTCGGCGTATTCTTTACTGGAGGTGAATCCGAGCGGAAGGGTAAGTGCTGCCGCTACGATGATCAATTGCCATCCCCAAAAGTGAATCTTTGATAATTTATCGGACCACATTCTCGCCTTCAACAAACGTTGTAGCGAATAATATACTCCTGCAAAAATCGCGTTACCTACGAATGCGAAAATTACCGCGTTCGTATGCAACGGGCGCAAACGGCCATAAGTAAGCCAAGGCAGGTCAAAAGA
>CBFIAJ010000046.1:0-11816 GCA_965660515.1 Flavobacteriales bacterium | reverse complement strand
TCGATAATTGGATTCAAGACTTCAAAATCAATGGTACATCCAATGTGCTCGAGTTCGGGAATCGTGTCTTTGAGGGAACCGAAGTCAAAGGGTTTTAATGCTTTTGATTCCACGCTCATCACCATACCGATGGTTCCGCCCGTATAAATCAAAAGAATTTTATTCGACTCACTCATACTCCAAAGAGTTGTTTGCTGTTCTCCGTTGTGCGTTCCGCAATTTCTTCAAGCGAACAATCCTTAATAGATGCTAGCTTTTCGGCGACCAAATGAATGTACGACGATTCATTTCTTTTTCCCCTGTGCGGGGTCGGCGCTAAATAAGGACTATCCGTTTCTAATACGATATAATCAAGGTCAATGTTTTGAACCGCACGATCTAAGCCGGAGTTCTTAAAAGTCAGAACGCCGCCTAACCCAATCATCATACCCAGTTCAATACATTTCCTGGCTTGTTCTTCAGTGCCTGTAAAGCAATGTAAGACTCCTCGCAAATTCCCATCCTGTTCCTCCTCAAGAACCGAAAATATTTCGTCAAAAGAATCTCTGCAGTGAATAACAATGGGCAAATTCAATTCTTTAGCCCAGTTTATTTGTCGCTTAAAAGCGGCAATTTGTAAGGGCAAAGTGCTTTTATCCCAGTACAAATCGAGACCAATTTCGCCAACAGCAACGTAGCTCGATCGACTTCTCAATTCTTTTTCAATCGTGTCTAGTACTTCCGACCAATTTTCGTCAACGGAGCACGGATGAAGCCCCATCATGGGCCAAATTTTATCGGGGTATGCTTCTGCCAGCGAATTCACTTGCGCAATACTTTCAACATCAATGTTGGGTAAAAAGAAGCGATAGACTCCCTCAGTCATTGCCCGTTCAATCATTTCAGCACGATCTTCTTTGAAATCGTCGAGGTAAATATGCGTGTGCGTGTCGGTAAGGATCATAGCCACAAAAATACTTTAATTTGCACCTCATGAAAGTGCTCATTGTACGTTTTAGCAGTATTGGCGACATTGTGTTGACGACCCCGGTTATTCGAGGGGTAAAAAAGCAACTAGATGCAGAGGTACATGTGCTCACTAAAAAAGCCTTTGCTCCTGTACTCGTTGCTAACCCCTACATCGATCGGCTCTGGCTGATGAACGAGAAAATTGAAGAGCTTTTTGACGCCCTTCGGGCGGAAAAGTTCGATCACCTCGTTGATCTCCACAACAACATGCGCACGGCCAAATTAAAATCGGCTCTTAAAATACCCAGTACTTCATTCAAGAAGTTCAACATCGAAAAATGGCTTTTGGTCAATTTTAAGATTGATAAAATGCCGAGTGTCCATATCGTCGATCGTTATAGGGATGCAGCTGCTCATCTAGGACTTAAGGATGACGGACTCGGACTCGATTATTTTTTATCCAAAGACGATGAGCCCAATCGTTCTCTGATTCCCGAGTCGCACCATTCAAATTATGTGGCGTTTGTTATTGGCGGACAACACCCGGGCAAAATGCTTCCTCGGCATAAAATTGAATCGATCTGTTCGGGATCTCAACTTCCAGTGATGCTTTTGGGCGGACCAGAAGATGCCGTCAAAGGCGAGGCAATCGCCAAGAAGGTAGGTCCGACCGTTTTCAATGCCGCCGGAAAATTCAAGCTGAATGAAAGCGCCGCACTTGTTCGCGATTCCGATGCAGTGATCACCCATGACACGGGACTTATGCATATTGCCGCAGCATTTCAAAAGAGGATTATCAGTATTTGGGGAGCCACCGTACCCGAATTTGGCATGTATCCCTATCGACCCGGGGAAGGGTCGGTACAAATTGAACCAAAAGGAGTGTGGGATCGCCCCTATTCTAAACTGGGCGATAACAAATGGTACAAACCCAATTTTAAGGGTATGGAAAAGATAGAGGTATCTGAAGTACTCGAGGCACTCAATCGATAACTTATTCCTCCGGCAAGAAAAGCGCCTTTAACTCTGTAGCATCTTCGGGCTTCATTTTTCCGCTCAGAATCAAACTCAATTGACGTCTGCGCAGCGCGCCGTCAAAGCGGTCTTTTTCAATTTCCGTTTCTGGACTTAAGGGCGGTACTTGAATTGGATTCCCCAATTGGTCTACAGCGACAAAGGTGTAAATAGCCTCGTTCGCTTTGGTCTTCTTATCGGGATCGTTATTGTCTTCAACAAATACATCGCAAAATACTTCCATTGAAGAGGAAAACGCACGCGATACCTTGGCTTCAAGTGTTACAATGGACCCCTGTGGAATGGCGTGGTTAAAAGACACATTATTCACGGAAGCCGTAACCACTATTCGCTTGCAGTGTCTGTGGGCGGCAATGGCGCAGGCAATGTCCATCCAATGCAACAGGCGACCTCCCATGAGATTATTCAAGTTGTTGGTATCGTTCGGGAGAACAATTTCGGTCAGTATAGCAAGGGAATCTTTAGGAGTACGGGCCTTCATAACGAGACTTTTTTGAACGCATTTTTACGTCCTGCAAAAGTACGTCTATTTTTTCAGCAGCCAAGCCTCTTTGCTTCGCTCTGCCTTGATTTTTGGCAGGGCTTCAAGCGCCTCTCGGCGCGACGCGAAACTTTCATAAGTCACAATGTGCAGGCCTTTGGATGTAGTACCAATGCGTTTCGAGGGAAGCCCTTGATCGCTCAACCTTTTTTGAAGTTTTTCAGCATTTTTTTCTTCGGAAAAACACCCAGCCACAATATGAAATGGTAGGCTTGAACTAATTGCTTCAGCTTTAGAAGGCGTTTCGGTGGAAATAGGCGCAGTACCCTCTGATGAAACGATTTCACGTTCGGTGGCTATTTCGATCACAGGAGAATGAGCAATGGCCCACCAATCATCGACTTCAAAATCACTCGAAATAGAATTGCTTTCATTCGATTCTGTTCGCGGTTCATAGTGAACGGGTCCGGTTGCAGTAAAATGCAGAACGCTTGCGTAAACGCCCTCTTTCACTACATCGCGCTGCCACCAACTCAACGTGGCGATCCCAATTAAGGGAATTAATACAGCAGCTCTTTTTAGCCAAACAGGTGCATTCCTTTTTTCAACAGCTGCCGGAAGCACTAATTCTTCTGGAATTACTGGTGCAATTTTTTTCTTCGCTTCTTTCCTCTGAATTGCGGGAGAGCGCATAAGAGAAAGACCAAAACTATCGGTTAAGTAGTTCACCGCTTGATGGGGTTTGAACACTATCTTACTGTCGCTATTGTGCAGGAAGATTCCGATTTTCGACCAATCGACAGAGCCGTTTTTAGTAAGAATAGCTTGCATCGAAGCGACCTCGGCCGCAATGAATGTACAAGATTCTTCAAACGATATGTTTTTTGAAGCCGCTATTTCATTCGCCAATAGTCCATCGTTTTGATCGAGTAAGGCATTGAAGGAAAGCGACTTTGAAGGCGGATTCATGATATGCGTCACAGGATGAATATGGGCCGACTGATAACTAGCCACAAGACCACCAAAACCGGGTACGATTACGCAATCGTATCGGTATAAAAGGCGCCCTACATATTCCTCTAACTTCATAATCTTCTAAATTACAGTTTTCCTTTAAACTGATCAACAACGGTCTCAAGGTCTTTCGGGGTGTCAATAGCCCATGTTTCTTGATTCGTTTCAGCGCAATGGATTCTGTATCCGCCAGCTAACCAGCGGAGCTGTTCAAGTTGTTCCACTTGCTCTAAATGAGCGGGGGGCAAACTTACTAGTTTTTTTAAAACTCCCCATCGATAGGCGTAAAGCCCAATGTGCTGCCAATATTTTGGGTTAACGGATTGGTTCCGGTGAAAGGGGATGGCGGAGCGACTAAAATAGAGCGCTTCACCATTTTCGGCCCGAGCAACTTTAGGTGTATTCGGGTTGTCGAGGACATTTAAGTCGGTAATTCTCCGAACTAAGGTTCCAATTTGTACCGAGGAATCTTCAAAAAGAGCGGTAACTGAATTAATTTGATCGGGATCAATAAAGGGTTCGTCGCCTTGCACGTTGACGACTACATCCTCATCCTTTAAATTAAATTGAGCGGCGGCCTCTCCGATTCGATCGGTTCCACTTTCGTGATCCTCACGAGTAAGAATGGCGGTCGCGCCGGAGGCGGAAACAACATCTAAAATGCGCGGATCATCGGTGGCTACGGCCACTTCCGAAATTGCTTTTTGAGTTTGTTGCACGACTCGAAGAACCATTGGGGTTCCCAAGATATCAACAAGGGGTTTGCCCGGAAATCGGGAGCTCTGATAACGAGCAGGTATGACAGCCACAATGCGCATGGCTCAAAGGTACTTATTTAGAGGCGATAGCTAACTCCCGCCTGAACTCCGATGGAATAAGGAGTAAAATTCTCTGTTTGACTGAGCGATTCGAGTCCGTAGCGAATTTGCGGGGTAATGGAAAAGGCAATTGGACTCTTCAAGTTGTAATTAAGTCTTAATCCGCCCAAAGCCGTGAATAAAAAGCTTTCCGTATTTGCCGTAGTTCCTACGGCCGTTTCTGTATTTCCTTCCGCGAATACTACTTTATTGCCAAATTGAAAATTACCCGCGATCCCCGCTTCGATTCCAACTTGAAAGGGCCCGCGGCCGAAAAGGTATGTAGCCGTTAGGGGAACTTCTATGAAGTCGAAGTATTGATGGGTTGAAATTTGGCCTAAGGAGCCTGAAGTAACGATGCTTCCCTCTCCGATTAGCGCGTTCACTCCCTCATCGGTCACTTCAATGGACCCGGCAGAGGATTGCCCTGAAACCACATTTCCAGTTGCCGGACTGGGTGCCGTATAGGTAAATTCAGAGCCGGCTTCTTGTCCGTAGCGAACATATCCTATTCCAGAAGAAAAAATCCAGTGTCTATTGATTTGATAGTGCGCACCTAGATTGGCTGCCCAGCTTTGAATAGGACGATCTTGTTCTGTTGAATAATTGAACGATCCGTTGGGGTTTCCAGGCTGATAAATTACATCTTCCGTAACCCGAAACGAGGATGTGGGTCCGGCCGTGAGGCCGATAGACCAGGCCGCGGGAGTAACGAGAATATCGTCGGGAGCTGAATATTCATAATTTGAAAAGGCATCCACTGTTTCGGCTTCTTGCAAAAAAGGAGAAGCAATTTCTTGTGTGGGCTCCTCGTCATGGATCGCGCTCTGTTCTTTATTCAGTGCATGGTCTTCAATGTCCGATCGATTGGCGTCTATCGACGCGATGGATTCGGTCGACGCGGACCCCATTTCTGAAGAATGAGCCTGGGTTGTTTCGGTGCTTTTAGCGGGTGTACTACTGGCGGTAATGGCTGCCGCTTCATGGACGACATCTCGATTTTGGTTATGAGCAGTCGAAGCAGAAGATGGAGTTTCAGCGGTGTTGTTGGGTTCTATTCTAGAATTGTTTTTGGATGCTTGGCTTTCTCGAGTGCTTCCGGCATTTCGGGGTTTTACAACCGATTCAACGGGGTCAGAAGCACTGGATTCAGGCTCCGAAGTAATGCTGGGTTCGTTAGACTGTATTTTGCTCTGTGTTTCAACAGGTGTTACGGGAAGAATAGGGATATTGAGATCGGTATTTTCGGGTTGTTGGCCTAGGTAATAGCCTCCGCCAAAGGCAGTTACGAGTAAGGCGAATGCGGCGGCCATTTGAAGCCAAAAGAATTTCTTTCTCTTTTGCCGACGGTCTAATCCGGCCGCTAGGCCGTCCCAACCCGTACTCGGAGGAGCGGCTTCGAAATCTGTTGCGCCCTCTTTAAATAGCCGGTCTATGTTGTGATCAAATGGATCCATGCTGCTTGTTTAATCCGTAGCGCGTAATCACTTTCTGCTGTAAAATGCTTCGAGCACGCGCTAAATTTGATTTACTGGTTCCCGCAGAAATACCAAGTTTTTCGGCAATCTCGCGGTGTTTG
Organism: Flavobacteriales bacterium; assembly: GCA_965660515.1. Taxonomy (GTDB): domain Bacteria; phylum Bacteroidota; class Bacteroidia; order Flavobacteriales; family ECT2AJA-044; genus ECT2AJA-044. Next base: position 5,902 of record CBFIAJ010000046.1, on the reverse strand, counting down.
AATCCTTCAATGGCGTAGAGGTTAAATACCAATCGATATTGCGGTGGCAGTTCGTGAACGAGTTGCAATAATTCAGCTTCTTCAATTTTTCCGCTGATATCTTCGTAACTCAATCGCTCATCATAGGCATACGAATCGTTGACATCGTATGTCCACCTTTTTTGACGGTGTTTTTCAATGGCGCAGTGAACAAAAATTCTGCGAAGCCAACCGTTAAACGCTTTTGGCTCGCGCAGTTGATTGATCTTCTGAAATGCGCGCATGAATCCCTCGTGCAATACATCTTCCGCTTCATGCCGGTCTGAGGTGTAATACAAACAGACTCCCATCATTTTGGGAGCGAACTGTTCGTACAATTCCTTTTGGGCCTTTCTTTGGCCCTTTTGGCAATTGCGAATGATGTTTTCAATGTCAGACACTGTACAAGGATGTAAAAAGAGTCAAAAGGGTTGCGTTTGGTTTAAAAGTAAGCTTATATTTTTCCAGTACCTTTTTAACTGAACGCAACCCTTTCTATTGTTGTGTCGTCTAGGAAGTATAAAATCTACTTTGTCATGAAAAGAAATTACGCACTACTCCTTAGCCTAACAGCTTTCTTCTTTGTTTCCGGGCAAAACTCCTATTTCGATCAGTTAGCGGAGGTCAATAAAGAATGGATTTCTAATTCGGCCTGTTTTGAAGACTATCAAAAGGAGCCCACGAGGGAATTAGGCGATCGGACGGCCATATCTGCTCATTTGGCGGAAGTTCAAAAATATTTGCTCTCAAATACCCCGGCCGATTTAACGCCAATTCAAAAGAGTCGTAGGCACGAGCTTCTTTGCGGATTAACACCTTATTACACGAACGATTGGTTTCCGGTAAACACCGTTCTTGCTTACCGCAATCCAATATTTATTGATGAAGGCGATCGTTTTTGTGCTGTGGGGTACCTTATGAAAACATCGGGCCGTGAGGACCTTGCCCGTGAAATAGCAGAACAGCAAAATTACGCCTACGTCGGAGAAATTGTACATCCTGAATTGGCCTCTTGGGCTTCTTGGGCGGGATTTACTCAGGAGGAATTGGCTTGGATTCAACCCGGTTATCCACCACAGCCATTTATAGGAAGCCTTCAAAGTGGAGTGGACGGAAGTGTTTATGCTTTTGCAGATGATTTTGGCGGGGGACTTATTGTTGCTGGGGCCTTTTCAAATGTCAACGATACCGTGCCATCGCCTTATCTAGCGCATTGGATTTCGGGTATTGCTGGCTATAGCTGGTTACCCATTCCGAATAACTTGCCTAGTCCTGTACATGCCTTACATGCTTATAATAACGGCTACGTTGTCGGCGGTGACTTCATTTATCACGGTGATACAACTTCCGTTTATTTTCTGAGTCCCCAGGGAAACATTCAGCCCATGGGAGTTTTAGGCGGAGAAGTTCGACGCTTTATTGAATACAAAGACTCGTTATACGCCGTGGGTCGATTCAATGCGAATCCGCCTGGAGGAAATCAATATGGCATGGCTGTTTGGGACGGAGTTGATTGGCAAGTGCGCATGGGGGGATGCAATGGCCGCGTCGAAGCCGTCATTGAATACATGGGTGATCTCGTACTCGGAGGCTCGTTCACGGAAAACCTAAGTCATCTCGTGAAGTTTGACGGGCAGCAATTTTCGGCCATGGGGTCAACACCGATAAAAGCGCCTATTTACGATTTTGAATTCGCCGGAGGAACTCTTTTCGCGGCAGGTGATTTGTTTAATGCTTTAAATCCACTCGATACTTTTGGTTTAGCCGCTTATTTAGGTGGTGAATGGCAAACATTACCCATTGCCGTTAATTTTGATACCTCTGTAACCACGCGATTCAATGAGCTGCAGGCATTCCAGAACACGCTCATCTTAGGGGGGCAATTCAAGTATTTTCCGTTCGTGGGATTCTTTAGTGAGAACCTTCTTCGGTTCGATCCTATGAACTGGTTTTTTGAGGGGATCGCCATGACGAGCGGGCCCGTCTATTCTATGCATAATTCCTTCAATAACTCGGTGTTTTTTGGCGGAGATTTTGTCCTAGCCAATACAATTACAGTTAATAATGTAGCGAACAGCGACTTCAATTTATTTAATCTGGATGAAGGAGCCATACCGCAAATCAAGGTATTTCCGAATCCGACGGTCGACCAGCTAAGGGTCGATTGGCCTGACGGAATTGAACAAGCGAACATTGAAATTCTCGATATGCAAGGGAAAGTAGTGTTTGAAGCGGATGTGCATCGCGGCGAGTCAATCTCAGTTTCCGCCCTACCGGCCGGAAATTACCTCTTACATTTTATCACCTTGGAGGCGACGAATATTGCCAAATTTAATAAAGCATAATCATGAACAAGAGATCACTTATTGTCGCATTTATAGTACTGGGTACTGTTTCTGCTTCCGCTCAAATTAAATTTTCATTGGCCGCTCAAACTAAAGCCTCATTCTCGAAATCGCTCGGATATTATGAAGAGCAAAAAGTTCGTCACGAAGGTTTGGAACAGTGGTTGTATGGAGAAGTTCAAATGGAGCAATGGCTCGTTCGGCTTGGGCCAACCATTGAGAAGCACGATATGGGAGAAACCATGTACGGTTTTTGCGGAACTCCACCCGTTCCTACCTACCGAGCTTTGGAGAACAGGGTAGGGTTTAATTTTGCCGTTGGCTACGATTTTATGAAGCATCCAAAACACGATTTAATCGCAACGGTCGGGTTTCAACAAGCTTGGACCACACAAAGATATTCGGACAATACTAACGATTTCTTCATTTTACCCGTATTCCCTAATGAGGCGTCATTTTATGCAGGCTCATCTTTAAACATTGAATATCGGTATACCCTGGGTAATCACTGGCAAATCAGCGCTCAAATTGGAGGAGCCTATGTTTTTGGTGAAGGAGAATATCCACGTGTCAGTCCGTGGAAGATGACAAGCTCATTTACTATTGGTTATCGTTTTTAATGTACTTTTGAACTCAAATTAAGGTCATGAAAAAAGCTTATTCATTATTTATTGGAGCGCTGTTGATTTCACTTTCAAGCCTAGCACAAGACGTGTTGGTAATGAAAGACGGCTCGCGCATAAACGCGATTATTGAAGCTGTAGGAGAGCGTGAAGTGAGGTATCATTTGTTCGATAGCCCAGAGGGAATTCGTTACACCCGCGATATTAAAAATATTGTTCGTATTGAGTTTGAGAACGGAACAGTGGAGGATCTAAGTGAAGAAAAGAAGCGAATGGCGATTCAAGCCAAGAATTTAATGGGTTATAATTATTTCGATTTAGCCACGCTGAACTTTTCATTCTACTATGAGCGACTTTTAAATGACGAGGGATCGCTCTCGCTATACCTTCCAATACGAATTGGTTTTGCGAGCGAAGCTTCCTACGTCGACGATCCAAATATTTTTGGAACGGGTTTGGGTGTAATGGTCTATCCTTTTGGCCAGCGAAAATTCTCGTATTACACCGGGCCAATGGTTCATTATTCATTGAGAGAGTCGTATTATTCGTACGAGATCTACAATGATGCTACACAACAATACGAGTACTATAGTGGCCGCGATAATCACAATTATTTGGGAGGATACGTAGTCAACGGGTTGAAAATGAACTTCAATGAAAACCTAGGGATAAACTTCAATTTGGCGCTCGGATTTTTATTGGATATGAATTATGAAGAGAATCGGCCAAATGGGCTATCAAGCTACTATTACTACAATAGCTACCAATCGCGCTTTCACGGAATGGGCGATATCAGTCTCTTTTATCGCTTTTAAAATCTGACCGATTTAGTTGGCCAATTGAACGTACTTGAGGCGGCAAGCAACTTACATGTTTAATTTCGGAGCATGATCGATGCGACATCTTCGGAACAATGAAAACGGATTCAAAAGGGCGATGAGCGCGCTTTTGTATCCGTTTTTAAGTTGCATTATGCCGAACTATGCGGATTTGCCAACCGCTTTACTAGAGATCCGGACCAGAGTGAAGACTTTGTTCAAGAGGTCTTTTTTAAAATTTGGAAATCGGCTAAAACGATTGAGTTAAGTCAAGGTTTGAAGCCTTATTTGTATCAATCGGTGCGCAATGCTTCGTTGAACTTCATTAAGCATGAAGGAGTAAAAGCGGCGCACGCGCGGCTTCATCTTTTTAAACTCGACCTAGCGGTCGGAATCCGAAGAAGTCATGCCCAGTGGTCGTCTGAACTGAAAATAGACATTCAGAACGTATTGAATTCCCAAGCCGTAACAGACGAGTGGTTTAACGAGGATACGCAAAGCATTGAATACGGATATCAGTTTCCTATTCTTCCTGTATTATCCTATAAAGTAAGTTGATAATGGAAAAGAGCGATTTAACCAAGGAAAGGCTGATTGAAGGGGAACAGTGGGTCCGAATAAATGAAAACCGAGCGCCCTTATCAAAAGGAGCTCGGTTTATTTGGGGGGTTCCAGAAACAGAAGAGTAAAGAAAAAGCCCGGCTACTACTACCGGGCTTTTAACAGAAGCTCTACACGTAATGATATTACTACTTCTGGATAACGAGTTTTTTAACGCTGTACATAGAGTCGGACTGAAGCGATACGGTATACCATCCAGCCGTTAGGCTGCTTACATCCATATCTACCTCATTCTGATTCGCAGGTACCACAAGAGTTGAAACAATTCTTCCCTGTGCGTCAATAATTCGGATTGTTTGTTCTTCGCCAGAATTCCATTGCAACGTAACGTTGTCGTTGGCAGGGTTCGGGAAAAGACGCAAGTCGAATGCAGTTTCTTCGTCAAGACCAATGGTTGGACAAGCAGCACAACTGTTCCAGCAAACCACGTCGATGGTGGTGTCTGCATCAGACATGTACATCACTCGGTTTGTAAAACCATCGGTTGTCAATACACATGGATCACCAGGAGTTAAACTTTCCTGATCGGTCCACCCGTCAACTGTAAACTTCCACTCAATAGTGTCTCCTGGAGTTACATTAGTGAATAATACAGTTAAGTCGTACACATTGTCGCCATCCAAATCGGTCATTGTAGCACAACCTCCACACCATCCGTTGAACGTTCCGTTCAAGTTTACATCAGTATACGTTCCCGTATATCCATCCATGTCCACTTGGAAAGTTACGTTTACATCGATCGGATTCGCAGGGCACGCAGCACAGCTTTCGTAACATACAACGGGCATTGTTGTATCACCTTGTACATCTAAGTAACGGTTGGTGAAACCACCCGTTGTTATTACACACGACATTCCTGGAGTTAACGATTCGTCTGAAGTCCAGTTGTCGAGGCTGTATTTGAATTCAATAGGTCCGTTTGGAACGTCATTAATGGTCAATTCCCAAATACCGTCGTTATTAGCATCGGTCATTTGTGCACAATCTCCACACCAGTTGTTGAAGTTTCCGCTGACATTAACATATCCAAAGGTTGCACCCGAGGCGTTCATATCAACCGCAAAGGTAATATCGCTTGTTTGAGCACCCACATCAACTGAGACATCGTCAATGGCAACTCCGTCAGCCCAGCCACCAGAATCGTCGTGTCTGAATATGAATACTACAGAATCAGATCCAGCAGTAGCACTTACGTCGATGGTCATGTTTTCCCATGCTCCTGACGTCAATGTTTCCGACATGGAGTCTAAGAAAGTTACCGCACCACCGTTCATAGAGTACCAAACAGTACCATACGAATCGTATTCTTGATTGTTGAAGTATTCGAAACTCAGAATTAGTCCCTGACCTGCATAATTGGTCAAGTCGAATTGAGGAGTTCTCAATAAATCATTACTCATGTCACAGTTACAAGCATCGTCGTTACTCGCCATGAAGTTTGTATGCGCTGGGAATGAAAGGTATGTTGAGCTCATAG
>CBFIAJ010000045.1:0-11903 GCA_965660515.1 Flavobacteriales bacterium | reverse complement strand
GTGTACGCTCTCCAACACCTGCAAACACAGATAAACCACCGTGTCCTTTTGCAATGTTGTTGATGAGCTCTTGAATCAATACTGTTTTACCTACACCGGCACCACCAAAGAGACCAATTTTACCCCCTTTAGCGTAAGGCTCAATAAGGTCAATTACTTTGATACCCGTAAAAAGGATTTCAGTAGCTGTTGATAAATCTTCAAACAAAGGAGCTTGACGGTGGATGGGCAATCCATCCTCTTTACTGAGTTCTCCAAGTCCGTCAATAGAACCTCCTACTACGTTAAATACTCGTCCGCGAATTCCTTCGCCTTTTGGCATACGAATCGCGGCGCCCGTGGCAACTACGTCCATATTGCGAACAAGTCCGTCTGTAGAGTCCATTGCAATGGCACGTACGGTGTCTTCTCCTGTGTGTTGTTGGGTTTCAAGCACGATAACCGTGCCGTCGGTTTTTGTCACCTCTAAGCTGTCGTAAATCTTAGGTAGGTCTGCGGCGCTTCCGTGAAAGCGGACGTCAACTACGGGTCCGATAACTTGAGCGATTTTTCCGATGTTATTCGACATAATCGATTGATTAGATGAATGAAAAACAAGCTGAATTTTCGGGTGCAAATGTACCATAATTTTTCTTTTTTTATGAAGGGGGTGAGGCAATTTTTTAATTTCTAATTTTACAACAGCAAAACGCACGCCTCCTTGAAGATTTACAGGTCGATTGACGAATTTCAAACCCGCACGAATGCCGTAGTAACGACGGGCACCTTCGACGGTGTTCATGTGGGTCATCGAAGAATTATTGAACAGCTCAAAGAACTCGCGGCTACTATTGAAGGTGAAACGGTATTGCTCACCTTTTGGCCACACCCTCGAATGGTCTTATTTAATGATGAGGATTTGCGACTCATCAATACCCAGAAGGAAAAAGAAGCTTTGCTCGAGGAGGCTGGAGTAGATCATTTAATCGTTCACAAATTCACCAGAGAGTTTTCGCGCCTTACGGCCTTAGAATATGTTCGCGACGTATTGGTGGAACGAATCGGCACAAAGAAGTTGGTTATTGGGTACGATCACCATTTTGGTCGGAATAGGGAGGGCGACTTTAACGACCTCGTGGAATTCGGTCGAACCTATCATTTCGACGTAGATGAAATTCCTGCTCAAGTTCTTGATAACGTCAACGTAAGCTCAACAAAAATCAGAAATGCCTTACTCAACGGTCAAGTCAGTACGGCAAACGAATACTTGGGTTCTGTTTTTGAGTTAACGGGAACGGTGGTTGAAGGAAAGGCCCTTGGTCGAAAACTCAATTTCCCTACGGCGAACGTAGAAATAGACGAGAAGTATAAATTAATCCCGGCGGATGGCGTTTACGCTGTCAGAGTCCATTCAAAAGATCATTCGGGATTGGGGATGTGCAATATTGGCAAGCAACCAACGCTTTCGGGTCAAGACCGGCAAATAGAAGCGCATTTCTTTGATTTTGATCGTGATTTGTACGGGCAATCAGTTACCATTGAATTCATAAAGCGCTTGAGAGACGAAGTGAAATTTCCTTCATTGGATCATCTTAAAAAGCAATTAGAGATAGATAAACAGGACGCACTAACGATTCTTCAAAGGTGAAGCCGCTCCTCTTTATATTCCTCTTTAGTTCTTTAACTCTATCGGCACAGAATTGGGTTCAAGGCTCAAAAACGAAAAATTGGCATTCCGCGGAGTACCTAGATCTTTCCAAAATGCGTTTCGGAAAAAAAGGTATTCCAGATAGTCTTTGGACGATGACTCAGTTAAAAGGTTTGAAGCTTCGAAAAAATAAATTGACCGCTTTACCTGCAGGTGTCGGACAGCTTACTCAGCTCAAATACCTCGACCTCTCGCAGAATGAACTCACCGCATTGCCCGAATCCATAGGCAACTTTGAAAAACTCGATACGCTTCGCTTGAATCGGAACGAGCTTTACGCCCTTCCAAAAAGTTCGGTTCATTGGAAGGCCTTGGTTTACCTCGACCTTTGGAGCAATCATATCGACGACCTCCCGGTCGGATTCGAAACACTTCCCCACCTAAAAGTGATTGATTTCAGCGGCATCACTGTTTATCCCGAAAAGCAGGATGCCCTAAACGCGCGTTTTCCAAGCGTAGAGCTCATTTTCAATAAGAGCTGCGACTGTCACTGATAGATTGCAGTTGTTTTATTTGTTCTAGCTGTTTCAATAATTCTGAATTGCTTCCCATGAATGAATTCACGGGCTAAACCTCAACTATGAATTAAAAACTCTGAATAGCTTCCCGTGAATAAATTCATGGGCTAGGATTCATTAAGAATTAGGAATTAAAAATTCTCAATTGTTTCCCATGAATGAATTCATGGGCTAAGCCTCAACTATGAATTAAAAACTATCAACTATGAACTAAAAACCCTTACAACCTTATCGTTACCTGCCCTAAGAAATTAATAGTGGCTTGAGGGTAGTAAAAGTTCTCCGTTACCATATCTCCGAAGACGTAGCTATACGTGTAGCCAAAACTGCTGTAGAGCGTATTAAACAGGTTGTTCACTTTAAATTGCAGGTCAATTCCTTTAGTGCCTTGCGGCACGATCGTATAGGACGCCAATAGATCACTCACGAAAAAGGCCTCGATAATTCGATCTTCATTCTGAGTGTTGTCTAAATATTGCTTCCCAACATATTTTCCTTGCAAACGTATATTCAAGTTAGTCACCGGTCGATATTCTACAAAAACAGCACCCACCGAATTCGGACTAAGCGCGATGTCTGTATCCTCGTATTCATTGATTATTACGTCGAAGCCATTCGTGTAATCATACAGCGTTTCTTCGAATTTCTGGATCTTATTTTGGCTGAAGGCCCAGTTTCCACCAAGATTCCATCGGCCCGATAGGGCGTAATTCACATTCAACTCAATACCTGCACGATAACTTTCGGCCACATTGGTGCGCACCGAAGCTCCAACATCGTTGAGTTCTCCGGTTACCACGAGCTGATCTTTGTAATCCATGTAATACGCGTTTGCTTCAAACGCGAGATTAGAGCTTTGAAGACGGTACCCAAATTCGAAATCATTGAGCTGTTCCGCGATCGGCTGCCGATCCGCAGGAGCGTCAATAAAATCGCTCCGAACGGGTTCCCGCTGAGCACGGGCAAAGCTCGCATACACGTGCTGGCCTCCATTCATGAAATAGGTGAAGCCAACCTTTGGGTTAAAGAAATTAAACGTTTCATCGATGTCGTAAGCTTTGAGATCATTATCGGTTCCTTTCGTACGATAGCTAATCGATCGTATTTGTAGATCTCCAAAAAAGCGGAACGATCGCCAGTCATACGTTCCTTTCGCATATACGTTCCCATCAACTTTTAATGCATCGCCATTGTAGTAGCGAAAGTCTTTTGGCGTTTCAACAGCGTTTTCCATCCAAATGATTTCACCAAAATGCTCCCCTTCATATCGATTCCAAGCCCCACCAAAAGTCAGGCCTAAATCGCGCCCCTGATGCTCCAAAGAGAATACGATCCCGTAAAAGTCATTTTCGAGCCAGCGTCGACGCACTAAATCGGTTTCAGAGATCGTATCACCACCAAATACAGGATTACTTAGACCGTAGTCCACATACGCTTCATTGGCTTTATATTCTTCAAAAAAACCGCGTCCCAAAGTAGAGTGAAGGGCTGCTTTTGCCTTCATCGTTTCACTTAATCTTCGCGTCCAATGAAGTTGGTAGTGGTCTTGCCCGTAGTCATCAACCTGATCCTCGTATTCATAGTAGTTATAGGTGCGACCGCTATTAAATAAATTGTGGGTTTGTGCTGAGTCTAGTCCGTTGTTTACGGCGTGATTAAACATTCCTACCGAATCGTCTTCCAATCGGCTTTGAGGAGTTCCCCACCAACTTTGATAAGTGCGCTCATCCCCAGTAAATGTAATGAAGCTCAAACTCGTTTTTTCACCGTAGTATTTTGCATTAAAATAATAACTGCTCAAATTGCTGCTTGCGCGATCGACATACCCATCGGACGTGATTTTCGAAATCCGCCCCGACAATGAAATGCGATCGGCCAACAAGCCAGTCGAAAACTCCAAGTTTCTTTTGAAGGTATTAAAACTACCCCCAGCTAGGGTCAAGGTCGCGGAAGGGTCCGGATCGAACGACTCAGTGTTCAAATTCACGCTCGCGCCAAAGGCTCCGGGGCCGTTGGTTGAAGTACCAACTCCGCGCTGAATTTGAATGCTCGACGTGCTCGAGGTTAAATCGGGCATATTGACCCAAAAGACACCTTGTGATTCAGAGTCGTTTATGGGGATGCCATTTACGGTAACATTAATGCGTGTTTGATCAGACCCCCGGATACGCATATTTGTATACCCTATTCCCGCACCCGCATCCGAGCTTGTGACCACGCTTGCAGTTTTATCGAGCAAAATAGGAAGGTCCTGACCCAGGTTCACCTTTTGTAATTCTTCGCGCCCGATGTTCTGGTAAGCTACGGGGGCATCTTCTTCAGCCCGTAGGGCCTGCACCACGACTTCAGAAATTTCTTCCACTTTTTGTTCCATGGCCACGGTAACCGATTTTACAGGTCCGTCCGGTGAAACGTCCACGCGGGCATCGCGGTAGCCGAGTGAATGAACATCGAATTGTGCCCACGCCGCATCTCTTGGGAAAGTGAATTCGAAATAGCCTTGGTCGTCGGTCAGTTGTTTGGGTGGACCTGAAGGGCCTCCAAAAGAGATGCTCGCGAAGGGAATTCCTTCACGAGTTTGGGCGTCGACGACGCGTACTTTAATTAAGGTGTTCTGACTCATCGCGCCGAAGGCGCAAAAAAGAAAAAACACCGCTGTCATTGCAATTTTCTGCATGATTAAAAAATTTAATCACGAGAAAGGGGTGACTCGCTGGTGTATAATTTATGTATCAATTTTCCCTTGGCAGCATTACCCGCCCAGGTTCATTGGGTGTGATCTCAGCCCGAATATTTTGGGCACCCCTTATGAGATGGGGCAAATGTAAACAAACATTTGAATCAGTCGTCGAATAAGTGCCTCACGGCACGATGCGCATTGGCGAGCCGCTTGGGTCCAATTCCCGAAATGAGCGTGTGTGGAAATTGAGATTTCACGCACTGGTTGAGATAGAGATTGAGGAGTTCTTCGCGTTGATTGGGGTGTTCGCGCAAGGGATCTGGTTCCCACGGGAGGTCAACGTCGAGTACCAAGTAGTGGTCGTAACGATGCTGCTGAACAGTAGAAACGATTTTTGGATCTACGCGACCAAATTTGAATTCACTCCAAATTTGAATAACCAGTGGGTCGGTATCAGTCACGAGGCCTTGTGGATAGTGTTTGAGTGTTTCCCGTTCTAAATGAAGTTGTTCTTGCAAGATGTCGAATAAATCGGACCGGTTATAGGCTCTCTGCAACTCTGATAAAAACCTCCGCGCTACTTCAGGAACCCACCCGAGATTTAATTCTTCTGCCAAATCGCGGCTCAATTGGCTCTTTCCAGTTGATTCGGGGCCGGTAACCGATATAAGTTTTGGGATCACTTGTGCGGGTTCGGGATATCTGCTGTTGAACCACCTAAAATTCGCAGGTTAAAAGCGCAGGGAACATTCTCAAAGCTCTTTTTCATTTCTTGAGTGAGCACATTCATTAAGTGGTCGTATTCGCCTTCGATTACAGTGGCTGTGTTTCCGACGGTTACTTTTAAAGTAGAATCTTTTTTTAAAGAATGAATGAATGCGTCAATGTGGGCAATGAACTCGTTCGACACCGGGTACATACTAATGTCAACAACCGCCTTCATTTTAGGCGAACTGATGAATCGACTCGGCAATGGTAACGATGAGGTTTGGGTCTTGCTCGAAAGCGTTGCCTACCACTGCAATGTCTGCTCCGGCCGATAGGGCAGCCAATACATCGGCTTCGGTACGCATTCCTCCGCCAACAATTAAAGGAATGTCAATAGCTCCACAAACACATTCAATCATAGGTTCCGGAATTGGGTTTTGCGCTCCCGATCCCGCATCCAAATAAATGCATTGGAAACCGAGCATTTCTCCGGCCATTGCCGTGCTCATGGCAATTTCTTCTTTATCGCGAGGGATTGGAAAAGTATTGCTCATGTACGAAGCTGTGGTCGGTTGTCCGCCATCGACGAGCATATAGCCCGTAGGAATGATTTCGAGTTTGCTTCTTCGAAGAGAAGGAGCAGCTTCTACATGTTTACCAATGAGCAGGTCCGCGTTTCTTCCTGAAATTAATGAAAAGAGGAAAAGAGCATCTGCCTTCGAATTGATTTGATTGATGCTTCCCGGGAAAATGGTGAGGTGCGCTTCGCAATGGTCTTTCAAAACTTTTAAAGTTTCGTCCATTTCTCCACTCGTCATTAAACTTCCACCAACAAAAATGTGTTCTATCGATGCGCGCTGAACAAGCGAAGCGATTTCTTTAAGAGACTCGGGTGTCGATTTTTCGGGATCGACAAGCACGGCCATCTGCTTTTTACGGCTCTGGCTCGACTCTTGAAAATGGGAAAGTACCTTCGCGTTCATTGTTGGCAGGAGTGAAAGTCAAAGATAGAATTATTGTAGAATCCGTTGCAAAGAGTCCTAATTAAAGGCGCTCAGGTTTTTGACTGAGCTTTGACTATCTTTGCGCAAAATTTAACACTAGTACGTATGAGTGCTCAAACAGACGAAAAATTGAACTTCAAAGTAAAGGATATTTCATTGGCCGATTACGGCCGAATGGAAATTGAGTTGGCCGAAGCAGAAATGCCCGGACTCATGGCGCTAAGAGAAGAATACGGAGATTCACAGCCTTTGGCTGGAGCGCGTGTTGCGGGTTGTTTGCACATGACCATTCAAACAGCGGTACTCATTGAAACACTACAAGCACTCGGTGCGGAAGTCACTTGGTCTAGTTGTAATATATTCAGTACCCAAGATCATGCCGCAGCAGCGATCGCCAAGGCAGGTATTCCCGTTTATGCTTGGAAAGGGCAGTCCGAAGAGGAATTCGACTGGTGTATTGAGCAAACGCTTTTTGCCTTCGACGGTGGTAAGCCTTTAAATATGATTTTGGATGACGGTGGTGATCTTACCAACATGGTTTTAGATCGTTATCCGGAATTAGTTGAAGGTATTAATGGTCTTTCGGAAGAAACGACCACTGGAGTTCACCGTTTGTATGAGCGCATGAAGAACGGAACGCTTCCCATGCCGGCGATTAACGTGAACGATTCAGTTACCAAATCAAAATTCGATAACAAGTACGGTTGTAAAGAGTCAGCAGTAGATGCTATTCGACGTGCAACCGATGTCATGATTGCCGGAAAAGTAGCTGTAGTTGCCGGATACGGTGATGTGGGTAAAGGAACAGCGGCTTCCTTGAGAGGTGCAGGTGCGCGTGTGATTGTCACTGAAATTGATCCAATTTGTGCGCTTCAAGCGGCAATGGACGGATTCGAAGTAAAGAAAATGACGAACGCGATCCCTCGTGCCGACATTATTGTTACGGCTACGGGTAACAAGGATATTGTAACGGGTGAGCATTTTTCAATGATGAACGATAAAACCATCGTTTGTAACATCGGCCACTTCGATAATGAAATTGACGTAGCCTGGTTGAAAGAGAATGCTGAGCGCGCTCAAATTAAGCCACAAGTTGACAAGTACAATTTGAACGGTAAAGACATTATCCTCCTAGCGGAGGGAAGATTGGTGAACTTAGGTTGTGCAACAGGGCACCCAAGTTTTGTAATGTCGAATAGCTTTACGAACCAAGTCTTAGCTCAAATTGAATTGTGGTTGCACAATGAGCGTTATAATAACGAAGTGTACACTTTGCCAAAGCATTTAGATGAAAAAGTAGCGGCGCTGCATTTATCTAAGATTGGTGTTGAATTGGAAACATTGAATCAAGATCAAGCCGAATACATCGGTGTTACGGTTGAAGGTCCATACAAGCCAGAATACTACCGCTATTAATTAACGGAGACAGGTATTTAAAAAATCCCGCTTGATGAGTCGAGCGGGATTTTTTTTTAGTTGATTATATCGAGTCTATTTCCGTCGTAAAACGTCTGGTAGCTTCTGAGAGGAAGCGGAGCAGAGGTAGGTCCACCGTCGATGATGCTCCATTGCAATTCATCACATGGGCATGTGGCTAACACATTGTTCGTGCTGTCTACGTCAATTCGACCGCATGGGTTATCGAAGTGAATGGGACATGCACGATCGAATGCGCGAAATTCATTTTGATCAAATCTATAGACCAAAACGCCTCTATATCCTCCGGTTAAATAGACCCAACCACCAATGGTTTGGAGATCGAAGAACTCTGGTTGTGAGGGGAATATGGTAATGTTAACGGCAACATTGGGTACCCCACCTTCGACGGCACGGTTGCATCCGGCCGAGAGGCCGAGAAGGGAAATTATCCCGAAGACTAGTCCTATATGACTTCTTTTTTCTATTTTCATCGCCACTTACTCCTAACGTTGCTTTAACAAATATAGTGTAAAGCATTCTTTCCTTACTTGCGATTCTAGACGGGCACTGAGCAGTGGCTCGAAATTGTGATTTATGGCGAACATTATATTTGCCAGTACGATTTTATTGTTTTTATATTTACGAAATCTAAACATTAGGTTAACTTAAACGATTGGTTTATGCTACGAAAACTACTCACGGTCTTACTTATTGGGACTCTCTTTGCTGCATCTGGACAACAGCGCCCGGGTGAACTCAGAGGACAAGTAACCGACAAAAAAACCGGAGAACCGGTGCCATTAGCAAATGTTATTGTTAAGCTCGATGGCGATGCTGTTTCGGGAACTACAACTGATTTTGATGGACGTTATGTGCTGAAGCCAATTGAGCCCGGCCGTTACACCGTTGAATTCTCGTTCTTGGGATATGCGACTCAGCCGTTCTCTGGAGTAATTATTTCTCCGAACAAGATTACCACCTTGAACTCTGGACTAACAGAGGAAGCGGAAGTTCTTGGAACGGTAGATGTAATTGAATACACTGTGCCGCTTATCGATCCCGATAAACAGGGTAAAACAGCAACCGGAGAGGAAATTCAAAATTTACCTCAACGTGATGTTGCTTCGATTGCTTCAACCGCTGCCGGTGTATACCAGCAGGATGATGGATCGGGAATTAACGTGCGTGGATCTCGTAGTGATGCGACCGATGTATACATCGATGGTATCAAAGTGCGTGGAGCCACAACGATTCCTCAATCGGCCATTGATCAGTTGACCATTATTACTGGTGGTGTTCCCGCTCAGTATGGAGATGCCACGGGTGGTATTATTTCGATGACCACTAGAGGGCCTTCGAATAAGTACTTTGGAGGTTTAGAGGCGAATACGTCATCGATATTCGACCAGTACGACCAATCACTACTCGGGTTTAGCCTTTCAGGTCCTCTAGCACGTAGAAAAGATGGATCGCCGTTATTTGGATTCTTTATTGCCGGTGAGTTCCAGTACCAAAGAGATCCACGCCCGTCCGCAATTGGTACCTATAAAGTGAATGACGAACTATTAACTCAATTAGAGAATCAACCGCTTCAGCCAGCAGGTCTTGGGGGTGGAGTTCTGCGTAACTCAGAATTCTTGCGTTTGGATGATCTCGAGAATATTAAATACAAGCAGAATGCAGAACGTCAAGATTTGCGTTTCTCTGCTAAGTTTGACTTGAAGACGAGTCAAACCACCAACCTGACATTCGGAGGTACATACAACTGGGCAAAAGGCCAATCGTGGCAGTATAATTACAGCCTTTTGAACTCTGTGAACAATCCGGAATTCAGAAACCGTGACTGGAGAGTATTTGCTCGTTTCCAGCAGCGCTTTATTGATCCAGAGGATGAATCCGCAGCGAACAACGTTCGAAATGCATTTTACTCGTTACAAGTGGATTACAGTGAAGTATATCGTTTGACACAAGATGATTCTCACTTGGATCGTGTATTTGATTACGGGTTTATCGGAAACTTTGACACGCACAAAGCAAATACATACGCTTATGCTACGGATTCAGTTTCGGGATATACTGGCTGGACTCAAACAGGATTTACGGATACTTTGGTGACGTTTACACCTGGGGACAAAAACCCGAATGCTACCAATTACACCGAACAATATTTCAATTTTGTCGACGGTGATGTAACTAATATTTTCGCCGCTCAAGCGGGTGGAGCATTACTTAACGGGCAGCGCCCACCAAATAACTACTCACTGTGGTTCAATACGGGTCGCCAGTGGAATGGTTACAACTTTACGGATAACAACCAGTTCCGTGTAGTTGGTTCAGGTTCTGCGGATATTAAAAACCACAGTTTAATTGTTGGGTTTGAGTACGAGCAGCGAGTTGACCGCTTCTATAGTGTAGCTCCTGTTGGACTTTGGGGTCTTGCCCGTCAGTTGGCAAACCGTCATATTTCTCAATTGGATTTGAGTAACCCAATTTTAGGTCAGGACGCTAACGGTAACTTCAATGATACGATTTCGTACAATCGCTTGTATGATGCGGAGTCACAGAGTTGGTTTGATCAACAATTCCGTCAGTCGCAAGGATTGGCTGTTGATGACGCGACCTTCTTAGACATTGATTCATACAATCCGGACGACTTTAGCATTGACATGTTTAGCGCGGATGAATTGTTGAATAACGGTAACGGACTCGTAGCTTATGCGGGTTATGATGCCCATGGAAATAAATTGGACGGACCTACGTCATTCGAAGATTTCTTTTCAGCAAAAGATGAAAATGGAAACTTGAAACGTCAAATTGACGCGTTCCGCCCTATTTACATTGCGGGATACATTCAAGATAAGTTTGCGTTTAACGATCTTGTATTTAACGTGGGAGTTCGTGTTGACCGTTTTGATGCAAACCAAAAAGTATTGGTTGATCCATTCTCTTTATTCCCGACTATTTCTGCTCGCGAGATGCTTCAAGAAGGATCTTTGGGTGTGAGTTCACTTCCGGCGAATATTGGTGACGACTACGTAGTATACGTGAATGACCTTCAGGAGCCTACAAGTGTTGTTGGATACCGTAATGAAGATCAGTGGTTTGATGCTGATGGTAATCAAGTAGCTGATCCACAGATCATTGCTCAGGCAACGACAACAGGTACTATTACACCTTACTTAGTTGATCCTGAAAATACAGATCTCGCTACAGATTTAACAGCTGCTAGCTTTGAAGACTACAGTCCTCAAGTAAACGTAATGCCTCGTATTGCGTTTAACTTCCCGATTTCAGATCAAGCTTTGTTCTTTGCTCACTACGATATCTTGACGCAACGTCCGAACGGATTCATTCGTTTCGACCCAACAGATTACCTGTATTTGGAAGCAAATCAAGGGAATGTATTGAACAACCCAAATCTTCGTCCAGAGAGAACGATTGATTATGAAGTTGGTTTCAAACAAACCTTAAGCAAGCGTTCTGCGATTACCATTAGCGCTTTCTACCGTGAATTGCGTGATATGATTCAAGCAACGCAAGTGAACTTCGCATATCCAGTGAATTACCTTACTTACGGAAACCTTGATTTCGGTACGGTAAAAGGATTTAGTGTTGGATACGATTTACGTCGTTCTGGAAATGTTAGTTTGAATTTCAACTATACGTTGCAGTTTGCTGATGGATCTGGATCAAGTGCTACATCAGGATTGAACCTTATTCAGCAAGGCCAGCCGAACCTTCGTGTAATACAGCCACTAAACTTCGATCAGCGTCACACGTTGGTTGCTGTTGTGGATTACAGATACAGTTCAGGAAAGGATTACGACGGACCAGTATGGTTCGGTGCGAGAGTATTTGAAAATGCGGGTGCGAACTTCACTTTCCGT
>CBFIAJ010000044.1:0-12452 GCA_965660515.1 Flavobacteriales bacterium | reverse complement strand
CGGAACACAATCAGATAACCGCAGATTGGTTATTCAGAAATAAGAAATCCACACGGATTATATAGAAAAGCCTCCCGAGAAATCGGGGGGCTTTTTTTATAGATAGAAACCTTACCACATGCGTCGCTCGCATTAAGTAATCATCGCGCTGAATCTGCATACAAGGTTATACGCAACGTTCCGGTCATTTGATTTTAAAGGGCCCTGTAACTTGATCAATAAGCTAAATACTCAAAACTGCGAGCGGGATAATTAGAGCGCATTCATAATTCTTTCGAAATCGCGTCTATGAAGAAAGAAGGGCTGAAGGGGATTCAGTAAAGATCGAAATACTCGTTCGCAACGTTGGTCCAACTCATCTTCTGAGCAATTCGCTTCGATTGTGCACCGAGGTCATTTAGGCTGCCGTGCTTGGAAAGCGCATCTATTAGTGCTGCTCTCAGTGGCTCAACGGAATTTGGATCTATGATCCATCCATTGCGATCAATGAGCTCCATACTTCCGCCCACATCGGTCAATACGACGGGCAAACCCGCAGCCAAAGCTTCAAGGGCCGCATTACTCATTCCTTCGTTAGAGGAAGGAAGTACAAAGAGGTCTGCTTTGGAAAGAAGTTTAGGAATGTCTTTGTGATCTAATGATCCGAGGAACTCCACAGGAACATTTAAGTTTTGGGCCAACCCTATTAAGCGTTCTTTTTCCGGACCATCACCAATAATTTGTGCGCTTAATTCGGGTATTCCTTCCATCGCTTGGATTAAAAGATCATAACCCTTGCGTGGAATAAGCCGACCTATACTTATTATTTTAATGATGCCTTTTTCAGCTCCGGGTTGGGCCAATTCGAAAGCATCATTATCAATACCATTTGGAATTACATGTACGGCTTGTTTTTGAGCGCTTTTAACGGCCAATTGAGCCAGTCCAGAAGAATTCGCCACCACACACTTAGCCTTGCGCCAAATAAGCTTGCTAAGGCGCTTAAATAGGATTTTATCTTGCCAATAGAATCTGCGGTTGTAAAAAGGGACGTCACTCCCTCTCAGCGATACAATGTAGGGCAGTCCGAGATTCATGGCAATGAAACCGCATGGGATACCAAAAAATGCATGGACGACGTCAAAATCATTCTGACGAATAAGCGCTTTGGATCGGCGATAGGCCTTCCAAGAATATTTTAAGAGATCGGCCTGACTCTGATAATGGATGTTTCCATTTTTGCCGATATCCAAATAGTGTATCGTGCAGTTTTCCGTAAATGACTCAACTCGTTCTTCATTGACTGAAGAAGTAATCAGCGTAACCTCCAAATCGGGCCGTAGGCCAAATTCCTTCAACAAATAGTACGTAGCATTCGCAGCGCCACCCCCTAACGGGGGGAACTCATAATTGAGTATTAGGGCCCGCTTTTTAATCGTTTTCGGTAATTCGGGCAATACTGTAACTGTGATCTTTCGTTGTTTCGAAGTAATTCTTAATCAATATATCGGCGAGTAAGCCGGAAATAAAAAGTTGTAATCCGCCGAGGAACAAGAACATGGTCACCATGGGCCAGGCAGAATCTGACATGCTTTGCCCCATTATGTATTCAAAAATGGTATACATCCCAGCCAACATACCCAATAGCATCGCTGAAATACCGAGCCCGCCGAGAAGGTGGAGCGGCCGAACGGAATATTTGTTCCAAAACCAAACCGAAATCATATCGATAAGGCCTTTCAGCGTCCGTCGCCAATTGTATTTGGTAATGCCCGCTGTACGAGCTCTGTGGTTGACAACAATTTCCCCAACCTTGTATCCCTTTATTTTCAATATAGCTGGAATAAAACGATGCATTTCGCCGTACAGTGAGATCCCTTTAAAGCAATCGCGACGATACACTTTTAACGAACAACCGCTATCGTGAATACCGTCATTGATCATCAATTTGCGCAATCGATTCGCCCCTCGTGAAACAAATCGCTTCATGAAGGTGTCTTTCCGGTTTTTTCTCCATCCACTGACTACATCGAGTTTTTGCGATACCGCAAAGTCGAGCATGGCCGGTATATCTGCAGGGTCGTTTTGACGATCGCCATCCATAGTCACCACAAACTCGTACTGAGCTGCCTTAATTCCGGCGTCCATAGCAGCGGTTTGACCAAAATTCCGACGCAATTCGATGAGCTTCACGGGGCTCAGCGTTTTTATGATATCAACCGTTTTGTCTGACGACCCATCGTCGACGAAAATGACTTCGTAGGTGTAATTGTTTGCATCACAAACATCCACAATTTCTCTGTGGAGCTCCGCCACATTACCCTCTTCGTCCATAACCGGCACAACAACCGATAGATTCATAAGTGAAAATTTCGGTAAAGGTAAAAAATCCAAGCGCAACCAACTTTTGAGGCACCGTCTAAAAAAACTATTTTCGTAGCTGATCAAAACGATTCCATGGCCAAAAAAACGAAGAAGCCCACAAAACCGGCTCGGTTTGCAAAATTCGAATTGCTGCTCTTAGCTTTGGCGGGCATTTTGTATTTAAATACTCTTTCGAATGGCTACGCATTAGACGATAAAATTGTCATTTCAAATAACCAGTTTACACAACAGGGTTTTGGCGGAATAATCGATCACCTCACTAATGAGTCATTCGTTGGCTTCTTTGGTACACAGAAAGAATTAGTGGCCGGAGCTCGGTATCGCCCCCTGTCCTTGATCACCTTCAGCATTGAAAACGCCCTTTTTGGTAACGCCCCTGGAGCGAGCCATTTCATCAACCTTTTGCTTTATGCTTTGTCGGTACTCGTGCTGTTCCGATGGCTGATTCAATTAACCAATGAGAATAAGGCAGCGGTCGGACTCGCATTCGTGGCGGTCCTGCTCTTCGCCGTGCATCCCCTTCACACCGAGGTGATCGCGAATATCAAAGGGCGCGACGATTTGTTGGCTTTTCTTTTTGCTATTTTAGCTGGGTCTATGGCCCTTCGGGCCGATGCGAAAAGTGCCCTTTGGTCGGGACTCTATTTCTTTCTCGCGCTCATGTCCAAAGAAAGCGCGATCGCCTTTGTTATCATTTTACCCCTCTTCTCGTGGGTATTCAATACCTCCGAAAAAACGGTGAATTGGAAGGCATTTGTTCCTATTATTGGAGCTACTGTCGCATTTTTAGCCATTCGTTTCGCAGTGGTGGGATTCCCAAAATCAGATGTTGCCGATCAATTGATGAACAATCCTTTTCTCGAAATGAATAGTTCCGAGAAATATGCCACCATTGTCTACACATTGGGGCAATACTTAAAACTCAGTTTCTTACCCTATCCGCTTACGCACGATTATTACCCCTACCACATCTCGATCATGACCTGGTCTTCCGTGGGCGTTATTGTTTCGCTTATTTCTATCCTCGGCTTAACGGTTCTCGGCCTCCTTGGACTAATTAAAAAGAAAATATGGGCATTGGGTATTGCCGTTTTCTTCATTGGATTAGGACTTACATCCAACGTGTTGTTCCCCGTGGGAGTGTTCATGAGTGAGCGTTTTGCCTATATCTCTACCTTGGGATGGGCCTTGAGCGGCGCCTGGATTTTTAGACAGTTCCTCTTTAAAGAGGCGGATGACTGGAAACGAATTCCCTCGTTGGGGAAAGCGAGTCTGATCGTGTATTTATCGGCATTCAGCATTCTCACTGTTGCGAGAAACCGAGTATGGGAAAATGATGATTCGCTGGTAATGGCCGATTTAGAAACGAGCTCGGAAAGCGCGCGTATCAATTTTACTTACGGGAAGATGTCCTATCTAGAAGCGCTCCAAACTGCCAATACACAAGAGCGTACGGTTCTTTTCAAGCGCTCGTTGAAGTACTTGCAAAAATCGGAACGAATAGATCCGACTTTACCGGACACCTACAACCTGTTGGCCATGGTGGGCTATTACCTCAATCGAGATCCGGAAGATTTTGTCCAAAATTACCTGAGATTGCTCGAGTTGAATAGGGCTGTTGACGTTCAGATAATGTTGAAGAATATTCAGGAACTCACCAAAGACGATGGTACTTCCAAGCAATTAGCTATTTATGAAGGCCTTTACCCGGAATTATCAGAGTCCTTTGACTTAAATATGATTTTAGCTACTACTTATGCGCGCATTCTCAAGAAGTACAACCGAGCGATACCCTACTACGAAAAGGCTTTAGCCCTAAGGCCAGAAAACGCTGGAGCGCGTAAAGATTTAGCCCTTATTTATTTCGATCAAGGGTTATTTTCGAAAAGCATTGCGCAATACAAAGTAATGTTGGGGCAAAACCCAAACAATAAACAAGCTCAGCAAATGCTGGTACGAGGTTACCTCAGTGCTGAAATGCCTGATAGTGCGAATTACTACCGAGAACAATTTCAATAAAATGGCCAAAAAGTCCAAGAATAAAAAATCGAGTATATCCTCAAAAGGAACGATCTCTGGCAAAGTTGCCGCAATCTTTCTGTTTGCATTGAGCGCCGCTGTTTATCTGAATACCTTGGGCCACGAATTCGCGCTGGACGACTCCATCGTGATCACGGGAAATGAATATACGGTGAAGGGATTCGCCGGAATTAAGGATCACTTGACCCAGGATAGCTTTACGGGGTTTTTTGGCAATGAACGCGATTTGGTAGCGGGCGGGCGCTATCGGCCCATGTCGCTTATATTCTTTTCCATTGAATATGCGTTGTTCGGCGAAAACGCAGGACTTGGGCATTTCTTGAACATTGTTTACTACGGCCTTCTGGTTTTGCTGATTTATTTTTGGCTCTTTCGCCTGCGGCGAGATGAGGAACATCGATGGTTTTCACTTCCTTTTATCGCGGCGGTTCTTTTCGCAGTGCATCCCTTGCACACGGAGGTAGTCGCCAATATTAAAGGGCGTGATGATATTTTCGCCCTCTTAGGTTCAATGGGGTCGGCATGGTTTGCTCTCAGGTATTTCGATCATCGCAAGCCCCTCGATTTACTTTGGTCGGGATTGCTCTTTTTCTTCGGAATTATGTCGAAAGAAAATACGATTACCTTCTTGGCCATTATTCCCATGACCTTTTACTTCTTCCGAAAGCCAAAAATGAGCGACTATGTGCTCACTCTAGCACCGGCAATGATCGCCGCGATTGGGTTCATGGTTTTGCGGGTTTCTGTTGTGGGTTGGTTCGGAGGTGGACAAGCCGATAACCTGATTAATAACCCTTTTATGGAGGCTTCTTTGGCAGAACGTTACGGGACTACATTCTATACCCTTTGGCGATACATTCGCTTGTTGTTTGTCCCGATTGGTCTCACAAGTGATTATTACCCCTACCATATTCCACTGATGGACTTCACCGATTGGCGCGTGTGGCTCGGTATACTATCTAATTTAGGGCTTTTGGTTTGGGCTTTGATCGGACTCCCAAAAAAGAAGATAACCAGCTTTGCGGTGCTCTATTATTTTGCCACGCTGAGCATTGTTTCGAATCTTCCCTTTACTATTGGGGCATTCATGAATGAACGCTTTGTGTTTATGTCCTCGGTCGGATGGTCCATAGTAGTCGCAGCCCTTCTTATTCAGTCTTTAGGAAGTAAGGACGGAAACCGTGCGGCACCCAATTTGAAGTATGCTGTTTTCGGGATTGCCTTGGTGTTTTCAGTATTAACCGTGGCTCGAAACCGAGATTGGAAAGACAATTTCACGATCTTCTCAAGCGATGTTCAGACTTCCGAAAACAGTTGTAAAGCGCAATTGGCCTACGGTACTCAAGCGATCCGAAAAGCTATTGCGATGCCGGCAGGACAAGAGCGAAATCGCCTATTAAATGAGGGGATTAGCCATGTTGAACGCGCCCTTGAGATTTATCCAGACTACATTGAAGCGCTGTCAGAATACGGAACGATAAAGTTTAATCAAGGGAAAATTGACGAAGCAATTGACCTGTACTTACGGTGTATGGATGTTCGAAACAACGCCGATAATCGCGAAGTAATGCTCTCGAATATCAACTACGTTTTCGAACGAGTCGATCAACCCAAGAAGTATATTGATGCTCTTGAGCGATTCATGGAATACGATACCTTGGGTGCGCAACCTCGTATTTTCCTGGGTACTATTTACGTGAATGATGTTCCAAATTATCCTAAGGCGGAAGCACTCTTTAGAGAAGCAGCTGAATTAGACCCAGTAAATGCAACTCCTTGGTATAACCTGGGGGTTGTAGCGACGAGAATGGGCGATCAGGAATTATTGGCAGAAGCAGTTAAGGAAGCATCGGCCCGTGAGGGCGAAACAGAACGTGTGAAAACGCTGAGAACACAATTGAAAAACTAGAAGGCGATGGCAAAGAAGAAATCGGCGAAGAAAAAGCCCATAAAGGGACCGTGGTGGAAAACACCTAAAACGGTGTATGCCTTGATTGCAGTTGTGTGCTTTGCTCTTTACGCGAATACGCTGGGGAATGAATACGCCCTGGACGATGCTATTGCCATCACCTCGAACAGTTTCACGAAAAATGGATTCTCTGGAATTCCAGACCTCTTTAAGTACGATACCTTCACCGGATTCTTCGGTACTACAAAAGAACTGGTTGCCGGAGGGCGGTACCGTCCATTATCGTTAGTGACCTTTGCGATTGAGTGGCAGCTGTTCGGTGAAAACCCCGGAGTTAGCCACTTTATCAATATCCTGCTCTACGCGCTTACAGGAATGATTCTTTGGCAACTGCTCATGCGGTTTCGGGCCGAGGAATCGAATGTTTGGTTTCTTTCGCTACCCCTTGTTGTAGTCCTTCTCTTTTTAGCGCACCCTTTACACACGGAGGTAGTGGCCAATATCAAGGGGCGTGACGATATTATGGCGCTTTTGGGCGCATTACTCGCCTGGAAGCACTCTTTGGACTACTTAGAGGGAAAAGGGCTTAAATACGGCCTTTTTTCGGGATTAGCTCTTTTTGCCGGATTACTGTCCAAGGAGAATGCCATTACCTTTCTGGCGGTGATTCCCATGGGGCATTATTTCTTCACGAAAAATAGCATCCCTAAAATTGCCAAAAATTGGATTCCATTGATTGTAGGGGCTCTTGTGTTTTTAGCCATTCGCTATGCCGTAATCGGATTTCCAAAAACAGAGGTAGCCGATGAGCTCATGAACAACCCGTTTCTCGGTATGACGGGAGCCGAAAAATACGGAACCATCATTTACACGCTTGGGATTTATTTGAAGCTCCTTTTCTTCCCGCATCCGCTCACTTATGATTATTATCCGTACCATATTCCGATCACGGGATTAGGCGATTTGCGATTCATAATAAGTGCAGTACTCTACCTGGCCTTGGGTGTTTTTGCGCTGATTCGCTTGCCCAAGCGAGATGCCATTAGTTTCGGCATTTTGTACTTTTTTGCCACCATGACCATTGTCTCCAATTTATTCTTCCCCATTGGTGTTTTTATGAACGAGCGTTTTGCCTATATGGCGAGTGTGGGCTGGGCCATAGCGTTTGGGGTTATTTTGGTGGAGCGATTGCCGAAAGTATTGAAATCCGCCTCCGGCGGGAAGGTGCCTCAGTATCTTTTAATCGTCATTTTGGCTGGATTCTCCATTAAAACCATTGCGCGCAATCCGAATTGGAAAAATGATTTTACCCTATTCCAGCACGATGTTAAGATCAGTAAAAACAGCGCCAAGAGCAACGTAACTGCCGGGGGGAGTTTAATTGACGCCGCCGATGTCGTTCGCGATCCACAGCAACAAAAAAGGATGTACCAAGAGGCTATTGGCTACTTGGATAAAGCACTTGAAATTCATCCGGATTACGTAGATGCCTTGCTTCTGCGAGGGAACGCCCAGTACAAGCTTTTCCAAGATGAAAAAGGAACCCTCGATTATTATTTCAAGATCCTAGACATCGCTCCAGACAACGTAAATGTTCCTCGGAATATTCAGGTGATTCTGAGCGGTTCCACAAATCACAAGTTAAAAGCAGCTACTTACGAACGCTATTTGCAGTATAAACCCGACAATTACGAAATGCTCATTTTATTGGGTCAAGTATACGGTCGTAACTTGGGGGAAATGAATAAGGCCTTGGAAACGTTTAATAGAGCTTCTGTTGTGAATCCGAACGATGTGCGCGCCTTTAAAAACATGGGGACTGTATACGGTATTCAGGAGCGCTATGCGGAAGCCATTGAAGTGCTTTTAAAAGCTGAAAAGATTGCTCCTCGCGACAAGGAGGTGATCACTAATTTGGCGATCACTTATCAACGTATGGGGAACGAAGAAAGGGCCCAGTACTATCAAAGTCGAATTCCGCGATAAAAAAAAGTCGCGCCGTTAGGCGCAACTCAATAAAGTCAAATAAGGATCGATGCGCTTACTCACCAATAATTTCAGAGGCTTCTTCGATGCTCTGATTGGTTAAATCGCGCAGGCGAGTCATTTTGTCTTTTTGCTCTTCGAAGTAGGCCTCTGCAGCTTCTTTGTTTTTGTCGATTTCGGGCGGATTGTATTGACGCATCCAGTTGAGCATTCCCTGATGGGCTCTCAAAACGCGAGCACGGGTACTGTCGAGTTCAATTCTTCCCAAGCTGTCTAACGTAGCAGTGGTATCCGCAATTTGCTTTGCCAAGGCTTCTTCATACTTCGCTAGTTCGCCCATTTTTGCCATTACATCATCGTGTAAGGAGAGCACTTCTTGCTCTAAGCTTTCAATTTTGGCTTTGTCGTTTGCGCAGCTAAAGAAGGCGAACGCAAGGATAAGGGAGCAGACAATTTTCTTCATTTCCGATTTGAATTTCGACTAAGATAAAAACCTTCGAACAAAAGGCCGCAAAAAATAATTGGATTAACAATTTCTATGCTCCATTCTGAACGCTTACGTACCTTTGTTTTCCTCAAAATTAGTCTATGAAAAGCCTTTGGATACGCTTTGGCGTTTTACTTTTGATTGCTGTAGTAGGAATACTCATTGCGATGCCCATATTAACCCCAGAGCAGCGACTGCCCATTTATCAACCCTCCGATATCAACCCTAAATTGGTAGACGAATCGATTCGGGGGGTGGCAAGCGATCATCGAATCGCCGATTTTGAGTTAGTAAATCAAATGGGGCAAGCCTACCGGCTCGATGACTTAGCGGGTAAAATTTACGTGGCCGATTTCTTTTTCACTACTTGTCCGACCATCTGTAAGGATATGGTAAAGCACATGTATTTGGTGCAAGAAGCCTTTGAGGACGACGCAGAAATTCATTTGGTTTCACATACGGTTTATCCGGAACAAGATTCGGTTTCGGTGATGTATGAATACGGGCAAACTTTTGGTGTAAACCCCGAGCAATGGACCCTACTCACTGGAGAAAAGAAAGTGATTTACGATTTAGCGCGGAAATCTTATTTCGCGGTAACAACGGAAGGTAACGGCGGAGAAACGGACTTCATACATACGGAGAACTTCGTGCTGGTCGACAAAGAAAAGCGGCTTCGTGGCTTTTATGATGGAACTGATTTAAATGATGTTCAGCGATTGATTAAGGATATTCACGTGCTCAAAAAGGAGTACGAAGAAGAATCATAGTTGCTGGGCAAGGCGCCATTCTATGAGTGCCAAATTGTACGTGAGTACGACATCGACGTAATCGCGAAGAAAATTGAATTGCGTTTGAGGTGGGTACTCGGTTTTCATCGATTCTGCTCGAATAAGAAGTGCTTCGGGGAGCCATTCTGATTCGAATCGTTCAAATTGAGCTACTAAATGAGCTTTGCGTTGATCTATTTCAAATTCGGATTGATCCGCCTCCAGTTCGAGTGTTGAAATGGGCTTTACATCGCGTTCGAACCAGCTGGTCCAAGGGATGTCGAGTTGAACGAGTTGTCCTTCAAATCCGTATTCGTCGGCGATTGCTAATTGGTAATATCCGAGCCAAACGTTGGGCAGTTTCTGACTGAAGGCATATCGATCGGCCCATTTTTGGGTATCTAATTCAGAATCTTTCACGGAGGCGATTAAGCTGTACTCTTTTGCTTGAGTTTCAATTGAAAATCGAAGCATGGGTTGAGGTTCCGATTGAAGCATGGGTTCTAGAGATTTTTGACCGGTCAGGAATTTCAGTTGCTGGCTACAGTCGTCCAGCCTTGCTTGTACTTCCATTTTGGTTTTGGTCTGTTCCCAGCGCTCGGGGGGTGTTTGGTTTTGAGTAATTGAATCCGAGTTCCAATTCTGTTCGATCCATTGGGACAAATAGAGCGCACTTTGCCACGTGTAGAAGGCTTGTTCAACGGCGACATCGGCTCGCGCCAATTCTAAATTCATTTGTGCCTCGATGTTTTCCCGTCGACTCTTATTCCATTTCCCCAGGTAGATTTGATCGAATACATTCCCGAAATTCTGTTTTACTAAGGCTTGATAATCGGAAGGGTAGGGGCCATTGAATTCGCCTCGGAAGAACTCGAATTCGAGTGGGTCAAGCGTTTTATTTCCGGCCATTTCGTTCGCCGCTGCATTGGCTTTACGGTAGATCGATTGGTGTAAAAATCCGCCGGCGCGAGCCATGATGACCGCTTCTTCGGCGCTTAAAAGGGGTTGCCCGAGAGTTGATAAAGAGGTAAGAAAAAAGAATAGTAAAATTCGCCAAACCCGCATGTTGCGAAGATGGCGAATTTTTGGGATTTACAAAGTGACAGCGGCACAGAGAACCAAAGTCTCGGGGCCGGAGCAGTAATTGCAATAGGCGTCAATAAAACAGTTCATGTAGCTGTATTTATCGTCAGGGCAATCTTGTAATGCTTGGTAGTATGCTTGCGAGCAAACGGGAGCGCGGTTGGTCGGCTTAAAAGTGCTCCATTCGGGATGGTTTTGAATGGATTCGATAATGCTTTTCCAGCGGAGGTGTGCCGCTTTTGAATCTTGCTCGTTGGTTGGTTGGGATTCAATGGACAGAAGCAATTGTGACCAGCGCAACTGAACCGCCGCCGAAATTTTTAGTTCTTGGTCAACGTACTCAAAATTTCGGCGGCTGAGTGCGGTGGCGAGTTGATCCGTATCGCCCGAATATTTTTGTACTCGATCGATGAGGTCATAGGTTAATGATTGCATTTCCTCGATGGAAACGATTTCTTCATTGGATATCGTGCCGTTAGGCACCGGTGCGTCTTTGGAGCACGCCGAAAGAAGGAAGCCGGCGCACACGAATAGGAGTACATTTTTCATTTTATAGAATTTTAGATTATTCCAAAACTCTATGAGGTCGGGGCCAGCCACCAACCTCGGAAGGCCCCGTTTGGACATTGCGTTTCTCCGATTAAAATAAATTCAACGGGCTTTCAAACCTTAGTGTGCATGGATCCACTTTGTGAAGGTTTTTCCGTCCTCCGAATCAATTTGAAGGAGATACCTCCGGCCATAGCTAGGCGAAAGCGGGATGGCAATTTCCGTAGGTCCTTGTACCTCGAATTGATCTTTGTACAATACTTTACCTAGAGGATCAATCAAGCTTACCTTGGCCGTTTTGCCAGCGCCGTCGAAGTGCAACAAGAGCTCCGTTTCGGGCGGATTCGGATATATCCGCACCCAATCGTGATGCGGGTCTATATCTAATTCACCTTCTGATGCGGGTTGTGGATTTAGCCAAACTTTAAACCAGCGATGGCTCGCTGAACTTTGGGTGCCGTCGTTTATAAAAAAGATATTAGGAGCCGTGCTTTCGATACCTCCGTAGATGTATCCGGCCAAAAGTGGCTGCGTTTCGCTACCCGTCCAATGTAGAATGTGTTGATGGTCGTAATTCGCCTTCGTATTCGGAATGAATTCGGCTCCCGAACCCAGTAATCCCGGCATTTCCTCTGAAAAATAGGTTTCTGTGGCGCTGCCATTAGGTGCGCGACTAATACACGAAATCGTCGTAACAAACGGCACATCGGTATCGTCGATGAGGTTTCCTGAAGCATCGGGGTAAAAACGCCCCATGCCCCCGAAAAAGAGGGTTCTGTTTTGCTGATTCAGCTCGTCGTAAACAGATAAGTGAGCAGTGTGGTATTGATTCAACTGTTGCTGTGCTCCGGGTACTTCTTCATAGCCGGTCGGCTTGATGTCGACCAAGTTCAACCAAGGTAAATCGGTAACGGGTTGAAATACTCCCGTGAAGGCGGTGAACCCGCGTTGGTTGTTTTGGAAAACCTGAGGAGCCATATTGAAATCGCGCCGATGCAATAATGCCGGATCGTGGATTTCATTTCTTGAAGTGATGGTAGGGGAAGTCGTGGAAATATCAAGCGTGAATTTCCGAATGGCATCCGTGTATTCTTGAACGAATCCGGGGCCGTGTGTAGGCCCCATGGGGTTGTAGCGGCCGTGGAAGTATTGTCCGCCCACCAAGTAAAAGGTGTCGTTGAGGAAACCTAAATATCCGCCGGTGACGGCGAAAAGAGAGTCTGAAATAGAGGCGAAATGATTGCTGATGTTTTGCTGGTTCAAA
>CBFIAJ010000043.1:8237-12646 GCA_965660515.1 Flavobacteriales bacterium | reverse complement strand
TACTTGATTCCGAGTACGATTTAATAGAAAAGGAACTCGGTCGCGTTCCCAATTTTACGGAATTAAGTGTTTACTCCGTAATGTGGAGTGAGCATTGTTCTTATAAAAATTCGATCCTTTGGCTCAAAAAATTGCCGAAAGAAGGACCCCACATGTTGGTCGAGGCAGGTGAAGAAAATGCCGGTCTTGTAGATATTGGAGACGGATTAGCTTGTGCCTTCAAAATTGAATCGCACAATCACCCCTCAGCGCTTGAACCCTATCAAGGTGCCGCAACCGGTGTTGGAGGAATTAACCGAGATATCTTTACCATGGGTGCCCGCCCAATTGCTCAATTGAATTCTCTTCGTTTCGGAAACCTCAAAGAAGACCGCACCAAATGGCTTCTCGAAGGGGTAGTAAAAGGAATTGGCGATTACGGAAACGCCTTTGGAATTCCAATCGTTGGTGGTGAAGTATATTTTGATGAGAGCTACAATCAAAATCCACTCGTGAATGCTTTCTCCGCCGGAATTATGAAGGTGGGCGATATGATTAGCGCTACCTCATCGGGTGTTGGAAATCCCGTTTACATTGTTGGTTCTGCAACAGGTAAAGACGGAATTCACGGAGCTGCCTTTGCATCTAAAGACATCACAGAGGAATCTGCTGAGGACCTTCCGGCCGTTCAGGTCGGCGATCCTTTTCAAGAAAAATTATTGCTAGAAGCTACCCTCGAGCTGGCGAAAACCGATTGCATTGTTGGAATGCAAGACATGGGTGCCGCTGGAATTACTTGCTCGAGTTGCGAAATGAGTGCTGCAGGAGAACACGGCATGGACCTATGGCTCGAAAAAGTGCCAACGCGTCAAGAGAATATGCAGCCCTGGGAAATTCTACTGAGTGAATCGCAAGAGCGCATGCTCGTTGTGGTGAAAAAAGGATCAGAAGAAGAGGTGAAACGCATTTTCGACAAATGGGATCTCAACTGCGCTGAAATCGGAATTGTAACCGAAGGTGGAACGGTTCGCTATTTTATGAACGACAGCCTAGTCGCTGAAGTGCCCGCTGATCACCTTGTTTTAGGTGGAGGAGCACCACAATATGAGCGCGAATTCAAAGAGCCGGCTTACTACGAAGAATACAAGAAGTTCAATATCAACTCGATCGAAGAACCAACGGATCTTCCTAAAGTGGCGAAAAGTTTAATCTCCGCCCCAAATATCTGTTCAAAGAAATGGGTATACGAGCAGTACGACTCTATGGTAGGTACCATTAACATGAGTACCAACCAACCCACGGATGCCGGTATTGTGAATATAAAAGATACGGATCGGGCCCTGGCCTTTACAGTAGACTGCAACTCACGTTATGTGCACGCCGATCCCGAAGTAGGTACGGCCATTGCCGTATCAGAAGCGGCAAGAAACATCGTTTGCTCCGGTGGTGTTCCGAGCGCAATCACAAACTGTCTCAACTTCGGGAATCCGTATAACCCAGAAGCCTATTGGCAATTTGTAGGCGCGATCAAAGGAATGAGTGCGGCTTGTAGCAAATTTAAAACACCAGTAACAGGCGGAAACGTGAGTTTCTACAACCAAAGCACCATAGCCGGAAAAACGGAGCCTGTTTTCCCTACACCAACCATTGGGATGATGGGCATTGTTTTGGACAAACAACACATCACGCCGTTAGGCTTTCAGAAAAAAGGAGACCTTATATACATCGTTGGAGATACGAAAGAAGACATTTCGAGCTCGGAATATCTTGTTCACTATCACGGTGTAAAAGAGAGTCCGGCGCCTTTCTTTGATCTTGAAGAAGAGCATATCGTGCAGGAAGGGCTCAAAAAAGTGATTCAAGCTGGGGTCGTTACTTCCGCGCATGACATCAGTGAAGGTGGACTCTTTGTTACGCTCGCAGAAGCTGCGATGCCCAACAATTTAGGATTCGACGTATTAACCGATTCAGAAATTCGTCCGGATGCCTATTTATTTGGCGAAAGTCAGAGTCGCGCCGTAGTAACCGTAGATCCGGACGAAGAAGATGATTTCATTTCACTCTTGATGGATGCGGGCGTTCGATTCACCTTATTAGGACACGTGACGAAAGGAAAATTCGTGGTCGACGACGAAGCGTTTGGAATGGTTGATGAATACAAAACCCTGTTCAACGAATCACTTGGAAAAGTAATGGCGCACTAAAAACGGCCTGCTTCCTCATAGTATTTCAAATGAAGTTTGGCCGCATTGCGGAACCGCCAATTGTAATGTTCCGAAGCCTGCTCTAACTGCTTTTTAAGCTTTTTATCGAAATAGTCGAGCGAGCGCAGTGCATTCCACGCGTTTAATCGTGTTTGTGAATTGTATGAGTCGGATCCAAACTCGATTAAGCGGTCGATTTCAGCTTTTTCATCGGACCATTGCGCCTTCCATTTCGATCGGGTAATTGTCAAATTATGACCATTATCGCCCTCGCGGGCCGATGTTAGCAAAAAACCAGCATTTACACCAAAAGCGGTTAATAA
This sequence comes from Flavobacteriales bacterium, assembly GCA_965660515.1. Taxonomy (GTDB): domain Bacteria; phylum Bacteroidota; class Bacteroidia; order Flavobacteriales; family ECT2AJA-044; genus ECT2AJA-044. Next base: position 10,140 of record CBFIAJ010000043.1, on the reverse strand, counting down.
ATCGTCCGTCATTTCGGCCACGAACTGGGGCGACCCTTTCATCATGAGCTCCTTGTAGAGCAAGGAGTCGGATAGCTCAAAACTACCTCCGAGCAAGGTCCAGGCAGTCGAATACAATTCTGGCGTATCGCCTCGCAACCAAGACAAACCCAGAACTTTACTTTCGTGGTGGTAGGGCTGAATAGTCGGCACCCAAAGCTTCAACAAGTTGGTTTCTTTCGGTTCTACTTTTAAATAATCGAACGGGCTGCCTACCCCAGGAAAACGACGCAGTTCATAAAGGGCCTGAGCTCTCGAAAAGTAATTCGCTGTATCCGCAACAATCGAAAGCAGCTCTTCCCTTGAATACGGGTATATGAACTGCTTCAAAATAACCCCCTCAGGATCGAAGAGAACGTGTTTAATTTTTTGTCCGGCCGGGATGCTCACTTCCCATCGGTGTTCTTTTTCGCTCACGGCCTCACGGCCAGATAGACGGCTTCCGCTTTCCAACACTACCTCCCAGTTCCAACCGAAACGATAGGCTTTCGACGGTTGAATTTGACGGAGTGTAAAACCGTATATTTTTTCGCTTTCCCCTGCCGTAGTATCCACATCGACCCGCAGGGTCGGAACTTCCTTGCTGTAGACCCATTGATCCCAAAACCAGCCCAACGAGCGACCCGCATAATCTTGAAAAGCATCGAGCAATTCATCGGAATCGACCAATCCGTAGGCATTGTTCATCACGTACTCAGAAATCACCGTCCTGAAAACCGCTTCGCCCACTTCTTCTTTCAGCATGTCGAGAACTAATCGCCCCTTTTGATAATGAGTTAAAGAGCCAGCCTTATTGTGCGCCAGCGGATATTTTTGGTTTCCTTGAGCGGTTAACACGTTCTTGTAGTCGAGCCACCTGCTGTAATTCGCGACATCATCGCCTAACATCGCCCGCTCGCCCAAAGCGCCGTAATAGGTGGCAAATCCTTCTTGAAGCCAATGATCGCGACCCGTGCGTGCGGTAAGGAAGTCGCCAAACCAATGGTGTGCCATTTCATGGGCATTTACATAAACGTAATTGCGATCAATTCGGCCCAGATCATCGACCATATACTTATCGTTCAGCACCACCGCCATTGTATTCTCCATGGCTCCATACAAGAAGTATTCAACAGGCGCCTGACGGTAAACACCCCATGGATAACCAACACCAATCTCCGCTTCTAAAGAGGAGAGCAATTGGTTGGTTTCAACAAAAGTAGGCTCGGCCTGTTGGGGGTAGTCAGGGTAAAAATAGTTTTCAACGGGAGTCCCATACGGACTCCTTTGTTGCATCACTTCATATTCACCAATAATAAGCGCTACTAAGTAGCTCGATTGTGGATGTAGCATTTGGTATTTCCACCGTGTCTTATTGCCTTCTTGCTTTTTAAATTCCAGTTTACCATTGCTGATAACCGTGTAATCTTTATCGAAAGAAATCTCGAGGGAAGTAATTAATTTATCGTGTTGTAAATCGAAGCAGGGAAACCAATGGCGATTTTTTATTCCTTGACCTTGGCTCCAAATTTGCTTTCGACCTTCGCCTTGCCATCCATTGAAATACAGGCCTTTTGTAGGGTTTGCTACGTACTCAACGACCATAGTTTGAGCGCCCTTAGCGGGCGGATTCGGGAATACGTGCAAGCCGTCATCATCTTGCCTGTATCTCCCAATTTCACCGTCGATTAGCACCCTAGTGACGGTCATACTTTTAGCGTGTAAAAAAAGTGAATCGATCCGAGGGCGAAGGCTTTCCCAGCGATAGGAGGCGGTGCCCGTCACCTCTTCCTTTTTGGGGTTAATATCGAGTACCAAGTCCAATGAAATGAAATCGACTACGCGCTCTTGTGGGATCTGAGTAGAATCGTATGGAACGGACTGG
>CBFIAJ010000043.1:7926-8227 GCA_965660515.1 Flavobacteriales bacterium | reverse complement strand
AGACCTTGTATTCCGGTTTATCGATAATGAGGGGGAGATTGGGATGACATTCGGTACCAAAGGCTTGTTTCAGAACAAGTACATATTCGAGCCCTTTTGCCCGTAAGGTGGCGATGTAATCTGGATTTGTGATTTGGCTATTCTTGGCTACCCATCCTTTTCGGTGAGCGAAATACATGGCCGTGGGTGAAGGGCCTGAATTGATCAGGAATAGATCGTTCCGGGAAGAAATAGAATCGAGCTCCGTTTCAATAGATGATAAGTAGGTATAGTCTGGCTTAATTCGAAAGTCGAAGTATTG
>CBFIAJ010000043.1:0-7916 GCA_965660515.1 Flavobacteriales bacterium | reverse complement strand
AACTCCAGTACAATAGCGGCCAAAAGCACAACGCGTACCCGAATATTTTGAATTTGGTTCAGTCCGTAACCGGCACACAAGGCCAAAACAGGCGTAAATGGAATGATGTAGTAATCGTGCTTCGTAAACGTTTCGCCGGCCATGAGCATGATTACAAAGAAGGCGGTGAAAGCGAGGGTGAAGATATAAATGAGTTTTTTATCCTTTTTTCGGAAGGCGAAAATCAGCCCGAAAAGGGCTGCCACAAAACCAATAAATTTGAGTGGCTTATCGTAGAAATTGGAAAGGCCATCCGACCAGTGCAGAAGTAATTCATTCGCTCCATCGCTCATACTTTTCCCCATGAAAAAGTGCCAGAAGCCATAAGTTTCAACTAAATGCGGCACCCAGACATAATACCAATAATAGACTGTGACTGCGACGACCGCTCCGGCAACAGCAAGCACTAGTTTCCGAATGGGTGGAATTCCCATTTGAAGGTAAACCGGAATGAAGAGAACCATTAAGTATGCCGATGGGATTTTAGATAGGGATCCGACCGCGAAGGTCGCGACAAATAAAGCGAGGTTTAAGATCTGTCTACGCCGATCTTTCGACTCGAGAAAGAGCAATCCAAAATACAGAGCTGCCAAGATAAAGGACATGGAAAAGGTATCGGGCATAACCTTCCGGGAGAAACGGAACCAAATAGAAAACAGAAGTATGATCGTGGAATAGAACGCAATGTACGATTGAAAGTATCTTCGAATAAGTAGGTAAAAAAACCAAAGGCCGATGCTCGAAAAGAACAAGTTAATGAGCCGGCCATACCAATGCGCATAGCCAAAAACCTCACTGGTTCCATAAATCAGGTAATTGAAAACGGGGAACTCCATTCCGGTGATGCCCGTTTTTTCTCCGGCGATATCAATTTTAGGATAGGCAATTCGGGCATCGCCTTCATAGAAATTCCGGGCGACCATTGCCACGGTGCTCTGCCTCCAATTATGGCCTATTTCGAGCGGAGGCTGTGTAATTCCATACAGGCGAACCGCAAAGAAAAGGACAATCCAAAACCGAATGTCTTTAATGAGAGCCATAGTCGATTGGCATTAACAAAAATGGTAAAAGACGCGAACTACGCTGCCTATGAATGGCCTTTCTTTATACGCCAATCTTATCTTTCTTCTTGCGTTGAGTAAGGTCTTTATTTTGTTCGATGTACTCGATGATTTTACTTGCCACATCAATATTGGTGGTTTCTTCAATGCCTTTGAGTCCGGGTGATGAATTCACTTCAATAACGAGGGGACCGCGCGAGCTTTGCAATAAATCGACCCCGGCGATTTTTAACCCGAGAGCGTTCGTTGCTTTAATGGCCGCTGCTTTTTCAGCGCGCGATAATTTTATTACCGACGAACCTCCACCTCGGTGCAAGTTCGATCGAAATTCGCCTTCTTTTCCCTGGCGCTTCATGGCGCCAATCACTTTTCCGTCTACAACAAAAGCGCGAACGTCTGCGGCTTTTGCCTCGGCTATAAATTCTTGTACTAAAATATTGGCATTCATGCCCATAAAGGCTTCCATTACGGAAGTGGCTGCTTTACGCGTTTCCGCCAAAACGACTCCGAGTCCTTGAGTGCCTTCCAATAATTTAATGATCAGTGGGGTGCCTCCTACTTGTTTGATTAAGTTCTCTACATCATCGGGATCACGGGCAAAGGCCGTTTTTGGAATACCCACTCCACTTTTCGTTAAAATCTGGAGGCTCCGCAGCTTGTCGCGAGACCGAACTAAGGCTAAACTTGAGCAAGTGGTAAATACTTGCTGCATTTCAAATTGACGAATAATGGAGCTTCCATAAAAAGTGACGGAAGCACCGATGCGCGGAATAATAGCGTCGAGCTCTTCAATAGGATACTCGCCGATATAAACTTTGGGCGAGTTTTTCTCCATCACTGTGTAGCATTTGGTATGGTTTATCACCTGAACATGATGACCTCGTTGTTGACCTGCTTCTACTAATCGCTGGGTAGAATACAGTCCCGGACCGCGTGAAAGGATTCCAATATTCATTTTTCTTGAGTTCTAGCTTTTTTATAACGGGCATTTAAGTTTCGCTGACTCACATCAACGATGAACCTTTTATTCAGTAATTTTTTTCCGATAAGCACTGGGTAACGCATTCGACCCCGATCGGCCAGCGTGAATTCCGCTTTGATTTTCTTTCCGAAGAGTACAACTTGTGTTCTAATGACATAACGATATTCATAATTCCCAAAGGAGTTGCGAATCTTTCTTTCTTTAAATTCATCCGTCAGAAACTTCTTCTTGCTGTACATTTCATGGCTTGGATCCAATACTCGAAAACTCAAATATTCTTTGCCGTCGCGCTCGATGATTCGAATTTTCGAACAATGTAAACTGGAAGTTTGCGCTCCCGTATCTATCTTGCACGGAACATCTTCCAATTCGAGAATACCGAAGTCAATTATATCTACCGTACCAATTACTATCTTCTCTCGCTTTTTGGCCATGTTTGAAAAGTAAGAATATTTAGCTTTGCTCTATGCCCCCTAATCAGCATATTCTCTATACCCCCATCGAATTCCTCAAAGGGGTGGGTCCGCAGCGTGCTGAGCTGCTAAACAACGAGCTAGGCATTCAGCGTTTCGGTGATTTGCTTTACCTGTTTCCATTCCGCTACATTGATCGTACGGAGTACCATAAAATTAGTGACCTTCGGTCGGATGTTACCGAGGTGCAACTCGTGGGGCGCATCCTTCAAATAGAAGAAGTTGGTGCAGGCCGACAAAAAAGACTCGTGGCCCGATTCGAAGACGATTCAGGACAAATTGATTTGGTTTGGTTTCAAGGCGGTAAATGGGTTAAAAATCAGCTCCGTCTGAACGAACGCTATGTAGTTTTTGGAAAACCTAAAAGCTTCAAAAATCGACTGAATATTCCGCATCCCGAACTTGAAAAATGGGAAGACCACGAAAAGAGTATTCGATCGGCGCTTCAACCCGTGTATCCGAGTACCGAAAAACTCACCCAAAAAGGATTGCACTCCAAGGGAATTAATCGCCTGCAAGAAGCTTTATGGCAGCAAGTAAAAGGACATGTTGGCGACACGCTCGACACCAATTTCATATCCGATCATCGCTTGGTTGCACTTGAAGAAGCCCTGCTCAATATTCATTTTCCCAGAAGCATTGAGAAGCTGGAAAAAGCCCGATTTCGATTGAAATTCGAAGAGCTTTTTTTCATTCAAATGAGTTTGGTACAGCAAAAAAACAAGCGACATCAAAAGCTCGACAGCTTTCAATTCCCTCAAATTGGCCCCAAATTCAATGAGTTCTACGAGCGCGTTTTGCCTTTTGAACTTACCGGGGCTCAAAAAAGGGTGCTTAAAGAAATTCGGCGCGATTTAGGAAGCGGGTATCAAATGAACCGTTTACTTCAAGGAGACGTAGGTTCCGGGAAAACCATTGTTGCGCTCATGTCGATGCTTATGGCGTTAGACAACGGTTTCCAGGCATGCCTCATGGCTCCGACCGAAATTCTCGCCCAACAGCACTATGCGGGACTCAGTGAATTACTTGAACCCATTGGACTGGAAATAAAATTACTGACCGGATCTACCAAAACGGCCGCTCGGAAAGAAATGTTGGCCGATCTTGAAGAAGGCGTATTGCCATTTATTGTGGGCACACATGCCCTACTCGAAGATCGTGTGAAATTCAAAAGTTTAGGTTTGGTCGTTATTGACGAACAACATCGTTTTGGCGTGGCACAGCGGGCCCGAATGTGGAAAAAGAGCGCACTTCCTCCACATATTTTGGTGATGACCGCCACGCCCATTCCGCGGACCTTGGCCATGTCCTTGTACGGTGATTTAGAAGTATCCGTAATTGACGAACTGCCTCCCGGCAGGAAGGAAATCAAAACAGTTCATCGGTACGACGAAAATCGATTAGGGGTCTTTCAATTTATGAAGCAAGAAATCGATAAAGGGCGGCAGATCTATGTGGTATATCCGCTCATTGAAGAATCGGAAAAGCTCGATTATAAAGACCTCATGGATGGGTACGAGTCCATTACTCGGTCGTTCCCCCTGCCCGACTATCGGGTTGCCATTGTTCACGGCAAAATGAAACCGGAAGACAAAGATTTCGAGATGCAGCGTTTTGTGAGTGGCCAAGCGCAAATTATGGTCGCCACCACGGTTATTGAGGTAGGAGTTAATGTTCCCAATGCCTCTGTAATGATTATTGAAAGTGCCGAGCGTTTTGGGTTATCCCAATTACATCAGCTGAGAGGACGTGTGGGTCGCGGTGCCGATCAGAGTTTTTGCATTCTTCTTTCCAAGCGAGAATTGAGCGCAGATGCGAAGGTCCGCCTTGAAACGATGGTACGCACAACGGACGGGTTCGAAATTGCGGAGGTCGATATGCAATTGCGCGGTCCGGGCGATATTATGGGGACTCAGCAAAGTGGATTGCTCGATTTACACATTGCAGATTTAGCGAAAGATGGGCAAATAATGGCTCTGGCGCGTCGAGCTGCCGAGGCCCTACATCGGGCCGATGAGGCCCTAGAAGGAACACAATATCCGAGGGTTGTAGCTACTTTTAAAAGAAAAAACCAGAAAAAACTCCACTGGAGTAGGATAAGCTAAGTAGCTTTGCAGGATGCGAGCTAAGTTTCTAGACAAGATGAACCGGATGTGGCACCGGTCGAACATCTACCACATTTATTTTCGACGCAGTGGGTTTTACACCTTTCTGGGAAAGAACTCCATTAAAATGGGGTCTTTACTCGTTCTTTTTGCCATTGCGCTGTTGCTCTTCCAACACTATGTTGGGGATGTTGGTGAATTCTTTTCGAGCATTTTTTCGAGTATGTCGACCATGGGTGTATTCATCCTATTCTACATATCGGAAACCATATTGGGCATGATCCCGCCCGACTTTTTCATCTTGTGGGCAAAGAATTTTGAAAGCCCTTTTGAAATGGTCGGAATTCTTGCTCTCATCAGTTACGGTGGCGGAATTACCGCCTACATTATTGGTCGTCGAATTAGTTACACGAAAAAGGTAAACCATTACCTCAACACCAAATTCAAAGCACAATTTGAATTCCTGAATAAATGGGGCGGATTCTTTGTGCTGATTGCCGCTTTATTGCCCTTGCCGTTTGCTATTGCTAGTTTGGTTGCAGGGATCGTACGTTTCCCTTTCTTGAGATATCTCTTTTTCGGCTTAGCCCGATTGCTCCGGTTTTATATTTATGCCGCCGCCCTTTTTCAAATAGGAAGTTAAGGAGGGATTGTTGCACCAGTTTCAAGGGTTGTAGTAGTTTCAAGGGTTGTAGTAGTTAAAGTTTCAACGTCCCTCTCTCCGAGGGGGCAGGGGGAGGAAAAAGAAAAAACACGTCCCCCTTTGGAGGACTTGTCCTTATATATCATACTGAACAGACGGTGTGTACGGGAGGGTTCTTGAATCGCTCAAGTCACGAGACAAGTGCGCTCTCGGGACAAGTTGGTGTATAGCTTGTCACCTGCTTATATAGGACGAGCCACTCCTCCCCCAACCCTCCCGCACATGCGGGACAGGCTCTCCAAAGGGGGACGGTTGGTTGCTTAGGTTAAAAATTGACTAAGAGTTTAACTATGAATCAATCGACACTTTCACATCTGGTGAAACTCAATGCCTTTCTGTAAATTTGGGCCTTTATAAAACGACCCAGATGAAAATCTCCTACGATTGGCTAAACGACTATTTAGAGCACAACGAATCATTGGACGACGTACTGTCCTTATTGACTGAAATTGGACTTGAAGTAGAAGGAACGGAAACAGTTGAGTCTATTCCCGGTGGACTTCGCGGTGTCGTTGTTGGCCGTGTGCTTACCTGTGAGCAACATCCGAATGCCGATCGACTTAAAGTAACCACCGTGGACGTCGGAGCCGATGAGCCGCTTCAGATTGTTTGTGGAGCTGCAAATGTAGCGGAGGGCCAAAAGGTGCCCGTAGCGACCATTGGAACCACTATTTATCCGCCTGAAGGGGAACCTTTTCAAATTAAAAAGGGGAAACTGCGCGGCGAAGCTTCCATGGGCATGATTTGCGCCGAAGACGAGTTAGGCCTGGGCGAGAGCCACGACGGAATTATGGTGCTCAACGAAGACGCCGTTGTCGGCACCACAGGAGCCGAATATTTTGATATAAAGTCGGACACCGTAATTGAAATTGGACTCACCCCAAACCGGGCCGATTCCATGTCGCACTATGGCGTAGCGCGCGATCTGCACGCCGCGTTTCAGCGCTACGGAAGAAAGTCTACTTTAAAATACCCGCACAGCGAATTGGTCAATACCCAAACGGATCGACCTATAGAAGTAGAAGTGCGCAACACCCAAAAAGCTCCCCGGTATGCCGGATTGGTGCTCAACAACATTAAAGTAAGTGACTCGCCTGCCTGGTTGCAAAATAGGCTCAAGGCTATTGGCCTGTCCCCAATCAACAACGTGGTGGATATTACGAATTACGTAAACCACGAATTAGGGCAACCTCTTCACGCCTTTGATGCAAAAAAAATTAAGGGAAATAAAGTTATTGTAGACACCCTAGCGGGTGGATCCAAATTTGTTACCCTCGACGAAAAAGAGCGTGAATTGGACGGTGAAGATCTCATGATTTGTGATGCTGAAGGAGGCATGTGTATCGCCGGAGTTTTTGGCGGCATGGCCTCTGGGGTCTCTGATTCCACCACCTCCATTTTCTTGGAAAGCGCTTATTTCAATCCAGTGAGCGTGCGCAAAACGGCGCGCCGACATTCCTTGAATACGGATGCTAGTTTTCGTTTTGAACGAGGAATTGACCCCAACGGCGTAGTATCGGGTTTATACCGAGCGGCTGTTTTACTAGAAGAACTCGCCGGAGCGACCTTAGGATCCGAACTTGTTGATCTGTACGAGCATCCAATTCCCAACCACCACGTAGATTTAAAACTCGATTATATGGATCGCCTTATTGGCGTTTCGCTCGATCGTCCATTAGTGCGTTCAATACTCGGCTACCTGGATATTAAAATCGTTTCTGAAGAAAATGATGTTTGGGCCTTGGATATCCCGGCTTATCGGGTTGATGTTACCCGACCAGCCGATGTAGTGGAGGAAGTTTTGAGGATTTACGGATTTAATGAAATTCCAGACCCCGATAAAATGCATATGAGCACCGGGCATTTTAATCACCCCGATGAGCACCGTGCAGAAGAATTAGTATCCGAGTTGTTGACCGCGACTGGTTTTCATCAAATGATGGCAAATAGTTTAACGTCTGCTGGTTACGGTGAAGACAGCGTGTACGACTTAGGCGAAAATACCGCAGCAGTGCGTATGCTCAACCCATTGAGCTCTGAACAAGCCGTGATGCGCAGAAGCTTAATTCCGGGCGGATTAGAAGCTATTGCAAGGAACATCAATCGATCGCGCAGAAGCTTAAAATTATACGAATTTGGCCGCGGCTACTTTGATGAAGGAAACGGCAAGTACCGCGAAGAAGAATATCTAATGCTCTTGCTCACGGGGCCAAAAGGCGACGACCACTGGACATTAGGGAAGGGAGAAACCAGTTTTTTCCAATTAAAATCGGCCGCCAACAAAGTACTCGAACGCTTGGGCTTAAAAGCGAATAGCAAAGAATCGGCTGGTGTACATCCGTATTTTTCGGAGGGTTTAGAATTAGTGGTTCGCGGAAAAAACGTCGGATTTATTGGATTGGTCAAGAGCGAGTTATTGAAGAAAGCCGATGTTGATCAGGCGGTATATGCTGCTGAAATTCGCTGGGATTTACTAAAACCCATGTTGGCGAATACACGTGTTCAATTTAAGCCTTTACCAAAATTTCCGAGCGTGCGACGCGATCTCGCTTT
>CBFIAJ010000042.1:10415-13422 GCA_965660515.1 Flavobacteriales bacterium | reverse complement strand
TAACTCGCTTAGTGTTCCCCGGTGAAATGTTTCGTGCATTTTGGTTAATTCGCGCGCAACACATGCAGGCCGATCAGCACCGAAGTACGTCCCAAAATCGGCTAAAGTCTTTTGAATTTTGTGCGGCGATTCATAAAAAACCATGGACCTTTCTTCTTCCGCCAATTGCTTCAATCGCGTTTGCCTTCCTTTTTTTACGGGCAAAAAGCCCTCGTATGCGAAACGGTCGTTGGGCACGCCTGCCAAAACCACCGCCGGTATCAAAGCCGCTGCTCCGGGAAGGCATTCCACATCAAACCCTTTTTCAATAGCCGCTCGGGCAAGCAAAAATCCGGGGTCCGAAATTCCGGGTGTTCCGGCATCCGTAATAAGCGCATACGTAACTTCTCCAGACAATTCTTCCACAATACGGTCGACTACTTTATGCTCATTGTGCATGTGGTAGGCGCGCATGGGCGTATCGATTTGATAGTGCTTCAGTAATTTTGAAGAAGTGCGGGTATCTTCGGCCAAAATAACATTGGCCGACTTCAGCACTTCAATAGCGCGAATGGTTATGTCGCCTAGGTTTCCAATAGGCGTAGGCACGAGGATTAAACGTCCCATTTACTTAAAATGACGTTCTACCAAATCCAAAAATCGCTGTTCAAACTCTTCTTGATCGGCCCAATTGTAATCGGGTTTCACTACATGATCAATAAAATTGCGCGCCTCAATAAAAGTACTCATGGTATTTAATTGGCTCACGACGCGATTAAAATCATCTTGATTCCGGTCGAACAGTTTATTCACAAAGGCCCAACGGTCATTAAAATCGATGAGAATTCCATCGGCGCGTTGGCCGATATTTCTACTTGGCGCCTTCGGCGCGATGGGTTCTTCGGCCTTTGGTTCGCGAAACAGAGCGTCTACAGCCGGAACCTCTTTCTCTTGGGTAACAGGTTCAGGCGTCGGTACTGCCGGGGTTTCATCGGGCCGAGTAGGCCCGGAAGATTCCACATCCGCTGGTTCTTGCGCAACAGAATCCAGCACTTTTTTCTCTACCGCCGCTTCGTAAAAAGCGCGTGCGCGATCCACTATTTCTGCCGCAGATCCACTCGCCATGGCGGACTTAATCTCGTTCAATCGTTCTTCCAAGGTTGGCTTTGCCCCCATAGATGTTGTTTTTGTACGTGTTAAAGGTATATTTTTACGCTATATTGACCCTGTATGTTCCTCGAAAACACCATAAATCATACCAAGCAAAGCGGATGGATCGAAGTGATCACCGGATGCATGTTCTCCGGAAAAACGGAAGAACTGATTCGGCGACTCAAACGAGCCAAGTTCGCAAAGCAACAGGTTGAAATTTTTAAACCCGAATTAGACAAACGCTACAACGATACTGCTGTTGTGTCGCACGACCAAAACAGTATTCAAAGTACGCCCGTTCCGGCCGCGGCCAATATCTTGATTATGGCGCAAAGCGTTGACGTAATCGGTATCGATGAAGCCCAGTTCTTCGACGATGAAATTGTGAACGTTTGTAACCAACTCGCCAATGAAGGCAAACGGGTGATCGTGGCCGGACTCGATCTCGATTATCAAGGAAAGCCATTTGGCCCAATGCCGCATTTAATGGCGCACGCCGAATACGTAACCAAGGTACACGCGATTTGCGCGAAAACAGGCAACTTGGCCCACTATTCGCATCGGATTACCACGAATCAAGACCTCATCGTTCTCGGAGAAAGTGAAGAATATGAACCCTTGAGTAGAGCCGCTTTCTTTCAATCGAAGAAAAACGAAACAAAGTGAGCCTTTCGGTAAAACAGTTCACCGCAATTGTAGAAGGTTCTAACCTTGGATCCGGAGAAGGTGTTATCGAAACAATCGTATTCGATAGTCGAAGAATTCGCCAAACCCAAAATGCTTTATTCATCGCCTTCGTCACAAAAAGAAACGACGGCCATAAATACCTCGAATCTGCTTATAAATCGGGTATTCGCCTATTCTTAGTGCATGAGGTTCCAAAAAACGATTGGGCCGAAAAAGCTCAGTTTATCGTTGTTCCGGATACCTTGCGCACTTGGCAAAAGGTCGCTCGAGAAATTCGGAACGAATACGCCGGCCCCCTTATCGCAATTACCGGAAGCAACGGAAAAACCATTGTGAAAGAATGGCTATCGACCCTCCTTGCCAACTTCGGGAAAGTAGCGAAAACACCGGGAAGTTATAATAGTCAGATCGGTGTTCCATTCTCCCTTTGGGCCTTGCGGCCCGATCATGAGTACGCCATTTTTGAAGCGGGAATTAGCGAACCTAACGAAATGGTCTTTTTACGAGACATGTTACGACCAACGGTCGGACTCATAACCAATATCGGAAGTGCGCACGATGCATTCTTTGAAAACCGAGAGCAAAAACTAAAAGAGAAACTCGCTCTTTTCGACGGCTGCCCGAGGCTTATTTATCGCCGCGATCATTCACTCGTTCATAAAGGAATTCAGAGTTACCCTTGGACTCAAAAGCCCGAGCTGTTCTCATGGGGATCTGATCCATCAAATGACCTCGTTCTCACGAGTGGGCAATCTACTGATCACGGTTACAGGCAATCATGGCTTTTCAATGAATTCTCCTTCAGTACAGAAATTCCCTTTCGCGATGCCGCAAGTCGAGAGAATACCGGACACGCATTGGCAGTAGCCTTGAGCTTGGGCATCGAGCCGAAGGCTCTAAATGAACATTTTAGTGCGCTGCCCGAAATTGAAATGCGGGTGCAAATCAATCGGGGAATTAAAGGGTGCACACTGATAAACGACTTTTACAATTCCGATTGGGAATCGATTCAAAATGCGCTCGACCTGCTCAGTGAGCAAAAACAGCACAATCAGCATTCGCTTATATTGAGTGATATAGTTCAGAATAGCTTCGAAGAAGCCGTTTATCAACAAACAGCCAAACGACTTTCAAAAGATTCGTGGAAAAATGCTTTTTTCGTGGGCCCACACTGGCCAAAATATAATAA
>CBFIAJ010000042.1:0-10316 GCA_965660515.1 Flavobacteriales bacterium | reverse complement strand
GCCCGTACGTTTGCACTTGAGAAAATGGCGCGAATTCTTTCTTTGAGAGAACATCCTACGCAACTCGAAATCGATTTAAAATCGCTGGCTCACAACTATAAGCACTATCGGTCGCTCATTCGGCCCGAAACGAGTTTAATGGTTATGGTAAAAGCCTTTAGTTACGGAACGGGTGGATATGAAATTGCCAATGTTCTTCGATTCAATGGCGCTCATTATTTAGCCGTGGCGTATCCGGATGAGGGAGTAGAATTGCGCAACGCGGGAATTAATTTACCCATCTTGGTGCTCAACTCTGAAGAGCGGAATTTCGATATTCTGATTCGCTTTTGTCTCGAACCGGAAATCTATTCTATCAATCAACTAAAGCGCTTTATTGCGGCGGCGAAAGCACAGAAGCTCACCGATTATCCTATTCACCTCAAGCTCGATACCGGAATGCACCGTTTGGGCTTTATGGAGAACGAGCTCGAAGATCTTATTCAATTGCTAAAAGGCACACAAGCCGTACGCGTAGCAAGTGTTTTCACTCATTTAGCTGCCAGCGATAACGAGGAGGAAAGAGATTTCACGATTACTCAAATTGAGTTATTTAAAGGCCTCACGGCCCGATTAAAATCGGAGCTTGGATATTCATTTACCAAACACGTTTTGAATAGTTCGGGCATTACCCATTTCCCCGAAGCTCAGTTCGATATGGTGCGATTAGGAATTGGTTTGTACGGAATATCGTCTCAAATCGAGGAGCAAGAACGGCTGCAGCTCGTGGGTCGGTGGGTTAGTGAAGTGGCGCAAATTAAAACGGTTCAAAAGGGAAGCTCCATTGGCTATGGTCGTTCCTACGTAGCGGAAAAAGAAATGCGTATTGCAGTCGTTTCATTGGGTTATGCCGATGGCCTTTCTCGTTCGCTCAGCAACGGAATAGGCGAATTGTACTGGAAAGGTCATGCACTTCCGATTGTTGGAAGAGTTTGTATGGACATGACTATGGTATCTATTGGCAACCTCGATATTCAAGAAGGAGATGAAATCGTTGTTTTTGAAACACCCGTACAACTGAAAAAGCTAGCTGGGGCTATGCAGACGATTACCTATGAAGTACTTACTTCGATTTCGAATCGAGTCCGTCGTGTTTATCTGCAGGAGTAGTGGGTTTGCTTTCCGACAAGTAATAAAACGCAAAAGGCACCAAGACCGAAATAAAGAACAAACCGGCTTCTCTCTGAAGCATGTGCTCAGTAGCAAGGCTTATTAAAACAGAAGCACTTATTCCAACTTGTACCCAATTACTCGTTCTAAAACCTACCGCAAGCAGCCAAATTAAAGGAACAAGAAAAAGAATGAGTCCAACCAATCCGTAATCAATCGCTATTTGAGCGTATTGCGAATGGGCATTGTATCTGTGTTTATACAGGCCAAGGGCGTTCTTCATGCGACCCGGAAGTTCTTTCGATGCAGCGCCCTCCGAAAGTACGCCAAAATCGAAGAGTTGGAGGTCACTAATAAACAAATCTGACGGAATATACTCCGCTGTTTGGAAAGTAATAACGGAGTCTTTGGCAAAGAAGACACCTTGTTTTTCAATTCCGCCAAATGCAGCTTCTTCCCGGACATAAGTCAATCGTTCTGATCCGTTAAAAACGGCCATTCCACCATTCAGGCGATTATATGCTTTAAACTGGAATCGATATACGCGACCCACCTGAAGTCCCGCGTATTGAACCCCAACATGTGCCCCTGAATCGCATTTCAAATGCAATGAACGCCCTTGCCATTGAGCTAGGGCTCCTTTTTTCGTTTGAAATTTATCAAGACGGGTGTTTTCACCGTTCAAACGAACGGCTTCTGCCGGATCGGCAAGGTAAAAGTCGTTTAGAAAGAGCTCCTTATGCCACAGATTAGAACCGAGCACATCTCGGGTAGAATACTTTTGACTGGCTGCATCTAAATAGGTCCGAGCTTGCTCCACTAATTTCGATTCAGCTGCATCCGTACCCCATCCCAGCAAAGGTCGCTGAGACCATAAATCTTTCGATAGGCCCCAAAGATACCAGCGTGTATTCACGACATCTTGCTCGTCAGATCCCCACGTCTGACTTGCTTCTTCACTCAATTCTTGAACTCGGTTACGTGTAACTTTGGGCAGTAAAAGGGCCGCGAATAGAATGCCTACCGTAAAGAATATGAGAATGGTCAGTTTGGGCCTAGTGAATTTTTCGGCCCCAGTAAAGATGAGATATACGGGAACGAGAATGAAAAAAGCTGCCAATTGGGTACGTGCCGACAGAAGAAAGAGAACGACCGTCAAAAACAGCGATACTCCTCTTCTTAGCATCGTAAATTTAGCGGACTCCCAACCTGTTTTTGACCATCGGCCCGGAAGGGCAATGATAAGCGCCGTTAAAACATAGAGGGAATAATAACTCGCCTGATACTCTAAAAAGTAACTGAGTTTGCCGTAAAAGAGATAATTCAGTGGAGAAACAATGTCTCCTAATTCTTGATGCGCATAGAAATTATATACACCTATAAGAAGACTTAAAAATGTACTTAGTGTTACCGCGAGTACATAATAAAAGAGCACTCGATGAATTTGCTTTTTTTCTAAAGGAGGACCAATAGCAATAAATAGAGGGCCAAAGAACAGGGGTAGTAAGCGCCCGAATTCGCGCCAGGCCGCTCCCGTATCAGGGCTCCAAAAAACACCTGCTACAATCAGAAAAACAAAAAACAATTGAGCTAAATAAAAACGGAGGTTTCGCTCTCGCCATTCATATTTCCATGGAAACTGAATTAAAACAGCGGCAAGTAACACTGATAATCCGTAGGTCGGCGGCAGAATACGCTGAAAAGGGAGGGTGCAAACAAAAAAAACAAGGCCGAAAAAGTACAGCCTTGTTTTTAATTCTTGATTCAACCGCATACAGATAAATTAATCGGCTAAAGTTAAAATATTGCGGTACTGCTCTTGGTTTTTAAGCACATTGATAGCCTCTAATCGAGCCGCATCTTGAAGTAAAGAAGCTTCAATACGCCCCGAGCGATAGTAGTAACGCTGTGCAATTTCAACCCGCAAAGCCTCTTCAATTTCGGAGCGATATTTATAAATATCGTTCTTTTTATAATCGTCGAGTTCTTTTTTGATTTGAGCAAGTTCCTCTTCTAAAGCATCGAAATACTTTTCTTTTTCAGCAGTCTTCATCAATTGCTCGTATTTTTTCTCGGTGTCGGTTTGAAACTCAAAAGCGCGCTCACCGGCAAAGGCTACGAAGTTTTCATAATCCTCGTCGGATAGTTCAAATTCATTCGGACCGGCAACACTATCGTTCTCGAAATAATATTTGTTTGCGAAATCGAAAACGAGACTCTGAGAAATTAGAGCACGACTCACCTCGTGATAATCACGCGGGTCAACTGGCACGTCTGGCCCTACTCCGCCGCCATCGAGTACCGTTCTCCCATTAGCTGTTTCAAAGGCCGTTCTTAAAGAGTCGGGCATTCTTTTCACTTTACCACTATCATCTCTTTCGGAATAATTGATGGCTTGAATACAGCGACCACTGGGTGTGTAGTATTTCGCAATGGTTACTTTCAATTGGGCATTGTAGCTCAATTTCCGAGGTTGCTGAACAAGTCCTTTTCCGAAAGTTTGCTCCCCTATAATAACCGCTCTATCCAGGTCTTGAAGCGTTCCCGAAACAATTTCCGATGCAGAGGCGCTTCCCGAGTTTACTAATACCACCAATGGAATTTCGGTGTCTAACGGATCGTTGATTCCTCGATACGTTTTATCCCATTCTTTTACTTTACCGCGAGTGCTCACAATCTCTGATCCTTTCGGTACAAAGAAGTTGCAAATATTCACCGCTTCCCGCAGAAGTCCGCCCGGATTCCCGCGTAAATCGAGCACTAAGCCGGTCATGTCGCCCTGATCTTTAAGATCATTAAAAGCGGCTTTCACATCGCGAGATGCCTTGTCGGTAAAACTTGAGAGTTTGATGTAGCCTACACCATCATCGAGCATGCCGTAATAGGGAACACAATCTACTTGAATTTTACCTCGCTTCAATGTTGTATTAAACTCCTCATCTGTCCATTCACGACGAATTCGGACCTTTACTTCGCTACCCGCTTCCCCTTTGAGCACTTCGCTTACTTGACTCGTATTAAAGCCCGTTACTGATTTTCCGTCTACTTCTAAAAGTACATCCCCTGCTTTAAGGCCGGCCTTATCGGCCGGAAATCCCAAGTAGGGCTCTGCAATGACAACATAATCTTCCCTTTTTCGGATCATCGCACCAATGCCTCCGTACTCACCGGTTGTTTGAAAACGGAAATCTTCAATCTGCGATTCGGGTATATAGTTCGTATATGGATCCAGTGATTCGAGCATCGCGTCAATACCCGTTTTGACTAAATCTCCCGGTTCAATATCGTCGACATAATAAGTATTCAACTCCTGAAAGAGCGTGGTGAAAATATCGAGTTGTTTGGAAATTTCGAAGTAGCTTCCTTGGAATGCTGAGCCAATGGTTACAACGAATATGAGTGCAATTCCGAGCACTGACGCCCGGACTGCCTTGAGTAGTTTCTTTTTCATGTCTTTTCTATTTACCCTGATCTTGTACAAAACGTTCAAAAAGTACGCATATTTTACGCTCCATTTCAATTAATGGACGATCTTCTTGATCTAAATAAACCAGAACGGCCGCGGTTGGTTTATCGACTTTATCGAGAAAAGTGTGTTTGTTTCGTCGGTAGGCTTCGCGCATCTTTCGTTTCAATCGATTTCGATGCACTGCAAATTTCACTCTTCGCTTGGGAACGCTCATGGCAATTTGGAAAGGCTCCTTTACTTCGGGTCCTTGATACCATACCAGTAAAAACGGGTATTTCTTGACTGAAGATCCCTCGGCAAATACTTTGTCCACAATGGCCCTATGGCAGAGCCTTTCTTTCTTTTGAAAAGTTGAAGTCATACCTCGTAAAGGTACGCTTATTTTTTGCCGTTAACCTGCTTGATGTACTGCTCCAGAGCCATGGTCATTGACGGTGCATCTTTGCTTGGTGCCTTTATATCGAGGCGCATTCCCGCATCTTCAACGGCCTTCCAAGTGGTGGGGCCAAAAGCAGCAATACGGGTATCGTTCTGCTCGAAACTAGGGAAGTTTTCGAGGAGAGATTTGATTCCTGAAGGACTAAAAAATACTAGGATGTCGTAGTAAACGTCATTCAAATCCGACAAATCGCTACAAACGGTATTGTATAAAATAGCCCGCGTATATTTGATTTTCGATTCTTCGAGAAGACGAGGTATTTCCGGCTTCAAAATATCCGATGAAGGAAGTAAGAAAGACTCTTTTTTGTGTTTTTTAATCGTTGGGATTAAATCTTCAAAATGAGTTTTTCCATAATAGATTTTTCTTTTACGGTAAACTACATACTTCTGCAAGTAGTAGGCAATGGCTTCTGACATGCAGAAGTACTTCATTGTATCCGGTACCGTAAAACGAGTTTCTTCGGCAATTCGAAAATAATTATCGACCGCGTTTCTACTCGTGAGGATAACCGCTGAATAATCGGCCAGGTTCGTCCGTTCCTTCCTGAATTCTGCCGCATCTACTGAGGCAACATGAATGAATGGTCGGAAATCAATCTTAACCTTTTGCTTCTCAGCTAAATCAAAATACGGAGAACTCTCTGTCTTGGGTTCCGGTTGCGAGACCAGAATCGTCTTTACCTTCTTATCCGTCATTGTGTTTGCTTCCGTTATAGCGAAACAACAAGCCATTTTGCAAAGAGCAAAACAGGTGCTATTTCGAGGGCGCAAATGTACAAAATAATATAGTAGAAATAAAGCCGCGTTTGCTTTAGTAACTTTCTCAGAATCTGGAAGTAACCCCAAAGCAACAATGCGAATCCGGCCGAGAGGCCGACAAGCAACACAATATGGTTACCAAAAGGCAGGAAAAGCACGAGTACAGCTGTCGCAAACCAATACTGGCCGATCAAAACGGCATTCGTATAGCGACGCAACAAAGCAATCCGAACAGTGCTATCTATCCGGAACACGTGACCCAAGAACAGGATGAACAGACTACGCAGCACATATACACCCAGAAATAGGCCGAAAAGCAGGATAAATGTGGTGAAATTCGGCGCATCAAGAAAGTCGAATTGAGTACCCAATTGGATCGTCATAATGCTCAAGGCCATGAAAAACAAAATGCCCATCGGGACATTAAAATTGTTAAACAACCAGCGCTCTTCACGAACATAAAGATTAACATACTGATCGCTGAAGAGTGTACTATTAAATTGTTTTAAGCGGACTGGATAAACCAAACGAACATAGGCCAAAACACTCAGCCAAACGAAACAAACGATCGTAAGCCAATCCCGGTTTAAAAAATCGCGCGGTTCTATTTGTTGAAGCACCATGAAGCAAAGGTAACAAAGGGATCAAGGAATTTGAAAAATGCTACTTTTAAGCCATGAATCCATTTAGCTCGAAAATTCATTTTCGCCATACGGGTTTGCTTATCCTCCGATTGGGGATTGGACTAAGTTTCGCATTTGTACATGGTTGGCCCAAGATTATGGGCGGTTATGATACTTGGGAATCTTTAGGGAGAAAAATGACCTACGTCGGGATTGACTTTTGGCCGATTATATGGGGGCTAGCGGCAGCGCTGGCCGAATTTGTAGGCGGAGTTCTCATTACCATCGGTTGGGTTACCAAACCCGCCAGTTTGTTCCTAGCCATTACAATGGTTGTTGCAAGTGCCGTTCACTTAGGCCAGGGTGAGGGACTCTCAGGAGCCTCTCACGCCTTGGAGTGCCTAGTGATTTTTGTTGCCCTTATTTTTACCGGGCCGGGTAAGTATTCTTTAGAACAGTATTTACTGGACCAATAAAGGCTTTACGATTTGCCCTTTCTCCGTTGCAAATTCAACCCAATAGGTTCCTTTTGCCACATCGGACAACTCAATTCGGATATCCTGTTTTCCCTGAGTGCTGCTGTACCAAAGCTGCTGAACGAACTGACCCGCACTGTTTAACATACGAACCTGCAACCATTTCGTGTTTTGTTCAAATGCCAAACGCACGTAGTCACGCGCCGGTTGTGGGTAAAAATTGACATTGAGCTCATTGTCAGTGAGGCCAATGGTAACATCTTCAGAAACGGTCACCGGTGTTGCCTGCGCTACTTTATCACCTGAATTTGCACCATTTCCGTTCGCTAGAACAGCAACGGCGTAAAAAGATACATCACCAGTTCCTGCCGAGGGAGCCGTCCATTCAACCGTCCACGTTTTGGTTGAGCCCGTTCCCGTATTGCTCGATGAACGGTGCGTGGCGTGACTCGATGCGGTTCCGTTCAATTGAACTTCCGTATTCGCCATAAAACCGCCAATTTTCGCGTTCGTCGCAGAATTTTCAGCTGTCAAACTAAACCCTACTTTATTTCCATTAAACGTTCCTCGATCTGCGGTTACAAGAATATCGTAAGCGGCTCCAGGCACATATCCAGAACTTGGAATCGAACTCGCGTCAATGGTGGTGCTTTGATCTGTTGGCATACTTCCCGTATGACACCCTGCAGCACAGGTGACGTTGTTATCTCCAGGAGATCCGGTTCGACCTGCGGGGCCGGCGGAACTATTGGTAAAGGCCGGAGCGGCAACAAACAAGGCCGCAATCGGCAAGGCAAAAAAGAAGTAATTTTTTCTCATAGTAATGTTTTTTTGATTTCGTTTAATCATCGTCAAGGAACAATAAATCTATTACATTTGTTCCGCTTTCTAAATGACCTTAGCATTATGGCCAAAACTGATAACTTTCAATCACCCGATTACTACGGATTCGACGACTTATTAACCGAAGAGCACAAACTCGTTCGCAATGCAACCCGCGACTGGGTAAAACGCGCTGTGAGTCCAATCATTGAAGACTATGCTCAGAAAGCGGAATTCCCGACTCAACTGATTCAAGGCCTGGCCGAAATTGGTGCTTTTGGACCGTATATTCCGGCAGAGTACGGCGGAGCTGGTTTAGACCAGATTTCCTACGGACTCATGATGCAAGAAATTGAAAGAGGTGACTCTGGAGTAAGAAGTACGTGCTCCGTGCAGAGTTCGTTGGTTATGTATCCCATTTTCGCTTACGGAAATGAGGAGCAAAGAATGAAATGGCTACCAAAACTTGCCTCTGGAGAAATGGTTGGCTGCTTCGGGTTAACAGAGCCTAACTTTGGGAGTAATCCAGGAGGAATGGTTACCAATTTCAAAGAAGACGGTGATCATTATATCTTAAATGGCGCCAAAATGTGGATTTCCAATGCTCCATTCGCGGACATTGCCGTTGTTTGGGCGAAGAGTGAAGAAGGAAGAATTCACGGCCTGGTTGTAGAACGCGGAATGGAAGGATTTACAACCCCCGAGACTCATGGAAAATGGTCGTTACGTGCCAGTGCAACCGGTGAGCTCGTTTTCGAAAACGTGCGTGTTCCAAAAGCGAATTTACTGCCAAACAAAAGCGGATTAGGTGCGCCACTGGGCTGCCTAGATAGCGCTCGATACGGAATTGCCTGGGGTGCGCTAGGTGCTGCTATGGATTGCTACGATACAGCTTTGCAATACTCGAAAGAACGAATTCAGTTTGATCGACCCATCGGTGGATTCCAATTGCAACAGAAGAAACTCGCTGAAATGATTACCGAAATTACCAAAGCACAGGCCTTGACCTGGCGTTTGGGGGTATTAAAGAATGAAGGGCGAGCTACAACAGCCCAAATATCTATGGCGAAACGCAACAATGTTGACATGGCCTTGACCATAGCGCGTGATGCTCGACAAATGCTGGGCGGAATGGGAATCACGGGTGATTATCCCATTATGCGCCACATGATGAATTTAGAATCAGTGGTTACCTATGAAGGAACTCATGACATTCATTTACTGATTACCGGTATGGACGTTACGGGATTGAACGCTTTCAAGTAATTTTGAATTCTTAATTCTTAATTCAGGCCCTTCTTCTGTTCACGTATACGGCCTGAATTGAATGGTATTCTTTTTTAAGCATGCCTCAAATCGTCAATACCAGATAGAGGCTCAAGAGGAACGCCGGCACTATAAAAAGCTTGTGATGATTGTCAGTGGCGAACCCGGAGCATCGCATTTGGCGATTGGAAACAACTCCCAATTAAGAATTCAAAATTAAGCATTACGAATTCCATTATTCCACCCAATCGCCGTGTTCGCGGATGAGTTCAATGAGTTCGTCGAGGGCCTGCTCGGCCGGAATGTTTCTCTTAACAACTTCCTTCTCTTTGTACAGCGTGATTTTTCCCGGACCCGTTCCCACATATCCATAATCAGCGTCAGCCATTTCACCAGGGCCATTCACAATACAGCCCATAATTCCAATTTTCACTCCTTTTAAGTGGTTCGTTCGGTTGCGGATTTTTGCCGTTGTTTCTTGAAGGTCGAAAAGGGTTCGGCCACAACTAGGGCAACTAATGTATTCCGTTTTCGAAATTCGCGTACGAGTAGCTTGTAGGATCCCGAAGAGCGTCTGATTCACCGAAGCAGCGGATAGCGACGCATCTGTTTCTACCCATACGCCATCACCCATGCCATCGAGCAGCAATGCTCCTAAATCGGTAGCCGAATAAAGTTGAAAATCTTCTGCGCCTACGGCGCGATAGTTTCTTTGCAACACCACAGGAACCTCCCAACCAATAGCCATGAGCTCAAAAAAGGCTCTGCGCTGTTCGGCCATTCCGTGTTCATTCGACGTTTGCAAGACTAGCACTACATTCTCATCGGCCCGAAGGGCCTGAACCGTAGCATTATGAAGCAAATCGCTCAACGAAACCCGAACGAACTTTACCGTATCCATGAGAGCCGCATCCATGAATTGTTGTACGCTCAGTAAAGGAAAATGTCGCTCCTTTTGCTGCCAAGAACTGTAGTCCTGGACGATTGCCAAAGTGCCCGGTATGTTAAAATCAACAGCGTTGCTTCCGACGTAGGCGTAATCCGCGGCTTGATCGGATAAATTCCATTTGTCCAACGGAACAGAATAAGTGTAGCCCATTGGGAAAAAAGTAGCCGGAGTAATTTGATTACGCTGACTAAAATCACCGAAAACAACCGGAACATTTTTACCCCCAATGTTTAATACTTCATTGGTAGCTCTTCGCGTATATTCGAACGGATTAAAAGGAACCTCATCAATAGGCGGAATAAACGAATGCCCCGCTCTATTCGAATATCGTTCAGCTAATCTGCGCGCTACCGGAATTTCTT
>CBFIAJ010000041.1:0-13518 GCA_965660515.1 Flavobacteriales bacterium | reverse complement strand
TGAGCGCGAGCAAGGAATCACTATTGATGTGGCCTATCGCTACTTCGCTACACCCAAACGGAAGTTCATTATTGCCGATACGCCAGGACATATTCAGTATACCCGAAATATGGTTACCGGAGCGAGTACTGCGAATTTGGCGCTTATTTTGGTTGACGCTCGAAAAGGAGTGATTGAACAAACGAGCCGGCATAGTTTTATCGCCAGTTTATTGAAAATACCTCATGTTATTTTGTGTATCAATAAAATGGATTTGGTCGATTACAGCCAAGAACGCTACGATGAAATTGTGGAGGAATTCAAGAATTTCAGCGCAAAATTGGAAATTCCAGATATCCGATTTATTCCAATCTCTGCCCTTCACGGAGACAATGTTGTGAATCGTTCAGAAAATATGGATTGGTTCAATGGTTCTACGTTGCTGAATACTCTAGAAACCATTCACATTGGATCCGATCAAAATCATATTGATGTTCGTTTCCCTGTACAAACAGTTATCCGCCCGCATAGCGATGAGCACCACGATTTTCGTGGGTATGCAGGTCGTGTTGCCGGCGGAATTCTGAAGCCAGGCGATGAAGTAGTCGCTCTCCCCAGCGGATTCACAAGTACCATTGATAAAATCTACGACGGCGATCAAGAGTTAGATGAAGCGTTTGCACCAATGAGCGTTACGATGACCTTGAATGACGATATCGATATATCCCGTGGAGACATGATTTGCCGAGTGAATAACCGCGCTGAAATGATTCAAGACGTGGACGTGATGCTTTGTTGGTTCAATGCCAAAGCGATGGTTCTAGGAGGTAAGTACGCCATTTTCCATACCACAGTTCAAGCACGCGCTATGGTGAAGGAGGTTGTTTACAAAGTAGACATCAACACGCTGCATCGAAATGAAGAAGATCGGACAATAGGCATGAACGACATAGCTCGGGTTCGTTTGCGCACCACAAAGCCCTTAATGGCCGACTCGTACCGCAAGAACCGGAACACTGGATCAATCATCTTGGTAGATGAAGGAACGAATGAAACCGTTGCGGCGGGGATGATAATTTAATGGTTTGATAGATTCGAAAGGCATTGTATCTCGAATAATTCTATCCCTAGGGGTATTTGCTACTCTATATGCGGGTTTTTCATCCATTGATTATTTAAGCCAGTATTTGCACTTGAGCGATGAAATTAGTTCTTACAACGGGCTAGTTCACGCAGCAGAAACGGGTGTGCCCTTAAAAGCGCCACATCCGGAGAGCGTTATGTTTGATCCTGAAGAGGATTATCCCGTTTATTTCTCCCATCGATTTATTAGTTATTTCAATGTACCGGCCTATTTTGTTTTGGAGGCCTTGGACTTGTCCATTGAAGATTGGTATGGGGCGTGGCCTTTTATTCTCAGTTTAATCATCATTTTGGGGTTCATATGGATAAAGCCAAAGAGCCCGAATGCTGAGGAGATTTTGGTGCTATTTGTTCCCACTATACTTAGTTCATGGTCCTTAGCCTCTCTTCATTTTGTTCGCTACTATGGGTACATGTATGTCTTTACAATCATTTGTTCTTACGCCGCGTATAAATTTTATTATTCGAAGAAGCCGTTTTTATGGCGAATCATAGGAGTTGTTCTCATCTTAACGCTTCCCGGTTTATTTCACCAAACCCTTTTTATTCTTCTGGCCTTTGGTCTTCTTGCTATCGTCGTCGACTTCTTCGTCAGTGGAGTTCATAAAGAATACAAAAGGTCGAATTTAGTCCTTGGTGCTTCAGGAATTATAGCGCTACTTATCACGGCAATTTTTATACCCGCCTTGCGCTTAAATGTTGCGTTAAATCGTTTTTTACAAGAATGGGATCCTTCGACCTTTAGTCAGGCCATCGGGAATTACATGGAAGTCAATAACCCTTCTGGCGCCGGGTTCTTTATGGTCAATCTTATTTTGTTGGTTTTCGGGACTTTTCTTTCCTTCCGGGGTAGCGATTTCTATCACCGATTTTTCCGCCTATCGGCGGGATTCTTTTTATTCGGACTAATCGTTTACTCCATGGTCATGGGAGGAGCATTTAATCCTCCATTTGGTTTCAATCGCTATTATTTAACGATTCATATTTCTTATTTGATCTCGGCCGGACTCTTTGTGATTATGGTTTTAGACGAGTTAAAGAGATTTGTCAAACTCCCGATGAAGGCGACAAACATCTTATTGATCGCGTGCATGATCCTTTATCTTTCTGTTGGAAATGTCTTTGGAGCCTTTTCTTTAGATGATCAAAATTTCAGCTTGGTTCCAAGGTATGAAGTCGGATTGACAGATATGCTGGATAAAGAGTATCGTAAGACTTTAAAGAAAGACCAACAATTGGTTTTTATTACGGGACAAGTAGGGTTAGTACAACACTACTTTCCGCAAGTGCCCGCCTACCGTTTAGGGCCATACACTACCTTGGATGAATTAGAAGAAATCTCAAAAGCTTATCCCAATAAAAGCGATATAATTTACTTTTTAATGGTTAAGAGTAGAGCGCAACAAAGGGTCGTAGTATTTATGACCTCCATTCTTCCCGAATTTGACGGAGAAATGAAGATTAAAGGAGACCAGCTACAAAAGGCTTTTAGAGAAATAGCTCCCACGGTTCGGGCTCAAATTCCCGAAGCGGAATTTATTGATTAGATACATAGAACTATTGAACACAGGAAATGGCATCAAAAAAATCGACTAAAACAAAGGGCAATAAAAAACAGGAATCGGTCGAATATGCCCTTTCGAGCACATTCCCGTTGAATAAGTATTTGTGGATTTTTGGGGTCCCAATGCTTTTAGGTTTTTTGGTGTTCTACCCGTTTTTATTTGGGCCAGATTTATTCATTTTTAAGGATATAGGAAGTGATACTTTGAACTTGAAGTATCCAAACCTTATTCACCTAGATCGTTATTTACACGATGAGGGTTTTCCAATGGCTTGGTCTTTTTACGTTGGAATGGGTCAAAACATGTACTCTGGTTGGCACTTTGGTTTAGAAGAACTATTCCATAGCTTTTTTTCATTGGTAACCGATTCCACGGCATACCGAATATCGTGGGTAGCTTGGATGAAAACGGTGGCTATTTCATTCTTTGCTTTTCAATGGCTCAGCACTAGGATTAAGAATGACTGGATTTCATTAATCGGAGCTCTGTCCATTGCCTTTTCAGGATATGCGATCGTAGGCGGTACCTGGTACGTACACGATGCATTTGTTCTCAATGCAGTATTTGTTCTGTATGGATTAGAACTTGTTTGGACGCGCAAAGCGTACTGGGTTCTTCCATTGGCTATGTATAACTTCGGAGTTGATCCCAAACTTTTCTTCTTTTTCCAATTCACTCTCTTGTACTTTATTCTTCGAGGCGTTGAGTTAAAATGGACTCCGGTAAATTGGTTGAAGAACGGGGCTTATGCTGCGGGTTTAGCTATAATTGGATTCCTCGGTAACGCGACCGGCTTGTTAACAAGAATTACGACAGTTACGAATAGTCCACGTATGTCAACGGGAGCGTCTTTGTCGGACGAATTAAGTAGTCGACCGCTTTTAGCACTGCACGATAGTGGACACTTTTTGACTACATGGATGAGAACATTGAGTAATGATTTGCTCGGTGTGGGAAGTGATTTTGCAGGGTGGAATAACTATCTCGAGGCGCCACTTTTTTATTCTTCGCTGTTGATGATTCTACTGATTCCGCAACTGTTTTTATTGGGAAATAGAAAAGAGAAACAACTGTGGGGGGCTGCACTCGGAATCATGCTTTTGCCTCTTATTTTCCCTTATTTCCGGTATGCTATTTATTTATTTCAGGGAGATTATTACAAGAAAGCACTGAGCCTCTTTGTTCCCTTATTGATTGTTCTTATCGGGACGAAGTCGTTGGACCTTATGTGGCGTCAAAAGCGAATCCATTTAATTGGACTCGCCGCAACCGCAATTATAATGTTGATCTCTCTTCACTACCCATATTTTGAAGGAAGACTTGAATTAAATAAAGGTGTGCAAGGGACGGCAACGTTTGTGACGGTTTTATTCGCCATTTCACTAAGCACCGTTCAATTCAAAAAAATGGGTGCGGCCTTACCGCTTATTTTACTTTTGGTACTGGGTTTGGATTTAGGTTTTAATTCGGGGTATGGTTTTTCGAAGCGGGATACCATGAGTAAACGTGAATT
Source organism: Flavobacteriales bacterium (assembly GCA_965660515.1). Classification (GTDB taxonomy): domain Bacteria; phylum Bacteroidota; class Bacteroidia; order Flavobacteriales; family ECT2AJA-044; genus ECT2AJA-044. Next base: position 9,318 of record CBFIAJ010000041.1, on the reverse strand, counting down.
GAAACAAAGAGTGGGATATAATGATTTCACGGTTGAAGCGATTGATTTTATTAAAAATCAGGACTCGGGTTTTTATCGTTTAACCAAGGACTACGCAAGCGCTAATAGTATTCATACCTCATTGAACGAAGGGCGTGTATTGGGTTTTTACGGAACCACTCAATATTCGAGCTTTAACCAGGCGAACTATATCCGTTTCTTAACTAAAATGGCATTGATCGATTCTACTGTGGAAACTGCCACGCGGTGGGCGATTGGAGTCGAAAGCAACCAACTGTTATTCCCATTTGCCGGAGTGGATTACCTTCTTAGAAGGAATCCGGTACAAAATCCAATTTTAGCTAATTCCTATTCGTCCATAGGAGCTATTCAAGGGATTAATATTTACAAATCCAATTTTCGAATCCCGTTTGGATCTTTTTATTCGACAGCCATACGCGAAGGTGAAGTGCTTTCGTTAAGTCCAAACCAGCGCTCGCTTCAAGTATATAATCATCTTATCTTATCGGATGAAGATCTCGATTCTGAAAGTGCGGCTATTGAAAAGATCCCTTTTAAGAATTTGACGGTTGCTCAGTTTCAAGGAATTTTGACTGAACGCAGGAATGCCGGAAGATTTCAAATGTCTCGCTTTGAACAAAACAAAATTGAGGGGACTATAGAAAATAATAAAGACGGCTGGTTGTTTTTCACCATACCTTTTGACGAAGGGTGGACAGCAATCGTTGATGGTCAAAAGATTAAGCCCGTTCGGGCTCAGTTCGGATTTACGGCAATCCCCGTGAAAAAAGAGAACTCCGTACTTTCCTTAGAATTTACACCAGCAGGTTCAAAAATTGGAGCATATGTATCCCTATTGGCCTTGTTGCTCGTATTTTTTTTGGGCTATTTTGATTTTAAGCGAAGACCCGTAGCAAAATGAAAGACCTTTTAAAGAGCGCTAAAAGTTCGTTGGAAGATCTTGTTAAAGAATTTCTATTTGCTTTTTCCGGACCTGGGAAATCGAAGGATTCTTTTCCGGAATTCTTGTGTATTGGGGCGCAAAAATCGGGAACTACTTGGCTGCAAGAATGCTTAAAACAGCACCCTCAAATTTTTTTGCCCGAAGAAAAGGAGGTCCATTTTTTTGATTGGAAGTATTTCCGATCTTTTAAATGGTACAAACGCAAGTTTAAAAACGCACAGAGAAGGCTTATTGGTGAAATAACGCCAGGGTATTCTACCATTTCGAAAAGAAGAATAAATCATATCGCGAGGATAAATCCGGACATGAAAATTATACTTCTACTTCGGAATCCAATTGATCGATCCTGGTCGCATTCGAAAATGGTATTGTGTAAGAATGCGGGCAAGAGTGTGGATTCAATTTCAGAAAAAGAATGGAAAACTCATTTTCGATCAGTAAAATCAAGAAAGAGAAGTGCTTATTCTACTATATATCAGGATTGGTCTTCCGTTTTCGGAACGGACCGCGTCTTTGTGGGTTTCTATGAAGAAATTGGGGAGGATCCGAAAAGTCTACTTCAGAACGTTTTAAATTTTCTAGAGGTGGATAGCGCCCTTAACTATGATAGTTACCCTTTAATGACTAAGGCAAATAAGGGTATTAGCAAGTCTATTCCCGAGCATCTTCGTGCCGATTTAGGCGCTATATACGCCGACGAAATTGCAACGTGCTGTCGATTGTTTGGATCGAGTGCTTGTAATTGGAATTAAAATTTGTCTTTGACAATTCTTACAACCGTAGCGAAATCTGACCTTTTAGGTTTTAAGAGTTCCATCCATGCGATGTTCATGTGTCTTTTAACAGTAAACGCCACGAGAATGCACGAAAAGGAATACGCGGCTAAAGTTGCGAAACTAGCCCCTAGAATCCCGTAATACGGTATAAGAGCGAGATCGAGAACAACAGTTAAGATTAGGGCGAGGACGTTGCTCATGAGGTTAAAACGCACCCGGTCTTTCGCATTGTTATACGACGAGAAATAGTTGCGGGCATAGGCAAATATGGTGGCTACGGCCATTACTTTAAGTGGACCCGCTGCGGGAACAAAAGCTTCGCCATAAAGAAGGGATATTATTGATTCCGAAAAAACAAAAAGTATCGAAACGGGAAGAAGAACAAGTAGGGTGAAAACGCGCAAAAACAAAGGGTAAACACGTTTCGTTTCACTCTCGTCCATTGTGGTCAAATAGGGGAGAACTACCTGATTCAAGGGTTGAACGAAATCAAGAATGAAATTGGTTAATGAGGTAGCTATAGAGTAAAGCCCCAACTGAGCAGAGCCCTTCATGAATTGAACAAAATAAACATCGAGCCTTTTGTTGAAGAATTTACTGAACATATTTCCGTAGCCTAAAGAGGTATAGGCGAAGTAAGTTTTCAAGTCTGATTTTTTCCAAATGAAGTCTAACTTCAGTGGAACTTCCTTAACATAGAAGACAATTATTGTAATTAACAAAGAGAGCTGAAGGAATGTCAGGACTTTGAACAGTTGAATTAGCCCAAGAGTTGTGTATTCGAATTTAATCAAGGTAAAGAGCGTAATGCTCACTAGCACATTGAGCACATTCGCATAAATTAAAAGACGGTTGGAGGTGATGAACGCTTTTCGACCCTTTAAGTGCGCATGAATAAGGGTTTGAACAAAGTGATATATAAACGCAAACAAAAAATACACCGCAAACATGACTTCCTGGTGCTCCGGAGGTAGAATGAGCCCTTTAATCCAAATATGCTCGAAAGGCAGAATGAACAAAAAAGAGGATAGTACCAAGAAGGCAAAAAGAAATAGAATTAGCACAAAGGACAAGGTCTTTGATTCTTTAATCCTTCCGGAGGAAGTAAAATAGATTAATCCATTGGTCATATTAAAACCAAAGAGCATGACTAGGAATTGTACGTTGGTTTGTAAAAACTGAAAGATTCCAATTCCCTCAGGACCTAATATACGCGTGATTAAGATTGAATGAATAAGAGCCAAGAAAGAAATGGGAATCTTGGCCAAAAAAGTCGCTCGGATATTTTTATTAATTGCATTTCCCATCATCCGATATACTTGGCTATTCGATCGACCCATTTAATTTTACGTGGGCTTAAAGTATTTTGCCAGTTGTTCTCATAAAAGAAGCCTTCAAACCCTTCTCTAAATTGGTCTACAGTGCGCGGATTACCCGTTCGAATATGAAATTCTTTTTCTTTTAGTCGCTCTTTGTAATCGGAATAATCAAGACCCATAAATTCCGCTATTTGGTCGATCGTCCGTTGTTCTTTATTAGCCAGATCTTCATGTTGAATTTCGATCCAAGCTTGAGGAATTAAGTTCTTTTTAATCCATTTTTTTGAAAGTTTGTGAAAAATGAAATATTCGCTTACTGCCTTCAAAAAAGAATGGCCGTGCTTGATGTATGAGGAAACGTTTTCTTTCATTCGTCTTTTTAAGTACAGGACTTTGAGGTCAATATTTGGGTCGGCCATTAGGTGGTTTAGTCGCCATAGACTCTTGGAAGTGTCAACGAGGACCTCAGAGGTCGGTTCAAAATTCCGAGAATGAATAAGGGCTTCATGGAGCATTTGATAATCGGACGAAGCGCGGCGTTTTTGAACGGGAAGATTCAATAGAATTCTTATAATCAAACCGATGCGAGCTACAAAAGAACCTTTATTGAAAACGCTTAAATCTTTCTTGTATAATTCCCCCCAATACGGACAGTCTAAAGTGGCCTTTTTACACGTGCAAATCCTACCTAATTTATGAACTCGAGGGTAAACCTTGACCTCCCCAAGGTTCCAAACCTCTGGAGGAGCTCCCAGAACAAAGCCCAATAAGCTTGAGCCGGAATAGCTCATACCCAGTACATACACAACTTTTAACTTGGCGTTCTCGTCTTCTATGGCGCAGGGCTTTTATGAGTTCAAAAGTAAAGGTATTTTTGTATTCCTAATAAATGAGTTTCTCTTGAATAAAAAAGTAGATGTAATTGGTGTGGGTCCTCCTAAAACAGCGACCACTTGGATCGCTGACGTACTTCGCGATCATCCCCAAGTGTATGTTCCCAAGGAAAAGGAATTGCATTACTTTAATCCCGTGCAGCATTATCATCGCGATGTTGCGAATAGGAATTCAACGCAACCGGAATCATGGTATCACGACTTTTTTGAAAATGCACCTTCGGAGGTTATATGGGCTGAATTCACGGTTAGCTACTTTGAGTTTCCAGAATGCGCGGAGAGAATATTCAAATACAATCCGAAGGCGAAAATTATTATCAGTTTACGGGAACCCGTAGCAAGGGCTTTTTCACACTATTTGTTTCTGAAAAACAAAGGAGTTATTGGTCCCGAGTCTTTCGAAGACTACGTTGAGCAAGACTCTTATGTTTTCGACGTGAGTATGTATGCTGAGAACCTAAAGAAGTACTTGGAGGTTTTTCCCAAAGATCAAATTCTGGTTTTATTACACGAAGATTTACGTCTGAACGCTCAGAATTTTTATGACCGTATTATTCAATTCTTAGGGGCTGATGCCACTGTTGATATTGATTTAAATAGGGTTTCGAATGCAGCGACCAAAGTTAAATCTCACAAATTGAATTCGATGTACATGGGATTGAGAGAATGGATCCACAAGAAAAAACTATATCGTGTTCTTGACGTATCTCAAGCCCTAGGATTAACGAAATTCTTAGAATGGATAAGAGATGAGGTAAATATGGCGCCGAGCGATAAAGCACCTAAAATGTCGGCAGACTTAAAGAGAAAATATGGGCAGCTATTTGAAGAGGACCGATTAGAATTGCAGCGCTTACTTAATCGAGATCTATCAGAATGGGATTAAGCCGATTAAAAGTAGATTTCATTGGATTGGGTGAAATGAAGTCAGGTACTTCATGGATTGCCAACGCTCTTAGCCAGCACCCCGGAGTTTCTCTTTCTTTTCCGAAGGAGCTGCATTATTTTAATGAAAAATCGGCTTACTACAATCCTCAAAAAGAAAAGTACCATACTGATTTGAAAGGGTATGCGTCCCACTTTAGTCACTCGGGACGAGATCAAATAAAGGGAGAGTTCTCGGTTCATTATCTATTTGATCCCCGTGCTGCGGAGCGTATCAAACGCCATTTCCCCGAATGTAAGTTGATTATATGTACACGCGATCCCGTTGAACGGGCATTCAGTCAATGGGTATGGTCCGTGTATCATAAACATCAGGAAAAGAGATCCTTTGAAGCGGTTATGGAAGAGGAAACAGAACTCGTGGAACGGGGTCTCTATTATAAGAACTTAGCGGTTTATTTAGATCACTTTCCATCGGATCAAATCTTGATTTTGAGCTTGGACGCAATCAAAAAGGAACCTCTCGAAACCTTATCTAAAATAGCTCGCTTTTTGGCTATTGATTCTTTCCCGGAGCACCTTAATCTGAATAAATCTAACTCTGCAAAATCTACAAAGAGTCAATTATTGTATAAAATGGAACGATTTGTCGGTGATAACCTTCACAAAATAGGGCTGTCGGGCTTGGGTAATACGGTTCGTAAAAGTGGACTCGGAAAAAGGTTGAATAAATTTAACAGTAAAAAATCGGATTTGCCTGTTTTTCGGTCTGAATACCATTCAAAATACGACGCGATTTTTGAAGAAGATCAACGCAAATTAAAGGATTATTTGCAACGTCAACTAGGATAGAGTCTTAGCTAGATTGGCGACTTTTTTCGCTCTTTCTTCCCAAGTAAATTGCTGGGCCAACGCTTTGTTTTTTCCGGATTGAGAACTGCGCATAGATTCGTTTCGAATTTGCTCGTCGAGGGCTTCCAAAAAGCCCGTTTTAGACTCGGCTTCAAAAAAGCATGCGTTCTCTTCATTTAAAATCTCTCGTAAACTGGGTAAGTCCGAGGCAAGAATGGGTAGTCCCGCACCGAGGTATTCGAACAGCTTTAACGGACTTGTATATCGCGCACTTATGAGGTCTTTAGTATTCGGTAGCAAAGCAATTTGAGTGTCTGTATATTCCTTCTCGATTCCTTCTTGATCTAAAAAACCTTTGAAAGTGACTTTATCTTTAAGACCCGAAAGAGTGACTTTTTTTTGAAGGATTTCAATTTCTTCCTGTGAGCCGCCACAAATATTCAAATGCCAATGAATACGATCGTTCCATTGTTCTAAGGCCTCTAGAACAAAGTGGATGCCTTTCCACGACTTGAACGAACCGGTATACAACAACTGACATACTTCGGAGCAAACCTGATATGGAAGGTCTCGAGAATGTCGAACTCCGTCTGGAAGAATAATGGCCCTTGCCGGATCAAATTTAAAGGAGCTTTGGAGATCTTCCCAGATACCCGACGAAATGGGTGTAAAAAAATCAACGCAAGAAAGGGCCTTTGCTTCAATCCATCGAGGAACCTTTCCGCTGGTTTTATGATACACTTTATGTGGCTCATAGATTAAATAAAAGGCTGGTTTTTTGGCACCTCTATAGGCCAACCATAAGTAAAATAGAAATCCGAAATCCCGTGTATACACGTATTCGAAACCTTCTCGATTAATGGTTTGGAGAACATTCGCATTCCATCTAAATCGCGTGATTAATTCACTCAAGAAGGTTTTCGTTTTTAGTTCTGGCCCAATGCTTTTCTGATGACTTGGTTGTCCAATGGAAAATGTGGAAAGAATCTTTTGGAACCGACTTTTTTTAAATGGTGTAGTAAACCAAGTAAGTTCAACAACGGACGAGAGCGCCGCAGTCATAAGTAAAGTCTGCTTCAGATTAGCCGAAGGTTCGTTTAGAGAGTTCTGATATACATAAGCCCATTTTCTCATTTTATAGGCTTATTTGTCTTGTCATAAAAAGCATCGAAACTATTCAAAAAGAATATTTTTTGTTGGTTTAATAACCAGTTGTCTATAGAGACCGAAAAGGCTTCGTGAGCAAGGTCTTTCAGTTTAGTATTTTGATTCATGCCGAACCCGCGTTTGGGCTGATTCAACACTTCTTCAGGAAGTTTAGTCCGTAACCATTTCTTGTATAAGCCTTTTAGCTCCCCTTGATGTAAAATATCGGGGTGTAATTTCGCTGACCATTCAAAGAGGCGGTAATCTAAAAATGGGGAGCGTAATTCAATACTGTTCGCCATGGACATGCGGTCCGATTTCACGAGAATGTCTGAAACGAAGTTATTCGACCAATCAAAAGCTTGTGCTTGCTTCAATAAAGGCCAGTTTTCTTTGGGCCATCGTTCTCGAACGGCATCGGCTGGGTTATAGTCCTTAATAGATTCTATATAGTCTCGAGAGAACAGTACAGGCCATTCATCTTTTGTGAAACCACCTCGAAGCTTCAAATAGTAGTCTTCAAAGCTTTCCTTGGCCAAAAATCGAAGTGCTTTATCTACGTCGTGACCGGGAATCAGTTTGTTAGAGAATTGATGGGCGAATTTTATAAAAAAGGCCCCGCCCCATTTTTTGTACAAGCCCATTTGCTTGTATCGTTTATAGCCTAAAAAGAGCTCATCACCTCCATCACCTCCGAGCATAACAGTAAAGCCTTTATTTCTCGCTTCTCGGCAGATCCAATAGGTTGGGATACTCGAATTGTCGGCAAAAGGGGTGTCGAAATGCTGCATTATATGCTGAAAATCTTCAGTATAGTTGAAGCTATCGGGATGAGCAACGATGAGTTCTGATTCTTTATCCGAAAGGGCATTTCTTATCAGCTGTTCCTCTTTAGAATCGAGCGCCACATGGAGCCCTGTCCAAGGCGAATCGAAGAGCGATACCATACCAAGACTATCGAGCCCACCGCTGATAAATACGCCTAATGGGACATCCGACCGGAGACGGAGTCGCAGGGAGTCGCGAAGAAGGTGGTCTAATTCTTCGAGCGCTTCCTTTTCGGAAGGACGCTCCATTCCCCATTTCGGAGCCCAATACTGCACAGGTTTTGACAAGCCACTCTTTGGATTCCACTCCATCCAATGTCCAGGCGGTAGCGCTTGAATATCGGAGTACCAGGTTGCCGATTCGGGATTAAAGCCGAAGGCAAAGTACTCGGCAAGTGCTTCCGGTCTGGCTTTTCCGGCACCCTCCAAAGTAAGCAAGGCTTTCATTTCTGAAGCAAAAGCTAGAGTAGGTTTTGCATGTCGATAATAGAGCGGCTTTTGGCCTATTCGATCGCGACACAATAAGAGGGTTTTACTTTCCTTGTTCCAAATGGAAATGGCCCACATGCCATTGAACTTTTCAAAAGCTTTTTTACCCCAGTGGAGATAACTTTTTAGGAGGACTTCGGTATCACTTTGCGTGTTGAATTGGTAGCCCTTTTTAATCAGTACGTCTCGAATTTCGAGGTAATTGTAAATTTCTCCGTTAAAGGAAAGTACCCAATTCCCTTCTTCCCGCGGTTGAGCCCCTCCTTCGGAAAGGTCTAAAATGCTAAGGCGACGGTGACCAAGCGAAATGTGGTCGTCAATAAAAAAGCCATCTGCATCCGGACCTCTATGAGCCATGGAACCGTTCATTTTTTCAATGATCGAACGATCCGATACAGTAATTCCGCTGATTCCGCACATAGGGTGTTAAAGGTACGAATGAATTCCCTTCCTTTTTGCTTGATCAAAAAGTGAAGAAAAAATCAAGGCGTGTATTGTTTCCTTGCGTGCTAGCCATTCATTTTCTTCTCAACCCAAACTCGCTCGCATTCGCTCACTCAGACATGGGTTTCGCTTACAAAAATGAATGTGGCACACTACGGGTCACAATTCGATGCCGAGTTTAAATCCGAAGGTTAGTCAATATAAATGGTAGGATTTTGTCCCCCTTTGGAGGGGGTTGGGGGAGGCGTTTCAACTTTAAATAGGATCTATGAACTGAGCACTATGATTAGGTTCCCATGAATGAATTCATGGGCTCTGGCTTCACTATGAATTATAGCCTGTCCCGCGTAATGCGGGAAATTAAAAACTATGAACTACTTCATTTCTTCTTCACCTCATAACCCATGGATTCCAACTCCGCTTTGAGGGCGTCGGCGCGCGCTTCTTTTCTTCGTGCGAGTTCTTTGTCAATGGATTTTTTAATTCCATCTAATTCGTGTTCGTGAAATTTCCCTAAAAACTGACCAGAAAAAAGCGATTTCATGGTTCCATTATTGTTTAGGTTGTCGCGTACTTTTTCTACAAATGCTTTAGGAGTTAGTTTGTTTGACATAGCAGTGTCTTTTTTGTTTAGTGCGTCAATATATAATTTTTATTTATTCAACGATTATTTGATCTCTCTTAATTTTTTATTGATAAAAAACCATTGTCTTTAACTAAATT
>CBFIAJ010000040.1:13112-15897 GCA_965660515.1 Flavobacteriales bacterium | reverse complement strand
TTGTCGGGAAAAAACGTAAAAAAACTTAAAGGAAACCTTCCTTCTGGGATGTACATTTTACTTCTTAAAAAATCCGACCGCGAGGTCGAATACCACAGAATTCGATTCCAATAATTCGTAAACCTAATACACAACAAAAACACGAGTTTCGTTGCGAAGCATTGCTTCATCGACATAGGAAATGGGTTTTAGGTTCGGTTGCCAAAAAGATAGGTTTTATTTTGTACTTAGCTTTTACGCAACATGACCACGTCTGTTCCTTCAAGTACAATTCGCTCTCCCATCTCAACTCCTTCAAAGTCTCTCCAACCCTGCGAAGGCAGTTTCATTCCGACCGATCCGTATCCTGAATTGATCACCACCAACACCTCTTTTTTTCCTGAAAAAGTAAAAGCGATTATACTGGGTGTTGACGTATCCAAGAAGCTTAATCGCTCCGCCACCTCGGCCGCTGAATAGCAACCAATTCCTACTTCCTTGCGGAACGATATCAGCGCTCGTACCCACGAACTCCCTTCTGGAAATTGATCGAGGAGATCCCACCGAAGGTGGTTAATAGAATCGGGCGACTCATATGAATTCTCGATTCCGAATTTAGTCCGATAGAATTCACTTCCGGCATGCAGAAAGGGTGTTCCCTGACTCAAGAGAACCAGGGCTACCGACAAGCGATGTCTTCTTTGAAGAAGGGAATCCGTTTCATTGGGCACGGAAGCAACTAGCTTATCCCAAAGCGTTAGGTTATCATGACAGCTTACATAAGCGATCATTTGTGCCGGCGATACGCAATACGATTGAGTACTGTAATTGATTCTATCAAAACTCAACTGAGGATGATCAATAGCTCCGGCTAATCCAAATTTCACGTCTTCTGCTCTTGTCGAATTTCCTTGAACCCAACCTTGATCATGTTCGTTAAAGACAGAACCTTTAATTCCATCTCTCAAATCATCGCTAAAAACACCGAGGCTCGGAAATTGCGGTGCGTTTACCTTCAAAGCAAGTTCATTGTCCGAGATTGGCGAATCCCCCGCTTTCCACCCTTCGCCATAGAGCAGTACGTCGGGCCGAAGGCCCTTTAGCGTATCGGCAATAGCATTCATGGTTTTGATATCGTGAATTCCCATTAAATCGAATCGAAATCCGTCCAAATGGTATTCAGACATCCAATACTTCAACGACTCAATCATGAAGCTGCGAACCATTGGGTTTTCAGAAGCGACCTCGTTGCCACACCCCGAGGCGTTACTAAATTGACCCCCGCCCGTTTTTCTGAAAAACTGACCCGGAGCAAACACCTCAAACGAGCTATTTTTCGTAAATCGTGTATGATTATACACTACATCCATTACCACTCGCAAGCCCTTATCATGCATTGTTTGAACCAGGGTTTTCAATTGGCGAATTCGCACATTTCCGTCCGATGGATTTGTGCTGTAACTCCCTTCGGGTACATTGTAATTTAATGGGTCGTAGCCCCAGTTATACTGTGGTTCATTTAACCTTGATTCGTCAACAGAAGCAAAATCGAAAAAGGGCAAAAGATGTACGTGCGTTACGCCGAGAGAAGCTATGTGGTCGAGCACGACTGGCGATTCGGCGAGTCCCAAAAAGGTGCCTGGTTTCTCGGCCTCCCCGGCCGGATGTATCGTCGCGTCTCGAATATGCATTTCGTAAATCAACCGGGTGCCGGGACCTTCATCCAATGGAGCCATATCTTGTGACCACTCGGGCGGATTCGTGCCCTCTAAATCGATAATTTGGCCCCGCTTGCCATTGGTGCCAACGGCCTTCGCGTATATATCTGGAACGGGAACAGACCCTTTTCCATCTCGATATACTTCAAAGGCGTAATAAGAACCGATCCAGTCACCTGGAATGCGCACTTGCCAGACTTCTGGTTCGATTAATGTCAAAGATCGATTCGCATTTGGTCGACCTTCAATATCGTTCGAGTAAAGCAAGAGTTTTACAGAATCGGCTTGAGTAGCCCAAATTTTGAACTGGGTTGCTTCGGAGGTGTAGGTCAAGCCCCAAGGAAGATCAGATTGAACATCAGGCCGACAGGCCGAGAAGAAAAGGAATAAAAATAAATAGGCGAGGAATCTCATCGGCGTCCGTTTGCCGTAAAATATTAAAATTTGATATGTTAACTATCCGATTCCTTTAAAAGAAATACCCCACTCTGATGGTTCCAAATCGATGACCTGGCAGGCCCTTTATTTCCGGACTCATCCATTGAAAACCCGTGGATATATGGAGTCCTTTCCATTGGCTTTCAAGAAATAAACCAGTTTCGACGCGGCCGTGCGCTATTTGATTGACAGAAAGAGCATTTGGATCTTCGAGAAAGGGACTCCCTTGTAAGGTGGCGTCATATCCAACGGCAACAGCTTTCACCGTACCGTGGAGTTGTATAAATGAAACTTTATTCGACCTCAATGAAAAGGGTTGATCCAAAAGACCCGTATATATCTGACCTCCTACAAAAGCATTCGTAGTAAGTGAGCCAAGCGCCGCCCCTGCATCTGCCCCAATAGCGATGTAATTCGATTCTGCAAACCAGGAATGACTGGCTTCCATTTGAATGATGGGCATGTCTTGAAGTTGTCGGTCCCAACCATAGGCCTCTCCACTGTTCTCCAGCAAAGCGTGAAACTGGTTCTGTACATAAGCACCACCCGCTCCACTACCCATCCATCCCAACGCCGCCTTCGCTCGGAATATCGTTTGATTGTCTAAATCGTAGCGATCCCTGGAAGCACTTAGCCAACCATAACCCACA
>CBFIAJ010000040.1:0-13012 GCA_965660515.1 Flavobacteriales bacterium | reverse complement strand
CCGCCTTCGCTCGGAATATCGTTTGATTGTCTAAATCGTAGCGATCCCTGGAAGCACTTAGCCAACCATAACCCACATAAGGTCGATCTAAATCCAGTACTTCGGGTGAAGCATTCGACAATCCGTTGTAAATCCTGTGTCGAAGTGCAAAAGACCACTGTTTTAATCCGGAGGACGTCGTGCTCACTTTCGAAAAATAAGTCAATTCCATTCCATTCGAATAAAAGCGATCCGTACTCGCCGGATAATACAGCGCGTCATTATCGAGCCACAATTCAAAGCCCTGCCCTTTCGACTGTATCGAAACAACGAGCATTAAAACCCAAAACAAAAGGGCCTTCTTCATTTTACAAAAATAAGAATACGTCTCGTTTCGAACTGTGACTATTGTTTCGGAAAAAGAAACAGGAGTATAGAGGACTCTATTTTCGATGAGAAAGCCTCTAAAACACGGTTTTCATAAGCCTACTCTCTACAAGGGGCCGTATTATTTTTTGCGTGACGCCTTGCGTCGTATCCACTCCTTGCTCAACAGTGTTAACTCTCGTCCGGTTTGACCTTCAACACTGGTATTTTCTTCCGCGCGTCTGAAAAGGTAGGGCATCACATACCGGACAGGACCAAAAGGCAGATATTTCACAACGTTGAATCCATGGTCGGCAAGATTGAAGCTGATATGGTCGCTCATTCCAAACAACTGTGAAAAATATACTCGCTTATCCGTTCGCTCTATTCCAAACTCTTCGAGCAAATTAACCCCTAATTGCGAGCTTTCTTCATTGTGCGTTCCAGCTACAACAGCCATGCGATCAAGGTGTTCTATGACAAATCGAAAGGCCGAATTATAATCCTTATCGGTTGCAGCCTTACTCGGCTGGATAGGATCTTCGTACTTCAATTCTTTTGCGCGCTCACGCTCTTTTTCCATGTACGCGCCGCGAACAATCTTAACACCAACATGATAATTTCGCGCGGTCGCATCTTCATACAATTCCTTCAAATAATCCAAGCGGTCGTGCCGATACATTTGAAGGGTATTATAAACGATCACCTTTTCCTTATTGTAGCGAAACATGAGTTCCTGAATTAACTCATCTACCGGGCGTTGAATCCACGATTCCTCCGCGTCAATCAAAAGAGGAACATCACAAGTAACCGATTTTTGAACAACCGATTCCACGCGGACCTTGCCTCGGTCCCATTCCTCTTGTTCTTTTGTTGATAGGGGTTGGCCCGACTGGATCTTTTCAAGCAGTCCAAAGCGAATCAAGCCGCTAGGCTTAAAAACTGTGAATGGAATTCCGGCTACATTCTGGGCTTCTTCTACAAGAGCCAGCGCCATTTTTTGCGTGTCATCAAGCACGTCATGAGTCACATCACCTTCGACAGAATAATCGAGAATGACTTCAACACCATGCTCACTCAAATGACTCAAAGTTGCTTCGCACTCTTTCATGGTTTCACCACCGCAAAAATGATCAAACACCGTTGAACGAATAAGGGGCTTTATGGGTAACCGAAGCCACAGTGCGGTTCGAGTCAGCGCTTTTCCAACTTCAACGAGTGTCGGATACTTAAGCATTCGAAAGAGGTAATAAGCCCTTCTTAACTCGAGGTCGCTCTTTGCCCGAAAGGCAACTTGAGTATCGTCAAAATGAATTTTTTCAGCCAAAGAAGTAAACTTTGCGTAATGATTGTGTGGTAACGCCGACAAATATAAGGTTGTTCCCGCTTTCTACTTTATATTTATCGGCCCAAGCCCATTCGATATGACATCATCCTTATTCGAAACCAAAGACTACCCTATTTTTTTTGAAGATCTAGGGTTTCGAGCACTCGATGAATCGATTCGAAATAGTGGGTATTCTGGAATTTTCGTACTTGTAGACGAGCATACTTTTGAAAACTGTTGGCCCATTCTTCATCAACGACTCTCCGTACTTGAAGGAGCTCATATCATTCAAACCCTTTCTGGAGAAGAAAACAAAAACTTATCGTCCTGTGAAACAATTTGGAGCCAACTCCTCTATTTAGGCGCCGATAGAAAAGCCTTGCTAATCAACCTGGGCGGCGGTGTAATTACCGATATGGGCGGGTTTGCCGCAGCAACTTTTAAACGGGGAATCGATTTTATCCACATTCCTACAACGCTGCTCGCACAGGTAGACGCCTCCGTTGGCAGCAAGCTTGGAATCGACTTTGAGGGAGGAAAGAATCAAATTGGGCTGTTCGAACACCCGAGGGCCGTTTTAATCTGTTCAGACTTCCTCAAAACTCAAAGTAAGCGGCCATTTTTATCTGGTTTTGCTGAAGTGGTGAAACACGGACTTATTGCGAAAACAGACCTCTGGCAAAAATGCCAATCTATTTCTTTCAACGACCCAAAAGAGTTAAGCGCTTTAATTTATGAGTCGATCGAAATAAAAAACGATTTCGTTGAACGCGACCCGCGAGATAAGGGAGCACGCCATGCACTCAATTTTGGACATACTATCGGTCATGCGCTCGAAAGCCATTTCTTGACCGATTCGGACGAATTACCCCTTCTTCATGGCGAAGCCGTTGCCGCCGGCATGATTATGGAATCTTATCTGTCGTACCGTAAAGCGGGACTCACCCACGAAGAACTCGACAGCATTACACATTATTTATTTTCCTTATTTGGAGCTGTTTCACTGTCCGAATCGGACTTTTCAGACCTCCTTGATTGGATGAGAAGTGATAAAAAAAATGCAGTCGGCGAAATACGATTCTGTTTACTTCCTAAAATAGGCTCGAATAAAGTGGGTATTTCAGTCTCCGACGAGCTGATTACATCGGCAATGGAATATTATATCGCCCGTTCAACTATGGAACTAAAAGAAGCACATTGAGTACCCTACCTATTCATTGGCCCAAATGGAAAGACTCCGAAATTGAACTGCCCGATTCAAAATCGTGGCGAAACCGACAGTACGTCATTCAGGGGCTTTGCGGCCAGGACCTCACAGAACCCTCTGCTCATCAGGCCGATGACGCTCATAGAATGTATCAAGCACTGAGTTCGAATGAAAATATTATTAACGCAGGTTCTGCAGGCACAGCCTTTAGATTTTTAACGGCCTATTTTGTCATCAAAGCTATTGAAACGGGCACATCCTATCGATTAGATGGCTCTGCGCAAATGAGAAAAAGGCCCATCGGTGCATTGGTGGATGCTCTTCGTTTATTGGGCGCAAAAATTGACTACCTAGGAAACTCTGGTTTTCCCCCATTAAACATACATCCAGCCGCTGTTTCCGGAAAAAAAATTCATTGGTCGAACCGTGAATCAAGTCAATTTTTAAGCGCATTAATGCTTATTGCTCCGTACATGAATGAAGGGATGGACATACGTTGGTCGGGCAGTCTGCCTTCCTTTTCCTATATCGAACTTACTGCAGAAATAATGCAAAAGCATGGAGCCGATGTTGCTTTAGGTGAAAATCAAATCTCCGTATCACCTACTCCGTATGACCGAAATATGAACGTCCGTCCACAAGGCGATTGGAGCAGCGCGGCCTTTTGGCTTTCGGCTTTAATGCTCCGTGGAAAAGGAGCTATTACGCTCAACGGGCTTCATCTAGGAACCCACCAAGGAGATGAAGCGCTCATTCACCTTTTTAAAAAATGGGGCCTTCAAGTCACAGATACGCAAAAAGGCATTCGTGCAGTATTACTAGAAACCGATTTACCCGAACAAATTCGATTGAATTTAAACGAGGCTCCCGATTTGGTCCCCGCGCTTTCCGCCCTAGCGGTCGGACTCAAAATTCCGGGTCATATTGAAGGGATTGGTCACTTGCGTTTCAAAGAAAGCAACCGACTAGAAGCGCTTAAAATCGAACTTCAAAAATGGGGCGCTCAAGTAGAAATCACCGAGAACGGCATGAAATGGGGTGCTTTTAGTCCGCCAAATGAAGAGATCATTCACCATAGTTATGACGACCATAGAATGGCCATGGCTTTTGCACCCTTAAGTCAATTACAAGCGATCAAAATCAAAGATCCAGAAGTAGTCGCGAAGAGCTACCCAGGGTTTTGGGAGGATGCCGTCAAACTCGGACTATCCATTTTATAAATCTCTAAATTTGGATCAATAGTTTCTAATTTTCCTGATCCCCGACGATTAGATAAATTTTCGAATTGAATAAAACCAATTACTCATGAAATTAAAAAATACGCTCCTAGCTTTATTTTTCCTCCTTGCTGCATCAAGCTCGATGAAGGCTCAAGAATCAAAATTCATTGGCGGTAATTCATTGAGCATTATAATCCCGCAAGGGACCTTAAGTGATACGTACGATCACGGATTAGGTTTCTACGGACATCTGGATTATAATATTTCTAAAAATTTCGCACTCCGTTTTGATCTGGGATGGAACGATATCGCCGGACCTGAGTCCGAGTATTTGGACAGTGACGGAAATATCGTCATTAACCACCCTGAACGCACTATTTGGGAGGTCACCGCAGGAGCCCGCGTAAAAGTATCCATACTTTATATCGAAGCCAGAGGAGGCTACTTTTCAGGAGAAAACGCATTGGGTTTCGTCCCCGCCGTAGGTCTTCGAATGGGGAATTTTGATCTACAAGGCAATTACACTTCCGTTGGAGATACAGAGTACATTGGCATTCGTTTAGGCTACTACTGGGGAAAAGGATCCTGAGCGATTTCTCAATAAAGACCCTATTTAAGGAGCACTAAATAGATCCTTAGCCTTTTCTAAGGCCCGATCTATCCCTCCAGGCTCTTTCCCTCCAGCGCTTGCAAAGAAGGCTTGACCGCCTCCGCCGCCTTTGATTTCTTGAGCCAATTCGCGGATGATTTTCCCCGCATTCCAATCTCGTTCTGCGACGAGTGAATCAGAAATCATAAGGCTTAAATTCGGCTTTCCATTTTGAACGGTTCCCAAAACGGCAACCACATCAGAATGTTCTTTTTTCCATTCGAAAACCAGGTTCTTTATACTTCCCGGGTCTAAATCAATTTTCGCCAAAATCAAGCGAATCCCATTTACGTTTACGGCCGAATCGAACAACTCATTTTTGAGTCCACCCGCCTTTTCCGCAAGTAAAGATTCTATTTGCCGCTGCATACGGTGATTTTCATCCCGAAGTTGCTGTATCGATTTAACTGGATCTTGAGATTTTAGAAGGTCTTTTACCTCTTGAACCAAATGTTCCTGATCTCGAAAATAAGCATCCGCTTTATCTGCGGTAATAGCCTCTACACGGCGTATTCCAGCAGCAATGGCTCCTTCAGAGACAATCTTAAAATGTCCAATTTGCCCGGTACTTGGAACATGCGTACCACCACAAAGCTCCAAACTATCCTCAAATTGAATTACGCGAACCGTATCGCCATATTTTTCGCCGAAAAGCATCATAGCGCCCATGTCTTTCGCGGAACTCATTGGTACTGACCGGTGTTCCTGAAGTAGCACGTTTTTCCGAATTCGCAGATTCACGAAATCCTCGACTTTTTTGACTTCATCTTCCGTCATTTTCTGAAAATGAGAGAAATCGAAGCGCAAATGATCTGGGTTCACCAAACTACCGCGCTGTTCAACATGATCGCCCAATACTTCGCGTAAGGCTTGGTGCAGTAAATGGGTTGCTGAATGGTTGTTGGCCGAACGCCTACGGCTCGATGAATCAACAACGGCTTTGTATTCCCTTTTGGGATACATTGGAAGACTTTCCGTGATATGAACAATTAAATTATTCTCTTTTTTTGTGTCTAGGATGCGGACTTTATCATCGTCGCACTGGATATATCCAACATCCCCGACTTGCCCTCCACCCTCCGGGTAAAAAGGAGTTAGGTTAAACGCCAATTGAAAGAGCTCTTTTTTCTTCGTTTTTACCTTCCGGTACCGTGTAACTGTTACTGATGTTTCTAGGTAATCGAAACCTACGAACTCTTCTTTTTCGTCTTCCGAGAGAATCATCCAATCTTCCGTGAGCATTTCCGCAGCGGAACGCGAACGATCTTTCTGTGCTTTCAACTCTTGTTCGTATTGAGCGCGGTTCATTTCCATGCCCCGTTCTCGAAGTATCAACTCGGTTAAATCCGTCGGGAATCCGAAAGTGTCGTACAACTCGAAGACTTTATCTCCGGATAATTCTTTTCCCTCGGTTTCTGATAAATACTGATCGAGACGCTTGAGTCCTTGTTCCAAGGTGCGCAAAAAAGACGCCTCTTCTTCCTGAATCACTTTCTGGATAAGATCTTTTTGACTGCGCAATTCTTCAAAGAAAAAGCCCATTTGGTAGTCGAGCACTTCAATCAACTTATAAATGAAAGGTTCTTTTTGATTTAAGAAGGTAAAGGCATAGCGAGATGCTCTTCTTAATATTCGACGAATTACGTATCCCGCTCCATTATTACTAGGTAATTGCCCGTCGGAAATAGAAAAAGCAATCGCCCGAACATGATCGGCAATTACCCTCATGGCAATGTCCTGCTGTTCGTTCTCGCCATAAGTAACACCAGAAAGCTTGGCAATTTCCGCAATCAGGGGCTTAAATATATCGGTGTCATAATTCGACTGAACCCCTTGTAAGGCCATACACAAGCGTTCGAAACCCATACCCGTATCCACATGTTTCATCGGTAATCGAACCAAGCTCGAATCAGCTTTGCGGTTGAATTCCATAAAAACGAGGTTCCAGATTTCAACAACTAAGGGGTGATCTTGATTGACCAAATCCGCTCCTGAGGATTTCTGACGGTCCTCATCCGACCGGAGGTCGATATGAATTTCGCTCGCCGGACCGCACGGGCCTTGGTCGCCCATTTCCCAAAAGTTGTCTTTTTTATTACCCATGAGAATGCGCTCTTTTGGGATGATTTTTTCCCATTCTGCAAACGCTTCCTCATCCATTTTGAGTCCATCAACCTCGTCACCTTCAAAAACAGTGACGTACAATCGCTCTTTATCGAGCCCAAATTCATCGGTCAGTAACTCCCAAGCCCATTCAATGGCCTCCTTTTTAAAGTAATCGCCGAACGACCAATTACCCAACATTTCGAACATCGTATGATGATAGGTATCATGCCCTACTTCCTCCAAGTCATTGTGCTTTCCAGAAACGCGTAAGCATTTTTGCGTATCCGCAACGCGCGGATTTGCAATGGCTTTATTCCCTAAAATCAAATCCTTGAATTGATTCATCCCAGCATTTGTAAACATCAAAGTGGGATCATCCTTAACAACCATGGGAGCAGAAGGAACAATATGGTGGCCCTTTTCACTAAAAAAGAGCAAGAATTTTCGACGTATTTCTTGAGATGAAATCATAGATCAAAATGAACTTTGCCGACAACGACTTGTTGATAACCTGATTGTCAAGCAGTTACAAACTAACGAATAGATTATGTATTTTTGCAGCGCAATAAGGACTTAAAAAGCCTCGTTTTGCCTTTGCAAAAGTGGCCAAATTTAAGGAATCCGCAATCATTATGGCTAAAGTCAAATATTACTACAACCCGGAAACGCTGAGTTATCAGAAGTTGGAGAAAACGACCAAGGATCGTGTTCGCTCTGTACTTCTGTTTTTATCGGCTAGCGGCTTGTTTGCCGTATTGATGTTGTTCGCAATTTTCACCTTTTTTGACTCTCCAAAAGAGAAGCAACTAAAGCGGGAATTGGAACAAATGACCTTTCAATTTGAGCTTTTAAACGACCGAATGGATCAAGTCCAAGTAGTTATGGACGATATCCAAGAGCGTGACGATCATATTTATCGAGTCATTTTTGAAACGGACCCGATTCCAGCAAGTATACGAAAATCAGGATTTGGAGGAGTAAATCGATACAAGAAGTTAGAAGGCTATCAAAACTCCATATTGATTATTGAAACAACGAAAAAAATCGATCAACTAAGCAAACAGGTTGTTATTCAAAGCAAATCGTTTGACGACGTAATTGAACAAGCGAAGCGAAAAGAAGACATGCTGGCATCTATTCCAGCAATTCAGCCGGTGGCAAATAAAGACCTCAAAAGAATGGCGAGTGGATACGGATATAGAATTGATCCGATCTACAAAACCAGAAAGTTTCACGCGGGTATGGATTTCAGCGCACCTACAGGAACACCCATCTACAGCACTGGCGACGGTAAAGTAACGCGAGCAGATAGCCGAAGCTCTGGATATGGGCGTCATGTTCGAATTGATCACGGCTACGGTTACCTTACCCTCTATGGTCATATGAGTAAAATACTGGTTCGTCCGGGCCAAACGATTAAGCGAGGAGAAATCATAGGGTATGTGGGAAATACCGGGAAATCGGTTGGACCGCACCTTCATTATGAAGTGCACAAAAATGGGAAAGCCGTAAATCCAGTGAACTTCTACTTCAACGATTTGAGTCCGGAGGAGTACGAAATTATGATCGAACTTTCATCTCAACCGACACAGTCGCTCGACTAAGAATTTTTCTATCTTCGAAGAAGAAAACGAAGGTATTATGTCGGAAGAATCTTCTTCAAAAAAACTTTATTATTCCATAGGCGAAGTAGCTGATTTATTTGGTGTCAACACGTCTATGATACGCTATTGGGAAAAAGAATTTGACATTCTAAAACCAAAAAAGAATAAAAAGGGAAACCGGCTTTTCACAGCGAAGGATCTAGATAATTTAAAAGTCATTCACCATCTATTAAAAGATCGCGGATTTACCATTGACGGAGCTAAAAAGAAATTAAGAGATAACAAAGAAGATACGGTCAATCAGGCCGAAGTAGTAGTTCGATTAAAAGAGATCCGAAAAGCATTAATGGATATAAAGAAACAGTTATGAAAAAAGGGTTAATCGTTGTTTTAGTCATTGTAGGCGCTTTAGTACTCTTCGGAATTTCGGTGTTCTCTAAAGCAACTGGGACCTACGATCAAGCCGTTGCATTACAAGAAAATGTGAACAATTCTTGGGGCGATGTACAGAGCAGTTACCAGCGCCGAGCAGACCTAGTGCCCAATTTAGTCGCAACTGTTCAAGGAGCCGCAAATAATGAAAAGGAAATTTTAGTTCAGGTTACCCAGGCACGTGCCGGCATCACCGAGGCTACAACTCCAGAGCAGATGGAATTAATGGGTCGCAAAATAAATACGGCGATCAATTTGGCTTTTGAGCGCTACCCCGAAATTCGGTCTACTCAAAATTTTGCCGAGCTACAATCTCAATTGGAGGGAACGGAGAATCGAATCAATGTTGCTCGCGATCGGTACAATGATTCAGTGGCAGCGTATAACACGTACATACGCGGTTTTTGGAAAAGAATATACCTCGGTTGGATTGGCGGCGCGGATGAATTCCCACGGAAAGATTCATTCAGTGCAAAAGCGGGAAGTGAAGATGCACCCGAAGTACGTTTCGAATAATGGGCGATCGAATTGATGATTTTTTGACAGAGGTCGAGCAGACTCAGGTAGTGGACGCCATTAAAACGGCTGAATTGAACACTTCTGGTGAGATAAGGGTGCACTTGGAAGAACATCACGAAAAAGAGGCATTTGAGCGCGCTCTAGAGCTATTTGGCGAGTTACATATGCACGAAACGGAACAAAGGAACGGTGTACTCATTTACGTCGCTACCGCGGATCATCAGTTCGCCATCATAGGCGACGAGGGTATTGACGCGGTGACCCCAGACGATTTTTGGGATAGTACAAAAGAAGAAATGCAAGCGCTTTTTCGCCAAGGGAAATTCGCACTTGGATTAACTGCCGGAATATTGAAAGCGGGTAAAGAACTTCAGGCACACTTCCCTTATCAAAAAGGTGATCAAAATGAATTATCCGACGAAATTTCTACTTCATGAAGTATTTATTGAATCGGATCCTCATACTTACCTTACTCATACTTCCGGCCGTTGAGGCCGTAAGCCAGGACTTTCCTCAGCCAAAGAAAGGGCGCATCATTCATGACTTCGCCGAAATTTTAAGCCCAGAGGAAGAACGAGCGCTGGAATACAAGCTCGTTGGGATGAACGATAGTACGGGCGTTCAAATCGGCATTATTACCGTAAAAAGCACGGGTGATTACGACGTAGCAGAATACAATACCAAGTTAGCTCACTTTTGGGGAATCGGCCAAGGAGGAATCGATAACGGATTGTCCATATTGGTGGCTAGTGAAGACAGAAAAGTGAATATATCTACTGGATATGGAGTAGAAGAATACGTCACCGATGCGCTGAGTCGTCGTATTATCGAGAACTACATGGTTCCTAATTTTCGATCGGGCGATTATTATGCGGGCCTCGACGAATCTACGAGTGTTTTAATGGGCCTCGTAAGTGGTAAATTTACTGCTGAGAATCTACCGGGCGAAAAAAGCTCAAGCGATGCCCCAGCTTTCCCCGTCTTCCTTTTCATCTTAATTGTCTTGTTCATTATCATTGCTATCTCTCGCAGAGGCGGACGAGGTGGTGGACGAGGTGGCAGAAGAAGGTCAACTGCGACCGACGCACTTTTAACAGCCTTCCTTTTAAGTCATTCCGGACGTTCCAATTGGGGCGGTGGCGGAGGATTTGGTGGCGGAGGTGGCTTCGGCGGCGGCGGTGGATTTGGTGGCTTCGGCGGCGGAGGTTTCGGTGGCGGCGGAGCGAGTGGTTCTTGGTAGAATCTTAAGCCTCTTGGCGTTTTAAGCGTTCGCGCCTTTCATAAGATATTCCTGAACATATTCTGTTACCCCGTCTTCAAGGGAGGTAAAAGGAATACTGTAGCCAATGCTTTCCAACTTGTTCATGTTGGCTTCCGTAAAGTATTGATATTTGTCACGGATATCGGCGGGCGTATCAATAAAAGATATGGCCGGCTCGAAAGACATGGCGTTAAATGTAGCTTTCGCTAAATCCATAAACGAACGCGCGCTTCCAGTTCCTAAATTGTACAAGCCGCTATTTTCTTTTTTGCGATGGTGCATAAACCAATACAGTACGTTCACGGCGTCTTTCACATAAATGAAATCGCGCAATTGATGACCATCCTCGAAATCGGGCCGGTGGCTTCTAAAGAGCTTCATTTGGCCGGTTGACTTAACTTGATTAAAGGTGTGAAAAACAACGCTGGCCATTCTTCCTTTATGATACTCGTTTGGTCCATAAACGTTGAAAAACTTAATCCCGATCCAGAAATAGGGTTTCCGCTCTTGACTCAAAGCCCATTTATCAAAGTCGTTTTTGGAGTCTCCGTACGGATTCAAGGGTTTTAAATCGTTCACGATATCGTGTCGATCTTCGTAACCAAATTCTCCCAGACCATAGGTCGCCGCGCTTGAGGCGTACACTAGAGGTAGGCCAAATTCAACGCAAATGCTCCACACTTCTTTTGAGTAATCGAGATTTAATCGATTGAGTAGCTCTATATCAAACTCAGTAGTATCGGTTCGGGCTCCTAAATGGAAGACGAATTCAACAAGCAGATGATTATCGCGCAGCCATGCGTGGAACTCGTTTCTGTCGACCCGCTTCATAATGGCCTTATCGGCCAGATTCGCATCTTTGTCGGCCCTGCTAAAATCATCGACAACAACAATATTCTTGTAGCCTTCACTATTTAGTTTAGCGACTAAAACACTTGGAATAAAACCTGCAGCGCCGGTAACAACAATCATGAGTTTAAAAATATGGGCGTTTCTGAATCGATCGGCATTTCCTGTCGAAGGAGCTCCTCGCGCATGAATCGGATGGCCTCTTCTCCTCGTTTGCCCAAAGTTACTGTATAATCATTGACGTACAAGTTGATGTGCTGATACATCACTGATCTGTCCATTTCTTGCGCATGACATCGGACGTACTCCTCGGTTTGCTCCGGGTTATCCAGGGCATATTGAACCGATTGCTTCAACAGATTTTGAAACAATTGTTGCGTTCTTGAATCAACTCGTCGATGAATGGCTATTCCTCCTAAAGGAATAGGAAGCTTTGTTTCTTGCTCCCAATAGCTTCCAAGATCTTTCACTTGTACCAGCCCTCGATCTTCATAGGTGAATCTATTTTCGTGTATGATTACGCCCATATCATACGTACCATTGGAAACGCCCTCTTCTATGTCGCTAAACAAAACTGCTTCTTTATTTTGAGCTTTTGGAAAGGCATAGCTCATTAAAAAATTCGCAGTGGTTCGTTCCCCGGGAATGGCAATTTTAAGGTCATTCGGGTTTAATCGGGCCGAGTTAGGCCCGGAAATTAAAAGTGGCCCGCAACCTTCACCTAGTGCCGCTCCGCTATCGAGCAGAGCGTAGTTTTTCAAGCAATACATTAAGGCATTAAAACTGAGCTTAGTGATGTCGAGTTCACCGCGAAGAGCGAGCTGATTGAGCTCCTCCACATCGGCGAGTACCACCTCAAATTCGAGTCCGCCCGTGTCTAATTTCCCATTGACCAGGGCGTCAAAAATAAACGTATCATTTGGGCAAGGCGAGAAGCCCAGAGTTAATTTGCTCATGCTAATTGCTCGAGGTATGTAATAAGTGCTGCATTTAAGTGGTCAACCGCCTTTTTAAGCTCCCAATTATCGCGATTTCTGCGTTCAACGTAATTACTAACCGCACGAATTTGACCAAAGTTCAGTCGCCCAATTCGGCAAGCGTACATGAAAGCGGCTCCTTCCATACTTTCTACTTGAGGCTGAACTCGTTTTTGCGTAGCGGCAATGCTAAGTTCGTTGCCGTGTACTTTGTTTACCGTAACGGCCTGCACGGCCGGAAGCGAACCGAACAGTCCATCAATCAGGGGTTCGGGGTTATCAATTTGTCCGGAAGAAAAAGGAAAATCATCGTCTTCAAGCAAGTCCAAGTCTATGAGGCTCAAGAAGTTTTCTCCGTCCTCTGCTCCCATTTCAGGAAACTCATCTCGGGTAATTTGAACGACCTGGCCAATTTCAATACTGCGATCAAAAGATCCGCAGACTCCGGCGTTAATTGCTAAATCATAATGAGCACGTGCAAATGAATCACCCAACCAAAAGGAGGTAGCGACCATG
>CBFIAJ010000039.1:0-15960 GCA_965660515.1 Flavobacteriales bacterium | reverse complement strand
AGCGTTCTGAGTGGTGTCCCAACAAGCAGGGAATCCCATTTCAAAGTCTTCCATAAATGGAAGTGTAGAAATAACGCAAGAAGGTGCGCTCGGACAAGCGACGCAACTCTCCCAACATACAGCATCTAAAATAGTATCTGCGGTAACGGTGAATGAACGGTTTGTAAATCCACCTGTGGTTAGGACACATGCCATTCCTGGAGTTAGGTTTTCTTGACCAGTCCATCCGTCTACGGTATACTTAAATTCAATAGGCCCGTTCGGGATAGGCAAGGTAATTTCATAAATAGAGTCGTTGTTTGCATCCGTCATGACGTTACAAGCACCACACCAGTTATTAAATGTACCGTTCAAGTTCACGTCGGTATAGGTTCCGGTATATTCACTCATATCCACTTTGAAAGTGACATTTTGTACCGGAGTATAGGTAGTAAGCTGTACGTCATCGATAGCTGCACCATATCCCCAGTTTCCACCGTCATCGTGCTTAAAGACGAATACTACTGAGTCAGAACCCGCAGTTGGGGTGACATCATAGCTTGCTCCTGCCCATGTAGTAACCCCTGAAAATGCAACAGCGCTTATAAGAGTCAAAGGACCTCCATTCATTGAATAATACACCTCAAAATCAGAAAGTGCTTGTGTGGGGAAGAAGTATGCAAAGTTCAATTGCAAGCTTTGATTTGCGTACGCCGTTAAGTCGAATTGTGGCGTGCGAAGAAGGTCATTACTCATATCGCAGTCACAAGCATCATCGTTACTCGCCATGAAGTTAGTGTGCGCAGGAATGGACCAATATTGAGAGCTCAATGAGGTGCTATCTCCAGCTAACCAGCCAACAGAACCGGCATTTTGCGTCGTATCCCAGCAAGTGGGCATACCCAATTCAAAGTCCTCCGTATAAGGCAAGGTGCTTATTACGCACGGTTGTACCGTTGGACATGCAGAACAGCTCTCCCAGCAAACGGGCGCAAGCGTTGTATCTCCACCTACGGTAAAAGAACGATTGGTGAAACCACCCGTAGTAATGGTACAAGGAATCCCCTGTACTAGATTTTCCTGACCCGTCCAACCGTCAACCGTGTATTTGAATTCGATCACGCCATTCGGTATGGTGAGGGTAATTTCATAAATAGAATCGTTGTTTGCATCTGTCATGACGTTACAAGCACCACACCAGTTATTGAACGTACCGTTTAAGTTAACGTTCGTATAGGATCCAGTGTATTGGCTCATGTCAACGCTGAACGTGACATTTGAAGGGCTACATACATTAGAATGTGATCCAAATCCGGTGAAGGTATTCGAAGGGTAAACATCCCATTGAGTGGCTCCAACGGCCCAATCAGCAGAACCCATGTCGACAGTGCTTTTGCGCACTAAAGTATGGTTAGCCGTTGATCCAGACCCTACAGGCCAAGAAGAACCTGGGTCATTGTCCACTATACCGATGAGGTCTAGTGTGTCCGATCCTTTAAGGAGTGAAATCGCATCGTCACCGTTAAAGCTGACTGCACTGAAGCCTGAAAGTAAAGTATCCGCTAGAGCCGCCAAAGCCGAGTCTGCGTTCGAATTCACCATAAGATACGTGCCATACGCAGGAATCATCCCTTGTGGGCTTGTAAGGTTATTGAATGTCCCAGTATTTACATTACAGTAAACAGAATATAACGATAGGTCGATCGGATTTGCAGTAGGGTTATACAGTTCGAGTGCTTTGTTGCTTCCAGATCCTTCGATGTATTCAGAAATGATTAGATCTCCACAAGGAGTGGGCGTATAAACCCCGCAGGCAGCACAATCATTCCAACATACCGTCGGTAAAACGGCATCCGCTGTGAATGTTCCGAAACGATTGGTATTCGCACCCGTAGTCATGGTACAGGGTTCTCCTCCGGCAAATAGTTCTTGCCCGGTCCATCCGTCAACAGTAAATTTATATTCAATAAGAGTTCCAGATGGAACTGCAACAACAAGCTCATAAATGCTGTCGTTATTCGTGTCTGTCATCGTCGCGCATGAGCCACACCAATTATTAAATGTTCCATTGACATTTACTGTTGTATAGGCTCCAGTGTACTCGCTCATGTCCACTTTAAAAGTGACATTAACCGTCGTTTGAGCCACCATAAACAGTGGTGTTAATAATAAAAATAGTAGTAGTTTTTTCATAATATTCAAGTTTTCAGGACTATGTGATTAAACCTTTGAAAGCGTGAATTTAGAAAAAACTTATGGTATTATTAACTATAAGTTCTTAAATTGTCCTCAGAAATTAAATGAAGAATGTCGGATTTTGAGAATTTAGACGGAAAAAATGTAGCGGAAACACTTGCTAATATTGAGGATCCCGCAGGTCGGGAGCAAGTGAAAAACGCTCTGTCGAAAAATTATAATATTTATCAAATTCCCTTAGAGAACTTTTTTCAAACGGCGTTTTCCGTTGATTGTGTTGTATATGGCTTTGATGGCGACGATTTGAAAATACTGTTGATACAACGTGGAGCGGAACCCTTCAAAGATCAATGGGCACTTCCCGGCGATTTAGTATATCCCGATGAAGATTTGGATGCGAGCGCAAACAGAATCCTCCGAGAGTTAACGGGTCTGTCTAGGGTCTTTATGGAGCAACACAGGACCTACGGAAGAGTTAATCGACATCCACTAGGACGTGTTGTTACGACTTCCTATTATTCTCTAGTGAATTTACGTCAGTTCAATCCGGAAAGTCATTCTTGGGCGGTAAATGCACATTGGCATTCTTTGAACGACATTCCCGATTTGGCTTTCGATCACAACGAAGTGCTTACTCGCGCCTCTGAAGAGCTTCAAACGCGTGTGCGAACCAAGCCCATCGGTTTTGAATTGTTATCTACCTTATTTCCCCTGAACGCCCTCCAGCAATTGTACGAAGCGATACTTGGAATGAAGTTCGATAAGGCCAATTTTCGTAAAAAAATATTGAGCATGGACCTACTTATAGACACTGGGAAACAGGAAAAAGATGTTCCCCATCGACCTGCTCGGCTTTATTCTTTTGACAAAGAGCGTTACGACGAACTCATTTCAAAAGGCTTCTCATTCGAGTTATAATTGGGCATTATGGGTAATAACTTTAATGCTTGGGACTACGCAGTTTTGGCTGCCTACTTCCTCCTCATATTTGGGATATTCCTTTTTTTATACCTGAGTGATCGAAAGAAAGGCCTCGATTCGGACAGCAGTGCGTATTTTTTGGGTGGAAGAGATTTATCGTGGTTTATTGTTGGGGCTTCTCTGTTCGCCTCGAATATTGGTTCGGAACATTTGGTAGGTTTGGCTGGCGCTGGTGCCTCTGGAGATTTTCCCGTTGCGCAGTTCGAGTTACTCGCTTCATTCATGTTGTTAATTCTGGCCTGGGTATTTGTACCAATTTATCTCAGAACAGGCATTTTTACTATGCCGCAATTCTTGGAAAAACGCTATAGCTCTTGGGCGCGTTCCTACTTAACTTGGGTATCTATAATTGGCTATGTGCTCACGAAAATAGCGCTAACCATTATGGCCGGAGGTATTATTTTCAAGGCATTATTGAATATTGATTTTTGGTTCGGGGCAATTATTGTTGTCGTAGCTACGGGTATTTACACTTTGTTTGGTGGCCTCAAGGCAGTGGTTTATACCGACATGGTTCAAATGTTTATACTTCTGGGTAGTTCTATCGCCATTACAGTCATAGGATTAGAAAAATTAGGCGGTTGGGATAATTTGATGGCAACTGCGCAGCCCGGGTACTTAGATCTTTGGCGCTCTATGGATCACCCCGATTTCCCTTGGACGGGAATTCTGTTTGGAGCTCCAATTCTTGGAATATGGTATTGGTGCACAGATCAATTTATAGTCCAGCGTGTATTGGCAGCGCGTAATTTAGATCATGCGCGCAAAGGCAGCATTTTCGCCGCTTATTTGAAAGTACTGCCTTTGTTTCTTTTTGTCGTGCCCGGAGTTATTGCGTATCAATTATCGCTGGGCCCGGACGCACTGGTTCAATTTCCGGTAGAAAACGGAAAACCAGTTTATGATGCAGCATTACCCCTTTTGACCATGCAGCTTTTGCCTACTGGGCTTCGAGGATTAGTGGTGGCTGGTCTATTGGCGGCCCTAATGAGCTCTTTGAGCTCTGTTTTTAATTCCTGCTCTACCTTAATAACTATCGACGTGTACCAACGACGCTTTCCGGAAGCTACGGAAAGACGTCTCGTTGCTGTTGGTCGTTGGTCTACGGCGGCGCTTGTGGTTTTAGGGATTGCGTGGATTCCCGTTTTACAGTTGTTAGAAGGGGGTTTATTTCAGAAATTACAAAGTTTACAGTCTTATATTTCTCCACCCATTGCTTCTGTATTTCTTTTGGGAATATTTTGGAAAAGGCTGAATGCAAAGGGGGCAAAATATGCTCTTTTGACTGGTGCAGTTTTGGGAGGGATTCGCCTATTGTTAGAATTAAGCAAGGAAAATTGGACGGGACTTTTCCTGTGGTATACAGAAATTAATTTCTTGCACTTTGCCCTTTTATTATTCTTAATTTCCAGTGCCGTTTTAGTTGGCGTTAGCTACCAATCTGCAACGGAAGAAGACCGTATTGGACCTATTGACTCGGAATCGGATCTCAAAAAACCGATTGCCCATATCGCACACACAGTAACCGTTGTATTCCTGGTCTTTGGGCTGTGGTGGTACTTCTCTTAACGATTGATTTATGAAGAATAATGTAATTATGTATATCGCCCTCATTGTGGCCATCGGCGGTTTACTCATGGGGTTCGACGCTTCGGTGATTTCAGGGGTAATTAAGTTTATTGAACCTGAATTCGGACTAACCAAACTAGAATTGGGTTGGTCCGTAGCGTCTCTTACCCTGACTTCAACACTCGCAATGATGGTTGCAGGTCCGATTAGTGATAAATTCGGCCGAAGAGCGGTTTTGCGCTGGGCGGCTGTACTTTACGCTGTTTCCGCTGTTGGATCTGCCTTTGCTCCGTCGTTTTTATTCCTCGTAATTGCTCGTATGATCGGAGGATTTGGGGTAGGAGCTTCATTGATTTTAGCCCCAATGTACATCGCAGAGATATCTCCAAAAGAGTTACGCGGCCGTTTGGTTTCTTTTAATCAACTCAATATTGTTATTGGTATTTCGCTTGCGTTTTTCACGAACTACGCGATTCTTCAATACGCCAAAACGGATTATTCTTGGGTGCAAAGCTTGGGGATCGACCAATATCAGTGGCGTTGGATGCTCGGTTTAGAGGCCGTACCGGCGGTTTTATATTTCATCGGTCTTTTCTTTGTTCCCAGGAGCCCACGTTGGTGCCTCATGCATGAAAACATGAGCGAAGCAGAAGCCGTTTTGGCGCGATTTAATGGGGAGGAGAAAGCCAAAATGGAGATTGATCGAATTACAAAGGCTATTTCGGCAGATGAAGACAAGTCAAAGGGTAGTTTCAAAGATCTTTTTAAGCCGGCTATGAGACTGGTCATAAGCATCGGTGTTGTCGTGGCAATACTCCAACAAATAACAGGGATCAACTCCGTATTCTTTTACGCTCCTATGATTTTCGAGCAAAGTGGATTAGGAACCGACGCTTCCTTTATGCAAGCTATTCTTGTTGGTCTTGTGAATTTACTGTTCACAATTTTAGCGATACTATTTATCGACCGACTTGGTCGTAAACCCTTATTGACATCGGGTGTTGCCGGAATTGTTTTGTCCATGTTTGTTCTTGCATATGGATTTAACGCAGCCACCTATAGCCTCGATGGGGCGGACATTGCAACAATTGAAAATGCCCTGCCCGCTTTGTCTCAAATTGAAGGTCAAGTATTCGATTCCGAATCGAGCTTTCAAGAAGCAATAGAAAGTTTGCAAGGAGGTTCGGCGTTTTATCTTGAACAGAAACAAAGCCTTCTAACCACGAGTATCAATTTAAATACTACGCTAATCTTGGGGGCCATTCTTGCCTTCGTGGCTTCCTTCGCTATTTCGATCGGACCGGTTATGTGGGTACTTTTCTCGGAGTTATTTCCCAACAAGATACGCGGGATTGCGATTTCCTTTGTGGGTCTTATTAATTCCGCGGTGAGCTTTTTGGTTCAATGGATTTTCCCCTGGGAACTTGAAGTATTGGGGAGCTCTCTGACTTTCTTGATTTACGGATTGTTCGCTTTGGCCGGATTGATATTCATCATAAAGGTAATTCCCGAAACCAAGGGCGTTTCGCTTGAAGAATTAGAGAAGAAACTAGTAAAAGAATAAGCATGAAAAGATTACTCATACCGGCGGTTTTAGTCCTTTTAGCGGCTTGTCAAAGCCCCGGATCAAAGCAATCGGCCGCAGAAGTAGACGAAGATGTAAATTCGTGGTCCATTCCGCTTACCGAAGGTGAAGAAGAATCGCCAATACATCTGCAAGCCGGAGAACACCTAGACCTGGAAGTAAACGTTCCGACGTGCGGCCGATATCGCGTGACTTTTGATGCGTCCGGTACGGACAGTACGACTGTTTGGCTGGAAGATTATATACACAATACGGACGACCGGACGTACAACATTACGGGTAGCGTAAAGCCCAGCGGCTGGGCTGACCTGGTTTCTGTGGACGGTAGCCCTTTGGACACGGGTATGCATCCTATTCGTCTCCATGTTGATGGAGGAGAAGTCCAGTTAAAAGCACTTGAGTTTGAATTGATTCAAGAACGAGTGGCTAGCCCAAATATCCGCGTTCAGAATATGGAGGGCAACCAATGGGAGCTAGTTTGGAGTGACGAATTTGACGGGGAGGGTTTGCCCGACACGAGTAAATGGTCTTATAATATTGGTAATTGGGGATGGGGAAATAATGAGCCGCAATACTATACGGCGAATCGTACTGAAAACGCTCGACAAGAAGACGGAGTTCTTATTATTGAAGCACATCAAAATGATATGGATCAGGCCTGGACATCGGCCAGGCTGACTACTCAAGGCAAGTTTGCCTTTCAATACGGCAAAATTGAGTTCAGGGCTAAGGTTCCGCCCGGTCGCGGAACTTGGGCCGCAGGGTGGCTCTTGGGAGAGTCGTATCGCGATGAGATTTCTTGGCCTTATTGCGGAGAGATTGACGTCCTAGAATGTGTAGGATACGAGATTAACGACACAACGGGAAAAGGAAGAAACCACTCAACCTGCCATACACGCGCTTATTATTTCAAACAGGGAAATCAAATCGGAGCAGAAATAGAGGTAGACAGCATGTTTCAAAAGTTTCATGACTATACTATTGAGTGGTACCCGGACCGGATTGAGGCGTTCTTAGATGGAGAATATTTCTTTACCTACGATAAAAATGCAAATGAATTGGAATGGCCTTTTGATAATCCTCAGAATATAATTATCAACCTAGCGGTTGGAGGGGGTTGGGGTGGAGCCCAAGGAATAGACACCTCTTGGGCCTCTCATCGCTATATTCTTGATTATGTAAGGGTCTTCCAAAAAGTTGAGTAGTATGAAAAAAGGGGTGATTTTTAGCCTACTGGCTTTCTTACTTATTTCTTGCCATAGCGAAGATGTTTCATATGAACTATATCGGAGTAGTGCCGCCGGAGAACGTTTTGTTAAGTTAGAAGCAACGAGATCTTCCGAAGAAGCTAAACCGTGGGCGGTTTATCCCGACTCTACTTTCCAAAAAATAAGAGGCTTTGGGGGCGCTTTCACGGAGTCCTCGGCTCACCTTTGGACTCGATTAAACGCGAGTCTGCAGAAAGAATTGATTCACGCCTATTTTGCCGATACAGCAGCGGCCTATAACATGGCTCGAACCCACATTAATTCGTGTGATTTTTCACTGGGCTCTTATGACTATTTGCAGGGCCCCGATACGAGCTTAGCCAGTTTTAATCTGGGACCAGACAAAGAGGATATCATTCCCATGATTCAGGCTGCGCAAGCCTTAGAGGATGACCTTTTGATCATTGCCTCTCCTTGGACTGCCCCTCCATTCATGAAGGATAACAATGATTGGTTTGGTGGTAAGTTAAAACCCGAATTTTACGCTACCTGGGCGGAGTACTTCGTCAAATATCATCAAGCAATGGCGAATGAAGGAATTGATATTTGGGGCTATACGGTGGAAAATGAACCGCTTGGAAATGACGGTAATTGGGAGAGCATGCATTTCACACCCCTCGAAATGGCCGCGTTCATTAAAAATGATCTCGGACCGAATTTTAGAAAAAATGAAATCGATGCCGCCATTCTAACCTACGATCAAAATCGGGGTGAAGAATTGGAAGAGTGGGCTGAGGTTCTTCTCAAAGACTCTGCTTTGCTGCCCTTTATCCACGGTACAGCGGTACATTGGTATACCTCTACGTATGATTGGTTTCCAGAAAGTTTGAATCGCACACACTCATTCGCTCCTAATAAGGCGATT
The DNA here is from genome assembly GCA_965660515.1 of Flavobacteriales bacterium. Classification (GTDB taxonomy): domain Bacteria; phylum Bacteroidota; class Bacteroidia; order Flavobacteriales; family ECT2AJA-044; genus ECT2AJA-044. The sequence continues at coordinate 7,517 of CBFIAJ010000039.1, read as the reverse complement.
ATTCAAACAGAGGCTTGTGTTGATGCCGAGGTCCCACACTGGAACGACGATGCATGGTATTGGAAAAGAGAAGCTACGGATTGGGGGTACGATTGGGCAAAACCAGAAGATAAGTATCTGCATCCAAGGTATGTACCCGTTTTCCGATATGCTCGAGACATCATAGGGTCTATGAATTCATGGGTAGAGGCCTGGGTAGACTGGAATATGTTACTCGATCCGCAAGGCGGGCCCAATCATGTTCAGAATTGGTGTGTAGCACCGGTATTGGCAGATACCTTAAAACAAGAGCTCTACTATACGCCACTTTATGACGTAATGCGCCACTTTAGTGCCTTTATTCCCAGAGGGTCACAGCGAATTGCACATTCCGAACTTCCCGAAGGTATTATGGCGTTAACGGTTAAAAGGCCAGACGATAAACTAGTCATGGTTCTTCTAAATTCGCAACAAAGCGATTTTCCTATTTCTTTAGACGTGGCGGATCAAAAGATGAATTTCACATTGCCAGCATCTTCTCTCCAAACACTAATTGTTGAATAAATACCGAGACTATGAAAAAGGCTATTTACGTGGGTAAACAGGCTTTAAAAAGTACTTCAAAAAGGGTGGAAGGTTCTTTCATTAGCTTAGATGGAGATCGCTTCTACAAAATCAAGGATTTTGAAGAGATGGATCCTTTTTTCATGTCTTTAGTAAGCCCATCTGACCATTGGCTATTTATAGCGAGTAATGGCGGCCTAACGGCCGGACGAGTAAATGCCGAATCGGCACTATTTCCTTATTACACGGACGATAAAATTGTGGACAGTGCCGAGCACACGGGTTCGAAAACCCTGATCCAGGTCAATCATGGCGAGAAATCATATTTATGGGAGCCCTTTTCAAATTATGGGAGAGGCTTGTATAACGTAGAATCGAATCTGTATAAAAACACACACGGGAATCGCCTGCGCTTCGAGCAAATTAATCGTGATTTGAATCTTCGCTTTGCTCAAGAATGGTCTTTTTCTGACCGCTTTGGAATATTGCGTCAGGCATGGATTGAGAACATCGGCGATGAAAACTGCTCCATTGAATTAATAGATGGAATCCAAAACATACTTCCTTCCGGTGTAGGAAGCGGCCTGCAAAATGGAAGAAGTACGCTGGTCGATGCGTATAAGAAGAGTGAATTACTCGGCAACGGTTTGGCGGCCTATGCCCTTAGTTCGAGAATAATAGACCGCGCAGAGCCGAGTGAGGCTTTGACGGCAAATACGGTCTGGTCGACCGGATTGGAGGTGAAGAATTACCTGCTTTCCAATCATCAGCTCGATACCTTTCGAAATGGATTCGAGTTGAAGATTGAAAAAGAAAACAAGGGCTATCAAGGAGCGTATTTTATTCAATCCGAGTTTCATCTCGCCGCAGGCGAATGTAAAGATTGGTTCCTTTTGGCCGAAGTTGATCAGTCCACGACTCAGGTAATGAACCTCGAATCGTATTTGAGCAAGAAATCGGTCGCGGAATTAAAGTATGAAATCAATTCGGAGCGCGATATAGATCAAGAACGCCTAAGAGCTATTGTGGCTAAAGGCGATGGTATTCAATGTTCTGAATTAGAAACGGTCACTGCTCGGCATTATGGGAATGTTCTATTCAATGTTATGCGGGGAGGATTGTTTGAATCGGCCTATAAGATCGATCGAGGAGACTTTCAGGAATACCTGAATCAAGTGAGCGTTCGTACGGCAATGAAATGGGCAGATTTCGTTGGAACGTGGCCTGAAGAAATTCATTACGATGAGGTTCTTTCGAAGGTAAGAGAACAGAATGATTGGGACCTCGAACGCGTGGCCTTAGAGTATCTGCCCCTTTCGTTTAGTCGGAGACACGGAGACCCGAGCCGGCCGTGGAATGTTTTTAATATAAATACTCGGGGTACTGGGGGTAAGCGGACGCTATCTTATGAAGGCAACTGGCGCGATATTTTTCAGAATTGGGAAGCGTTAGCGTACACCTACCCGAGATTTATTCAAGGAATGATTTCAAAGTTCTTGAATGCTTCAACCATTGACGCTTATAACCCCTATCGAATTTCGAAATCCGGAATTGATTGGGAGGTTATCGAAGAAGATGATCCTTGGGCTTATATTGGCTATTGGGGTGATCATCAAATCATTTACCTCCAAAAACTTCTAGAGCATTGGGAGAAGCACGAATCATCGGCCATGTCATCTGAATGGAACCGACCGCTTTATACGTATGCCAATGTGCCTTATCGGATTCGTTCTTTCCAGAGTATTTTGGAAAACCCGAAGGATACCATTGATTTCGATTCGAAGCTCGACGCGTCCATTCGTTCAGAAGTGGAGCATTTGGGAAGTGATGCTCGAATGATATGGAAAGGCAATCAGTTATTGAAAGCTACTTTAGGTGAAAAACTATTACTCACGGCCATCACAAAGCTGTACAATTTAGTACCCGATGGAGGAATCTGGATGAATACGCAACGTCCGGAATGGAACGATGCCAACAACGCCTTAGTAGGTAATGGAATGAGCATGGTAACGCTTTATTATTTGCGCCGTTACTTGAGCTTTTTAAGAGAAAAGTGGACCGATACTAACCTCGATTTGAATGAGGCAACCGGTGAATTATTGACCGCTATTCATAAGATTTTCGAAGAAAATAAACCTTTGTTAACGAAGGGTTTTGATTCGAAATCTCGATTTGATTTTGTTTGCGCATTAGGAAAGGCAGGTGAACGATACCGCATAAAGGCCTACGGTTTTGAGCTTGGTTCGAGGTCGCAATTAGCGTCGGAGGATTTAACGGCTTTTTTAAATCTGAGCTTGGAGTATTTGGATGCAAGCATTGCCAACAACCTGCGTGAAGATGGGTTGTATCATGCCTATAGCTTGTTGCAAATAGGTCAAGGAGAGATGGATGTTCGTTACCTATATGAAATGCTCGAAGGTCAAGTAGCCATTTTGAGCTCCGGAAACCTGAACCCTGAACAAAGCCTTACGTTGCTCGATGCTCTAGAAAAAAGCGACCTCTTTAGAGAAGATCAGTACAGTTACCTACTGTATCCGAATAGGGATTTAGCCGGGTTTTCAGAAAAAAACAACATCTCTTCGAGTTTTGCACAAAAATCGGCACTACTTCAAAAACTAGTTTCCATGGGGCCTAACGGCATTGTGGAGCGCGATGATTCTGGTAATTTTCATTTTGCGGGAGAAATTTCAAATGCGGAAGAATTGGCGAACGCCCTTAAGAATCTCGATAAGGGTTCACTTGCACTTGAAGTCGGAGATGAAATGGATTCTATACTTCAAGAGTTTGAAAGAATATTTGATCATCAATCGTTTACCGGAAGATCGGGAACATTTTATGCGTACGAGGGATTGGGGTCAATTTATTGGCACATGGTTTCTAAGTTATTATTGGCAGTTAACGAAACGCTGATAAGAGCACGTAAGGAGGAGTCAAATCATGAGCTTATGGGCAAGCTGATCAATCATTATTACAGTATTAGAGCGGGAATAGGACTTAATAAAGGACCCGAGCTTTACGGAGCGTTTCCGTTCGACCCCTATTCTCATACGCCTTGGGGTCAAGGAGTGAAACAACCTGGTATGACAGGTCAGGTGAAAGAAGATATTTTAAACCGTTGGGCGGAACTAGGTATGCAGGTCACCGATGGAAAAATAGTATTTGATCCTTTCTTTTTTGACCGAAAAGAGTTACTTCAGGATACAGTTGTGTTTAAATACTATAACCACCAAGGCGACAAGAAGCAAGTGGAATTGCACGCTGGGGAAATGGCTTTTACTTTTAATGGCGTATTGGTTCGGTATAGGAAGGCTGAAGAAGCGAGCCTAGAAATAATTGATGAAAAAAATAGACGAATTGCCATGTCGGACCTCAGTTTAGATCAGGAGTATTGCCAAGCGCTTTGGAGTCGTCGACATCAATACACGGAACTGAGATTCAGTTTCCCATTTTAACATAAATCAGCTTTATCTGATTTCAAATTATACAACTATGAGCAGTCCCAATTTGATGAAGGCCCTCTTATTTGGTTTACTTATACTGCTTGGGGATGCGTCCTTTTCACAAGTAGTCCCGGTGGGTCAGGGTTCTTATACAACAATGTTCCCCGGTGTTGATGCCGCTGGAAGGAACGGTTTTCCTTCCGGCACCCCATTTGTCATCGGTTCTGCAGCGAATAAGCCTGTTCCCACTAATGAGTGGTGGTCTCATAAGATTAAAAATGCTCATTCTTCCAACCTGTTCAATTACCCCTTTACTTTGGAAACAAAGAATCAGGGATTAGTAGCTACGTATGTCCCTTGGGGACCTATAGACGCGTTTGACCCCGTTGAGATTGGAGTAACAGGTCTTAATGCCTCTGCCGCAAATGTTGCTGATCACGATGATTGGACTTTGACCATGGATTGGCAAAGTGGAAATCATCACTTTCAAGCTAAGACGGGAGTAGGGATGCCCTTTGTTTATTTCGAAAAGAATTCATCGAGTACCGCGCAAGTTGTGGTTAATCAGGGCGCGGTCACTGACTCGGGCTCTTATCTTATTGTAAAGGGAGTGAATAACGGGGCGGATTTCGCTATTTATGGTCCCAGTGGATCCACATGGACTCAAAACGGAAACACGTATACCTCCAATTTGAACGGTCAAAACTACTGGTCCCTTGCTTTTTTGCCAATAGGTGGAAACTCGGACGTATTGGCCTTTGCGTTTAAGAAGTATGCCTTTGTTTTCCCTGATCTATGTACGGCGAATTGGGCTTTCGACGAGCAATCGTCTGTGGTTACAACAACGTTCAATATTCAAACGGATGTAAAAGAAGGCTCAGATTCGCTATTCCTCCAAGGATTGCTCCCGCACCATTGGGCGAATTTAGCCTCTGGAAGCAGTGTGAATACGAGCCACGAGTTTCGGACCGTACGTGGTGATCTGAAATTGATGGAAGGAAACCAGTTCTCTGTGGAGAACACCTTTTATGGCATTTTACCTGCCCTGCCGGATGTGAATTGTCGCAGTTTGACCTACGACCCGGCCGAACTTAAAGGGAAGATCGATTTGATTAAGGGAGATCAGCTCGCTACTTGGACGGATTCCTACAACGAAGGGCAGGTAATGAACAGGCTTATTCAAACCGCCCGCATCGCTCAGGAAGTAGGCGATACCTCGGCCTTGAATACCATTGTGGTAACGATCAAGGATCGACTTGAAGACTGGTTGAAATACAACGCTGGAGAGGTGGCTTTTCTCTTTTATTATAATGACGACTGGGATGCGCTAATTGGTTATCCCGCGGGTCATGGGCAAGACAACAACATCAACGACCACCATTTCCATTGGGGATATTTCATTCATGCGGCATCCTTTTTGGAGCAATTTTCGCCCGGTTGGGCGGGGGATTACGGACCTATGATCAATATGCTCGTCCGAGATGCGGCTTCAAGCAACCGGCAGGATCCTCTTTTCCCGTACTTGAGGAATTTCAGCCCGTATGCGGGTCATTGCTGGGCAAATGGATTCGCTTCATTTCCTCAGGGTAATGATCAAGAATCTACTTCTGAAAGTATGCAATTCAATTCCTCATTGATCCATTGGGGGGCGGTTACTGGGAACGACTCTATTCGCGATTTGGGTATTTACCTATATACCACAGAACAATCGGCCATTGAAGAGTACTGGTTCGATATGCACCAAAGGAATTTTGGTCCTAGTCAACAGTACGGTTTAGTTTCACGAGTTTGGGGAAATAGTTATGATAACGGAACCTTTTGGACCGCAGATATAGCCGCGTCGTACGGAATTGAGTTGTACCCTATTCACGGTGGTTCTATGTACTTAGGCCACAATTTGACATATGCCAATCAAATTTGGAGTGAAATTGAGCAACATACGGGTATCCTCAACAATGCGCCCAACGTCAATCTATGGCACGATATAATGTGGCAATACAGGGCTTTTACGGATCCAGACCAGGCTTTGGCTTTATACCATTCGTATCCAGACCGGGAATTGAAGTTTGGGGTTTCGGATGCCCAAACTTACTACTGGCTCCACAGCATGAAGGTTTTGGGCGCGCCAGATACAACCATTACGGCAGATCATCCGCTAGCAGTGGCATTTCAGGGTGGGGGAAGCACTATTTACGTGGCTCAGAATTATGGAGTCGCTTCCTTAGACGTCACTTTTTCTGACGGCTATGTGCTAACCGTTCCAGCGGGTGAATTGACAAGCAGTCTGGATGCCGGGTTGGAAGGAGATTTATCGATTCTTTTTGATCAAGCCTATATAGGAGGAAATGCTGAATTGAGTTTTCAAGTACAGCAAGGAGCTCCCTCTATGGTTGTTTTGTATCAGGGCGGAGATAGCATAGCGTTCAGGACTTCTCCGCCATTTGATTTCACGGTAAACAATTTAGCGGCCGGGGTGCATAATTTTCATGTTCGAATGTATGATTCTGTGAATTGCGCTACGTCAAATATTGTTTCGATGGTGGTTGGAAATCAACTACCCATTAACGGGATACCTGCCGTAATTCCAGGAAGTATTTGGGCGGGTGACTATGACTATTTTGAAGGAGGAATTGGTCAAGGAATTGCCTATAAAGATCTGGATAAGTCCAATAACGGTAATTATCGATTGGCGGAATGGGTCGATGCAACAGAACATCCAAGTGAGGGGTCCGTTATTGGTTGGCTCGGAGCGGGGGAATGGTTAGAATATACTATTGATGTTCAGACTGCGGGAATGTACGATGTTATCTTGCGCTACTCCTCTGGGAATAATGCCGGAGGAGGCCCCATGAGAATGGAGTCGGATGGTCAGGTCGTGAAGAACAACATTGATTTCAATTACACTGGAAATTGGAATACGTGGGCGTCAAAAACGGTTTCGAATGTGCCCATGAAATCAGGAAAACAAGATTTCAAAATATACATTGAAAACGGTGAATTTAATCTGGGGAAATTGGAATTTATTCAAACAGGACCACTGAATTTCAATCAGCCCGTTGCCGATGCAGGGCCAACCCAAGTTGTAGTGATTCCGACCAATACAGCAACTCTAGACGCCAGTGCTAGTTCTGATCCTGGTGGTTCGGTCCTAAACTATGAATGGATGCAAGTTTATGGTCCGACCTTGGCAACGCCAGTTTCGATGAACTCCTCCGTTACAACGGTTAGCGGATTACAAGAGGGAGTGTACAAGTATCGTTTGATGGTTGACAATGGGAGCTACTCCGATATTGACGAACTTTTTGTGGTCGTTGGAAATAACGCGAACGTACCGCCGACCACTAGTATTTTATATCCTAGAGATGGAGATGTATTTATCGAAGGAGAAAATCTGCTGGTCTCGGGGACAGCTAGTGATCTGAATGATAGTATAAGCCGTGTAGATTTCTACCTGGATGGGCAATTCTTTCAAACGCAAACTAGTTGGCCCTATGAAGTAAGTTGGACCGCAGCGGTTGGGACTGCAGAATGGAA
>CBFIAJ010000038.1:0-17994 GCA_965660515.1 Flavobacteriales bacterium | reverse complement strand
GTCAAACGCCGCCATTTCCCAATACACAAATCGGAGAAGGGACTGATTGGCAGGACGCCGTTTTTCAAAATGCACCGGTGCAAAATTACAACCTAAGTGTCTCGGGCGGAACAGATAAAGCGACCTACAGCATTGGAGGATCCTATTTTGAACAAGAAGGAATCGTAGGTGGAGACAAAGCCCAATTTGAGCGTTACAACGGAAGAGTGAATTTCACCTTGCAACTATCGCCAAGATTGAAGTTTAGAAATGTATTTCTATTTACGCACGAAGAGCGCAGTACACTTCCCGAGAACGGCATTGGTTCTGTTTTATACAACACCATTAATGCGTATCCAACTGAGCCACTTCGTCAAGACAATGGAAAATACAGCTACTTGGATTTAGTAAGTGATATTATAAACCCACTTGCTCAAATGCAAAATACGCACAACCGAACGTGGGTCAACAAGTTTGTTGGAAAAGAGGAACTTGAATACAGCTTTTCGGACGAGTTAACTTGGACGAATCGATTCAGCTACAATTATGCAAGTGTCGATGAAAAAGTCTTTTCGCCGCTTGTTTGGTACGGCCCTGGAAAAGCGCAGAATACCGCATTAAATGAAGATTTAGATCCGACCTTGGTAGAAATTGCAGACAGCGTTTTCATCGAGCGAGGAGCTAGCGTATATGAAAGACGCGACACCTACATAGACGTTACTTTCGAAAGTTTCTTGAATTACAGCCATCGATTTGATGATAGAAATAGCATCCGTGCAACTTTAGGAGCCTCTGTTTTCAACCGTAGAGGAGAAGGGCTTAATGCGACCGCTTTCAATATTCCAAATAATTCTGTTGAATTTGCCGACATCTCGGCAAACCAAGCTCCCGGTGGGTTTTTGAACAACGCTGGTTCATTTCAGTTCGAAGAGCGATTACTTTCCGCCTTCTTGAGAGTAGAATATAACTTGGACGATAAATACTTGCTATCTGGAATTTTGCGTAGAGACGGATCTTCGAAATTTGGTGAAAATAACCGTTGGGGGATCTTCCCATCTATTTCAGGGGCGTGGATATTCTCCGAAGAAGATTTTTGGAACAGTGAGGTCATTGATTTTGCCAAACTTCGTATGAGTTATGGAATCTCTGGAAATGACCAAATTCCCAACTTTGCCTACCGAGCTCTGCTTGACGGAGAAGGAACTTATGTTTTCAACGACGTCATCCTTCAAGGGGTGGCGATCGGAAGAGCTGCGAATCCCGATTTGAAATGGGAAACTACGCGGCAGTTTAATGTTGGAATAGACATGAATCTTTTCGAAAACTTTACTGCAACCGCGAACTACTTCGTGAAGCGCACAAACGATTTACTTTTTCAACCACAAGTTTCCGGTCTATTGGGAACGAGTGGCGCAGGAGGTTTTGCGCCGTTTGTAAATGCCGGAGACGTACAAAACTCTGGAGTCGAACTCGAATTAGGGTACACCACCAAGCCGCTCAATAATTTCATTTTCTCCGTTAACCTGAATGGGGCTTACTTGAAAAATGTGGTGAAAGCAGTTCCCGATGGAGTTGACTTTATTCCCGGGGCCAATTTTGGTGTAGGAGGAAATGTGGCAACACGTTTTGAAGAAGGCTTCCCCATTGGATATTTTATTGGACTTCAGACCGATGGTATATATCAAACACAGGCTGAAATTGACGCCTCAGGTGTAGAGCAAGCGGGAGCAACACCAGGTGATTTGCGTTTTGTCGATCAAAATGGTGATGGTGTTATCAGTTTTGGAGATGATAGTGACCGCGTTCAAATTGGATCACCTATTCCCGACTTCACCTTTGGATTGAACTTGAATGCGCGATTCAAAGGATTTGATTTAGGAATGAACTTCTATGCAGCTATTGGTCACGAAATAATTAGAAACTACGAACGTCAACAGCCATACGCAAATCAGCTCGATTATTACATTGACCGTTGGACGGGCCCTTTTACTTCGGATGATATCCCTAAAGTAACAACAGGGTCGACAAGGAATACAGAGTTTTCGGACTTCTTCGTTGAAGACGGATCGTTTCTTCGTCTGCGGAATATCCAACTCGGTTATACTTTTCCTTCCGCTTGGTTAAGTCAAATTCAAGCGAGTTACTTCCGTATTTATGTAAGTGCGAACAACCTTTTAACGATTACCGGATATCAAGGATTTGATCCGGATATCGGATCTAATGGAGGTCCTTTAAATTCCGGAGTTGACTATGGTTTTTACCCACAAGCGCGATCGTTTATGGGTGGATTTAGTATTCGTTTTTAATAGAAAAAGATCATGAAAAAAATTGCATTACTACTTGTTGTTATCGGGTCTTTTATTGCAACCGTGAGTTGCGAGAAATTCTTGGATGTTGGCCCGGAATTCACCCAAGACGCGGAAAACTATTTCTTAACACCTCAGGATTACGAACTCGCATTAATAGGTGCCTATGACCTGTTACAAACCTCCTACATTACACAATGGATAGGGGAAATTGCCTCAGATAACGCCATTGCTGGCGGAGAAAGCGTTTTCGATTCTCAAGGGCTCCATGAAATTGAAAATATGACGCACAACGCGTTCAATAATGAGCTGCGCTCTGTTTTTCAGTTCAACTATACTGGAATTGCACGCGTTAATTATATAATGGAGAACAAAGACAACATTGACTTTGAAGGAAAGCAACGCGTTTTAGGTGAGGCTCGATTCTTGCGCGCCTATTACTATTTCGAGTTGGTGAAGTACTTTGGGGGTGTTCCACTTATTATTGATGAGCGTTTGGGAGCCGACGAAGTAACGACGATTGAACGCGCTAGTCAGGCACAGATATACAATCAGATTGAAAACGACTTAGCCTTTGCCGCTGAAAATCTCGATTGGGGCAGGTATGAAAAAGGCAGAGCGGATAAAGGTGCCGCATTGGCCCTTCTGGGTAAAGTGCATTTATATCAAGATGAATTTGTGGACGCAACGATTGCTTTCGATCAAGTAATTCAATCGGGAAGCTATGCCCTTCTGAGCGAGTTTTCAGACATCTGGCCAGTTTCGAACGAAAACAATGATGAAACTGTTTTTGATATTGAATACAGTGGCTTGGAAGGTGGAAGTTATGGATGCTTTGTTTGTCTTGAAGGAAACGCAGCTGTCGGATTTCACGGAATACGTCAATACGATGGCCCTATATATGGTGATGGGAACAGTTATAACCTTCCTACGGAAGACTTATACAACTCCTTTGCTTCCGGGGATCCCCGACGTGACCAAACCGTACTCGATATCGACGCGTTTATTGCGACACAACCAAACCCAAATAGTATTACCTACGCCATTGGCGGTGGAGGACATACGGGGTATTACAACAATAAATATATCAAGCGCCAAGGTGAAATAGGATTGCCCGATAATGACTTAACCTCACCGGTTAATTACAAAGTTATTCGCTATGCGGATGTTCTTTTAATGGCTGCTGAAGCATATAATCGATCTGGAGATGATGGACTTGCATTAACCTTGATAAATCAAGTACGTGATCGAGTTGGCATGCCGCCTTTATCAAGCGGTGGTTCGCAACTTACAGAAGACATATGGAATGAAAGACGTTATGAACTCAGCGGTGAAGGATATCGTTTTTGGGACCTAGTAAGAACGGGCCAAGCAGCAAATGAAATCACTGGATTTACTCCAGGTAAACACGAATTGTTTCCAATTCCACAAATTGAAATTGACTTAGCCGGTGGAAATTGGCAACAGAATCCAAATTATTAATCAATCAATTAAATAAAAGAAGAATGAGCACGAATAAATGGACAAAAGTATTAGCTTTTGTTATCGGAGTCGGATTTCTTGGAGGGTTAAACTCATGCAAGGATGACGAGCCAACTTTAACGGATCCGCCAAGTATGGCCGATGCCCAATTTACATACACTACGTCACCATCGAGTGACAATGTGTTAATGCTGACGGCGTCTAACTCGAACATGACTAACCAATGGGATTTTGGAAATGGTTTAACAGGTGAAGGTTATGAAGTAACGGCAGAGTACCCGTTCGCTGGAGAATATACAATCACGTTGACGGTTTATAATGCCGGTGGTTCGAACTCTAGCTCACAAGTAATTACTATTGATCAAGATGATCCGGGATTACTCGACAATCCTTTGTTTGATCTTCTCACCGGAGGTTCTGCCGGACCAGGTTACAAAACGTGGGCAGTAGACTCGGCTTCTGATGGTCATTTTGGTGTAGGGCCAAACCCTTCACAAAATGGCGACTGGCCAGAGTATTACCAAGAATCTGCCAACGGAAAAGTAGGGTCGGGAATGTATACAGATCGCTATACCTTTAAATTAAGCGGATATGAGTTTGATATGGTAACTAATGGTGTTATCTATCTTAATGACGCTCACTCTGCTGATTGGCCTAATGCGTACGACCCTGGTGTGGGTGACTTATCATCTGCTTTTCCTGATCAACTTGGAGAAAACTGGTCGATTACAGAAGGTGCCGATACTACGCTAACCGTTACCGGAAGTTCGTTTATTGGATGGTATTGTGGAGCTCAAACGTACAAGATTGTCAATATTGAAGAAAACCAATTAATCTTGCGTGCAGAAGATTCACAAGAAACAGATTTGGCATGGTATTTCCGTCTAGTCCCGGAAGGGTTTAACAGTGATACCGCAGCTCCACCCCCCCCACCAACAGCGACGCTTCCAATGGACTTTGAAACCGTTGAGCCCAATTGGGGAGCCTTTGGAAATAGCACGGTACAATTTATTGACAACCCAGACCAAAGCGGTATCAACACCAGTATGCGTGTTATGGAAACGGTACACGGTAATGAGACATGGGCTGGCCTTGAGGTAAGTCTAGCTAGCGCACTCGATTTTTCGTCGCAAACTTCGATTACCATTAAAGTTTGGGCCCCAGCTACCGGAGCGTTTAGACTTAAGCTTGAAGAAATAGATGATGCCAATTCTTTTGTAGAAGTTGACGTCAACGTGACTACAGCGAATACTTGGGAAGAAATTACTTTCGACCTAACGGGAACGCCAAATATTTACAACAAACTCGTAATCTTCCCCGGATGGGATGTTTCGAATGCAGGAACTTTCTATATCGACGATATAGTACAACAATAGAAGTAGAGTAGTGTTAAAAGGGTAGGTACGTGCGCGTACCTGCCCTTTTTTTAAATCGAGAATAATGAAAAATTTCCTTCTTTCTTTCTTATTCATTGCGACCGCCTTTGGTTGTGCAAAAGATTCGGCCAACGTTCCGGTTGCCCTCCCTGCCAATTTGAATTTCACTGTTGAAGAATCTTCTGAAACGGGAGGTTTAGTTGAAGCGACGGCTACGGCAATTATGGCCAATTATTACACTTTTGAGTTTTTCGATTCAACAGGTTCCTCTGAAATTGTGAATTCTCCCGAGGGTGAAGCAAGTTACCAATACAATGAATCTGGTACGTTTCGTGTACTCATCAAGGCACATGCATCCTATGAATATTATATAGAGAAGGAAACTACGGTAACCGTAACAATAGATGATCCACTTCCACCGATTGGAGTAATCCCAACTACCGGATATACAACTCCACTTACCTACCCAAATTACACCTTGGTTTGGAATGATGAGTTTGAAGGTTCGTCTTTATCATCAGATTGGACGCATGACATCGGCACCGGCGGAAATGGCTGGGGAAATAATGAGTTACAATACTACCGTCCAGAAAATACCGATGTCCGTGACGGATATTTAATTATTCAGGCCAAAGAAGAAAATTTCATGGGTCGGAATTACACCTCTTCCCGAATAAAGACTGAAAATGCTCAAAGCTTCCAATATGGTCGTATTGATATTAGAGCAGCCTTGCCCTTTGGTCAAGGCATTTGGCCAGCACTTTGGATGTTAGGAGATAATTTCTCTACGGTCGGATGGCCTTCGTGTGGCGAAATTGACATTATGGAGCTCGTAGGCGGCGGGGCAGGAAAAGACAACCGTGTTCACGGTACTGTTCATTGGGATAACAATGGAACCAAAGCCGATTTTGGATGCAGCAATACTCTCTCTGAGGGAGTCTTTGCTGAAGAATTTCACGTTTTCAGTATTGTCTGGGATTCGACCTCGATCACTTGGTTTCGCGATGATATCCAATTCTGCGTAATAGACATTACCTCATCCCCAATGAGCGAATTTCAAGAACCCTTTTTCTTTATTTTCAACGTTGCCGTAGGAGGAATTTGGCCCGGTTCACCTAATGAAGCGACGCAATTTCCGCAACAAATGGTTGTCGATTATGTGCGCGTATTTCAAGAATAGAGCACGAACATTTTTTAGTTCGCGGCGGCTCTAAAAGTACCGTTAATGGTAATGTTTGATCCGTCAAAATTGACCATTTGCATATTTCTAATTTCACCTTGGAAATCGTTGGCTTCACCTTTATCTATACGAATAGTTCCACCGATGCCGTTAAAAGCAGTATTGGCATTATCTTGCAAATTGCTATTCGATTCGCCATTTAAGGTAACACCGTTATTGTTTACGGAATAAGTAGCGCTTCGAAAAACATTACTCGCCTTCAAGTTCACGGCCAAAACTTTTTCTCCATCACTCGAAGCTATGGTAACTCCTGCAAGAGTATCTCCAATAAAAAGAACGGATGCCGATCCAACTACGGAATAATTTAAATCGCCCGTTACCGTAATTGCGCCTGTTTTTACTTCAAGATCGTCTTCTTCTTTAGAGCAAGAACCGAGAACAACGGACGCCGCTAAGGCCAATACAAATAGTTGGATTTTCATTTTAATAGAGTCAACGGTTATAAAGTCGCGCAAACGTACTGATTACCCATTAACTCGTCAAAAGTTCTTATCAACAAGAAATTAGGATTTTTGCAAAACTTCCACGAGGATGCCATTTGCGCTTCGAGGGTGAATAAAAAACACCTTTGTATTGTTCGCACCGAGCTTCGGTTGATCACTTAAAAGTTCGAATCCCGCCGATTTTAGGCGGGCCATTTCTGCATCAATGTCCGCTACTTCAAAAGCCATTTGCTGAATTCCTTCCCCTCGCTTTTCAATGAATTTCGCCATCGGCCCTTCCCCATTCATTGGCTCAAGCAATTCAAGTTTGGTGTTTCCTATTTGAATAAACGCAGTATTCACCTTCTCTGTCGGAACCGATTCTTCGTGGGCAACCTTATGTCCAGTAAGCCTTTCAAATAAGGCCTTAGCGGCCTGAAGGTCTTTTACGGCGATTCCAATATGATCTATATTTTTAAACATCGTTGACAGGTATTTATATTAAAAAAGGAAATAATGGGCTTTGAAAGGCTAAATTAAGCCCTTAATCAAACCTCTTTTAAATTATTTTGGACAAAATTCAATTATCGGCGCGCATGACCGCCCACGAAGGAAAACTCGATGAGTTGATCGAATTGGGAAAGCAATGCATAGCCCTTGTGCGTGAAAACGAACCCAATTCTATGCAATACGAATATTTCGTTAACAGAGATTCGGGAGAAGTAGTTGTTCGTGAAACTTATGCAGACTCAAATGCGATGCTAGCACATATGGGCAATGTAGGTCCCGTACTTGGACAAATGCTCGGTGTTTCAACGCCTATGATCGAAGTTTATAGAAATGCCTCTGCTGAACTTAAAGGCGCATTAGAGGGTTTGCCAACGAGCTACCACGAATTTCTAGCGAGTGCCTAAATCGTTTTAAACGAAACTTTGCATTTCAGTAAGGCGCTTGTAAATACCGCCTTTTTTTATGAGCTCCCCATGGGTTCCTTCCTCTACAATTTGACCCTCTTTCAATACAATGATTTTATCGACATGCTGCACCGTACTTAAGCGATGCGCAATAATGATACTCGTTCTGTTTTGCATTAAATGATTGAGGGCGTCTTGAACCAGGCGCTCACTTTCTGTGTCGAGGGCAGAAGTGGCTTCATCCAGGATGAGTATTGGTGGGTTTTTCAAAACGGCGCGAGCGATACTAACCCGTTGTTTTTGGCCCCCACTTAATTTATTCCCGCCGTCGCCGATATTGGTATGGTATCCTTGATCCAGTTGCTCAATAAATTCGTGGGCATTTGCCACTTTAGCAGCAGCCATAACCTCCTCTTCCGAGGCCTTCAAATTCCCGAGCCGAATATTGTTAAATACGGTATCGTTAAATAATAAGCTTTCCTGAGTAACAATCCCCATTTGAGCGCGAAGATCTTTTAAACGATAATCGGAAATCGGATGACCATCGAGCCGTAGGCTCCCCTCAACGACCTCGTAATAACGGGGTATTAAATTTGCTAAAGTGGTCTTTCCCGAACCTGACGGTCCGACCAATGCTACCGACTCACCTTTATTCACCTTAAAACTCACGTTGTACAGAACAGGATCCTTTTGATAACTAAAAGTCAAATTTTCCACTTCTATAGACTCTTCAAAGTGCGATAGAGCCACCGGATTTAAAGGATCAGTAATCGGGTTTTCCGCATCCAGGATCTGGAATACTCGTTGGGCTGAAGCATTTCCTTTTTGAATATTGTAACTCGTTGTGGCAAGACTTTTTGCTGGAGAAATGATTTGAAAAAAGATCATCAAAAAGCCAAAAAAGACTTCAGGACGAAGACCCTCACCTTCTAAGATCAAACTTCCGCCATACCAGATCACCGAGGCAATGACCGTAGCTCCGAGAAACTCACTAATTGGAGAAGCCAAATCGCGCCGCCAAAGCACCTTGTTCATGAGGTTGCGGTAGCTATTGTTTTCCGAAGTAAATTGATCGTGTTTCTGATCTTCGGCGTTAAACGCCTTAATAATCCGCAAACCCGTTAATGTTTCTTCAATGAATGAGAGCAATTGACCCATTCTACCCTGAGCTTTCGAAGAGTTCCGCTTTAAACTCTTTCCAATCGTCGCAATTAATATGCCTGTGACCGGAAGCAACAACGCAATAAACAAAGTAAGTTCTGGACTAATAAACATGAGCACCGTAAGCGAGCCAATAATCATGAGCGGTTCACGCACTACCACTTCAAGGGCCGTGAACATGCTCCACTCGATTTCGACCATATCAGTGGTCATTCGAGCCATCACATCGCCCTTTCTTTTCTCATTGAAATAGCCCAAAGGCAGTTCCAATACTTTTTTGTGCAAGGCGTTTCGAATATCGGCGATAGCTCCGTTCCGGAGGATGGCCAAACAATAGAGCGCCCCGTAGCGAAAAAGATTTTTTCCGAAATAGGCACCCACCACGAGTAAACAAATAAAGGCAAGTGCCCGGGTAGGGCCTTGATCTTCTATAATTAAGGTAACCTGATAATTAAAAAGATCTTTTATTGACGCGATCGACCAATCGAATGAAGGGGCTTCAAAAACCTTTTCCTGTGTACCAAAAAGAACACCCAGTACAGGAATGATTAAAGTCACCGAAACCAGAGAAAAGGTGACCGTAAGTACGTTAAATAACCCCGCCAAACCAGCAAAGGGCATGTACGGACGAGCGTAACGCAAAATGCGTAAAAAGAATTTCATTTGGCAAAGATAGAGGATTCAAACACAGAATCGATTTTCGTAGATTTACGGCTCAAATTGAAAAAATAAATACGATGAAAAGATTATTACTATTGATGTCCGTAGTAGCTATTACACTTACAGGCTGTGGACCTTCGGTTCGCGTGGTTACGGACAAGGATGTACACGCGGATTTTTCAAAGTATAAAACGTTTCAATTTGCCCCTGAAGTATTAGAGCGTCCTTACAGAGGAAATCAAATGACGTATCAGCGCACTCTTTCGAGTATTGAGGCCCAAATGGATATGAGAAATATCTTTCGTGCTGCGAATCCAGACTTATTCGTTAACCTTTATGTCAAGTCGCAAGAGAAGACCGAAGTAACGCAAAACACGAATTACTACGGGGGTTATTACTCCTACGGCTATGGACCGGGATGGGGAGGAGCATACGGAACTACGTATACCGATGTAAACCAATATACGGATGGGTATTTATTCATCGATTTCATTGATCACGAAACCAATATGATTGTGTTTCAAGGAATTCTAAATGCAACGGTAGAGCAAGATCCGCGTTACATGCAGGAAATCATTGATGAAGGGTTACGCCGAATGTTTCGCGACTTCCCAGTAGCGCCCGTTCCGACGGCTCCGGGGCAGTAATTAATACGCTCGGGAACTACCTCCCAAACGAAGTATGAGTCCGGCCGTTAGGTCGCCGGCAAAGGTATAGCTAGAGGTATACGCTCCACCGCTACAGCCCCCTGTTCCGCAAAAGAGGCCAAAACCGCCGAAATACAAGGGCATAAGTGCACGCGCTTGTAAGCGAATGCCAATATTGTCTGAAAAAAAGTACTTCACACCTCCACCAAAGGCGATACTAAATTGAGTTTCGTTACTGTAACCCGCTTTTTCAGGATTGTAGTCAACGGCGCCCAAGGTAAATAATCCAAAGGTGGTTACTTGTCCAATACTCTGTTCTACAAGTCCTCCAATGTGGAAGTACTGAATGGTCACGGGAAAGGAAGGTCGCGTGGGTCCATAATACTCATCTAAACGCATGGTGGACTCCATATTGCTGTACATCAATTCGAGATACACCCCGGGTCGAAGCTCTACGTTCAGCGTTCCTCCCCAATCGAGACCGTCCTGCGTTTTTACTTGGCCTTCATAGGCGTGAAAGGTATTTCCAAATTGGAAACCCACGTACGGCTGAATTTCAATGGCATTGCCTTGAGCATTTGCTAAAAAACCTGCTGCTAGAGCAAAAAGGAGTAATCGTACTTTCATCATTAAATGTTTAGAACCTTAAAGATAGAAAATGGAATGGATTGTTGGCAGAAGTATTTAATCATCGTAATATTGCAATATTATGGGAACCACAAGAAATGATTTATTCACGGAGGCGCAAAATCAGTTAAGTGCCTACGCTAAAGTAATTGGGCATCCGGCACGAATTGCCATTCTCGAATACGTTATGAATTCCGAATCGTGCATTAATGGCGATTTAGTGGAGGAATTAGGGCTCGCGCAAGCCACCATTAGTCAGCATCTGAACGAACTAAAACGAATGGGCCTCATTATGGGTTCCTTGTCAGGAACACGCATGTGCTATTGCATCAACCCGGAGGGTTGGAAAAAAATGAAACGTGTACTGACCGAATTCTTAAACACAGATCCAAAACTCAACCATCTATGTTGCTAAAAGAGTATATCGAAAAACGATTGAGCGAAGCCGAATTAATTTCGCCCGACCGAAAATCCTTGTTACAGGCTTGGGCAAAAGATATGGCTTACGAATACAAGCGAAACCAAAAACTCGATCTTCTATTTATTTGCACCCACAACTCGCGTCGAAGTCAGTTCGCAGAGGCTTGGGGAACATCAGCTGCGGCATACTTCGATCTAAAAAACACGAAATGCTACTCGGGAGGAACTGAGGTAACCGCCTGTCATCAAAATACAGTAAACGCGCTTCAATCGGCCGGGTTTACCCTTCGGCCCGCAGAGCGCGAAGAAAATAAGCCCTATCCGTTGAGTTCTACGAATCCGGATACAGAAATGGTGCTCTATTCTAAACTTTACAGTGCCGAAGAAAATCCCCAAAAACAATTCTTTGCCCTTATGACCTGCGCTTCCGCAGATCAAAACTGCCCTTATATTCCCGAAGCACTGAGTCGTGTTGCACTCAACTACGAAGACCCAAAAATAGCCGATGGCACACCCCAAGAATCCGAAATATACGGGGAGCGATGTGCAGAAATCGCACGGGAAATTCTATTCGCTATGGAAACACTAAAAGACCTTTTAAACTAGCCCTATGAACACTAAACCCCGTCTTTCCTTCCTCGATCGCTGGCTTACATTATGGATTTTCGCCGCTATGGCATTGGGCATCGCATTGGGCTTTTTTGTTCCAGACCTAGCGGTCCGATTGGAAAGCGCCTCCTCCGGAACCACCAATATTCCCATTGCTATCGGACTCATACTTATGATGTATCCGCCCCTGGCAAAAGTCAATTACAAACTACTCCCAGAAGTATTCAAAAACACCAAGGTCCTTGGTATCAGTTTGTTTTTAAACTGGATTGTTGGTCCGGTGCTTATGTTTGCACTCGCTGTTCTATTCTTGCACGATTATCCGGAATACATGACAGGACTCATCCTTATTGGACTGGCCCGATGCATCGCTATGGTGATTGTTTGGAATGAATTGGCCGACGGAAGTCGAGAATACGCCGCCGGGCTCGTAGCTTTAAACAGTATTTTTCAGGTATTCTTCTATTCCCTTTACGCCTACCTTTTTATAACCTGGCTTCCGCCTTTACTCGGATTTGAGGGTGCTCTCGTGGATATTTCCATTGGTACCGTCGCAGAAAGTGTGCTCATTTATTTGGGAATCCCTTTTGCTGCCGGATTCTTATCTCGCTATTTTTTAGTCAAGCAGTACGGAGAGGAATGGTACCAAACCAAATTTATTCCGCTCATTTCGCCGATTACCTTAATCGCTCTTTTATCCACCATCGTTTTGATGTTTAGCCTAAAAGGAGAGCTTATTGTGCAGATTCCACTTGATGTATTGCGTATTGCCGTTCCGTTGGTCATCTATTTCGCATTGATGTTTTTAATCAGCTTTTTCCTCGCGAAGCGCATGGGCGCCGATTATTCTCGGAACGCATCGATTGCCTTTACTGCCGCAGGGAATAATTTTGAGTTAGCCATTGCCGTGGCCATCGCCATTTTTGGACTGAATTCAGGACAGGCATTTACAGGAGTTATTGGTCCACTCGTTGAAGTACCCGCACTCATCGGGCTGGTATCGGTGAGTTATTGGCTAAAAAAGAAATACTACGATTCTAAACCCACCTCAGCCGAGTAAGAGCTAGATTATTTTGCCCGACGGTGTAATAAAACCTGGATGTATTCGTCTTTTCAATATGCCCTAGCCAACCTTATTTGGCCCGGGTTAATGTCGGAGAAAATGAACGCGGTACGAATTCTTATTCCCTTTCAAGAACTTTTTAACATCCATATTAAGGAAGTCGAGGAGGAATATATAGCCGCATGGCTCGATACGCAAGGAAATGAGCGTGTTTGAGGATTTGGAGCGCACCCCATTGCGGCCCTTCAAGACCTCAACAGCAATTTGCTGTAAATCAGACTTAAAAAACGCTTTCCCGATTCAGTTCATTTGATATTCAAAAACAAATTCCTGAACCTCGGATGGTTGCAATTCGAGCGACTTTTTAATTTCACTAAGCATGAATCCTTCTTCGATGCAATAGCGAAACATGCGCATTTTAAGGTAGCGATCTAATTCACGTTCTGTGGTCATTTTGTGGCAATTTTATGAATAGCATAAAACTATCACCCCCTTGTGACTCAAAACGACACTTCCCGTTAAGTTACTGTAAATGAAGAGTTTATATGGCAGTTATGAACACTTTGTTCATAATTAATTACCCTTTTCGCTGCCCCCTATTGGAACGGTTACCACCACCTCCTTTGGGTCCTCGATTCGAGGAACCCCCGTATCGGTTATTTGGATTCGCCCCTCGGCCGGGTCTTCCCGATTGATTCCCAGGAGCACCACCACCACGGCGTTGACCCCTTCCTTGAGGTTTGGCCTTAGGAAGAACCTTTCCTTCTAGATCCTCATACGGGTGTCCTTTAATAACGGGCACTTCTTGATTGATCAAGCGCTGAATATCGCGCAGATAGGCGCGTTCTTCGCCATCACAGAAAGAAATAGCCGTTCCGCTTGCTTGAGCTCTTCCCGTTCGACCGATTCTATGGACGTATGTTTCTGGAACATTGGGTAAATCATAATTGATGACTAATCCCAAATCATCGACGTCAATTCCGCGAGCGGCAATATCCGTTGCGACTAAAATACTGAGGCTTCCTTTCTTAAAATCGCCCAGGGCTTTTTCTCGTGCCGGTTGCGATTTATTTCCATGTATAGCCCGCGCTTTTAAATCGGCCTGCGCCAGTTTTCGAACAATTTTATCGGCCCCGTGCTTCGTTCTTGAAAAAACCAAGGCGGTAGTTCCGGGGTTTTGAAGAAGAATCGATTCCAGAAGTTTTGGTTTGTCCGCTTTGGTTACAAAGTACACCTCTTGCGAAACGCGTTCTGCTGTCGCTTGCTTTGGCTGAACGGAAACGCGCTCGAAATCACCTAAAATAGTTCGAGCCAAGTCTACAATTGACTTTGGCATCGTCGCTGAAAAGAAAAGTGATTGTCGGCGAGCAGGTAATTGCTTGATTAGTTTTTTAATGTCGTGGATGAAACCCATATCGAGCATCTGATCCGCTTCGTCGAGCACGAAAAAATCTAAATCGCGCAGCGAAATATATCCCTGACCCATTAAATCGAGTAATCGACCGGGTGTTGCCACCAGTACATCGGGGTTACGCTTGAGCGCTTCTACTTGCTTTCCTTGTTTTACGCCTCCAAAAATAACGGTGTTTTTAATGGAGGTATGCTGACCGTAGGTCGAGAAGCTATCGCCAATTTGTATTGCCAGTTCCCGAGTGGGGGTTACTATTAAAGCCTTAATTGGTTGGCGTCCTTTGTTTCCGTTCTTGCGCTCTTCGAGCATTTGAATGATTGGAATTCCAAAGGCCGCGGTTTTACCCGTTCCTGTTTGAGCGCAACCCATTAGATCCTTCTGTTGAAGAAGAATGGGAATTGATTGCGATTGTATTGGAGTTGGAGTTGTGTAGCCTTCGGATTGAAGGGCTTTCAAAATGGGATCTATAATCCCTAAGTCGTTAAATGTCATGTAATCTAATAAGGCCACAAAGGTACATGGAATAAACGGCAATTGTACTGAGTACTCCTTTTACCTTTGTGGCCTTCACTTTTGAGCAAGAGTTAATCGACTCTTTTAACTCACTCTATTTCAGGTACTCCTCGAGCCATCCAAAGAATTCGTTGTGCCAAATCAGCCCGTTTTGAGGGCTTTGAATCCAGTGTCCTTCCTCAGGGAAAAAGAGAAGTCGACTGGGAATTCCTTTTAATTGAGCTACTTGATAAGCTTCCAAACCTTGCGTGTAAGGAACGCGAAAATCCTTCCCTCCATGAATAACCAAAATTGGAGTATCCCATTTGTCGGCATTCAAATGCGGACTAAATCGATCGTAGCTATCTGGGCGATCTTCTCCCCAATATGGTCCGCCAATATCCCAGTCTGCGAAGAAAAGTTCCTCCGTACTTCCGTACCAAGATTCTAAATTGAATAGACCGCAATGACTAATAAGAGCTTTAAAGCGCTTTTCGTGAATTCCCGCCAAATAGTACACGCTGTATCCTCCGTAGCTCGCGCCAACAGCTCCAAGGTTTTCTTCATCTACGAAGTCTTCCTTACTCATTTCGTCAATCGCGGCAAGGTAATCGCGCATGGGTTGACCGCCCCAATCTTGAGAAATATCTTCATTCCACGCGGTTCCGAATCCTGGAAGGCCTCTTCTGTTAGGAGCTACAACAATGTATCCTTTCGCCGCCATTAGCTGGAAATTCCAGCGGAATGAATAAAATTGAGAAACGGGGCTTTGAGGTCCTCCTTGGCAGTAAAGTAAGGTGGGGTACTTTTTCTCTGGGTTAAAGTTAGGCGGGTAAATGACCCACGTCAGCATTTCCTTTCCGTCACTGGTTGGAATCATTCTTTTCTCAACCGCACTAAGAGCAATACTGTTGTAGATATCACTATTGACTTTGGTTAAATTAATCGCTTCACCCGTCTTTTTATCAATCCTAAAATATTCGGCGGCGTGATTCATATCGGTGCGTGAGGCCACTAAATATTTACCCGCATCCATTGGAACTCCGTAGTTGAATGTCCCCGAGGTGATTTGCTTAATACTGTATTCACTTTCATCGGAATTGTCTTTCCATTTCTTAAACACATCGATCGCATATACCTGCTGTGTTGCATTGGTAGGCATTTCAACGAATAGCGTTTTTGAATCAGCCGACCAGCTATACCCGCCCACTGTAGCTTCTGGGTTTTTCATCACCGAAGTAGACTCGCCACTTTTCAAATCCATCAGCATCAATCGGTTTTGATCGCTTTCATAGCCATCACGCGCCATACTTAACCAGGCCATATACTTACCGTCTGGAGAAAATTGGGCGTCGTTGTCGTATCCCTTATTAAACGATGTCAGGTTGGTGGTTTCCGCAGTTTGGATATTGTATTGATACAAATCACCGTTCGTTGAACGCGCGTACTCCGCTCCGTTCAATTTTTTACACGCATATATAATGCTGAGCCCGTCAGCCGACCAAGCGACTGCCTCTGAACCTCCAAACGGGTTCAATGGGGAGTCGAACCGCTCTTGCGCCATGATATCCACCTCTTCTCCAGTAATTTGACCGTCTTCATAGTCGACGTAATGAACGTGCGAATAATAACCGTCTGTCCACTGGTTCCAATGCCGGTACATTAATTCATCATAAATAAGCGCATTCGCTTCAGGATAATCGGGATACATATCGATGGTTTCCAAATCTATTTTCACCTCTTTCGTATAGAGTAATCGGTCCCCTGTGGGCGCGTATTTAACATTTGAAACGGTAGAGTTAAAGTTGGATACTTTTACCGGCTCTCCTCCTTCGGCAGGCATCTCATGCCATTGACCGGCGTGGATAAATCCAATTCTCGATCCATCGGGATGCCATTGAACACTGTGCTCACTTCCCGGCATTGTAGTGAGTTGTTTCATCTCGCCGGAGGCGACATCTACAGAATATAAGTTGCTTTCCCCTTTATTGTCTTCAACCGAATATCGAGAGACGCTGAAAACAAGTGTCGTACCATCCGGGGATAGACTTCCGCCTCCTACCCTTCCGAGATCCCAAAGTAAATTTGGAGTCATAACTCCCTGAGCAACAGAAGAAAAAGACACAAGAACAATTAACAAAAATGTGTAGAATCGATTCATTTTTTAAAGTAGTTTAGACCACGAATATAACGAACAATGAAGAACAGATACATCGATCTCGTTGAACAGACCTTTGATTTCCCTCAAGCCGAGTTTAAACGAGATGAAAAAGGCGAATTAAAGTTTCACGATATTCCATTAATGGATGTAATTGAAAAATTTGGTACGCCATTAAAATTTTTCTACTTACCTGTTATTGGCGAGCAAATTGCCGAAGCGCGTGGTTGGTTCAAAGAAAGCATGGAGCGTCATAATTATACGGCGGACTATCACTATTGCTATGTTACCAAAAGCAATCACTTTTCCCATGTGATTAAAGAAACCATAAAACAAGGAGCTCATCTTGAAACGTCCTCAGCCTATGACATCGCCATAATGAGCAGTTTGTACCAAGAAGGGGTGCTCAAGGGCGACCGGTTTATCGTTTGTAACGGCTTTAAAACGGAACCCTATATTGATGCTATTGTTGAATTGCGTCACGGCGGATACAAGAATATAATCCCGGTAATTGACAATCATTTGGAGTTCGAAAAGCTTGATGAGCGCCTAAATGAACCGATAAACATCGGTATTCGAATTGCTTCAGAAGAAGAGCCGAAATTTGAATTCTATACTTCCCGTTTAGGTTTAGGGTATAAAAATATTGTCCCCTTTTTCCTTGAACAAATAAAGGATAACGCGAAGTTCAATTTGAAAATGCTTCATTTCTTCGTGAATACAGGAATTCGTGATAATGCTTATTACTGGAGTGAATTAAATAAGTGCTTGAGGGTTTATTGCGAACTTAAAAAAGAAGCTCCCGAATTAGACTCTTTGAATATTGGCGGTGGGTTTCCAATTAAAAATAGTTTGAGTTTCGATTTCGACTACGCTTACATTGTAGATGAAATTATTCAACAGATAAAAATGGTTTGCGCAGAATACGATGTTCCTCTACCTCATGTTTTCACCGAATTTGGAAGTTTTACCGTTGGCGAGGCAGGCGGAGCATTGTATAGTGTGTTGTTTCAAAAGAGGCAAAATG
>CBFIAJ010000037.1:0-19207 GCA_965660515.1 Flavobacteriales bacterium | reverse complement strand
ATGCCCACGGTTTATATTCAGCGAAGAGAGCGCTTTAGTTCCGCTCATCAGTTGTTCAATCCCAATTGGACAATGGAAAAGAACGACGAAGTATTTGGCAAGTGTGCCAATGAAAACTATCACGGACACAACTTTGTGTTGATTGCCACGGTAAAAGGCGAACCGAATCCAGAAACGGGCTTCGTGATCAACTTGGTGGACCTTTCAAGAATCATGAAAGAAAGCATCATCGATAAAGTCGATCACAAGAATCTAAACAAGGATGTCGATTTTATGGCCGGTAAAATGGCCTCAACGGAAATCATGATCATCGAGTTCTGGAAAATCCTAGCGCCGCAAATCGCGCCGCTAGGCGCTGAACTTCACAAGCTTCGTTTAGAAGAAACGGAAAATAATTTTGTCGAATACTATGGAGAATAAACTCATTGCCCTAGCTTTTTCAATGGTCCTTATGGTAAGTGCTTGGGCACAACCCAAGGCCTCTGCTTGGTACACTTCGGAAGGGAAAGAGGTTAAGTATGAGAAATTTAAGAAGGACTTGCTCGACGCCGATGTCATTCTCTTTGGAGAACTTCACAACAACCCTATTTGCCACTGGCTACAATGGGAAATGACCGAGTTCTTAGCCCGTGAATCGGAAAAAGATCTGGTACTTGGAATGGAAATGTTTGAAGCCGATCAGCAGTTGGTTTTGAACGAATACCTCAGCGGTATGATGTCGGAAAGAAGTTTTAACGGGCAGACGCACTTTTGGCCCAATTATAAAACCGACTACAAACCAATCATTGAATTTGCCAAGGAGCAATTGATTCCCGTCATAGCTTCCAACGTTCCTCGTCGTTATGCGAATATTGTTTACCTCAAAGGTTATGACGCCCTGGATTCTCTTCCGGATGCGGCCAAGCAATATTTCCCGAGCGGAGTCATGCCTATGGACACCAACTTGCGGAGCTATCGCGAAATGTATGAAATGGGCATGGGTCACGGCGGATGGGATATGGTTAAAGCACAAGCGCTAAAAGATTGGACCATGGCTTGGAACATTGAGCGCAATTTGAATGAGAACCAACAGTTTTTGCATTTCCACGGCAGTTTTCACAGTATGTACCGCGAAGGAATCACTTGGTATTTAACACAAATGAATCCCGAACTCAAGATTATAGTGATTGCTTCTGTGGAACAAACTGAAATTGATACTTTAGACGAAGAGCATTTGGGAGAGGCTGATTATATTTTAGCGATTCCTGAAACGATGACCAAAACTCACTAAGCATGACAGCATATGTATTTCCCGGGCAGGGCGCCCAATTTGTGGGAATGGGAAAAGACTTATACGACAGTAGCGAAGCATTAAAGAATCGCTTCGAGCAGGCAAATGATATCCTTGGTTTCCGTATAACCGATATTATGTTCGAAGGAACTGCCGAGCAATTGAAACAAACCAATGTAACACAGCCGGCCATTTTCCTACACAGCGTCATTGCCGCGGAAGCTATGGGTTCGGCCTTTCGGCCGGATATGGTAGCGGGCCATTCATTAGGCGAGTTTTCTGCCTTGGTGGCCTCCGGCGCTATGAACTTTGAAGACGGACTCAAACTTGTTTCTCAAAGGGCGGCTGCAATGCAGAAGGCCTGTGAAGCGGAACCCAGTACTATGGCCGCCATTTTGAGCTTGGAAGACCAGGTCGTGGAGGAGATATGTGCCGCTATCGACGGAGTGGTCGTACCGGCTAATTACAATTGCCCTGGACAATTAGTTATTTCAGGTGCATATCCGGCCGTGGAGGCCGCGTGCGCAAAACTAAGTGAGGCGGGTGCCAGAAGAGCCCTTATACTGCCAGTAGGCGGAGCCTTTCATTCGCCGTTGATGGAGCCGGCCCGTGCGGAATTAGCTGCAGCTATTGAGTCTACCCGATTCAACAACCCCATTTGCCCTGTATATCAAAACGTTCCCGCAGAGGCCGTCGCAGATGCAGTTACCATTCAAAAAAACCTCGTCTTGCAATTGACCGCTCCGGTTAAATGGACACAGAGTGTTCAAGCAATGGTAAGCGATGGAGCCACCAAATTTATTGAAGTAGGACCAGGAAAAGTTTTACAAGGATTAGTCAAAAAAATTCATCGCGAAGCGGAAGTAGCTTCGTTCCAACTCTCTTAAATGTTAATACAAAGGAAAATAGACGTAAAAGGGCTCATTGGCTACACCAAAGTAGGTATCTACTTTATGGCCGCATATGCCTTGTTGATTACTAGTTTGTATTCCTTTTTAGACTTCAAATTCTTGAGCATTCCGTGGGCCGTACTGCCCGTATTGGGTGTGGCCGTATCCTTTTATTTAGGTTTCAAAAATAACTCTGCATACGACCGTACTTGGGAAGCGCGTAAAATTTGGGGGGCTATTGTGAACAGCAGCAGATCGTGGGGAATTCTTGCGCGTGACCTAGTCAGCACCATTAATAGAGAAGACCTAGACGAGAAGGAACTTAAAGAGATTCGCCGAACCCTCATTTATCGGCATATTGCGTGGCTGTATAAGCACCGTCAGCAATTATTGACGCACAGGCAATGGGAGCACTACGAGCCCCATAATAAACCGTATAGAGAGCATTTGGCGAAGAATTTCTTTCACCTCTCCAAAGAAGAAGAACTTTCGCCATTTCTTCATCCGACGGAGATGAATCAAATTATGAATGCGAAGAATGGGGCGACCCAACTGATCGCGAATCAATCGGCCCAACTCACAGAACTGAGAAAACGCAAAATACTGAACGATTTCCAACACATGGAAATGGAGCGAATGCTGATCGATTTTTACACCCAGCAGGGGAAGAATGAACGAATCAAAAACTTTCCACTCCCCCGCCAATACGCGACTTCATCCCTCATTTTCACTTATTTATTTATAGGCTTACTACCCTTAGGGCTCACCCAGGCATTTGATGCAATGGGACCTTGGATGGTATTTATGACCATCCCCTTTACCGTTCTGGTCGGTTGGGTATTTATCATCATGGAAATAGTAGGAGACTATGCGGAAAACCCTTTTGAAGGATTGGCATTCGACATACCGATGACCAATTTATGCCGCACTATTGAAATTGATTTGCGCGAGATGCTCGGTGAAGAAGATCTGCCGCCACCGATAGAACCGGTGGGCAATGTGCTCCTTTAACGCTTCGCGTACATTTCGTCGTAATAGGCTTGATACGCTCCAGAAGTGACGTTGTTGAGCCACTCTTCATTCGCCAAGTACCAGTCGATGGTTTTTGATAACCCTTCCTCAAAGGTCACCGAAGGTTCCCAACCTAGCTCATTCTTAATTTTATTGGCATCAATGGCGTATCTGCGATCATGTCCTGGTCGATCCGTCACATAAGTTATCAGGCTTTCTGAGGTGCCTTCGGCACGACCTAACTTCTCGTCCATTTGCTTGATTAGCACTTTAATCAAATCAATATTCTGCCATTCATTGAATCCACCAATATTGTACGTTTCGGCATTTTTTCCTTCCGAATACACTAAGTCAATCGCACGCGCATGGTCAATAACATAAAGCCAATCGCGCGTGTAGCGTCCATCACCATATACCGGTAAAGATTTATTGTTTTTGATGTTGTGAATGAACAGAGGCACTAATTTTTCCGGAAACTGGTTGGGTCCGTAGTTGTTCGAGCAGTTCGTTACCACATAGGGTAAGCCATAGGTTTCACCATAGGCTCGAACAAAATGATCTGAGCTCGCTTTGGATGCTGAATAAGGTGAATTAGGATCATAAGGTGTCGTTTCTAAAAACAATCCCGTTTCTCCTAATGTGCCGTACACTTCGTCTGTTGAAATATGGTAAAAACGCTTTCCTTCAAAGTTTCCCTTCCAAGCGTCAACGGCTTCATTCAGTAAGTTCACCGTGCCGATGACATTGGTTCGAACAAAGGCAAGAGGATCCGTTATACTTCGATCCACGTGGCTTTCGGCCGCTAAATGAATAACTCCATCAAAAGAGTACCGACCGAATAAATCTTTCAAGGCAGCCGCATCGTTGATGTCAATTCGCTCGAAAGCATAATTGGGTTTTTGATCAACATCCCGCAAATTTTCAAGATTTCCTGCGTAGGTGAGTAAATCTAGGTTTACGATCAGCGTATCTGGATATTTATTTACGAATAGGCGCACGACGTGCGAACCAATAAAACCTGCTCCACCGGTAATCAACAATGTTCTTTCAAAATTTGACATGCTTTCTATTTTAAGGACTCTTCAAAATTCCATGCTGAAGAAAGCATAGTCTCCAAAGAGCGTTTCGGGGTCCACCCCAATATATTCTTTGCTTTGGTAATGTCGGCATATACAGCCCCTACATCCCCTTCTCTCCTATCAACGATCTCGTAGGAAATATTGATACCTGTAGCCGTTGAAAAGGCGTTAATCATTTCAAGAACAGTTGAGCCATCTCCAGAACCCAAATTGTATACTTCAAAAGAACCTTCATTCTTCGCGTCGATAAGGCGCTGTACCGCCAAAATATGAGCCTCCGCTATATCCATAACGTGAATGTAATCGCGCACGCAGCTGCCGTCTCGCGTATCATAATCTCCGCCAAAAACCCGAAGAAATTCGCGTTTGCCGACTGCTGTTTCAGTTATATAGGGAACTAAATGATGTGGCTCTCCGTCTTGAAATTCACCAATATGAGCGGTTTCATGCGCACCAATGGGATTAAAATAGCGGAGCGATATGACATTTACATCGCAAATACTACTAAAGTCGCGCAATATATCTTCCCCCATTTTCTTCGTATTGCCGTAAGGTGATTCTGCTTCTTTAATAGGTGCATTTTCACCAACGGGAAGCTCATCGGGGTTGCCGTAAACGGTGCAACTTGAACTAAATACAATGGGACACACATTGAACCGATCCATACAGCGAAGCAGGTTCATGGTTGAAATTAGATTGTTCTCATAGTATTTCAACGGATTCTGAACCGATTCATTGACGAGTAAAAAAGCCGCGAAATGAATAACGCCCGCAATATCGGGGTGTCGTTCGAATAGTTTATTCAACGCATCGGCATCACACATTTCCACCTTTTCAAAAAGTAGTTCACGTCCGGTGATTCGTTCAATACGCTCTTTTACTTCAATATCGGATTCCGACAAGTTGTCGATGACCAAAGGTTCGTAACCCTGTTCAATAAGCGCAACACAAGTATGTGAACCAATATACCCTAACCCACCTGTCACTAGTATTTTATGACTCATAACTAGCGTTTTATATAGTCATCAAAATTGTAATGAGCCGTATCGTGTAGTCGTTCCGTAGGAAGGCTTTTGAAGTATTCGTAGGTAATTTTAAGCCCTTCTTCTCGACTCACCTTAGGTTCCCATCCAAGGATTTCCCGTGCCTTTGTAATATCTGGTTGGCGAACTTTAGGGTCGTCGGTAGGCAAATCTTTGTAAATCACTTTTTGGTCTGTTCCCGTAAGTTTAATGATCTCTTCCGCAAATTCAGAAATGGTGATTTCATCGGGATTTCCGATGTTCACTGGATCGGCGCAATCGCTCAGTAACAGGCGATAAATACCTTCAACTAAATCGTCAACATAGCAAAAAGATCGCGTTTGTGATCCGTCACCAAAAACAGTTAAGTCTTCGCCGCGCAACGCCTGACCAATGAAAGCTGGCAACACACGTCCGTCATTGAGTCGCATACGTGGACCGTAGGTATTAAAAATTCGAACAATACGTGTTTCTAAACCGTGGAATGTATGGTATGCCATGGTCATAGCCTCTTGGAATCGCTTGGCTTCATCATACACGCCTCGCGGTCCGACCGGATTTACATTTCCCCAATAGTCTTCCGTTTGCGGGTGCACTTTCGGATCACCGTATACTTCAGAAGTACTGGCAATAATGATTCTCGCTTTCTTTTCTTTAGCAAGCCCTAACAAGTGGTGAATTCCGAGCGACCCAACTTTTAAGGTTTGAATCGGAATTTTGAGGTAATCAATTGGACTTGCCGGTGAAGCAAAATGGAGAATGTAGTCTACTTCTCCACTCACGTATACAAATTTACTCACATCGTGGTGGTAGAATTCGAAATCGTCTCGAGGAAATAAATGCTCGATATTCCTTAAATCACCTGTAATCAGGTTATCCATACCGACCACTTGATATCCTTCTGCCAGGAAGCGATCACACAAATGAGAACCTAAGAAGCCCGCGGCTCCTGTAATTAAAACCCTGGGCATAATATTTACCTAATGGACGATTTGACGTCCGATACTACTATAGTAATAACCTAACTCTTTCATTTCATCTAAATCGTATAAGTTACGACCGTCAAAAATGACCTTGTTTTTCAATTTGTCGGAAACTTCATTGAAGTCTGGATTGCGGAAGACGCTCCATTCGGTACAAATCACCAAAGCATCGGCTCCGTCGATCGCTGCATACTGATCATTGGCGTATTGAATTTTGTCTCCAATGACCCCGCGAACATTGTCGGCCGCCTCGGGATCGAAGGCCGTTACCTCCGCGCCTGCTTCAACGAGTTTATCGATAATATACAAGGCCGGTGCCTCGCGAATATCATCGGTATCAGGCTTAAATGCCAGTCCCCACATACCAATTTTCTTTCCTTTCAGGTCGCCTCCGAAGTAATCCATTATTTTCGGAACAATGACCACTTTTTGCTCTTCGTTAACGCCCATTACAGATTCCAAAATTCGGAAATCGTATCCGGCCTCGCGGCCCGATTTAGCCAATGCCTGAACATCTTTTGGGAAGCAACTTCCACCGTAACCAATTCCCGGGAATAAAAACCGCTTCCCTATTCGCGTATCAGTTCCGATTCCGATTCGAACTTTATCGACATCGGCGCCCACTAACTCACAGAAATTCGCTATTTCGTTCATGAAAGTGATCTTGGTAGCCAAAAAGCTATTGGCCGCGTATTTCGTTAACTCGGCCGATTTTTCATCCATGAAAATAATCGGATTTCCTTGACGAACGTAGGGCTTGTACAAGCTTTGCATCAACGACTCTGCCCGCTTGCTCGATGTTCCAACAACGATACGATCGGGCTTCAGAAAATCGTCCACAGCAAATCCTTCGCGCAGGAATTCTGGATTCGAAACTACGTCAAAGTCAACCGTTGCGTTGACTGCAACCGCGGCGGTCACTTTATCCGCTGTCCCTACAGGAACGGTGCTCTTATCTACAATTACTTTATAGTCGCGAATCATCTTTCCCAATTCATCTGCAACGCCCAAAACATAGCTCAAGTCGGCGCTTCCATCCTCTCCGGGAGGAGTTGGCAAAGCGAGAAAAATTATCTCCGCGGGGTGAACGGCCTCTGCTAAATCAGTCGTGAATGTCAATCGGCCCGCCTTTATATTTCGCTCGAATAAAACATCGAGATGCGGTTCATAAATCGGCACTTCTCCGTTGCGCATTTTCTCGACTTTACTTTCGTCGATATCAACACAAATAACACTATTTCCTGTTTCTGCCAAACACGTTCCAGTAACCAGACCAACATATCCTGTTCCTACTACGGCTATTTTCATTTCAAGGATATTTTTACTGTGTTTATAATTAGGTCTTGTTGTTCTCTTGTTAGTTCACTGTGCATAGGCAAACTGAATACACCTGCACATAACTTTTCAGTTTTAGGAAAAGCTCCTTCACTATACCGATCATCTTTATACGCTTTTTGCATGTGCAAGGGCACTGGGTAGTAGATCATCGCAGGCACATCGTGAGCCATAATTTTTTCTACCAACTCATTTCTATTTCCTTCAAGTAATTGAAGGGTATATTGGTGAAATACATGCGAGCTCCGTGGAGCTCTTGATGGTGTTTTCAATTGAGGCATATCGGCAAATGCCGCATCGTAATAATCCGCCGCCTCTCGGCGCGATGTGTTATAACGATCCAAATGACGCAACTTAATGCGTAAAATGGCTGCTTGGATACTGTCGAGTCGAGAGTTCACTCCAACTTGATCGTGATAGTATCGGACCGATTGGCCGTGATTAGCAATTTGGCGCAAATTATGTGCTAAGTCGTCGTCATTCGTAAAAATACATCCGCCATCACCGTAGCAACCCAAGTTTTTCGACGGGAAAAATGACGTTCCAGAAACGTGACCAATGGTGCCCGTTTTCTTCACGGTTCCATCACTGAAAGTGTACTCTGCTCCAATGGCCTGCGCATTATCCTCTACCACAAATAAATTGTGCTCCTCAGCGATTTTCATTATTTCTTCCATTGGCGCGCTCTGCCCGAATAAATGCACAGGCACAATCGCCTTGGTTTTGGGCGTAATTGCCGCGCGAATAGCTTCCGGATCAATTTGAAACGTATCTTCGTTGACATCTACCAAAACCGGTGTATAACCCAGCAAGGCAATTACCTCAGCAGTAGCTACGTAGGTAAACGTCGCCGTAATTACTTCATCTCCGGGCTTGAGACCTAAGCCCATCATCGCAATTTGCAGAGCATCCGTACCGTTGGCACATGGAATCGCATGTTTTACATCCAGGTAAGATTCAATTTCCGACTGAAACGACTTCACTTCAGGCCCGTTAATGTAAGCGGTTGAGCGAACTACCGAATGCACGGCCTCATCGATCTCATTTTTTATTAGGTCGTACTGTGCACCAAGGTCGACCATCTGGAGCTTTCTCATAGAGATGAATTAGTATCTTTACTGACAAATGTAGTAATTAATCGCGGTGAGTAAAGGGTATATAATAGGTAATCAAGGTATGAAATCATTCAAACTATTTTATTTGACGCTCGTACTTTTTACAGCGCCGAATTGGCTTAATGCTCAAGTGACCTCTCGAGACACAAATGCGGTTATACCCATGATTCAATTCTCGTACGCCTTCCAAATTCCACAAGGTGATTTAGAGGAACGGTTTTCGAATCACAGCGCGCTTAGCTTTGATTTTATTGTAAAAAAGAATCGTTACTACTTCGGTATTGGAACCGATTTCAATTTTGGCGGAGGGGTAAAAGAAACCGGTATTTTTGATAGCATCTCTACTTCGGAAGGCCAAATTATTGATGCAAACGGACGCTTTGCCGATATACGTGTTTTTCAGCGGGGCTTCCGCGTTTATGGATCTTTGGGTTATCATTTAGGGGGCCCAGGGCCAAATGTAAACAGCGGCTTCTTTGCTTTGGCCAAAATGGGCTTCTGGCAACACAGTATATTTATCGATAACATTGGCGGATTAGCTCCACAACTCAGTCAAAGTTACACACCCTATTACGACCGAATGACGAACGGATTCTATATTTCCGAAACGCTCGGTTACTTGTATTTGGCCAATGACGGACTATTTAATGCCTTTGCCGGAATAGAATTATCCCAAGGTTTTTTAAAAGGGCGGCGCGACTGGCAAATGGATTTAAGAGGTCCGTATAATGAGAATCGGACCGACCTTACCCTCGGATTTCGAATTGGGTTCACTCTCGCCCTGTATCCGAAAAACGATCGTAACGCGAAGTACTATTATTATTAATGGCGTTCCCAATTCCCTTTTGGTATTCGGTCGGAGTTAGGGCATATGGGCTTGGTATCAAGGTAGCCAGCCTTCGTGACGCCAAAGCCAAATTATGGCTAAGCGGTAGAAAAAATTGGCGGGCACGATATGCGGCATTGCTTAAAGACGTGAAGCATCCAATTTGGATTCACTGCGCCTCTCTAGGCGAATTTGAACAAGGTCGTCCGTTGATTGAGGCCCTTCGGGCCGATAGGCCCCAAGAAAAAATTGTACTTACCTTTTTTAGCCCCTCTGGCTACGAAATAAGAAAGGACTATGATAAAGTAGACGCCGTTTTATACTTGCCCCTTGACAGCCAATCCAACGCGCAGGACTTCATTCAATTACTTCAACCCAAAGCAGCCATTTTTGTTAAATACGAAACCTGGTTACACCACCTCAACGAACTCGATAAAAACGGCGTAAATCGCTATTTGATTTCCGCCATTTTCAGGTCCGGTCAGGTGTTTGAAAAAGCTATGGGCAAGTCTTTTTTAAAAGCCCTGAAAGGATATCAAAAGATTTTCGTTCAAGACGAAGAATCGGCTAACTATATCTCCTCGCTCGGCG
The DNA here is from genome assembly GCA_965660515.1 of Flavobacteriales bacterium. Classification (GTDB taxonomy): domain Bacteria; phylum Bacteroidota; class Bacteroidia; order Flavobacteriales; family ECT2AJA-044; genus ECT2AJA-044. The sequence continues at coordinate 9,085 of CBFIAJ010000037.1, read as the reverse complement.
CCCAAGATGTACTGGTTTCGGGTGATACTCGTTTAGATCGTGTACACATGATTCGAAAAGAGGCCGAAAAAATTCCGGCATTGGAGAAATGGAAAAAAAATCATTCAGGCCCCGTTTTAGTCGGAGGGTCGACTTGGAAAGAAGACGAAGAAATCCTGGAAGTTAACTGGAGCGGGCCTTTGATTATAGCTCCTCATGATGTCAGTGAAATCCACATTAATGAGCTTTTAAAATTATTCCCTGGGGCGGAAAAATTGAGCACCCTTTCTAATTACAAAACGCGGGTACTTATCGTCGATTCCATTGGCCTTCTATCACAAATTTACCAATATGGTGATGCTGCTTTTATTGGTGGTGGCTTCGGAGAAGGGATTCACAATACGCTGGAACCTGCTGTATGGGGGCTTCCTGTTTTTTTCGGGCCCAAGTATGATAAGTTCAAAGAAGCCCGCGATCTGAAAGAGCTCGGTGCCGCCTTTTCTATTGATCGAGCGGACGATTGGGGTGGGTTGCCGCTGCCTTTTCGTTGGAAAGAGTTGGGGCAACGGTCGAAAAAGTATGTAGAGAAAAATCAAGGCGCTACAGAAATCATTTTGCAGCACCTCGAATTGCATTAAAGTTTATCGATGTGTTCCTTGGCTGTAATTTCTAAACAGTCGATACCCCACACCAAATTCAATCCAATCCGCAATAGCGCCGTTTTGCGTTTTCAGTGCCATTTGAGCGAATAATCTATCTGAAAATTTATAGTTCAGTCCTACCCGCATCCAATTGGTTCCTCTGGCGTCGATTGTTTTGTACACGTACCAACCATACTGCGTAACCAATCCGAAATTCTGAATATTGAATTCATGTCCAATATGGACGCCCACATTCCAATAATCTCCTTTTTGGGCTGCTTCGCCATTCGTCCATTCGTCCGATAATTCATAGAGAGAACCATCATAAAATAAATCAGCACCTAAGGTAAAAGCCCCTTTATGTGCATACACCCTTCTGAAATCAAATACCCAAGAACTGGTTCCATAGCGCAATCCCACACCAGAATCGCGCTCCGTTTGCACGGTTCCAACACTTCCGTAAATACTGAAGTCAATTCCCTTAGGCTTTACCGGAGCCTCCTTGTACACGTAAGTCGGTCTTGAAGCCAATATGAGTTGCGGATCTTGAGCCGACACGTATTTTTGGAAAGGATTGAAATTGTAGCGCACGCCCACATTAACCCCGAACATATTCAACCCGTAGTTAGGTGTAAAAGAACGGCCATTAGAAAAATGCGTCAAATCTACTCCGTAGGTAAGGTCAATTTCTCTGTTTATCTGACTTTTCCCCCCAATATTTACATTAAAATAAACGGTGGTTTTTGAGCCGATAGCGTCGTTATACGGATTGGTCTCTGCATCGTAGCTTTTCAAATCGTATGTAAGTCCGGCCGCAATATCCCACATCAGTGCATGTTTGGCATTCGGGTTGGTCAAAGGCTGAGAAAACCAAGCGTACAGCGCATTTGGATTCCCCAGTATTTCAGGATCGCCAATAACCCCAGAATAATATCCGATTCCGTAGCTCGGAAATTTTGCATTGGCTTGCCACCATTCCTTTCCATAGGATTGCCAGCCTAGTCGTACTTCGACCCCAACATATCCGTTTTCCAGAGCTTCATCTAAACCGTTACCTGTGTAGAGATGAGTCCCCGTATGCCCCGTAATTTGAAAGAAATTGAATTTACCGTAATTCGGATTTGCATTGAGTGAGTCTCGCCACGATTGTCCATAACCAGCAAAGCTCGCGCCAATAAGGGCGAAAAGGAGTACGTATTTTCTCATGGATTTAGGCTAAAGTTTCTAGGATAAGGCCGATAAATATTACCGGACATAAAATCTACAGAATGGGAAACTGCTGGAGCGAGAAAATCAGCTACAAAATAGCCTAGATGAACCTTCCGCTCTATGGTCGCTTCAATTAAGATTGATCCATTCGCGTCGACAATTTTCACTTGAGACTGGTCTTGAATCAGGGTCGCCGGGATTTTAATTTTCCCTTCGCTGGGCACCCCTACGTCTTCTCCATCGATATAAACTCGCGCTTCATCTGGTATGCTTTCGTCAAACTTCAGTGTATTGTATCGGCTACCGAATACGGTCGCACACGAAGTGAACAAAATGCAAATACCGAGGAATAGGATGATTCTCATGAATTGTGGTTTAGCCAATCAAATATATCAATTGAAAAGAACATGCCCGGTTCATATCCTTCATAAGCACATGAAATGAACCCACTTCGCTCTCTTTTTCCATTTTCCAATCCCGAAGCGCCAGCGCTTCGTGCTTGGAAAACAAAAGACATCCAACAGGCCGGGACGGCGTTTTGCCGGACTGCGCCGGCAAGAAGTAAATGGAGGGGGAATTACAAACAAAGAAAAGGCCCCGATTCGCTCTCTTTTTCCATTTTCCAATCCCGAAGCGCCAGCGCTTCGTGCTTGGAAAACAAAAAAACCGTTCCGCAAAATGCGGAACGGCCTTTTCTTTGTTTGTACCCGGGACGGGACTTGAACCCGTACGAACGCAATGTTCATTGGATTTTAAGTCCAACGTGTCTACCAATTCCACCACCCGGGTAGCGGAGGGCAAAAGTAAACAATTTTAAAATACTATTCGAAATCCTTTCGAAACAAAAAGAATGATCTACGGAACTATTTTCGAATTCTAGTGCGCATGAGCCTAGAATAGAATGGAAAGCAAAAAAGAAGCCTCCAACACAGTCGCATTGGAGGCTTCAAAAAAAAAAAATTGAGCGAGAAACGGGATTGCGCTCGGCGCTTTCCCTCCTTGCGCAGGAAAAGTTTCAATAAAATGAAACTCTGTGTGCTCACGCACCTACCGCGGCTTTAAATTTCGCACCCCGCTCAAGCGCGAGTGCTCAAAAAAAGCCCCGAAGGAAAACCTTCAGAGCTTCATTTTCTTGAGCGAGAAACGGGATTCGAACCCGCGACCCCGACCTTGGCAAGGTCGTGCTCTACCACTGAGCTATTCTCGCGTCGTTAAGAGGTGGCAAATTTAACACAATTTTAAAACCTAACAAGCTTTTTCAGCCCCCTACCATCTTTTTAATCTCATTCAGCTTCATCAAAGCCTCGACTGGAGTCAAATTATTGATGTCCGTTTTCACAATCTCCTCTTTAATAGACTGGAGCACAGGGTCGTCCAATTGAAAAAAGCTCAACTGCATTTCACTTTCTTCAGTGGCGCGTTTTACTTTTTCCCGCGTATCCGACGAATCCGATAATTCGCTCGAGTGCGATTGCTCAAGCTGACTCAGTATTTGTTTGCTCCGCTCCACTACTTGTTTGGGCATTCCGGCCATCTTTGCCACGTGAATACCAAAGCTGTGATTGCTGCCTCCCGACACCAATTTTCGCAAAAACACAATACGCTTATCAACTTCCCGAACACTTACATTGAAATTCTGGATGCGTTCAAATCGGTCGTGCATTTCATTTAGCTCGTGATAATGCGTCGCGAATAATGTTTTGCCCCGAGTAGGATGTTCATGAATAAACTCAGCGATACTCCAGGCAATGGAAATACCGTCGTAGGTCGAGGTTCCTCTACCTATTTCGTCGAGCAAGATAAGGCTCCGCTCCGATAGATTATTCAATATACTCGCCGTTTCGTTCATTTCTACCATAAACGTGGACTCTCCCAGCGAGATATTATCGCTCGCCCCCACCCGAGTAAAAATTTTATCGACCAGCCCTAATCGGGCCGATAGGGCCGGAACAAAACTTCCCATTTGAGCCATCAAGGAAATCAAGGCTGTTTGCCGCAGCAAGGCCGATTTACCCGACATATTGGGGCCCGTAATCATAATGATTTGCTGCTCCTCTCGATCTAAAAAAACATCGTTCGTAACATACGATTCACCCAGAGGCAGCTGCTGTTCAATCACCGGATGCCTTCCCTCCTTAATTTCGATGGCAAACCCATCATTCATCTCGGGGCGCACATAATGGTGATCTTTGGCCAAATTCGCCAAAGCGTTCAAACAATCGAGCTGGGCCAGCTGAAAGGCATTGCCTTGAACCGCCTCTATGTAGGGCGCCAACTTTTCAATGAGTTTTTGATATAGCGCGCTTTCTATCGAAAGGATGCGATCTTGCGCACTCAGAATTTTTTGCTCGAGTTCTTTCAACTCTTCCGTAATGTACCGTTCCGCATTGACAAGCGTTTGCTTGCGAATCCACTCTTCCGGCACCCGATCTTTGTGCGTGTTCCGCACCTCGAGGTAGTAACCAAAAACGTTGTTGAACGCTACTTTTAAGGACGATATTCCCGTTCGTTCCGCTTCTCTATTTTGAAGCTCGAGCAATACCGCTTTCCCGTTCGATGAAATTTCGCGCAACTCGTCGAGCTCTTCCGACACTCCTTCGGCAAACACCCCGCCTTTAGCGACTTGAACTGGCGGATCTTCATTTATTTGCGCGGCAATTAAAGCGACCAAATCGGCGCAAAGATCGAGCTTCGACCCCATTGCCTTGAGCACTTTTGAAGTACTTTCATCGATCTTTTCTTTGATGGGCAACAAACACTCGAGCCCGTATTTCAATTGATTAACTTCTCTCGGATTTATGCGACCGGTGGCAATTTTAGAAGCCAGTCGCTCGAGATCGCCGATCTCCTTTAGTTGAATCGTCAACAAATCGGACATAGAAGCATCGCGATACAAATACTCGACTACATCGTGGCGAGCTTCAATCGCTTTTAAATCTTTCAATGGAAGCGCCAACCAACGTTTCATCAATCGCGCTCCCATAGAGCTGATCGTTTGATCTATGATGTCTAATAAGGTGCGTCCTCCTTCGTGCGGAGAATAGAGCAGCTCTAAGTTTCGAATCGTAAAGCGATCCATCCAAACGTATTGCTCTTCCTCAATCCGCTGTACCTTTTGTATATGCGCGAGTTTGTCGTGTTGGGTATCCGATAAATAATGAAGGCTGGCTCCGGCCGCAACAACGCCAAAGGCATTCGCTTCCACGCCAAAACCCTTTAGGTTTTTGACTTTGAAGTGTTTTAAAAGGCATTCGCGGGCAAACTCTTCGTGAAACACCCAATCTTCCAATGCGTAGGTGTAATAACCCGGACCAAAATTTTCTTCGAAGTCGCGTTTGTACTTCTTTTCAAACAACACTTCTTTGGGTGAAAAGCTTTGCAGCAACTTAGCGATGTAGTCTATTCGTCCTTCCGCTAGGAAGAATTCGCCCGTACTTACATCTAAAAAAGAAACGCCCACTTGAACCCCGCCTAAATGCACGGCTGCTAGCCAGTGATTGTTCTTGACATCAATAACCTGATCGTTGTACGATACCCCAGGGGTGACCAATTCCGTAACCCCGCGATCGACAATCTTTTTGCCTTTCGTGGGCTCTTCCAGTTGATCGCAAATCGCCACTCGTTCCCCGGCGCGAACCAATTTGGGCAGGTAGGTATCGAGGGCATGGTGAGGAAAGCCCGCCAATTCAATATGGGAAGCGGCACCGTTAGCCCTTTTGGTGAGGGTAATTCCCAGGATACGGGCCGTTTTTACCGCATCGGAGCCGAAGGTTTCATAGAAATCGCCCACGCGAAAAAGCAGCAAGGCATCTGGATACTTTCCTTTGATACCATTGTACTGAGTCATTAAGGGGGTTTCTTTCTTCTTGGCCACTATTTATTGGCTTTGGTTACCTTTGTTACAAGGCACGAATATATGAGAAAACTAAAGATTCACGAGCTCAATCGGCTCTCTATTGACGGGTTTAAAGAAGCCGAAAAAATTCCGGTTGTGGTGGTGCTCGACAACATTCGGAGCTTGCACAATGTGGGGTCTGTTTTTAGAACGGCCGACGCCTTTCGCCTGGAAGGTATCTACTTATGCGGTATTACTGCTCGGCCTCCCCATCGCGAAATGGAGAAAACGGCTTTGGGCGCAACGGATACTGTGAATTGGTATTATTTTGAAGATACGATCGCCGCTTGTATGGCCCTTCGGGCCGATGGTTACCATTTGATCGCCGTTGAACAAGCCGAAGATAGTACGGCCTTGAACGATTGGAAACCGAGTGCGGATCACAAATATGCCCTCATTCTGGGCAACGAAGTAAAAGGGGTAAAGCAAGAGGTAATTGATTTGTGCAGTACTTGCTTAGAGATTCCTCAATTTGGCACCAAGCACTCCTTAAACGTTTCTGTTTCGTCGGGAATGGTGCTTTGGGAAGCAGTGAAGCCGTTTTTGGGTCGGTTGTAGATTCTCATTTGACACCAGGTGCAAGTAAATGGTTCAGTAAGGACATTGTGCCATCGGATCCACACTCAACCAACTCCCTATTGCATCGTCGTACTCCATAAAACCAAGATAAAAAAAATGCCTCCCATTGGGAGGCATTTCCTTTTTTAATAGATCTCGTTTGAATTACTTCACTTCGAAGTCAACTCTACGATTGATTTTGTTTTGACCGTCGGCCAATGGATCGTTAAATCCTTTTCCAGATACTTCCATACGACTCATTTCAATTCCGTAGTACTTGTTCAAGTGATCCGCAACGGCTTGCGCTCTGGCCGCAGCTAATTTGTCATTGTACTCTGCAGAACCCGTTTTGTCGGCGTGACCAACAATACGAACTTGAGCATCAGGATTCAACTTCATCGCACGGGCTACAGAAGCCAAACGCTCGTAGTTTGCATAGGTCACTGAACTACTTTCCAATGCAAAGTAAATACTCGGCAAATACGCTCCATTCAATTCTCCGGTCGGTATTGAAACCCCTTGGAAGTTAACCAATTCACCAGCGGGTGTATTAGCCTCTTTATCACGGCTATCTGGAACACCATCACCATCTGAATCTGCTTCGCGACCATCAGGAGTTACCGTAGCTCCTTTAGGAGTAAATGGATCTTGATCTACGTGATCAGGAATTCCATCACCGTCAACATCAAGGGCACGACCACGACCATCAACAGATACTCCGGCCGGAGTATTGTTTTCAGCATCGTACATATCGGCAACACCATCGCCATCGGCGTCTTTAGAAATTTCGTCAACCGTAGTTTGCATACTGGTGAGATCCATGTACATCTGATCCATTGGGTTCACCCACTCCACAGATTCTTCTTTCTTTCCAAAAGTATATCCTACTCCAAGACTTGTATACAAAAAGGCATCATTACTACGGTCAGAGCTGAATCCATCCAATAAATCAGAAGAAGAAGCACGGTAGGTTGTATTCAGGTCAAGGAAAAACTTTTTCCCCAGCTTGTACTCGACTCCAATTCCCAAAGGAATAACAAGGGCGGCTTGACTATCTTCCGCGTCCACCTCTGTTCCATCTGCTTGATAAAGCGCTGGATCATGAAAGTTCGCTCCTAAACCTACATTCAAATATGGATTGAATTTTTTAGTCGCTTTTCTGGTCATTGTCAAGTTGCCGAAATTAACAATAATCTGACCCGAGAAATCGGCAATGCTCGATTCACCATAGCCACCATCAATTTTACCTCCGGTTATGGTTCCAAACAAACCTTGAAGGCGCAATCCAAAAACGTGGTTGAATTCTTTATTCACATTGATTCCGAATCCGAAGTCAAATCCAACTTCATCACTTACACCATCTTTCAAGAATCCATATCCATCTCCAAAACAGTATAAGTTACCTCCGTGGAGCCCAATGCTCCAGGTATTATACTCGTCTTTGAAACGCTTGGTTTCCTGAGCCTGAACTGAAACACCCCCAATGATAAGCATGGCGATCAGTAAATACGTTGCCTTTTTCATGTCGTTGTTGATTTGTATAATTTTCAATTTTACAAGTACAAAGTTAATTTTTCTACAGACCTATCACAGATTTCCACAAACATTTGTCAACGTTCTTTTGTGAATTAAGTCAAGCTTGAAACCGTTATCCCGACTGGGTATTCACGTTCAATTTGTGCGGTGATCGTCTTGTATTTTTCATTTGATTCTAAAAAATCAGCATCGCCCACTTCCAAAATCAAAATACGCAGTTCCTTTTCCTGTTTTAAATAATTAAAGTAGCTCTCTTGAATCTCGTTGAGATAACGCTCTTCTATATCATGCTCATAATGTCGTCCCCGCTGTTGAATATTCTGCAATAACACTTCTGTTGGCCGGTGTAAATAAACCAACAAATCCGGCTTCGGAATTTGACGATATATTAAATGGAAAACACGTTTGTACAGTTCGTACTCATCCTGTTCTAAATTGACCTGTGCAAAAATGAGCGATTTGAGTACAAAGTAGTCCGAAATCGTAAAGCTTGAAAATAGATCCGCGTGCGGCAGTTGATCACTCAACTGCTGAAAGCGTTCGGCCAAAAAACTCATTTCCAAAGGAAAAGCATACTTTTTTGGATCCTCGTAAAACTTAGGCAAGAAGGGGTTATCACTAAACTGCTCCAATATTAAACGCCCTGAAAAATCTTCGGCCATTTTATTCACCAGGCTCGTTTTGCCCGCGCCAATATTCCCTTCTATGGCAATGTAATTATATGGGCCCAAGGCAAATCATTTTAGCATCCATTAAACCATTTTCGATTTTTTCATCTACACCCAGCCGTTTTTTCCAATCGGCCTCTATTTCGTTAAGGGGTACGACCACAAAAGAACGTTCCAACATTTTAGGATGGGGAATGCACAGTTCTGCTGAATCAAAACTACCGCCCGACCACCACAATAAATCCAAGTCAATGTAGCGATCTGCATAGCCTCCATCCGGCCGCGAAGGCCGCAAACCGAGTTCATTCTCCAATTCTTTAAATAAAGCCAACGCCTCCAAAGGCAGCAGCGACGTGCGCCATTGAACCACCGCGTTCTGAAACAGCTCTGAACTCTGAAAGCCTTCGGGCGGATTCTCATACCGACTTGATTGACGGTGTACAGTACCTCGCTCATTCAATCGATCCACCGCCCACATTAGGTTTTCCTTCCTGTTACCCAAGTTACTTCCTAATCCGACCCAATATTCCTGTTGCATTTCCACAGAGCAAATATAAGGTTCGCATCGAGGGTTAATAATTCTTATACTTGTAATTGCA
>CBFIAJ010000036.1:6509-20152 GCA_965660515.1 Flavobacteriales bacterium | reverse complement strand
ATGAAAAACCGGTCGGCCCTCACCTTTCTTTTGAGCTCAAACATCGTCTCCGGTTTTGCCCAAGGAATTTCTGTTTTAGCCGTTCCCTGGTACTTCGCCGATGTCCTAGATCAAAGCAGCGTGTTCGCCGTAACGTACGGATTAGTTACTTTTTTAAGTCTGTTTTGGAGCCTATACGCCGGAACACTGATCGATCGCTATTCTCGAAAATCGCTGTTCTTGTATGCCAATTTTATTGCAGGTTCTATTGTCGCCCTAGCGGCCGGATATGGTTTTTTCGCGGGCACCATGCCGCCCTGGCTAATACTTACTGTATTCGGAATGACTTCCCTCTTCTTTAACATCCATTACCCCGCGCTGTACGCCTTCGGTCAAGAGATTACCGAACCTAAGAACTACGGAAAAATCAATAGCCTGTTCGAAATTCAGAATCAAGCCACCAAAGTGTTTTCAGGTGCCACCGCAGCCGTGCTAATAAGCGGAACCATTGCCCATCAGGTCATTAATGTGCTCGGCTTATCCGTCACTCTTCCGTTCGCAATTGAGTCGTGGCCACTTCATTGGATATTTGCTTTGGATGCCCTCACTTACTTCTTGGCAATGCTCCTGATTAGCCGAATCCGCTATGAATCGGTGCCTTCAAACACCAAATCAACCGACACTATTTCGGAACGATTAAAAGAAGGGTTTACCTATTTCAGAATGAATCCGCTCGTATTCAAATACGGCCTCTTCACGCATTCACTTTTCGCCTTTGTACTTGTCCAGATCTTGGTTGTGTTGCCGCAATACGTAAATCAATGGATGGCGTCGGGCCCCGATTTGTTCGCTAGCGCCCAAGCCTACTATGCTTTTGGCGCCCTAACGGCCGGATTTCTAATCCGTAAAATATTCTTTAAAACCAATACGGTTGCCTCGGTGATCATCCTGCTGCTCCTAGCAGGTTCGGTCTTTCTGTACTTGAGCTTAGGGAAAAACACCCTACTGCTCTATGCGAGTCTTTTCACAGCAGGAATAACGAATGCAGGTACGCGAATCATTCGAGTGACCTTCTTATTCAACCAAATTCCGAACTATGTCATTGGACGTGCAAATACCGCCTTTACGGTCGCCAATTTGATTTTGCGTTCCGTTCTAATAGGGTTCTTTAGCTTGCCCTTTTTCATGGACGGACCCACCGTCCGGTATGCCTATCTGGCCGGAGGTGTACTGGTCCTTGGATCAGCCGTTCCATTACTTATGGACTATAAAAATCTGCGAAAATTGGCGCTAACGAATTAAGCGCGTACTTCTTCTCCTTTGGCATCGAACAAACGGAATTCGAGGTATTTGTACGCATCGCGTGGTACTACCTTAAATTTCATTTTGTACTTCCGGTTCCATTTTTTTCGAAGGCTTTGCCATCCTGCCGTTAGGTAGGCCGCAATAAACGGATGCGTATGCAATTCAACTACCTTATTTCCTCGTTTCATAATACCCTCTAATTGAGAGTCGATGCGATCAATAATAAGGATAGGAGCTTCTACCTCGCCAATACCATCAGGGTTCTCTTCCCGAGTTTTGATGTTCATTTCGGGGCGAACACGCTGACGCGTAATTTCGACCAATCCGAAACGACTCGGAGGTAAAATCTTGTGCTTCGCTCGATCGTCGGCCATAGCTTTTTTCAAAGCCTCATACAGCGCCGCTCTATTCTCTTTGCGTTGCATATCGATGAAATCGACCACAATAATTCCACCCATATCGCGCAAGCGCAATTGACGAGCAATTTCATTGGCCGAAATTAAATTCACTTCAAGAGCGTTCTGTTCTTGGTTCTCTTTGCTATTCGATCGGTTTCCAGAGTTCACATCGATTACGTGCAACGCTTCCGTATGCTCAACGATCAAATACGCCCCCTTGCTCATTGATACAGATCGACCAAACGCAGCTTTAATCTGACGCTCAATGCCAAAGTGCTCAAACGAAGGCACACGGCCTTGATAGAGCTTTACAATGTTTTCCTTTTCAGGAGCAATGGTGGCCACGTAGGCCTTAATGTCTTGGAACAGTTCCTCATCGTCTACGACAATACTATTGAACGACTCGTTCATAATATCTCGCAAAATAGCCGTTGCACGGTCCATTTCACTCAATAAGCGATAAGGTGCTTTTTTGCGCGGCATTAAGCGGTGCATGTTCTTCCAACGCTTAACCAATTCGTTAAGATCGCTGTGCAGATCTGCCACTTTTTTACCCGTTGCTACGGTGCGGATGATTACTCCGAAACCCTTTGGGCGAATCGATTGAATCAAACGACGCAGTCGAGTGCGCTCTTCTTTGTCCGGAATTTTCGACGAAACGGAAATACGATCGGAAAACGGCATTAACACCAAGTATCTTCCAGCTATGGAAATCTCGGAACTAATACGCGGTCCTTTCGTCGAGATAGGCTCTTTAGCCACTTGGACCAAAAGGTCCATACCCTTCTTAATAACCTCGTCGATTTTACCGTTTTTGTCGATATCACCCTCTCGTTCAAACGTCTCTAAAGACCATTTTTGACGACCAGTAGTCGTCCTTTTTTGATACTTTAAAAGAGATTTGATCTGCGGTCCTAGATCATGGTAGTGTAAAAAGGCATCTTTCTCGTAACCTACATCCACAAACGCGGCGTTAAGTCCAGGAACTGTCTTTTTCACTTTTCCGAGGTAGACATCGCCTACCTGAAACTGCCGCCCTTCTACTTCCCTCTGCAACTCGTGCAGACGTCCGTCTTTAAGCAAGGCAATTTGAACATCGGAACCGCTACTGCTATCAATAATCAGCTCGGTACTCACAATAATAAAATTTTGGCCAACTCAATTCCCTCGGGAATAGGCCAGATGCTCAAAGCAATAGGGAAAGGAAAGAAAATAGTAAAAACCTAAAGGCAGAAGGATTCCGCCTTTAGATATCTAAAAGATTACTTCTTCTTATGACGATTTTTCTTCAAACGTTTTTTGCGCTTGTGCGTCGCCATCTTATGACGTTTACGTTTTTTACCACTCGGCATAACTTAATGCTTTAAGTCGTTAATAATTTTTTTACTTACTCCATTGATCAAGCAAAGCTTGCACTTCTACCTTAGATTCCTCATCGGTGGCAACATCCAGATAAGCTCCGTACGCTGCTGTCATTTCCAATGTGTCTCCCAAGCTTTGATGTGCGTCGCCTAAGAAACGGTAGGCTTCTACATTTGCTGGATCCAACTCGACGACCCTTCGAAACCGCTCCACAGCTTTTTCATACTGACCTGATTGTATACTAAACAATCCAAGGTAAAACTGTGCCTTTGGGTTATTCGGGTGGTCCTCAGCAATCTGTCTTAACGACATAATACCTTCCATCGGACTTGCGCCCCGAACTTTTTCAATGGCCTCGTCAATCAATTCATCCACACTTAAAGCCGTTTCACTGACTTCAGGTGCTTCATCATTCAACGCCGTTCTAGGCGCTGTATATAAAAGAACGATCAGGACAATTCCTCCGGCGATTACAAATACCGGCGCTAATCGTCTCATTTCGCTACGCGAACTTTATTTTTCACTCCTTCCACAAACGTCTTGCTCGGTTTAAAAGCAGGAATATTGTGTGCCGGAATAATAATGGTCGTATTCTTGGAAATATTACGACCCGTCTTCTCGGCGCGCTCCTTAACGATAAAACTTCCAAATCCTCGAAGGTATACGTTCTCACCAACCTCCAAAGAATCTTTCACCTCATCCATGAACGCTTCTACAGTGGCTTGCACTTCCAATTTCTCTAATCCTGTCTTATCTGCAATATTCGCCACGATATCCGCTTTGGTCATCTCTATCAATATTTTTTAAAAATTCAACGCTTGACTCGTCTGTCATTTTCAGGGGTGCAAATATAGAGCAATTTTTCCTTTCCATAAAACCGAACGAACGTTAAATTTGTTGCCCTAACTTATTCTTAGTCAAACAAATCCGATTCTTCCCTATGGAATTCTCCGAAGTCTTAATTGATTGGTATCAAAAGAACCATCGAGAACTCCCTTGGAGAACCTCGGAAGACCCTTATTACATTTGGCTTTCAGAAATCATTTTACAACAAACCCGCGTTGCACAAGGCTTGCCATATTTCTATCGATTTACAGAAAAGTATCCAAGCGTTTATGACCTCGCAAATGCTCCAACGGACGAAGTACTAAAACTGTGGCAAGGCCTGGGTTATTATTCGCGAGCACGAAATCTTCATACTGCAGCGAAACAAGTAGTTGCCGATTTCGACGGGAAATTCCCCGAGAATTACAAAGATTTACTCTCTTTGAAGGGCGTGGGTCCCTACACAGCAGCAGCCATAGCCAGCTTTGCGTTTCAACTGCCCCACGCAGTCGTCGACGGTAACGTCTATCGAGTTCTCGCTCGCTATTTCGGGGTAGACCTACCCATTAATCGGCCTACTGGCCAGAAATACTTTCAGAAGCTCGCGGATGAAGTGCTCGACCAAAAGCGACCCGACCTTCACAATCAGGCCATTATGGAGTTTGGCGCTTTGCAATGCAAGCCGCAAAACCCAGATTGTCATTCTTGCCCATTGTCATCGGGCTGTGAAGCCCTGAAATCAAATACTATTCGCGAACTCCCGAAAAAAGAAGGTAAAACTAAAGTGAAATCGGAATGGTACCACTACTTGGTGATTGAAACTCCCGACGGAATTTTGATGAATAAGAGAAAAGGAGCAGGTATATGGGAAGGATTGTTCGATTTCCCGCGGATTGTGAGTTCCGATAAAATCTCCTTTGCAGACGTTCAAAAGGATGCGCTCTGGCTAAAAATGATCGATAACCAGCCCTTCGAATTGGCCCCGTCATCCCAAGAAATGAAACATCGGCTCAGCCACCGTCTTCTTCACATACAATTTCACCGACTCAAATTGACCTTTACCCCACGATTTCAGGGAATTGTGGTGGTGGATCCAGAAGAACTTACGACCTTTGCCGTTCCAATAGTTATTCACGATTGGATGTCTTCTGAAGGACTTATATAGGATAATTCCTCAAGAATGATAAATTTGTTAGACACTCAACTCAAGAAGTTATGGCCGGTAGTTTAAATAGAGTCTTTCTTATTGGTAATCTTGGAGCAGATCCAGAGGTTCGTCATTTTGACGACGGTGGTTCCTTAGCCCGTTTGAGAATTGCCACTACTGAGTCGTACAAAAACCGCGAAGGGAACAAAGTTGAAAATACGGAGTGGCATACGGTTGTGCTGCGACGTGGACTCGCAGGTGTAGCGGAAAAATATGTGAAAAAAGGGGACAAAATCTTCATTGAAGGGAGTATTCATACCCGCCAATGGCAAGACGACCAAGGGAACGACCGATACAGTACGGAAATTCGAGGAACAAACATGACCATGCTTGGGTCACCCGGTGGGAACAGCGGTGGTTCACCATCTCCTTCGAGCTTCCAATCGCCCAACCCGGCGGCACAGTCTAACCCAGAACCGACGGCAACCACGTCAACACCGCCTGCACCTTCAACCGAAAGCTTGGGAAGTTCAGACGATGACGACCTACCCTTCTAGTACGAACGAAACTAATTTCGATTGGACCCTGACCCTGAACCTTTACTTCTCCTGAATATCTTTCTCGAAATCCCCTTGGGATCCTTGATGTACCTTGCTCTTTTGGTACTACTTCTTCTTGTTTCCGCTTTCATTTCCGGCGCAGAAGTAGCCTTTTTTAGTTTGTCCCCATCCGATTTCGCCGTACTCGAAAAAAAGAAATCTGCTGCAGACGAATCCGTTCTTGACCTTCTAAACAAGCCCAAGTCGCTGTTAGCCACCATTCTTATAACGAACAACTTCATCAATATTCTTATCGTACTCATTTCGACCCTCCTGGTTGACCTGCTGTTCGACTTCAGCTCGAATGTTGTTCTAGACTTTTTGGTTAAAATTTTAGGCATCACATTTCTACTCCTCCTTTTCGGAGAGGTTCTTCCCAAAGTATATGCCAATCGAAACGCATTGAGTTTTAGTCGAAAACTGGCTCAGCCTTTGCTCATAATGAGCAAATTGGTTCGACCTCTGGCGAAATTTCTAATCGGCACTTCGAGTTTGCTCGAAAAACAACTCAAACCAACGGGTTCCAATCTGTCCGTTGAAGACTTAACTACCGCATTGGAAATCACAAGCGATGACCAACGTTCCGAAGACGACCAACGGTTACTCGAAGGAATTGTGAAATTTGGATCAATCGAAGTCCGTCAAATCATGAAACCCCGAATGGATCTTGTGGCGATGAATACAGAGGATTCCTACGAGCATGTACTCAAAGTTATTCTCGACAACGGCTATTCGCGTCTTCCCGTTTATGAAGAAAATCTGGACCAAGTAAAAGGAGTACTGTACATCAAGGATCTATTAAAGCATTTAAATGCTCCAAGCGACTTCAAATGGGTCAATTTGATTCGTGATCCCTTTTTCGTTCCAGAGAACAAAAAAATCGACGACTTACTCAAAGAGTTCCAAGAACGTAAAATTCACATGGCCGTCGTGGTTGATGAATACGGAGGTACTTCCGGACTTGTAACCCTTGAAGATGTGCTCGAAGAAATTGTTGGTGATATTTCCGACGAGTTCGATGACGAGGATATCATTTACTCCAAACTCGACGAGTCCAATTATATTTTTGAAGGCAAAACTCCGCTGAACGACTTCTACCGGATACTTGAAATCGAGGGAAGTACTTTCGATGAAATCCGCGGTGACGCAGATACTTTAGCCGGATTTATACTCGAGATTTCGGGCAAGTTCCCTACCAAGAATGAAGAAATAGATTTCGAAAACTTCCGTTTCAAAGTAGAAGGAATCGATCATCGACGAATTAAACGAATCAAAGTAAGCCTTCTGCCCGTACCCGATAATAATCAGGATGAAGATTAAGATTTCACTTCTTTTTTTGGTTTTATTCATAAGCGCTGCCTGCGGCAGGAAAGATATTACGCCCCTTCCCTTTGGCCATTTTCGAATCACTTTACCCGAAAGATCTTACGCTGCATTCGATGAAGGATTCCCCTATTCTTTTCAATACCCCGATTACGGCCGCGTTCAAGAACGTGCCAATTATTGGAGTACCGTTCAATTACCCCAGTTTAAAAGCGACATTCATCTCACTTATAAACCACTCGATAAAGACCTCTATAAATACCTCGAAGAATCGCGAGATTTAGCCTATAACCACACCGGAAAGGCCGATGGCATTCAAGAGCAGGTTTATATTAATCCCGATACTAAGGTATATGGGGTACTCTACGAAATAACGGGGGACGCGGCATCGCAGTTACAATTCTTCGTAACGGATAGCACAAATCATTTTCTCCGCGGAGCCCTTTACTTTCGGGCAACACCGAATTTCGATTCTATAAGACCCGTTTTTGAATACCTGCGGGAAGATGTCATTCACCTCATAGAGACAACGACGTGGAACGTCGAGATCTGAGCCATACATAGGCCTGAAGGGAGAAAATCAGAAAAGAGAACATCAAGTGAACCGGCTGCATCGCAGCTGGTAACCCGGCGTAAGCCAATACGATTCCGCTAATCACTTCCAGAAACACTAATACGCCCATCCAATACACCTCGCGTATCGGCTCAAACCGCATAAAATTCATCACTACTAGAGCCGCATTTACAAATACTAAAAGCAAGGAAAAGCTGCGATGCACTTTGAAAATAATCGGAAGCTGATCAATCCAACCCGAGCGATTGAGTCCGCTCAAGGCTTTCGAAATAGCATCGACTTCTTCGCGGACTTGTGTGCCCAATATGATTTGCGTTAAAGAAAGTAGAATGGCAATCGTAAGAAAGCGCTTAAAATGTTTCTCGGTAAAAATGGGCGCTTGTTCTCCATCGCGCCGAAGGCGACTCAACAAAGTCAGAATCAAGGCTACAATTGCCAATGCACCGAGCATGTGAATTGTAATTTGCCCCTGAATCAAATTTCCGTCGACGACCACCTTTCCCAGCCACGCCTCAAAACCGAGCAAGAAAAGAATGGCAGTGGCCAAAAGCGGAATGAAAATGCTTTTTCGGATCCAAAAGAAACTCAGTAAAAAGGTGAGGAAAACGGGAATTCCACTAATTGCTCCGAGTAGACGGTTTATAAATTCAGTCCAGGTATGGAGCGCATTAAAATGAGCGTAGTCGTGCTTGGTGTACTCGGCCCATTGTGTTTCGTTGTACTCCGCCGTCGTTGTGAAATTGGTTTGTGCCACCCACAAAGCGTCGTTTCGAATAATGACCTGCCCTTTTTCAAAGGATCGATCGGGTGCCCATTCTAGTTGCGACCTTTCGGTCGGAGGAATGAGATAGCCAAAACACTTGGGCCAATCAGGACAACCCATACCACTTCCCGTCATACGCACTACGCTCCCTGCTAGAACAACTAGCAGGACGCAAATCAAACTTAATCGAGCCGTAATGAAAATCCAATTCCTCATATCCACTAGGGAACCATTTTAAGGGAAATAAAGTTCCCTGATTCTTCTTTGGTTCGCGGCAAATTTACCATTTTTGATTACCGCCTTATGAAAGGATTTCTAAATGATTTAGCCGAAGAAGTATATTCCGCCCGAAAGGGCGCGTTGCATCAAGTGCTCATACTTTTGCCCAGTAATCGATCGGCCCTTTTCCTTCGGAAAGCTTTTGGAGACATTATTGAATCACCTGAGCTTTCACCACACATTGTTTCCATTGATTCATTTATTCAAGAATGGAGCCGTCTCGATCTATACGATCCGGTTCGCTTGATGTTCGAATTGTATCAAAGCTATTCAGCTCTGGTGAAACCCGACGAAAAAGAGCCCATCGAAGAATTTGCCAATTGGGGTCAAATGCTCCTTCAAGATTTTAACGAAATCGATCGGTATTTGGTCGATGCAAATAAACTGTACGACCATTTGCTCGATGTTCGTCAAATAGAGGCGTGGATGCCCGATGGCCCTGCTGAACCCACTCCGCTCATGAAGAAGTTTCTCCGTTTTTGGGAGCAAATGGAGCCGATATATCATCATTTCCGGGAGCGGCTCATTGAAAAAAAGGCGGCCTACCAAGGAATGGTCTATCGCTATTTGGCCGATAATTTGGATCGGGCGAACGAATTGTGGCCAAAACAATGGCCCAATGAAATTTATATCGCCGGATTTAATGCCCTGAACAAATCGGAAGAAGTTCTTTTTAAATGGCTCGCCAAAGAAAAAGGTGCCCACCTGCGGTGGGATGCAGATAAGTACTATTTAGACAACCCTGTTCAAGAAGCGGGCTTGTTCCTGCGGAGATTTTTGGAGATCCCTGAATTTTTAGAACAAGGACAACTAAAGTGGACAGGGAACTACTGGAAAACGGAAACAAAAAAAATAGATGTTTGGGCCATGTCCAAAAATATGGCGCAAGCCGAATGGACCGGAAAACTTTTGGCAGAACGCGCGAAAGACGATCCCACTTTCTCCAATACGGCAGTGGTTTTGGCCGATGAAGATTTACTATTGCCCGTACTCAACGCTTTACCCGAAGAAGTTCGAAATGTCAATGTAACCATGGGCTATTCCATTAAACATGGTTTGGCCGTCGATTTTCTAGAACAAGTAATTCGACTCCAAGAAGGAGTTGAAAAAATGAGCGCTACCGGTAAATCGAAACGCTTTTACTACCAACCTGTACTTCGTTTAATTAGCCATCCTCTTTGGCGATTGTTATGCCCAGATCATCCGGTAGATCGAATTCAAAAAGCCATTGCACAGCGCAACTGGGTGTATTTTAGTCCGACCAATCTTCAGAATCTTTGGATCGAAAACGGCGGAGAATGGGACTCCTGGTGCGCCCTACTTTTATCGTGCTGGGAAGCCGAAGCCGTAACGAAGAATCTCGTGAAATGGGCTTCACTATGCCGAGAACGAATGGAGTCACACGACGCTCGGAGAATAGAATGGGAACGTGAATTTCTCTTTCATTTGACGACCGTAATTAAACAGGTGGATGACTTGAACAACGAATACAGCGGCCTCTCTAAGATGTGCGCCGTCCGAACTTTTCTTCGCCCATTGATTCAAAAACAAGAGGTTCCGTTTTACGGAGAACCCTTAAAAGGGCTTCAAATCATGGGAATGCTCGAGACCCGTACTTTGGATTTCGAATACATCATTCTTCTTTCCGTAAATGAAGAAGTGCTTCCGGCTGGCAAGGGAAGCAACAGTTTTATTCCCTTCGATTTAAAAGCAAATTACCACTTGCCAAGAACGAAAGAAAAGGATGCGATCTTTGCCTATCACTTCTACCGTTTACTCCAAAGAAGTAAACAGATACACTTATTACACACCACTCAAAGCGACGAATTCGGCAGTGGCGAAAGAAGTCGATACATCGCCCAACTCGCTCATGAACTGCACGATATTCACGAGGCTGTTGAATTCAACGAGCACGTAGTTTCGGTTTCCATTTTAGGCGCGCACACGGATGTTCAATGGAAAGTTGAGCATTCAGACGCCATCAATGAGCGACTGAAAGAGATGTGCCTATCCGGCTTTTCGCCCAGTGCATTGAATCGGTATTTACATGCCCCACTCGAGTTTTATTTTCAATATGTTCTTCAATTATACGAAGCGGATGAAGTAGAGGAATCACTTGAGGCCAGCACTTTTGGCGATGTGGTGCACGACGCGTTGGAGCGACTTTACAAGCCATTTGTAGGGGAGGTATTATCTCCGGGCCTTTTAAACGGTCTCCTTAAAAAAGGAAATGAAGCCGTTGAAGAGGCTTGGATCAGGAAGTATCCGGGTGGCGACTTATCGCGCGGAAGTAATGTATTGGGATTAGAAGCTGCGCGTAAATACGTGCACCGATTCCTCCTTCAAGAACAGCGGAACCTCGAAACCATTGAAAAATCGGGGTCCAATATGGTCCTTCTTGGAACGGAAAAGAAACTGGAGGCGCCATTGCGCTTATCGAACGGTAAGGAAGTCCGAATCAAAGGAACTGTCGATCGTATTCATCAAATTGGCGATACCATTCACGTAGTAGACTATAAATCGGGAACGAGCTCGAAAGATCGATTGGTTTGGAGAGATTGGGAATCAGCGAAGGAGCACAAGAATATGGAGAAGCTTGTTCAATTAATGATTTACCAATGGCTTTGGCATCGTGCCGAAGGCACAGAAATTGAGCATATAAAGTCGGAAATTAGTTGGCTACGCGCTCCTCAACTCAATGGGCAACTAACTTTTGCAGACAAAAAAGAAGTCCTCACAAAGGAGGACTTCCAAGAGTTTGAATGGGGATTGATCAATCTTATTGAAGAGATCCTAAATCCGGATATCGCATTCGAGAATCCGGAGGAAGCTCCCTACTTGAAGTTTAGCAATCCTACCGAGAACTAATTACGCCTCGGTCATTTTCGTACAAGCTTTTGCACAGTCTTTTTTGCCCTTCTCCATATGGGCGGCTTTTTTGCCGTCTGTACATTTCGAAGGATCACAAGGTTGTGAGCAGCTCGATTTCTTCGAACCTGTGTCTGATGATTCCATCGATGCCAAGGTCGCAGTATAGATTCCATCGTGAAGTCCGTTAATGACCTCTACAATTTCCTCTTCCGAAAGCTCTTCTGAATCGAACTCTACCGTCGCAACTGATTCATCGAAGTTTACGCTTGCATAAGACACTCCGTTCGTACTACCTAAGGCTTTTTCAATGGTGTTCACGCAACCGTGCGAGCACATCATACCATCGACTTTAATATTGACTGTAGAAGCTACCGCTTCCGTTGCCACCTCTTCAACAACAACCGCCTCTTCGTTGGTTGGTTGATTACACGAAGCAAATAATGCCATACTAGCGGCGATGATTCCGGTGAAAAGTACTTTTCTCATATTCATAATGTTTACTGTTAAATGCTAATCTTCAATTACTTTATATAACTCCGTTTCGGAAACGGCTTCTGCCAATCGATCTTTTGAAACGCCTTCAGAATCAACCACGGCAATGCCTCTTTCCCATGAAACTTGCGCTCCGTTTACTCCTTCCAACTCTTCAAGAGCGGTTTGCACCCTGCGAGCACAATGCATACAACTCATTCCTTCTATAGACAAAGATAATTCCATTCTTCACTACTTTATGTGACCAATGAACAAAGGTAGTAGAAAAACGCTTTTTCTGCTAAAATATTCAACCTTTGCAGCCATGATGGAACGATTTAACAATACCCTTGGCCAATGGGTGATCATGGTTTTCCTAGCCATTATTTGGGGAAGCTCATTCATTCTCATGAAGAAAGGATTATTGGTTTTTAGTTTTGACCAAGTCGCCTCCATGAGAATGTCCTTCGCCTTTATTTTTATCGGTCTACTTGGCATTCGTTTTTACCGGTTTTTCGAATGGAAATATGCCCTCCCTTTGTTTTTAGTGGGACTTTTAGGCAACGGAATTCCCGCCTTCTTATTTACGAAAGCCGAAACCCGACTCGATAGCTCAATTGTGGGTGTCCTCAATTCACTTGTTCCTTTGTTCGTGGTTCTTATTGGTATTATTTGGTTTCGAGCGACGGTCACTAAAGCTCAAATACTCGGTATCGCACTTGGGCTCATAGGAGCTACCACGCTCATGTGGCCAGAAGGAAATCTCGGCGCTGCGAATTATTGGTATTACGGCTTTTTCGCTATTGCCGCAACCGTATGCTACGCCATCAGCACGAATTTAATTAAGTCGAAACTACAAGATATGCGCTCTTTAGCCATTACGGTAATCGCCTTTAGTTTTGTGGGTCCTCTCGCTTTGATTTACTTATTCTCAACGGATATTATAGTTAGAATGTCAATGCCCGGCGCCTACGGCGCGATGGGTTATGTGGCGATCTTAGGTATTGTTGGAACGGCATTAGCTGTCTGGTTATTCAACGAACTTATAAAAATGACCACTGCAATTTTCGCCGCATCGGTCACTTATTTAATCCCCATTGTCGCGCTCATTTGGGGACTCATTGACGGAGAGCAAATTCTCATTCGGCATTTTATTGGCATTGTGACTATCTTGAGCGGAGTATATGTAGTGAACGCCAAATTTACGCGAGCAAAGAATCTTAAAACTCCTGCTCCATGATTGAGAATGTCGAGGATTTAAGGGCGCTCTATGCTACTCCTAGTGATCGAGCTATTCGAAAGAGCCTAACTCGGCTCGATAAGCATGCGCGTCATTTTATTGAAACATCCCCGTTCGCCATTTTAGCCTCGTTCAGCAAAACAGGTACTGCAGACGCTTCTCCGCGCGGCGGAAAAGCCGGATTCGTGGCTATTCAAGGCGACCATACACTCGTTGTTCCCGACTTCAAAAGGAAATAACCGGCTCGATAGCTTAGCCAACATCGTTGAAACGGGATCGGTCGGACTCCTATTTCTAATTCCCGGAATGGACGAAACGCTTCGCGTAGAAGGCAAAGCATATTTAAGTACTGAATCAGCGCTTTTAGATCATTTTCCCGACGAAAGGAACCTCATGGCTGCTTGTATTGTCGTTGAAGTAAAAACGCAATTCTTACACTGTGCCAAAGCGCTTATGCGTTCGGAATTATGGTCGACAGATCGTCAAATGGATCGGAATGAATTCCCG
>CBFIAJ010000036.1:0-6410 GCA_965660515.1 Flavobacteriales bacterium | reverse complement strand
AGGCGACAAAATAAAGTCCAATGAACCATTGAGACGATAAAGCAACCAAAATAAAGAAGATCCAATACCAAATGGAATGCGTGAGTAGACCAAAAAAGAAGAGTCCGGTCGCTTCAAAATTCTTGTGCTTAAAAACCTTTTTGGCCAGCCCTTGACCAACTTTATACGGAATTATATTGAGCAAAAAGCCCATAACAAAAAGCGGGAGAGTGATGGCCAATAAGAGCGTCTCGCCAATTTGATTAACTATTGGCCAGTTGGTTTTCGCGAAAAGCGGAAGGCGCAGACGGCGACGGGCGGCTGCGTCATTCAACTCTTCTACTTCCTTTTTAATCGTCTCTAAAAGGGGTTTATCCAATTCTTCCTTATTCAAAAAGGCCCGTACAAAGGACTGGTCGTACTTCCACTTTTGCGTATAATTTGAAAGGCGAATTCCAGCATTTTTAAGTGCTTGAGGTACATATAGAAGTCGAAGTTTTTCAAGGGTATCATTATAATCTGCGGAGGGAATATCCATCATCAAAGGACGCATCTCATCGAAGAGCTTTTCCCGAAGCACTTTCATTAACCGAGCCTCATTAAAATTTTCCGGATCGTAATAGTCTTCCACACATATGGGCTTTCCGTAGGTAACGACTACGCTTCGGCCCATTTTGGCGTGTTCCTCATACACTACGCCTGTAGGAACAAGTTGAAGATCTAATTTCCAGTCGGACTCTTTTTCCGCCGCCAAGGCCATTCTAAAAACACCTTTTTTCAAAGGTCTCAATCGCCTCGTTAATGCTTGATCCCCTTCCGGATAAATTAAAATGCGCTGGCCGTCTTTGATGTACTGAATAATGTTGCGCATAATCTCCTCATTCTTGTACATGTTTTCCATCCCATCTTGCGGTCGATAGATTGGAAACATTCGAATTCTCGTCAGGAATTTTGCAACCATCGGGTTTTGAAATGCACCAGCTCGAGCAACGGAATAAGGTTGATCGCGCATCATAATGATGGCGATTATCGCATCTACTAGAGCATTTTCATGGTTCGGGGTAATGATGAAGGGCTTTCCTTTGGGCAGATTTTCACGACCGTGCACTTCAAATCGGTAGAACGTGTGAAGCCCGGCATTGATCCAAAGTTTTAAGATTCTATACAGATTACTTTTGCGGTAATTCGCCATGAAGGTTAATTAGGAACGAGCGTTGCCGGTGCTTTTCGACTCCAAAAGTACGAAATGGAAAGTCCTACCACAATATGCCAAATACTCCACCAAGCCGCCAAAATGGCCATTCCCCCAATACCGTCGAAGAAATTAAAAATGAGCACCAAAGCGAGTCCAGAGTTTTGAATAGAGGTTTCAATGGCGATGGACCTCCGCGTGGGGATATCCAGTTTCATCAAGCGAGCGATGTTATATCCGCCCGTTAGGGCGACCGTATGATGAACTAAAACAATGAAAACAACAAACTGAATGACCTCTAAGAAAATCGAGTAATTCGCTTTAAAGGCGAAGATTACAAAACCGATGAAAATGAGCATGCTCAGATTTTTGATTGGCTTTACGATGCGCTCCGTTATTTTAGGAAATTTCTTGGCGAAGCCAATTCCCAATACCAATGGGATAATGAGCAATAAGGCAATGATTTTAAAAACGGCTACTGGGTCGAGCGTAATCGTTTTCAGAATTTCTCGTGTAGGTGGATAAAGAGCCGCCCAAAAACCGAAGTTCAAGGGAGTGAGAAGAATGGAAAATGCGGATGAAAAAGCCGTCAACGAAACGGATAATGCGGTATTTCCGCGCGCCATGTGAGACATGAAATTACTGATGTTTCCGCCGGGAACGGCGGCGAGTAAAAACATACCTAAAGCGATACTCGGACTGGGCTGCAGTATGTTTACCAAAATAAGTGTGGCTACGGGTAAAAAAATAAACTGACTAAAAAGACCGGTAAAAAGAGGTTTCGGATGACCAACAAGGGGTTTAAAGTGATCCGTTTTTATTTCCAAGGACACGCCGAACATAATGAATGAAAGAGCGATATTCATGAAAAGGATATTTCCCTCACTGAAATTTAATTGAATACTGTCAAGACTTTCCATAGGCTGGGTTTGAGTTGGAAGATATTAAATTATTGTTATCCTCTTGAGTTGCGATTATATAGCCAAAGGTGGTCACGAACGGTCCAAAGTCATTATTGAATATTAATTGTCTGTTTATTTATTTGCGATTAGCACAAAAAAAAGCCGTCTCGCAAAAACGAAACGGCTTCTGAATAAAAAGAATCAATGCTTAATTCACTTTGAAATCTTCATCGGTGAAAGTAGGTGCGAAGTTGACCTCTTTTGTTGTGGCCTCCATTTTTTGCGGGCCTAATGGAATAAATACGGTACCTGGATACATTACTCCATCAAAATCGGTGTAATTGGCATAATCAGTGGATTGTACTACTGGCCCTTCAGGACCTTCTTGCGTATTTGACGAACGCACTTTATATCCTGTTTCGGTATCGAAATAATCGGATCGAACATCGCCGTTCGGGCTAGTCACTTCCATTTCATAAACAGAACGTCCTTCGATGCTTTTAATCGACTTCAACTCTGCGGTAATACCATTTTCTTCATAATGCAATTCCGGGAAAATAAGCGCCTCCATTTTAAGATCGGCAATATCCTCCTCGGACATGGGAATATCTTGTCCCTGCTGCGACATCTTCGCCTCGTCCCCGTTTAAACGCATGCTGAAAATAGCCATAGGTCCCATAGACATTTCCTGCGCCATACGATCTGGCTCCTGGTATTTCTGCTCCATACTCAAAGTCATACCCTGTGCAGAAAGTTCCATTTTAATGTACGCTTCACTTACTTCGGCGAGCTTTTCACGACCTCCAATGGCGGTAAGGTAATTTTCGATTACAACCTCCGCTGTTACTCCGGCTGGAATGGGAATAGAAGGTTCGGTAGTCGGATCTCCATAGACATCGTACCATTCGATGGTTCCAAACTCTGCCAAACCCGACATAATTTCTTCTCCTTTTCCAACAATGAGAAGAGTCGACTGTTCCGGCTTGATGTATTCATTCGCAACTCTTGTAACCGCCTCTAAATCTACTGCGGCCAAATTCTTTAAATAGCTCGCGTAATAATCTGCTGGCAAATCGTATCGAGCTGTATTCAAAGCAAAGTTTGCAATGGTGTTTGGATTCTCTAAACGCAAAGCAAAAATTCCGTTCAAATAGCTTTTTACGGCGTCTAGCTCTTCTTGGTTTAGATCTCCCTCCCTGATACGGTTAAATTCGAAAAGGAACTGCGTAACTGCACTATCGGTCACTTCATTTCGAACCTTTCCGTAGCCTTGGAATTCACCTACTAGCGGATCCTTACTCAATGACGAATAGGCTCCATAAGTATAGGCCTTATCTTCTCTAAGGTTTTTGAAAAGACGACCGGCAAAACCACCACCTAGAACCTCATTCATAACTTCCGCTGCAATGGCGTCCTCGCTTCCTGGTTCAAGATCGACCAAGTTTCCAATTTTCACATTCGATTGGGTGCTTTCGTCTTGATTCACAATCACTACTCGGAAGTCGGTCGGGTTTGTTGGCGCTATATACTCGAAGCTAGGCACGTCTCCCATTTCCCAGTCGGAAAGGTATTTCTTCACCAGCTTTTTCGCCTTTTTCGGCGAGATATCTCCAACGACGGCTAAATAGGCAATATTTGGTTTGAAATAAGTCTGGTAATACTGCTTACAATCATCTAGGGTGATGGCTTCAATCGTTTCTGTTCGGTCGACATCTCCGTACGGATGTTGATTTCCATATACTACTCGATTCCAGACACGATCTGATATAGCGTCTGGGTTATCTTTCCCAAACTCGAGTGCATCCATATTCTCTTTTTTCACCTTCGCGAATTCTTCTTCCGAAAAGCTGGGGTTCATTACCACGTCGGCCATGATCGCAAAAAAGTCTTCTGTATTTTTAGAAAGGCAGTTTCCAAAAACAGAACTAGAAGATGCGTTTAAGGATGCGCCTAAAAAATCAACTTCTTCGTCGAGTTGGGCTTTGGTGCGCGTTGTTGTTCCACGCGTAAGCATTTGACCGGCCAAATCGACGTAACCCGACTTATCTCCTTCGAGAATTGGATCCCGATCGAGAATTAATCTAAAGGTAACTCGTGGTAAGCGATCGTTTTGAACGACGAATACTTTGAGTCCGTTTTTCATCTCAATGACTTCGTATTCCCCAATATTAACCTCGGGTGCAGGTCCGGCCGTAGGCCGAACAGAACGATCTAATTCTTGAGCTTGGGCGCTAACAAATACGATCAGCGCGGCAAAAATTCCGTATATCTTTTTCATGGTTTCTTTTATTGTGCTGATGATTGAGCTTGATCTTTAGGAAGGTAAATAAGCTTCACGCGCTTCTCTTGATCTAAATATTTTTGTGCAACACGTTGAATGTCTTCGCGCGTCACCGATCTATATCGTTCAATTTCATTATTAATCAGATTCGCATCCCCGTAGTAAACGTGATAATTAGCTAAACTTTCCGCGATACCCGACATACTTCCATTGCTCTGAATAAAGCTCGATTCAATTTGATTGAGTGCTTTTTCGTATTCGCGCTCTGTTATCAATTCGTTCTTCACCCGGGTCGTTTCTTCATCCAATCCCATGATTAGAGAATCCAATGATTTTCCAATTTGAGGAAGACCAAGTAGAATAAAGATACCGGCATCTTCCAGCACATAGGGGAAAGACGCTACAGAAAGAGCCATTTCTTCCTGATCAATGAAACGAGACTGCAAACGAGCACTAGCTCCTCCACTCAACACCTGAGTTAAGAGTTGCATGGCGTAGGCATCTGAATCCGTTTCGCCGGGCATGCCGTAGGCCATGAATACGGCAGGAATTTGAATATTATCATACACCGTATCGACAATCTCCGCCGTTAAAGGTGGTTCGATAATATCCGGACGAGGAATTTTTTGCGTTCCTTTCGGAATATCAGAAAAGTACTTCGCGATTAAAGCTTTGGCGTCTTTAGGGTCAAAATCTCCCGCAATCGACAAAGTTGCGTTATTGGGAACATAGAATGTTTTGTAGAAATCCATAAACTCACTCAATTCCGCCTTTTTGATGTCTTCAAGTGAACCAATGGGAATCCAGTTATACGGATGCTCTGTAAACGAACGAGAAAAGAGCTCCCCGCGAAAACTTGCATAAGGCTGATTGTCGTAGTTCTGTCTTTTTTCTTCCTTCACAACTTCTCGCTGCGTCTCCAATCCCTCTTGATCAATTTTGGCGTGCAGCATTCTTTCGCTTTCCAGCCACAGCCCTAATTCCAATTGATTCGAAGGAAGCAATTCAAAGTAAAAGGTTCGATCTTGTGTCGTATTCGCATTTAAAACACCACCGTTTGATTTTACAATTTCCAAGAATTCCCCGCGGTCGATGTTCTCCGAACCTTCGAACAATAGGTGCTCAAAGAAATGGGCAAAACCCGTACGACCGGGCATTTCATTTTTCGACCCTACATGGTACAATACAGTAACAGCCACAATGGGCGTACTGTGATCTTCGTGCAAAATAACGTGAAGTCCATTGTCTAAATCAAATTCAGTGAATTCAATTTCGCGCTGGGCATAACTGGGTACGCTCATTATGAGCACTCCGAGTAATAAGAGCAGCTTTCTGTTCATAATTTTCGATTTTTCTGAGTAGATTTTTCCAATATTGGACAGCGAATATACAAATTGTACCGCCGCCAAAGCCCTAGCGGGCTGAAGGGAAACAACCGATTCTAGACCGCATTTTTGGGAATAGCGATCCAGGCCAAATACCGCCGTTCAAAATGAGCCTCCTTTTTTGTCCGCAAAATGCTAAAATTCAGATCCTAACATTAGTCTGTGCATAAATATTTTTCCCTATCTTTGCCGTCCCGAATTCGGGAATGATCTATTAGTTTAACCATTTAAGAAATAGCGATGTACGCAATTGTTGAAATAGCAGGGCATCAATTTAAGGTTGAAAAAGATCAACAGGTTTACGTGAACCGCTTGGAAGCTAAAGAAGGCGACAAGCTTGTTTTTGACAATGTAATGTTGATTGAAGACAAAGGTAAAGTAACTGTTGGCGCCCCCGCTATCAAAGGAGCCAAAGTAACGGCTAAGGTGCTCGAGCACCTGAAAGGCGACAAAGTAATCGTCTTTAAAAAGAAGCGTCGCAAAGGGTACCGTAAGAAAAACGGTCACCGTCAGTATTTGACTTCGATTGAGATCTCTGGCATCACTGCCAAAGCCCCAGCGAAGAAAGCGGCACCAAAAAAAGAAGTTGAACCCAAAACAGAAAAGCCAGCTCCAAAAGCGGCTGCTGAATAATTCTGTAAAATCTTTTTCTCATGGCACATAAGAAAGGA
>CBFIAJ010000035.1:0-20440 GCA_965660515.1 Flavobacteriales bacterium | reverse complement strand
AACTACGGTGTCGATTTCTCAGGAGGTCGTACATACCAAGTGCGTTTTGATCAGCCCGTAAATACGACGGACATTACCGAGAGCTTATCTGCGGCCTTCGTTGTAGAAGACGGTCCTGCCGTGCGCCCAGAGGTTAAGACCTTTGGTGGTAGCAACCAGGTGCGAATTACGACTAAATATCGCGTAGACGATAAAGGAATTGAAGTAGATGAGGATATCCAAAATAAACTCTGGGCAGGCGTTCAAGGTTATTTCGCCGATCCAGTCGAGCGAGATGCCTTCTTCAACGATGATGACAACAAAGCCTATGGCTTAATGTCGAGCTCGCAAGTAGGTCCTACCATTGCCGATGATATTAGAACTTCTGCTATTTGGAGTATTCTATTCTCATTAGTGGTAATCTTCTTGTACATCTTGATTCGTTTCCGCAAATGGCAGTTCTCATTGGGAGCGGTAGTTGCCGTATTCCACGATGTATTACTCGTGCTTTCGTTGTTCTCATTGCTTTATGGTTTTGTTCCATTCAGCCTTGAAATCGACCAAGCCTTTATTGCAGCGTTACTTACTGTGATTGGTTACTCTTTGAATGATACTGTAGTTGTATTCGACCGTATTCGCGAGTATTTGACGATTCATCCAAAGCGCAATTTTGACGAGAATGTTACCAGTGCATTGAACAGCACGCTTAGTAGAACAGTGAACACCTCGTTGACTACATTATTCGTTCTTTTGGTAATCTTCTTCTTTGGAGGAGAGACGATTAGAGGGTTTATGTTCGCACTATCCGTTGGTGTGATTGTAGGAACGTACTCTTCTGTTTGTATCGCGACTCCTGTAATGGTAGATACACTATCGCGTAAGTTCAAAGGACAAGAATAAAGCGACAAACGATTTGATCTGAAAAGCCGCTCCTTTGAATGGAGCGGCTTTTTTTGTTTCATCCACCTATTCAATTCCTATCTTTGTCCTATGATTCAATTGGGTACTATTTATTTGATTTTCAATTTTGGGGGAGGAGAAATATTCATCATTCTTCTCGTTTTCATTTTACTTTTTGGAGCAAAGCGCATTCCAGAGGTTGCCCGAGCCCTAGGAAAGGGAATGAGAGAAATAAAAAATGCTACGGGGGATATTCAGCGAGAAATTAAATCATCGACGGGTGATGTAGGTAAGGTGACTCGCGATATGGAATCGCGCATTCGCGAACAAGCTCAAAACCTGGAGGGGTCTTTAAGTCGCTCGCAAAAATCGTCAACCCCGCCACCATCTGCACAGGAATCGACTAAAGAAGATTCGTCAGAACCGGAAAAAGAAGCCTGATGGCCGTCGTTTCGTTATTGGCTGGACTCGCACTTTTGACACTAGGAGGAGATTTGTTGGTTCGCGGAGCGGTGTCTTTAGCGGCTCGTTTAAAAGTGAGCACTTTAGTGATTGGGATGACTGTGGTTTCTTTTGCTACTTCCTGTCCTGAATTATTGGTGAGCCTAAACGCTGCGCTTAAAGGGCATTCAGATATTACCTTCGGGAATGTCATCGGATCTAATATTGCAAACATAGGATTGGTACTGGGACTTACGGGTGCTATTTTTAGTTTGCCGGTATCCCGAAATAGTCTGCGTTTCGATTGGCCCATGATGGCCTTGTCCACGCTCATATTCGTGGGGTTTATTCTTTTCGATCAAAAATTAGGGGTGCTCGAAGGTTTGTTTTTTATCGCTTTACTCACGGCGTTTAGCACCTTTTTAATTTACGCCTCACGGCGCGATAATCGCAATAACCCTCAAGATACGGAGGCAGAGAAAGAAGTTATTCGCGACGCGCCTATCCGAACCGCTATTTATTTGTTGATTGGAGGAGTTGCTTTGTATTTTGGTTCGGAATGGTTGATTGAAGGCGCGGTTACTTTGGCGCGTAGCCTTTCAATTAGTGAGCGTGTCATATCCGTAAGTTTAGTCTCTGTTGGAACCAGTGTTCCAGAATTGGCCGCCTCTTTGATTGCCGCCTACAAAAAGGAGCAATCTATTAGTCTGGGTAACTTATTCGGTTCGAATATTTTCAACATATTGGCTGTTTTGGGAATAACATCCGCAGTATACCCTGTAGAAATAAACGACGTTGGCTTGCTGAATGTCGATATCTGGTGGATGGTAGCCTTTGTTTTCATTTTATTACCGCTCTTGTATATCAATAAGCGCAGACACTTTGCACGGTGGATGGGTTTCGTCCTATTGATTTCCTACGGCATTTATACTTTTTACATCTTCAACCCCTAATCTTTTAGGGGTGTTATAGGTGAATTTCTATTATTACGATAGAAGGCCCCCTAATTTTGAACAGTTTGTGAATAAAAAATAAAGATTTGACGTAAAACCTTTTCGTTTTGCTTTATTTTTGTCGGGAATTTTAACAAAATCACCGGTCATGTCTACAAATGTTCGTTTTCAAGCTTTAGAACGCGCTCTTCATCGCGAACCAGTACAAGGTTTCGAATCTGGGAAAAAAATGTCCGAGTTGTTTGGCGAAATGGTTTTTCACAAGACCGCCATGATGGAGTATTTACCCGAAGAGGCTTACAGAAGTGTAATGCAAGCGATTGAGTCGGGAAAGAAGATTGACCGTGAAATTGCAAATCAAGTTGCTTCGGCAATGAAAGATTGGGCAATTAGTAAAGGAGCGACACACTATACGCACTGGTTTCAACCATTGACTGGGGCAACGGCTGAGAAGCATGACGCATTTTTCACGCCGCTAGGCGATGGAAGAGCTATCGAACGATTCGACGGAGATTTATTGGTTCAGCAAGAGCCCGACGCGTCCAGTTTTCCAAGTGGTGGATTGAGAAACACTTTTGAAGCACGTGGATACACGGCTTGGGATCCAACGTCTTCAGCTTTTATCATAGACAATACGCTTTGTATTCCAACGATCTTTGTTTCGTACACAGGAGAAGCGCTAGATAACAAAGTTCCATTATTGCGTTCATTGCACACCGTTGATGAGGCTGCAACAGCAGTTTGTAAGTACTTTGATAAGAATGTTACCAAGGTGAATACAACTTTAGGTTGGGAGCAAGAATACTTCTTGGTTGACGAAGCGCTATTCAATGCACGTCCAGACCTTGTATTAACGAGCAGAACACTTTTTGGACATGCTCCTGCAAAAGGTCAGCAACTCGATGATCACTACTTTGGATCTATCCCTGCGCGTGCCATGGCTTTTATGAAGGAATTTGAGCGTGAAGCAATGCGTTTGGGAATTCCTGTAACAACACGTCACAACGAAGTTGCGCCAAACCAGTTTGAAGTTGCCCCTATTTTCGAGGAAGCAAACTTGGCGGTTGACCATAATTCATTATTGATGGACTTGCTCGATAAAGTAGCGCGTCGTCACAAATTACGCTGTTTAACGCACGAAAAGCCTTTTGCCGGACTCAATGGTTCAGGAAAGCACAACAACTGGTCCTTAAGTACCAATACGGGAGTTAACTTGCTTAAGCCGGGCAAAACCCCAAAGAGTAATCTTCAATTTTTGACCTTCTTTATCAATGCCATTGCCGCAGTTCACGAATATGCGGGGTTGTTGCGCGCGAGTATCGCCTCAGCAAACAATGATCACCGCTTGGGTGCGAACGAGGCGCCACCGGCAATTATCTCTGTTTTCATTGGATCTCAATTGACCGAGGCACTGGACAAACTTGAGAATGTTAAAGAAGGAGCCCTTTCTCCCGAGGAGCGAACAGATTTAAAACTGAATGTAGTAGGAAAGATTCCGGACGTCCTTTTAGATAATACAGATCGTAACAGAACATCGCCTTTTGCATTTACGGGAAATAAATTTGAATTCCGCGCGGTGGGATCAAGCGCAAACTGTTCAGTTCCAATGACCGTTTTGAACAGCATCATGGCGAATCAATTGATTCAGTTCAAAAAAGATGTGGACACTTTGATCGAAAAAGGATTGAAGCGTGATGGAGCTATTTTCAATGTTCTTCGCGATTATATCAAAAAATCGAAATCTATCCGCTTTGAAGGAGATGGGTATTCGGCCGAGTGGGAAGAGCATGCAAGCAAACTAGGCCTAGAGAATATTAAAACAACGCCAAAAGCATTGGATAACTACGTTTCCAAAAAGGCAGTCTCTCTATTCGCAGAAATGGGTGTTTTAAATGAAGCGGAGGTACACGCTCGCCATGAAATAATGTTGGAGCAATACCAAATGGCAATCCAAATTGAAGCAAGAGTAATTGGAGACCTAGCCGGAAATCACATTATTCCGACAGCGATTCGCTATCAAAACATGCTCATCGAGAATGTCAAAGGGTTAAAAGAGGTACTACCTTCAGGATCTTTCAAAAAAGCGTCCACTCAACCAATTTCAATTATTGAAGACATTTCAGAACGTGTTGCAATAATAAAGGAGTCGGTGGATAGCATGATTGCAGAACGTAAAAAAGCAAATGTTTTAACCGATTCTCGGGATAAAGCAATTGCCTACGACGAAAAGGTTAAGCCGTATTTTGAAACCATCCGCTACCACGTAGACAAGCTTGAAATGTTGGTCGACGATGAGCTTTGGCCGTTGCCAAAATACCGCGAATTATTGTTCACGCGATAGTTGAAAAATCAGGTAATTTTGAAAGCCCGGAGTATACGCTTCGGGTTTTCTCATTGCCATTTGAGACTTTTCGTTATTTTAGCACGTTCATAAGCGTAAACTTTAACCTACACATGAAGAAACTCGGATCGGTACTACTTGCCTTATTCTTTGTCGGTATTCTGAGCGTCTCCGCGCAAACTAAATACACAATACAAGCAGATCAGGCTTATGATGCCCAGCTATATGCCCAGGCGGCAGAGCTGTATAAAAAGGCGTCCTCCAAAGAAAAAGATCGTCAAATTAAAGAGGAAATTACCTGGCGGATGGCAGAATGCTACCGCATGATGGGCGATTGGAGAAAAGCAGAAGGTTATTATACAAGAGCTATTAAGCGTCGATATCCAGACCCGACTGCTAAATTATATCTAGCAGATGTGCTCAAGGCTCAAGGAGAGTATGATGAGGCCATTGTTGCTTATGAAGAGTACCGCGAGGTGGCGCCGTCAGACCCCCGAGGTCGTGAAGGCGTAGAAAGCTGTAAAAAAGCATTGGAATGGCTCGAAACCCCTTCTCGTTACGAGCTGGAAAACATTCGCGATTTTAATACGAAGGAAAATGATTTTGCTCCATCATGGGGTGATAAGGACCAAACGTCGATTATTTTCACCTCTCAGCGTGAAGACGGTGCGGGAAAAGATATTGATGGATGGACAGATCAAGGTTTCATGGATCTTTATGAAAGTCATGAAGAGCGCAAACGCGGCGGAAGAAGAAGTAGATCGGGCGCGGCAAATGAGGCGCCTACTTGGTCAGTTCCAGCTCCGCTTCCTATTGAAATTAATACCAAAGCACACGAAGGTTTTGCTACGGTAAACGAACGTGGTAATATGTTGTTTTTCACTCGTTGTGAAAATCAAAAGAACTCCGGGTTCCTGGGTTGTAGAATTTATGTAGCTCGGAAGAAAGGAAAATCTTGGGGAGAACCAGAATTGGTCAATGTGGATGTAGATTCAACTTCATCTATCGGACACCCGTTCCTAATCGACGATGAAACAATGCTAATAGCTGCCGATTTAGGTGGCGAAGGTGGTCGTGACCTTTATAAATTAACGTATGACCGGAGAGGTCGTTCTTGGGGAACGCCGGAGAACCTTGGATCCAAAATCAACACCGTTGGTTTTGAGGGGTATCCATTCGTTCACAAAGACGGTTACTTGTATTTTACTTCGGACGGTCATCCTGGAATGGGAGCATGGGATATCTTCCGTGCAAAAATGAATAGTGACGGATCTTTTGGAGAAGTTGAAAATATGTTGAGTCCAATTAACTCCAATTCGGACGATTTCGCCTTAATTTTTAAAGGTGAAGAAGCGGCGAATGGATATATGACCTCAAACCGTGAAGATGGCCGCGGGGGCGATGACATTTATCGCGTGCGATTGAAGCCATTGTTATATGCCTTACAAGGGGTGGTTACCGATACTAAGTCGGGTCGCGCCATCGACCGCGTTACGGTTAAGCTGGTAGGTAGTGACGGTGCCGCCTTGGAAACAACTACGGACGAAACAGGTGCTTATGCTTTTGGAGCAGATCAGTTGGCTGAAGGAGTTAATTATACCTTGAATTTCGAGGCAAAAGACTACTTAACCAAATCGGGAAGTGTTACTACTGTGGGCATTCCGCTTTCGGCTTTTGAAGAATCGGGAGATGGATTTTTGCACACGATCGAAATGAATAAAGATCTCGATCCAATTAGAAAGCCTATTGTACTTCCTAAAATTGAGTATGACTTTAACAGTGCTGAACTCAGACCAGAGGCGATGGAGTCTCTAGATGGACTGGTTGAAGTTCTTGAGGACAATCCGAATATTACAATCGAATTGCGTTCACATACGGATCACATTGGTAGTAACCCTGCGAACCAAGCACTATCTCAGCGTCGTGCACAATCCTGTGTTGATTACCTAATATCGAAAGGGATTGCCGAAGATCGATTGGTCGCGGTAGGAATGGGTGAGAAAGAGCCATTCGTTATAGACGAAACGTACACGGGTCCAGATTACCTTGAAAATGGAAATCGTCTTACGGAAGCGTTCATCAACAGATTGAAAAGAGATAATGGTGATGAAGCCGATGAAGTAGCTCGTCAGTTGAATCGTAGAACGGATTTCCAAGTAAAAAGCA
This sequence comes from Flavobacteriales bacterium, assembly GCA_965660515.1. GTDB lineage: Bacteria > Bacteroidota > Bacteroidia > Flavobacteriales > ECT2AJA-044 > ECT2AJA-044. The sequence continues at coordinate 13,660 of CBFIAJ010000035.1, read as the reverse complement.
GAAATTACGTTCCTAAGAACCAATAGGTACTGTTGACAAAAAGAATAAAGCGTCCCGGACAAATCCGGGATGCTTTTTTATTTTACAGAAATGAGCCAACAAGAAAGATACAATCAAAGAGGAGTGTCCGCTTCAAAGGAAGATGTTCACCAAGCGATTAAAAATATAGACAAGGGTCTTTTTCCAAAGGCCTTTTGTAAAATAATTCCGGATACCTTAACGGGTAGTGAGGAGCACTGTATCGTAATGCATGCAGATGGAGCCGGAACGAAATCGTCCTTAGCTTATTTGTATTGGAAAGAGACCGGCGACGAGTCGGTTTGGAAGGGGATTGCACAAGACGCCCTGGTAATGAACCTCGACGATTTATTATGCGTGGGTGCCGCAGATAATATTCTTCTGAGCTCAACCATTGGGCGAAACAAAAACTTAATTCCGGGCTCTGTAATCAGCGCTTTAATCAACGGCACTGAAGAGCTGCTTGTACAACTTCGCGAAAGTGGAATTGATATTATAAGCACGGGTGGAGAAACGGCGGATGTTGGAGATTTAGTTCGCACCATAATCGTCGATTCGACGGTTACCTGTCGTATGCGAAGAGACGAGGTGATTAGTAACCACCGCATTGCTCCCGGAGATGTGATTGTGGGCTTGGCTAGTTTTGGCCAAAGTACATATGAATCCGCCTATAACGGCGGGATGGGCTCCAATGGCCTCACCTCTGCCCGTCACGATGTCTTCGGTAAATACCTCGCCCAAAAGTATCCAGAGAGTTTCGATCCTCAAGTTCCCAGCGAGTTGGTTTATTCTGGTTCAAAAAAACTAACGGACAAGGTAGAGGGCGTAGATGTAGACGCGGGGAAATTAGTTCTGGCACCTACACGCACCTATGCTCCGGTGATTAAGAAGATCCTGGAGGAAAGACGAAATCGAATTCACGGGATGGTCCACTGCAGCGGTGGAGCGCAAACAAAAGTCTTGCATTTTGTGGACGACGTCCATGTTATAAAAGACAATTTATTCGATATACCTCCCCTCTTTAAACTCATTCAGGAGGAAAGCGGAACGGATTGGAAAGAGATGTACAAAGTATTCAACATGGGACATCGCATGGAATTGTATGTTCCTGCATCAGAAGCAGACCGAATTATTTCAATTTCAGAATCTTTCGGCATTCCCGCCCAAGTAGTGGGCAGAGTAGAAGAGGGCTCGAAGCAACTCACCATTACGAGTGAACACGGCACCTTCATTTATCATTAATTAGATATGGAGCTTTTAGAAAGATTAGACGGTATTGGTAGACGCTTTCACGATTTAGCTACGCAAATCAGTGACCCGGGCGTCATGGCCGATATGAAGCGCTACATAGACCTGAGCAAACAGTATAAAGAGCTCGAACCCGTGGTTAAAGCAGCTCAAGAATATAGGAACCTCATTGATGGGATTGAAGAGGCGAAAGGCATTTTAGAATCTGAAACAGATCCCGAACTTCGAGAAATGGCGAAAATGGAGCTCGATGAGCTGGAGCCGCAAGAAGAAGCCTGGACGGAAAAAATAAAGATCTTATTAATCCCGAAGGATCCCGAAGACGCCAAGAATTCGGTTATGGAGATCCGAGCGGGAACGGGAGGAGACGAAGCAAGTTTATTTGCCGGAGACTTGTATCGAATGTATACCAAGTACGCCGAAAATGAGGGATTCAAAACAGAATTGGTAGATTATACCGAAGGTACCGCGGGTGGATTCAAAGAAATCATTTTCAATATCAATGGCGATGGGTCTTACGGACTTTTCAAATATGAATCTGGGGTTCACCGGGTTCAACGCGTGCCTGCTACAGAAACACAAGGTAGAGTGCATACCTCGGCGGCAACGGTTGCCGTCCTGCCGGAGGCAGAAGAATTCGATGTAGACATCGATATGAATGATGTAAAAAAAGAAACGTATTGCAGTTCCGGTCCCGGAGGGCAATCGGTAAATACTACCTATTCCGCGGTGCGTTTAACGCACCAACCCACGGGAATTGTAGCCCAATGCCAAGATCAAAAGTCGCAAATCAAAAATTTCGACAAAGCGCTAAAAGTATTACGCAGCCGTATTTACGAGCGCGAACTACAAAAACACTTAGACGAGATCTCGAGTAAGCGAAAGACCATGGTAAGTACGGGGGACCGATCAGCGAAAATCCGAACGTATAACTTCCCGCAAGGTCGTGTAACGGATCATCGGATTAATCTGACTCTATACAACTTGGCCGATGTGATGAACGGCGATTTGAAAAAAGTAAGCGACGAACTACAATTAGTGGAAAACGCCGAAAAAATGAAAGAAGGAAATCTGAACGAAGCAGTATGACACGGGCTGAACTGGTTGAACAAATACGTTTGAAAAAATCCTTTTTGTGCATTGGTCTTGATCCGGATCTCGATAAAATGCCAAATGCAGTAATGAATGCGGAAGACCCTATTTTCGAATTCAATAAAGCAATCATCGATGCCACACACGATCTTTGCGTAGCGTACAAACCGAATACAGCTTTCTATGAGGCAAAAGGGTTATCCGGAATGCAAAGTTTGGTTAAAACCATTGATTATTTAAATGAGAACTATCCAAATCATTTTACCATTGCCGATGCCAAACGGGGTGATATAGGCAATACCAGTCGAATGTACGCAAAGGCCTTCCTTACCGAATGGGCCTTCGACTCGATTACGGTTGCGCCGTATATGGGTTCCGATTCCGTTTCCCCCTTCCTAACGGAAGGACCTGGAAAATGGGCCATCGTATTGGCTCTTACCTCAAATCACGGAGCAAGTGATTTTCAAAAAAAGAGTACGGGTAATCAACGTGTATTCGAAGAAGTACTAAGAACCTCTAGCTCGTGGGGTACACCGGAAAATATGATGTTCGTAGTAGGTGCGACACAAGCAGATGCACTTCGTGAGGTGCGGGCACTCGTTCCCGATCACTTCTTATTAGTCCCGGGTGTCGGCGCCCAAGGGGGCTCTTTGGAAGAGGTAGCAGATAATGGATGTACGGCCGATATTGGACTACTAATAAATAGTTCTCGGGGTATTCTCTATGCTGGGAGCGGCGTTGATTTCGCAGCCAAGGCCAGAGAAGAAGCAAAAAAGTTGGCCCTGAGCATGGCCAAGTACTGCTGATCCACTAATATTGTTCAAGTCAGGACGGCGATATCTAGTTCGCCCAAATGGAAGAGTCATTTCTTCACTTTATCTGGAAATACCAAAAGTATAATCGGAACGATTTAAAAACGGTTCAAACCGAAACGGTATCCGTCATTCATCCTGGATTTGAACACACCTCTGCAGGTCCGGATTTTCGAATGGCACGGGTAATTATTGACCGTACAGAATGGGCCGGTGCCGTTGAAATACATGTTCGCTCTTCGGACTGGTACCGGCATAATCATCAATCAGATCCGAATTACGATTCCGTTATTCTGCATGTGGTTTGGACCGACGATCGGCCCGTGAGGGCCAAGGGAGAACGAATTCCTACTATAGAATTAGAAAGCCTTGTTCCTCGAATCACCCTCGATCGATGGAATGAACTTCGAGCGGATATGCACTGGATTCCGTGCGAACCGTTCTTGGCCGAAATTGAAAACTCTTTTTTGTGGTCTAAGCATTGGGAGCGCATGGCCATCGAACGACTCGAAATAAAACAAAGTACCTGGGAACGACCACTCAAAATGAATCAAAATCACTGGGAAGAAACGCTTTTTCAGTTTATTGGGCGGGCATTCGGATTGAAAGAAAATGCCGACCCAATGGAACAACTCGCACGTTGCACTCCGCTGCGGATTTTTAAACGAGAACGAGGCAATTTTGCGGTTTTGAAGGCATTGTATTTTGGACAAGCCGGTTGGCTAGGGGGCCGAAATAAGAAAAAATGGCCCAATTCATATTCGGTGCACTACGCCGCATTCAGGAATAAATATCGACTTTCACCGATGAAAGAACACCTATGGAAATTTGGAGGAATTAGACCGTCGAACTTCCCTACGGTTCGACTCGAACAATGGCTTTTACTTTATTTTCATACACCCCATTTATTAGCTCAACTTTTGGAGCTTAAGAAATTAAAAGATTGGATTGATTTTTCACAAAACTGCATCGGCAAGGGGTTCGGCAAGGCCAAAGGTTATAGCCTAGCCATAAATACCATAATTCCCTTTTTCTTTTATTACGGGCGTTGGTCAGGTGATCTACGACTACAGGAAAAGGCCTTGAATTGGCTGCATGATTGCCCAAAAGAGAACAATAGAATTACGCGAGCGTTTGGTGAAAGATCTGTGCCCATTCGCAACGGAATGGATAGTCAGGCGGCAATTCATCAGTTTCATCAATACTGCAGGCCCAAAAAATGTGTACTTTGCAGTATTGGCAAAAAAGTTTTAAATCGGACCGAATGATAGAAAAAATAAGATCCTTTTTTGAGAAAAACGGGTTTGAAGTATCGAGCCGCGTAGGTCAGCGAATTGGTTTAAGTGCGGATTTGGTGCGCCTTTTTTTCATTTATACTTCCTTTGTCACCTTTGGTTCTCCGCTTATTATTTACGTGACTTTAGCGTTTATGATGCGGACCAAAGACTACTTAGTTCAACGTAGAGTATCTGTTTTCGATCTTTAGAATTTGAATTCACAATCGTTTTATAATCGCATAAAAATTACGCTGGTATTCCTGATTAGCGTAATCACCATTGGCGTATTGGGTTTTATGCTGATCGAGGGTTTTACATTTATTGAAGCCCTGTATATGACCGTAATTACGGTTTCGACCGTAGGCTTTAAAGAAGTGCGTGCGCTTTCGCCCTCCGGGCAAATGTTTACTATCTTCCTTATCATAACCAGTTTTGGTACCTTCGCCTATGCCATCTCGGTGCTGAGTCAGAGTTTAATAAATGGCGAAGTGCGCAGGGCTTTAATCGACCGACAGGTCTTTAGAAAAGTGAATAAATTGAACAATCATGTAATTGTCTGTGGCTACGGCCGAAATGGCCGTCAGGCTGTACGTAAGCTTCATGCTTATGGAATGGAATACGTTGTCATTGAACGTGAAGACGAACGTATCGAGCGCCTGAAACGAGAGGGTATTCCTTGGGTTCAAGGTGATAGTACGCGTGATGGGGTTCTTGAACAAGCCGGCGTTTCCAAAGCGAGCGCTTTAATTACGACCTTACCGTCAGATGCGGAAAACTTGTTTGTAGTTCTTTCAGCACGCGAGTACAATAAGGAAATGACGCTCATAGCTCGGGCCTCTAGTGAAAATAGCGAGCGAAAGTTTAAGTCCGCGGGCGCTACGAATGTTATTATGCCTGATAAAGTAGGAGGAGCCCACATGGCATCTTTAGTGGTTACACCCGATGTAGTTGAATTTCTCGATCATATATCGGTAGAAGGAAGTGCGGCTATAAATCTTGAAGAGGTGCGTGTAGATGAAATCCCCACGCAATTTCAGATGAAATCTTTGATCGAATTGGGAATCCGAAATGTCACTGGGTGCAATGTAATTGGATTTAAAACGCCTGAAGGCGATTACGTTATTAATCCCGCAGCCGAAACCAAGCTCGTTCCAAATTCTAAACTATTCGTTCTCGGCGTGCCAGAACAAATTAATAAACTGAACAACCTATTTCTACTCGATAAAAACGATTAATTATGACTGAACCAAAATTCTTAGGTGTCTGTGCTTGGCTCGCCGATAAATTTGATCTTGACGTATCAGGCGTTCGCCTCGTCTGGATTATTATCACTCTTCTGGGAATTGGAACTCCCGTATTAATCTATTTCATCTTGGCTATAATTAAACCGAAAGATTGGTAGAATGAAAATTCTAATTACGGGATCTAATGGCCTGCTGGGCCAAAAACTAATTCATTTAATCGCATCCGATACTAGTTGCGAACTCATTGCTACGTCAAAAGGTCCAAACCGAACGAAAATGACCGAGGGGTACGTGTACGAGTCACTTGATCTTACCGATTCTACTGAAGCACATGATTTAATTTTCGGACACGAGCCAGATGTCGTTATAAACACCGCAGCTATGACCAATGTCGATGCTTGCGAAGACAATAAAGAGTTGTGTGATGCGCTGAACGTAGAGGCTGTAGCGGATCTTATTGAAGTATGCGAGCAAATCGACGCGCATTTAATCCATGTTTCAACCGATTTCATTTTTGATGGATTGGACGGACCGTATCGAGAAGATGATGAAGCGAATCCCGTGAACTATTATGGTGAGTCCAAGCTAAAAGCGGAGGAGCTTGTCAAAAAGGCAAAATGCCCTTGGTCCATTCTAAGAACTGTTTTAGTTTATGGAGTTGCAGATGAAATGAGCCGTTCAAACATCGTTCTCTGGGCTAAAGGAGCTCTTGAAAAAGGGAGCCCCTTAAAAATTGTCGATGACCAATTTCGAACGCCAACCTTGGCCGAAGATTTGGCGATGGGCTGTTATTTAACTGCTAAGAAGCAAGCGCGGGGCGTATTTCATATTTCGGGAGACGATTTCATGTCCATTTATGAACTGGTCGATCGTGTAGCTAAATTTTACAAGCATCCTACCGAACAGGTAGTTCCAGTGACTTCAACAGGACTTAATCAACGAGCCGGACGACCGCCAAAAACGGGTTTCTATATTGATAAAGCTCGATCCGTTTTAGGATATCAACCCCATTCATTTGAACAAGGTTTAGCACTAGTGCAAGAGCAGTTAGGCTAGTCGCATTTGTTTACGGCCTATAATTTCTCGATTATTGTCATTCATTAAACGAACTTCATGAAGAATCTACTCACTCTGTTAGCCGTTTCGCTAACGGTTTTTTCTTTTGCCCAAAACCCATTAAAAATTGAGCGAATCGTTGGTGACAACCCTTCGCCGGAAATCAATAATGCGGAAGCAACCTTAATGGTAACGGGTGGAGTAGAGCCTTATTTATATTATTGGTCGAACCCGAATACGGATACCAATTCTCGATTTACAAACGGATTAACGGAGGGAATTACCTACAATGTAACGGTTCGTGATGCTGAAGGCAATGAGCTTTCAGAAGAAATTAATATTCCGGCTGAAAGCGTCGCTGAAAAGTTTAACGGTGCATTTACGCCGATAGTAAGCGCTGTTGGTGGTGTTCTTTTGGGCGATCCATTCGCGGCCTTAGGGCTATATAACCCTCAGATCTATGATGAACAAGGGAATAAATCATTGAACCGAAATGGAACGCCACGCCTGAAATCGATTCCCTTCATTGTTATTTGGTTGGTATTTGGGGCTGTGTTCTTTACCCTGAAAATGGGTTTTATCAATTTTACCGGCTTTCGTCATTCCATTCGCCTTATTCGCGGTCAGTATGATGAACCCAATGCTCCAGGTGAAGTAACACACTTTCAAGCTTTGGCTACGGCCGTTTCGGCGACCGTAGGTTTGGGAAATATTGCCGGAGTAGCAGTCGCTATTTCGCTCGGGGGACCGGGCGCCACATTTTGGATGGTTGTCGCCGGACTTCTGGGGATGTCGAGTAAGTTCGTCGAGTGTACACTCGGAGTTAAGTACAGAACAATAAATGAGCAGGGCTCAGTTTCTGGTGGCCCAATGCATTATTTACGCAAGGGCCTTGCGGCCCGAAATATGGCCGGACTGGGTAAAGTGCTGGCCGTACTCTTTGCCTTACTAGCAGTTGGAGCTTCTTTCGGTGGAGGAAATATGTTCCAAGCCAATCAGGCCTACGAGCAACTATCTGGTGAATTCCCAATGCTCGAAGGAGCTGGACCCTACTTCGGGGTTTTACTTGCCATTTTGGTGGGTATTGTAATTGTCGGTGGAATCAAGAGCATCGCTCGAGTAACGGAAAAGGTGGTTCCTTTTATGGCCTTGTTATATGTGCTTGCAGCTTTGGTGATTATTATCGCAAATATCAGTCATGTCGGAGAAGCTTTTACTGCGATCTTCGATGGGGCCTTTAATGCGGAAGCCCTTCGAGGTGGATTTATTGGAGTTTTGATTCAAGGCTTTCGAAGAGCGGCCTTTTCCAATGAGGCCGGTGTTGGTTCTGCTGCGATTGCGCACTCCGCTGCGAAAACAAACCATCCGGTGGCCGAAGGCTTTGTGGCCTTGCTTGAGCCATTTATCGATACGGTAGTCGTGTGTACATTAACAGCGCTCGTATTGATCTTTACAGATCGTCATTTAGTTACGGATGTGGCAGGGGCTCAATTGACCTCCGATGCTTTTGGAACGGTTATTTCTTGGTTCCCAATGGTTCTTGTGATTGCCATTTTCCTATTTGCCTTTAGCACCATGATTTCATGGTCGTATTATGGGCTTAAAGCATGGACTTTTTTAGTCGGAGAAAGCCGTCGCTCAGAACTTATTTACAAATTCATTTTTCTTATTTTCATCGTTATTGGTTCGTCAGTGAGTTTAGGAGCAGTTATCGACTTCTCCGATATGATGATTTTAGCGATGGCATTCCCGAACATCTTGGGCCTCTTGCTGATGTCGGGAGAAGTACGCACAGATTTAAAAACGTATCTGAGCAACTTGAAATCAGGTAAAATCTACTCCAAGAAGGCGTAATTATTCTCGCCCTTAATTGATTCAAAAAAATAGGAAATCGTTTTGGTCGCTTTCTAAAAGAGAACGGCTAGGACTTCTTTGGCTCTCCTTTATTCTTTTCGCATTAGAAATAGGGGGAAGGGTTTATTATTTATTTCTTGTGCCTACTCGGCACGAATATGTCCTCACCCTTGTTCACGATACGGCAGAAGCACGCTCGCCGGAGCGGGTAAGTAATAGTGCACCTATGAGCGCAAGGCCCTATCGGGCCGATAGGGCCAAGGATTCGCCTAAAAAATACGGGAAGCCAGAAGAATTGAGAAGGTCTGTACTGTTAAATGAAACCGATACAATGGCCTGGGAGGCCTTGCCAGGAATCGGCCCGGTTTACGCTCGGAGAATTTTGAAATTCAGAAAACTGTTGGGCGGTTACGCCGAGCGGAATCAGTTAAATGAAGTATACGGGCTCGATACCTCCGAAACGTGGTATAGTATGGTTCAAGAAGATCGAGCACCTCTTGACTCACTTCGCTTGAATTCAGATGGCGTTTCCGTTTTTTGGAAACACCCCTATGTGCATCCGAAAATTGCCTGGGAATGGATTCGATATCGAGAAAAAATGGGGCGCTTTAAATCTTTGGAAGAAGTAAGAGAAGGATATTTGATGACCGACTCTTTATTCCGTAAAATTGCACCATACTTATCACTGCAATGACCAAAGAAGAAATAGAGGCTTTTATAAGGCCTGTGCCCGACTTTCCAAAGCCAGGAATACTTTTTAGAGATATCACGCCATTATTAGGTAACGCGAAAGCTCGGGAAGCGGTACTCGATTTATTAGAAGAAGCTGCAAGCGGACTCGAACTAGATGCCATCGCGGGAATTGAGAGTCGCGGTTTCTTATTTGGAATGGCCCTCGCGGACCGATTAGGGATTTCGTTTATTCCCATTAGAAAGGCAGGGAAGCTCCCTTTTGAGAAGATTGAATACAGCTATGAACTAGAGTATGGGTCTGCAACGTTGGAAATTCATAAAGATGCTCTACGTCCAGGCGACCGTGTACTGGTTCACGACGATTTGTTAGCTACCGGCGGTACTGCTGAGGCAGCTGCTCATTTAATCGATCAGATTGGCGGAGAGGTTGCCGGGTTTAGTTTTATCATTGCATTGAACTTTCTTAACGGTCGACGAGTTTTGGAGGCTTACAAAAAGGAGATCATCGCTTTAGTCGAATATTGAAACACTACAAACTCTACACAAAAAGAAGATGAGCATAGAGGTATCAGAAACAAATAAAATGATCACGGAAACGCTTCGTGATTTTTGCGCGCGGGAAATTCAGCCGCATATTATGGAATGGGACGAATCGCAGCATTTCCCCGTTGATGTAATGAAAAAACTGGGTGAATTGGGAATGCTGGGAGTTCTTGTTCCGGAAAAATACAACGGTGCGGGTTTAACTTACCAGGAGTACATTACCGTGGTGAGCGAAATTGCGCGCGTTGATCCATCCATAGGCTTGAGTGTTGCAGCACATAATTCGCTCTGTACTGGACACCTTTTGTACTTCGCGAATGAAGATCAAAAGACGAATTGGCTTCCTAAATTAGCTACGGGCGAATGGATCGGTGCTTGGGGGTTAACTGAGGTAGGCACTGGAAGTGATGCCGGCGGAATGAACACAACGGCTGTACGAGATGGCGACCATTGGGTAATTAATGGGAGTAAGAACTTTATTACGCACGGAAAATCGGGTGATATAGCGGTAGTGATTGTGCGTACCGGAGAAAAAGGAGACGCACATGGAATGACAGCATTTGCGGTTGAAAAAGGAACCCCTGGATTCAGTGGAGGGAGAAAGGAAGATAAACTCGGAATGCGAGCAAGTGAAACGACCGAGCTAATTTTTGAGAACTGTCGTGTACCTCATGAGAATATGATTGGAGAAGAGGGCGACGGCTTCATTCAGGCGATGAAAGTACTCGATGGCGGGCGTATCAGTATTGCCGCATTAAGTTTGGGATTGGCGAAAGGCGCTTTTGATCATTCTAAAAAGTACGCTAAAGAACGTGAGCAGTTTGGAAAACCCATTGCTGATTTCCAAGCGATCGCTTTTAAATTGGCCGATATGGCAACAGAAATTGAGGCAGCCGAATTGCTTACGTACGAAGCGGGTAGTCAAAAAGACCGAGGTGAACGGGTAACTCTATCGGGCGCAATAGCAAAATATTATGCTTCAGAAATGTGTGTTCGTGTTGCCAACGATGCAGTACAAATACACGGTGGATATGGTTTTACAAAAGATTTCCCGGTCGAGAAATTCTACCGCGACTGTAAGCTATGTACTATTGGAGAAGGAACCAGTGAGATTCAAAAACTGGTTATTTCGAAACAAATATTAAAGTAATTTGAATAGAATAAAAAAGGCTGTATATTTGCAGCCCAAAATTTAGAAAAAGGAGAACGACCTATGATCATTATTCCGGTAAAAGATGGAGAAAACATCGATCGAGCGTTAAAGCGTTTTAAGCGTAAATTCGATCGTACAGGCGCAATGCGCGAATTACGACGTCGTAAGCAATTCACCAAGCCATCGGTGGTGCGTCGTGAAGAAGTATTGAAAGCTAGTTATATCCAAGGTCTTCGGGATTCCGAAGAGTCGTAAGGAACGCTCTTAATAAGATATTGATAGCCTGTCCATTTATGGACGGGCTTTTTTTATATTACCTACATGGAAGTCGAGCTGTTTTTGGAGTATTTGAAAAATGAACGCCGATATAGTGTTCATACATTGTCGGCGTATCGTTCGGATATCAATCAGTTTTCTGGGTATTTGAAAGACTCCTTTGAAATTGACGATCCTGGAGCGGTTCGGCAGGTAATGGTTCGGTCTTGGGTTGTTCATCTCATGGATCAAGGATTAGAAGCGCGAACGGTACAGCGAAAGATCACTTCTATAAAGAGTTATTTCAAGTTTTTACTACGAGAGAAAAGGATTCGAGATAATCCGGTGGTTTTGTTGCAAACTCCAAAGGTCAAAAAAAGGCTTCCCGTGATGGTTACCCAGGAAAGCATGGAGCATTTGTTAGATCGAAGTTATTTTCCGGAGGGTTTCGAGGGTGTACGTGATCGCTTAATTATTTTGCTTTTATACCACACGGGCATTCGTCGCGCCGAGCTTATCGGTTTACAAAACGACCAAGTGGATATAGGCCGCAGCCAATTAAAGGTTTTAGGGAAGAGAAATAAGGAGCGAATGATTCCTATTCAAACCGAATTAAAAGAGGCCATTCAAACCTATCGGAAAGAGTTTGAAGTGTTTTTCGGAAACGAGGTTACGGGCGAATTACTGAGGTCTAAATCGGGCAAAAAACTATATCCTAAGCTTGTGTATCGGGTGGTCAATCGCTACCTTAGCTATGTTAGCAATTCAGAGAAGAAGAGCCCACACGTGCTCCGTCATAGCTTCGCAACGCACTTGTTAAACTCAGGTGCTGATTTAAGTGCAATTAAGGAACTCCTGGGTCATGCTAATTTGTCGGCCACTCAAGTGTATACACATAATTCGGTCGAACAATTAAAGAAAGTGTACAACCAGTCCCACCCGAGGGGACATTAAATCGAGATGTATGAACGTACGCACGCAATCCGTAAATTTTAATGCAGAACCCGAATTACTCGACTTTGTCGAACAAAAATTGAATAAGCTTGATCAGTTTTATGATCAAATCGTTGATGCAGAAGTATTTTTAAAAGTGGAAAATGTGAATGACGGGATAAACAAGCTTGCGGAAGTAAGAATAAACATTCCTGGAAATGATCTCATCGTAAAGAAGCAATGCCGCACGTTTGAAGAGGCCATTGATCAGAGTGTTGATGTTTTGAAGCGTCAAATTAACAAGCGCAAAGAGCGCGTTCGAGGAGTTTAAGAAAAGAGTGGAAATTTTTTGTTTCCATTTTGTTTCCATTTCATATCTTTTTATACATTTGCAGTCCCTTATCAAAGCGGGCTGCATTTTTTTGTGATGTAGGTCGTGTTTAGGGGATGAAAAGCCGATGTAGCTCAGCTGGCTAGAGCAGCTGATTTGTAATCAGCAGGTCGTGGGTTCGAGTCCCTCCATCGGCTCAAGTTCATTGATTATACTGGGGAGATACTCAAGCGGTCAACGAGGACAGACTGTAAATCTGTTGCCAACGGCTTCGTAGGTTCGAATCCTGCTCTCCCCACTATGACTAATCTGAAAAGGTTGGTTGCATGCGGGAGTAGCTCAGTTGGTAGAGCGACAGCCTTCCAAGCTGTAGGTCGCGGGTTCGAATCCCGTCTCCCGCTCTGGGTCTTGGCTACATGGCTAAGAATTGCAAGCCGATGTAGCTCAGGGGTAGAGCGTTTCCTTGGTAAGGAAGAGGTCACGGGTTCAATTCCCGTCATTGGCTCGAGAATGAATTAAAGATTTTGGTTTCGGTGGCTTCATGCTTAGCCGGAACTTTTGAGTACGTAAATTTTAAAAGTTAACTATAAACTAAGACGATTAATCATGGCAAAGGAAAATTTCAATCGTTCCAAACCTCACTTGAATATTGGAACTATTGGTCACGTTGACCATGGTAAAACTACGTTGACTGCGGCAATCACTAAGGTGTTGTCAGATGCCGGTTTTGGTGAAGCACGTGGGTTCGATTCTATCGATAACGCACCAGAAGAGAAAGAGCGTGGTATTACTATTAACACAAGTCACGTTGAGTACGAAACGGCGAATCGCCATTACGCTCACGTTGACTGCCCGGGTCACGCTGACTACGTTAAAAACATGGTAACTGGAGCTGCACAAATGGATGGTGCAATTTTAGTTGTTGCTTCTACAGATGGGCCAATGCCTCAAACGCGTGAGCACATTCTATTGGCTCGCCAGGTTGGGGTACCAGCACTTGTTGTTTTCATGAACAAAGTGGACATGGTAGATGACGAAGAGCTTTTAGAGCTTGTTGAGATGGAAGTACGCGAATTGTGTTCTTTCTACGAGTTCGACGGTGACAACCTTCCAGTAGTTCAAGGTTCTGCTCTTGGAGCATTGAACGGAGA
>CBFIAJ010000034.1:11789-20949 GCA_965660515.1 Flavobacteriales bacterium | reverse complement strand
GCGGAGTTATAATGACTGAAACGGGCGGAAGCTCGAGGTACTACGCTGCCAATGTGAATTTGGTCAAGGAAAAGGGACAAGATAAATACGGATACCGTTTGTCTTATACCTTGTCACGACTAGAAAACAATACCGAAGACATCAACTTTAGAGCACAGGATGCCAATAACTTTGAGGACGAATGGGGTCCGAGCATCAACGATCGAACCCATGTTTTAAACGGGCTTTTGTATTTGTATCCGACCGATAAATTGAGTGTTACGGTGGCCACTCTTTTTCAAAGTGGGCAACCGATTAATCGAATTCCAGATGCAACTCTTTATGGAACTACCGACCTGAATGGTGATGGACGCGCTTTCGGCGACGCCTACGTCGGAAATAGTGACCGTTCACCGGGAGCGTCGAGGAATAGCGATCGTTTGCCGTGGAGCACCACCTTTGACCTAGGCGTCCAATATGTTTTTGAATTTAATTCGGGGGGGCGAATGGAAGTACGAGCGGATATTTTTAACTTGTTCAACGCTGTAAACTTAAGCGGATATAGTAATAATGCTACGCAGAGCAATCAAATCCAAGTAGGCCCAGAAAGCTCGGGCACATTGGTGCGACGAAACGCAGCTCCTCCGCGACAGTTTCAGTTTGGAATTCGATATCTGTTCTAATGAGTAAACGATTGGAACATCGGTTTGTCTTTTTACTTTTCCTTTTTGCAGGAATTGCTTTGTTATACAGGTTTTGCACCCGTTCTCCGTGGGAGGCAAAAAGAGGTTTCCCAAAATTGCGTAGGTGGGAATCCAGAAATTAAGAGAGAATATGAGGGCGAATTTCAATCATTTCGAAAGTGTTTATTGGGTTTTTACGCAATTGTGTAACGATGAATGTGCTCATTGCTACAATATGAGTGGGCCAAGAGGAGCAAGGATTTCTATGGAAGATTGCATGGCTATTGTCGACAATTTGCCCGAGAAAATGGATCGCTTAATTCTTTCCGGTGGCGAACCCTTGGCAGAACGCGAAAAGCTCTACGCAATCCTGGATAAAGTAAAATCGCGCTATGGTGATTCAACCCAAATAATGCTGCAAACCAATGGAGACTTATTGAACGAAAGTCGCCTAGCCACCCTGATTGAAAAAGGGGTAACTCGTTTTGATATAGCCAGCATTGACCGCTATCACAAGCATAAAGGAGCGCGACTCGATGAAATAGCCACTCTTTTTGATTCGGCCGGTGTTCGAAGCGATAAAGATCCACTTATCGGTAAGGATGACCATGTTCGTCATGATTTAACATGGGGTTATTGGGGAGCCACCGAAGACATGTGGTTAGGAGGTAACTGGGCGCGTGGCCGCGCGATGACTACGAACGTTTGGAAACGCGACCCCAAGCACAATCCCTGCGGTGTGCTGAGCGGGGCCATTGGTTTTCTTGGCGGTAAAGAAGTTCCCATGGAGGTGAGCATTCAGCTCTGGGCAATAAACCCTTGTTGCCCCGGAACCAAAGACGCGATGGGCGATGCGCGGAAAGAAAAGGTGAGCGAGGTAGTTCAGAAAACGAGCAAATCGGCTATTTTTCAAGAGCTTAATGAAGGCAGCCCATTAACGATGGGGCTCAGCCTGGGAATTACCGAGGAATACGCAAAATCGCGAACCGAAGCGCTGGAAAATGTGTGCCTGTGGTGTGATGAATTCTTCGATAAGCATTTCGATATGAAAACACTCGCCGAGCGAAAAGACGTTGTGCTTTAGCCGGGGGACCTTATTTTTATTGATGGGGATTCTGGAGCTGACTCGTCCTAAAAAAAGTTTACATGTTTTTATTTAATCCTGGAATGGAATGTTGGTTTAAGGTTAGTCCTAATATAGGTTGATTAGTTGTTCTCTTTTCATAATAGTTCTTTCATCAAATCTCCTTATGTGCTGATAATAGGCTTGCGGGGTTACTCCAAGTAATCGACAAAACCGAACCAAACTAACGTTCGGATATTTGCCTTTCATCTCAAGGGTTACTTGGAATCGTTCTTTTTTAGAATGCTAATGCTATCCTTCTTCTCAGCTGAAGCTAAAGCCAAAGCTAAGACTCCCCCCGAAGGAGTTTGAACCGGAATCCAGCATAAAACATCCGCCCGAGAACGGGCCCCCATACCATACTCGCATCGAATTCCGAGTCAAAAGGATCACTGGCGGAAATAATAGGTCGCGTCATTTTGAAATTGGTCAAATTTTCCACGCCCGTATACACTTCCCAACCTTTGTTTTTCCACTCTTTTGAAACCTGCAAATTCAATAGCACGAAATCAGGAGAGCGCTCGCCAATTTGATTAACAGCACTGTTGTCGCCCGTATAGGGCAGGCGTTTGGTTCCTTCCCATTGAACGGTTAAGTCGATCTTAAAGTACTTTCTTGTTTGGTACGAAAGATTCGTAAAGGCTCGGTGCGGACTTATAAAAGCGGTGGGTAATTGCCCCGATCCAAAAGTGCTTTGAACGTCTAAGAATCGGTAGGCCAATCGAACATCTAGGCGCTGCACCACTTCGTAATCAAACTGTACCTGAAAGCTGTGTGAAAAGGAGCGACCATCGAGATTGTAAAACTGCACTTCACGTGCCGAAGCGTCTAAATCAGTAACTATTTGGTTCTGAAAATCGGTATAGTAATAATCGACCCGAAGGGTGGCCGGCCTATAATCCCATTCGAAATTCTGAATTAAACTCGCTCCGAAATTCCATGCCTCTTCTTGATTGAGACCATAGGGTAAGGTATTATCAGAACTTGCAATTATCCACTGTCGATTGTTGGCCATGAGCCCTATGTGCTCGGCAAATATATTGGCCGTTCGATACGCTTTTCCCGCACTCGCACGCAAGGTTAAGTCTTCGTTTAAAACCCAACGGGTATGCAAGCGAGGACTTATATTGGTCCCGAAGTAATTGTGCTGATCAACCCGCAATCCTAAGACAATGGAAAAACGATCGGGCTTGGCCCAGGTGTATTCACTAAATACACCCGGAATTTGTTCCGCACGATCGTATTCGGTTCCGTTATAGATTTCGTTTTGAGCATGGTATACGTAACTAATTCCCGCCTTTATCGATTGATTCGGTGCATTTAAATCAGTGGCGTAAATCCCGTTCACGTATCCGCTCAACTCTTCGCCGGACCAATCGGTAGTAGGGTTATCGAGCGCACCGAATGCCGCCGTTTGATTGTGATATACCAAGCTCGATTGAAAACCAAAACTTCTTCCTTTTGACGCGTTTAATACATACCCGCCTTTCCACCATCCTTCAAGACGTTCTGTTTTAGATTCGAAGCCCCATAGCGGTGAACCCATTTCAGCGTCTTTGAATCCGGTTTGCCCGGCGGTTTGATCTAGCAAACTGTACTTCACACCGAACTGAGTTCGGAGTCCGTCCGTACTTGTTCTTTTCCACGTATTCTGGATAAAGAAATGATTGCCAAAGGGCGTATCTAAAAAAGAATCGTCGTTTCGGTCGACTTCCAAGTACTGCTGGCGCCCGTGGACCAATAGTGCCGTCCCCCATTTTTCCGAGAGTTTTTTCGACCAAACCAGATTTTGTTCTAATCGCCCGGCGCCGTTTACATAACCGTTTAAAAACAGCTTTTCAGGGTCCGAAGCATCGCGAAGTTCATAATTGATTTGCCCTGTAACACTGCTGTATCCGTTCAAAATGGAGCCTGTTCCTTTAGTCAGTTGAATAGACTTAATCCAGCTTCCAGGAATAAGGGCCAAACCGAACACGGACGCTAGCCCGCTCATGGTTCGTATGTTCCCTCGCGTATACGTGCTGTAGGGTCCATCTAATCCGAGCATCCGAATTTGCCGAGTACCAGTAACCGCGTCGGTAAAACTGGCGTCTACACTTGGATTTGTTTCGAAGCTTTCTGATAAATCGCAGCACGCTGCTTTAAAAAGCTCTTTCTCCGAAATGTTTTCCGTTAGGTTCACATCTAGATATTTGACGGAAACGCTTTCCACTTTTTCGAGTACCTCTACTGAATTCAGGGTGGTTTCGGACGGATTCAAAGTAATTTCTACTTGGGTTCTTTTCGGATCAATTTCAAAAGTATCCGTTTCGAAACCCAAGTATTGGACTACTAAAAGCAGTGCTTTCGATGAACGATCAATGATGAATTGACCTTTATCGTTGGTTGTCGTGCCCAACTTCGGTTTAACCCAAAAAACGTTCGCCCCTGCCAGGGGTTCTTGCACCCCATCGTACGAACCCATTACTCTTCCCTGTAAAGGGTTTTGCGCTGCGGTCGGACTTATCCATCCGAGCAACAACGCGACCATAATAAGTCTCATTCTTAGTGAGGAGCGTGATCGCGGTATTTACAGCAATGGTGAATTTGAGCGTACTGCTCGGCTGTGGCTTTGATGTCCCGAGTGTCGTGACCCACAGCGGCAATAGATTCTTGAATCTCCGTGAGATTCGTTTTATCCGATTTGTAAATGAGCACTAATTGGTGGGTGTCTACATTCCAGTCAGCCTTTTTTACTCCGGGAATATACGCTGCGTTTTCGATGCGTTCTTCGCACATTCCACATACGCCATTCACCCAAAGGGTATCGGTTATGACGGGCGATTGAGCTTGGATTCCGAAAGAAAAGGCCATGAATCCGATGGCGGTAAAGAATAATTTTTTCATGATTTTTTATGCTAATGAGTTATTAATTGATTTTCAAAATCAACGGCTAACTAGGCATAAAACTGAAGCGAGCAATGGGCTAAGTAAAGCCGTTCATTGGGCGGTTTCAGGGCCTTCGGCCCGATGGGAAGGTCGTTTTCAACCTCAAAAGATGCAACGGGTAAGGGGGTAAATCCGCCCGGGAGGGCGAAAATTCCAGCTTCGAATAGATGTTGGTTTTTTTGAGCCAACTGGTCTTCTTGAAGCCAGATTTCGACTTCTCTATCATCACAACAATCAACATCTTCATGATCGTCATCCAAGAAGGCATCGCAAACGCACGATAAAGGCTCGTGTCCCCAGGCAATTTCCGTTAAACGCCCCATACATTCGTGTGCCGTGCCATGCACCCCGATCGAGAGCAGCAGGTAGTAGAATGTATATAGGATGAAGAGAGCCTTTTTCATAACTTGGTAATGCAAAGATATGAAGACTATTGCAGCTTTTCAATAAGGGTGTTTATGAGTAATCGCAATGAGAATATTGAGAAAAGGTCTCTTTGGCCCTATTTCTGGGCACTGCTCATTTTCACCACTTTGGTCGTTGGAGTGCTTACCCATAAGAATTACCGTCAGTTTCGAGATAATTACTACCGTAGCCTTTTGACGGATGCTGAAAAAAGGATTGAGGTCCTTTAAACCGTTCTTCGAAATGAAATGATTGAGGCCTACCGGGATTTAACGTTTTTTAAATCGAATCCTGTCAATTCCTACTACATCATCGACGAGCTTTGCCCTTTGGACCGGATCATTTTTGAAAAAACGCTTGCGAAATACGGTAAAATTCGAAAAGCCTATCAGCAAATTCGATTGATTGACGCTGAGGGAAGTGAACAGCTTAAAATTAATTTTGACAAGGATTCTATTCATATCAATCGGAATCTTGAAGGTAAGTCGTCGCGTTACTACTTCAAAGGAGTTCAGAAGACACAAGAAAACGCACTGTATATTTCGCGATTCGATCTCAATATGGAAGGCGGTAAAGTGGTTGAACCCCTTACCCCCGTGCTGCGTATTGGTACTCCGCTTTTCCAGGAAGGAACGCGCCAGGGCTACTTACTCCTTAATTATAAAGGCGATGCGATTGCATCGAGACGATTTAAATTCCTGGCCGAGTCGAATTATGGAACAGAACCTACTTATACTCACAGAGAAAAGTGACGTTGTCTCTTTTGCACAGAAAAAGGCTCGTTCCCTAGATAGCAAGCACCGTATTTTCTTGTTTAGCAGAAGCAAAATTCCCAACCTCAAAGGCGATCAATCGAGCCGATATGTCATTCTCGGTAAACCGTGGAAGTACAGTACGTTTTTACAGAGCCTTCGCGGAGAAACAAGTGTAGAAAAGGTAGAGGAACTTCCGAATTTTGACGGTAATATAAATGTTTTAGTAGCAGAAGATAATCCGCTTAATCGAGAATTGCTGAAGTTTCAGTTGGCCCGTGTCGGTCTCAATGCCGATTGGGCGTAGGATAGAATGGTTGCTGTTGAAAAGGCTACGGCCAGTGAATACGACCTCATTCTTATGGATATAAATATGCCCCATAAAGACGGGATCGAAGCGACCAAAGAAATTAAACAACACTTCGGAAGTAAATCGCCCGTAATCATTGCTTTAACAGCGAACGCGATGAAAGACGACCGAGATCGCTTTTTAGCGGCAGGAATGAATGACTATTTAAGTAAGCCATTTCACTACAATGATCTCATCGCACGCATTGAAAAGTGGACGAGTTACGAAGTAAAGTAAATGCGGAAATTACCGCCGAATTCGCCTTTTTTTGTTACTTAGTGTCAGAATCACAATTATCGCTTTATGCAAGGCCAAAGCCGAGTTATCATTGAAAATATTGAACCTGTTGTTTCCGATAGAAAGGACCACGTAAAAAGGGTTCAATATGATCATTTATACATAGCTGCCGATTTATTCGCGCCCGAATTGGGTCGTGATTCCGCTCAAAGGGAACATGCAAATATTAAATAACGACGAACATGGCGGGCCCTTCACAACATCACAGCCTCTTTAACGACGGCGATATTAAATCGTTCCGAGAAGGAACGCATTTCGCGCTGCATCAAAAAATGGGAAGTAGAACCATGGAGGTAGAGGGCGTTCAGGGGGTTTATTTTGCCGTTTGGGCACCCAATGCCAAAGAAGTGAGCGTTATCGGTGATTTTAATGGATGGACCTACGACCAGCACCCGCTTTTTGTGCGTTGGGACAGTTCTGGAATATGGGAAGGGTTTATTCCCGGTGTTCAAGATGGCGCAGCCTACAAATATTTAATTCGGACTCAATCTGGCGAGCAAATTGAAAAAGGGGATCCCTACGCACGCTCATGGGAAGAGCCGCCCAAAACGGCGAGTATCGTTCACACATCGAGTTACGAATGGAACGATAAAAACTGGTTGAGTAAACGCGCCAAAAGAGACGCCTTAAAGACCCCGATGAGCGTGTACGAGGTGCACCTGGGTTCATGGCGCCGCAAGGAAGAAGGGCGGTTTTTAACCTATATCGAAATGATCGATGAATTGGTGCCCTACGTTAAAGATCTTGGCTATACCCACGTAGAGTTCATGCCCATCATGGAACACCCATTCTTCGGCTCGTGGGGCTACCAAATAACGGGTTACTTTGCGCCTACGGCGCGATTTGGAACACCAGATGATCTTAAAAAATTAATCGATGCTTTTCATGCCGAAGGCATAGGAGTACTGCTCGATTGGGTACCCTCCCATTACCCGAATGACGCGCATGGAATTTATCGTTTCGATGGAACGGCATTGTATGAACACGAAGATGCGCGAAAGGGATTTCACCCCGACTGGAATTCGTACATCTTCAATTACGGTCGCAATGAAGTGCGCGCCTTTCTCATCAGTAATGCGCGGTACTGGATTGAAGAATTTCATGCAGACGGACTGCGTGTTGATGCCGTCGCCTCCATGCTCTACCTCGACTATTCCCGTAAAGCGGGCGAGTGGATTCCCAACGAAAATGGTGGTCGCGAAAATTTAGAGGCGATTCACTTCATGAAATCAATGAACGAAGCCCTATACGGGGAATTCCCGGGCGTTGAAGTCGTAGCCGAAGAAAGCACGAATTTCCCTGGGGTTTCGCGTCCGACTTTTTTGGGCGGACTCGGGTTCGGGAAAAAATGGATGATGGGCTGGATGAACGATACGCTGGAATATTTCGCCAAAGATCCGTTCTATCGCCAGTATCACCACAACGACATCAGCTTTAGTCTGACCTACGCTTTTACAGAGAACTTTATGTTGCCCTTATCGCATGATGAGGTAGTACACGGTAAAGGGTCACTTTTGGGTCGGATGCCCGGTGACGAGTGGCAGCGCTTTGCCCATTTGCGGTTGCTCTTTGGCTATATGACTGCTCATCCCGGAAGCAAACTTTCGTTTATGGGAAATGAAATAGCGCAACCCTTCGAGTGGAAACACGATGAGCAACTTCGTTGGGACTTATTGCAATACGACGGGCACAAAGGTCAACTCGCAGTCATTAAAGCACTGAATGAGCTATATACTTCGGAACCGGCACTATATGAAAAAGGCTACGATGTATCGGGTTTTCACTGGATCGATTACAGCGACAATCAAAATGGCACGCTCATTTTTGCACGTCACGGCGATAAGCACAAAGACACAATAGTAGTGGCCGCTAATTTCACTCCCGTTGCCCGTGAGAACTTCCGAATTGGAATACCTTCTTCCGGCACCTGGACAGAACTTTTGAATACAGACGACTCAACATTTAATGGAAGCGGATTTACGAATTCGAAACCCATTAAAACGAATAAAATAGCTTGGCAAGGCCAAGAACATTCACTGGAATTAAACCTTCCTCCTTTGGGGGTGACCTTCCTCAAGAAAAGAAAAGCATAAGCATGAAAACGCTTCCTTACGTTTGCATCCACGGTCATTTTTATCAGCCGCCACGTGAAAATGCCTGGCTCGATGAAATTGAAATTCAAGAATCAGCCGCCCCCTATCACGACTGGAACGAGCGAATATTGCGCGAGTGCTATGGCCCGAATACCACCAGCCGAATACTGAATAGCGAAGGCCGAATCAGCGATATAGTGAATAACTATGCGCGTATGAGTTTTAATTTCGGCCCTACCCTTCTTTCGTGGCTCGAGCAAAAAGCCCCCAGAACCTATTCCGACATTATTGCCGCAGATGCCTTATCCATGAAATTGTACGACGGCCATGGATCCGCTATGGCACAAGTCTACAACCACATTATTATGCCGCTCGCCTCACGGCGCGATAAGGAAACTCAGGTATTTTGGGGCTTGTACGATTTTGAAAAGCGATTTAATAGAAAGGCCGAAGGCATGTGGTTGGCGGAAACAGCGGTCGATACAGAAACGCTTGAGGTATTGGCCGATTTCGGAATTAAATTCACGGTACTTTCGCCCTACCAAGCAAAA
>CBFIAJ010000034.1:6809-11690 GCA_965660515.1 Flavobacteriales bacterium | reverse complement strand
GCGGTCGATACAGAAACGCTTGAGGTATTGGCCGATTTCGGAATTAAATTCACGGTACTTTCGCCCTACCAAGCAAAACGGTTTCGGAAAATTGGTTCAAAAACCTGGACCGACGGTATTGACTCTAGAAGGCCGTATCGAGTGATCTTGCCGTCAGGCAAAGAAATTAACTTGTTCTTTTACGATGGAGAACGCAGTAAAGGGGTCGCCTTTGACGGATATTTGAACAACGGTCAATATTTTGCCGATCAACTGCTTTCGGGTCATGACCCTGAAATGAGCGATACGCAATTAATTAATATTGCCACAGATGGGGAAAGCTACGGCCACCACCACAAAAGCGGTGATATGGCTCTCGCGTATTGCATGCGGTATATAGAAGAATCGGGCCGTGCGAAACTCACGAACTACAGTCAGTTTTTGGCCTTAGAGCCTCCTACTTATGAAGTGGAAATTGTTGAAGATTCGAGTTGGAGTTGCGCCCATGGAATTGAACGATGGAGAAGTAATTGCGGCTGCCATACGGGCGGACCCGAATCGTGGAGCCAAGAGTGGCGAGTAGGATTGAGAACCGCACTCGACAATTTACGCGACGCCTTCACGGACGTTTTTGAAAAAGAGATGTCCGCGTTTTGCGACAACCCTTGGCAGCTTCGAAATGAATACATCGCCGTTATTTACGACCGAACTCGTGAAAATGCCCTTCAATTTGCTAAGAAGCACACGCGCAAAGAGTTGAGCGCGTACGATATGACACGGTTCAACCGCTTACTCGAAATGCAACGCCACGCATTGTACATGTACACGAGTTGCGGCTGGTTCTTCAACGATTTGTCCGGAATCGAAACAGTTCAAATTCTTCAATACGCGGCCCGTGGAATTCAACTCGCCGAAAGCGTTCAGGCGATAAAGCTAAAAGGCGCCTTTTTAAAGGATCTTGATACAGCATATAGCAACTTGCCTTCCCACGGTAGTGGAAAGCAAATTTACGAGACGCAAGTGGCGCCCAAAGCACTTACCCTAACCCAAGTGGGTATGCACTACGCGGTGGATTCACTGTTTGAAGAAAGTGAAAAAGAAATCACGGTTCTCAACTACGATTGTACTAGCGACTGGATGCATAAAAGCAAAATGGGAACCTATGTATTCGCCTCAGGATTTACGCGTGTCCGTTCGCGGGTAACCTTGAGCGAGAAAGAGTTCAGCTTTGCCATTCTCTACTTAGGGAACCACCACTTAGTGGGAAGTACAAGCAATGCTTTGAATCCGGAAGAATTTGAGTCGACCGTTCTAAAAGCAAAGGAAGCCTTTGACCAAGGAAACCTAAGCGCCTGTATCGATATTATAAAGCGGAATTTCCAGGAGAAGAGCTTCTCTTATTTCGACTTGTTCAAAGATCAACAGCTGAGTTTGTTAAAGCGCGTTATTGGCGAGCACGAAGAGCGCGCCTTGGCCTCGTATGAGAAAATATACGATTCGAGCTACAGCTTGTTGAACTTAATGAACAACAGCTCCCTTGCCGTGCCTAAAATTCTAAAGCGAAATTTAGAAACCGTATTTGAATACAAACTGGAAGACCTTTTCGGCGATACCGGAAAGCCATTGAATTTCGGACGACTGGAACGGTATGTTGAAAGTGTAGAGAAATGGCATGCCGATTCGCATATGGATTACGACCGGCTCAATTATTTGGCGACGAATTTGCTCATTCGGAGAATTAATAGAGTAAATGAAGAAACCGATTTAGCTTTTTGGCTAGAGAAAACGCGGCACTTCTTAAAGGTCATTGAGCGCATCAATATTCGTCCTGATATCAGTCGATTGCAAAACTTTGTCTTCCGACTGGTCAAGGAGAATAACTTGAATAGTGAAGTCAAAAAATCCGCAACCGAACTGGCCGAGCACATATTGCTCGATCTCAGCTCGAATGCGGTCACTACACAAAAAGAAGAATGGGCCTAGTGTAATTAGCCCAATTATTTAAGACAACGAAACGATAGAGTTCTCTTCAAAGGTGAGTCCGTTCGATTTGTAGGCATCAGCTGCCCAATCGTTTTCCCACATTTCACCGTCGATGACATAGCGGAAGGCATAATCGCGACCCGTTTCTAAGTTAACAACGGTTTTAAATGTTCCGTTTTTTAACTTGTTCATTGGGGTGCCTTTTGGATCCCAGTTATTGAATTCTCCGGCCACAAATACACGATCTGCTTCAGGAGCCGCCTCAGCCGGTAAGGAGAAGGTAACCTTACATACGGGCTTGCTTTTCAAAAATTGCTTTTTAAGACTCATGGTGTTGTAATTATTGATACAAACATAACAGAAAATTACTAAGTGTTAAAGCTACACTAAGTTAATTTTGTTTTAAATTGCCATCATCAAAAAAGAAACACCCTATGTCTACACAAAAAAATCAACCGAAAGTGGCCTATTTCTGCATGGAGTATGGGCTTCACGAAGAGTTTAAAATGTATGCGGGCGGACTCGGAATTTTGGCTGGGGATTACATGAAAGGAGCCAAGCAATACGACTTTCCTATTGTCGGAATCGGCATCAAATGGAAGCAGGGGTACACCGATCAGCGAATCGATGCCGACGGAAAGCCCTATGATACGTATCACAACTACGAATATCCTTTTCTGGAAGATACGGGGGTAACCGTCTCCGTGACCATTCGAGGCGAAGAGATTTTCTGTAAAGTGTGGAAAACAGAGCGCTACGATAATGCTCCTCTGTACTTATTGGATGTAGACATTGAAGAAAACGGCGAACGTTGGATTACCGGCCAACTGTACGGCTGGTTTGGCGAAGAGCGTATCGCCCAAGAAATTGTGCTTGGGGTAGGAGGCGTTCGTGCCTTGCGCGCTTTGGGTATCGACGTGGATATTTATCACTTCAACGAAGGCCATGCCTTATTTGCTGGGTTTGAACTTATGCGGGAAAAGCGTGAGCTAGGCGCTTCCCACGACGAAGCGATGGCCCAAACCAAAAACGAAGTGGTTTTCACTACTCACACACCGGTACTTCAAGGAAATGAATCGCACCCCATTGATCGATTGATGTACATGGGAGCCGATATGGGGCTGACACCCGAGCAGCTAGAGGCTTTGGGAGGCACGCCCTTTAACATGACCGTTGGGGCGCTACGCCTTTCGAAAATGTCGAATGGGGTAGCCCAATTACATGGGGATACCGCGAACAAAATGTGGAGTCATGTCGATGGCCGATCCGATATAAAAGCCATTACGAATGCGATCCATGTTCCGACCTGGGTAGACGCAGGAATGCTTGATGCCGCTGAAGCAGGCGCGGGTATTTGGGAACAGCATCAAAAAAATAAAAACGACTTGGTAACCTTCATTCAGGAACGTACAGGGGCGCAGCTTGACGCTGAAAAGCTAATTATCGGCTTTTCGCGTCGAGCCGCACCGTACAAACGTTCCGATTTGATTTTTACCGAACCCGAAGTCATTGAGCCTTATTTGAAAGATCAAACCGTACAAATTGTGTTCAGTGGTAAGGCGCACCCCTTTGATGATACCGGAAAAGGAATTGTCAAGAATTTGGTGGCGATGAGTAAGAAGTATCCCAACAGTGTTGTGTTCCTCGAGAACTACGGTATGGAAATCGGGGCGGCGTTAACCCGCGGATCGGATGTATGGCTGAACAACCCGCGCCGTCCTATGGAAGCCTCGGGCACCTCCGGAATGAAAGCCGCTATGAATGGGGTATTGAATTTCAGTATTCTCGATGGCTGGTGGCCAGAAGCCTGTGTACATGGCGTAACCGGATGGCAGTTTGGCGATGGCTTTGAAAGCGAAGACTACGAAGTGCTCGATGCGCACGATTTAGCTGCGTTGTACAAGGTGCTGCAAGAGGAGGTGATTCCTACCTATTACGAGAATCGCGATAAGTGGATCGAAATGATGCGCGAGAGTATTCAGCAAACCCGCGTTCAATTTGATGTAAAGAGAATGCTCGAAGAGTATTACGAGCAGTTGTATACCGCTTAATTTTTGTGCCTCACGGCACGATGAAACCTCGGGGAAACCCGAGGTTTTTTTTATCCTAAAGTGGAATAAACATTTTGAACGTCGTCGTCTTCCTCCATCATTTCGAGGAGCTTTTCTACGTCCGCCGTTTGCTCTTCGTTCAATTCTTTGGTATCGGTGGGGATGTACTCCGTTCCAGACTCCAGAATTTCGAGGTTTTTTTCGTCCAATCCGCTGGATATAGGGCCGAATTGCTCAAAAGGACCGTACACCATAATCGACCCGTCTTCTTCATCGTGGAAAATATCGTCCACGCCATAATCGATCATTTCAAACTCAAACTCTTCCAAGTCGATTCCCTCTCCGGGCACCTTGAAATGACATTTATGCTCAAACATAAATTCAACAGAACCCGAAGTACCTAGGCTTCCATCGCATTTGTTAAAGTACGAACGCACATTGGCCACTGTTCTGGTAGTGTTGTCTGTAGCGGTTTCTACAAGTATTGCAATCCCGTGCTGGGCATAGCCTTCATAAACCACGGTTTTGTAATCGCCTTGGTTTTTATCCGACGCCTTTTTAATGGCGCGTGTTACGTTATCCTTGGGCATGTTCGCCTGTTTCGCGTTTTGGATAACGAGCTTGAGTTTGTAATTCGATTCGGGACTCGGACCTCCTTCCTTCACGGCCATTATGATGTCCTTGGTGATCCGTGTAAAGGCTTTGGACATACTTGCCCATCGCTTCATTTTTCGTGCTTTTCTATATTCAAATGCGCGTCCCATAATCTTGTGTTTGTGCAAAAATAAACATCCGCCCGAAATAGGGCGGAAGTAAGCAGTTTCTATTTCGGCCTAGCGGCCAGAACTTCTTTAATCTTCCTGTAAAG
>CBFIAJ010000034.1:4347-6709 GCA_965660515.1 Flavobacteriales bacterium | reverse complement strand
TTGTTAGTGCCTTCGTGGTCCTTGGCAGTAAACCGCAAACTGAACGAGCACTGGTTTGTGGGTCTCCATACCGATTTAATTGTAGAAGCTTATTTGGTTAAAACGGGTTCAAGTAGAAATGAATCCGAAGAAGGCAACATCATAGAAAGGGAATTTCCCCTTACTCCGGCATTGATTCTAGGAAGGAAGTTCGCTAAGTACCATTCGGTCTTGCTCGGTTTCGGAGCCGAATTTGCCGATTCGGAACCATTTGCTGTAGCGCGTTTAGGATATGAGTTTGCCTATCCAATCGCTGAGCGTTTTGAAGGGTTGGCAAGCGTTGATTTTGATCATCGATTCGATGGCTACAATAGTTATAGTTTATTGATTGGGGTTACCTATTTATTATGAGGATACTCGCTCTAATTTCCGTTTTTCTTTTCCTTTCCTGTTCCACGGATCCATCCCAAAAAGTAGGCTCGGAAAAAGGCTGTTGCCCTACCGGCCAGATGTCTGATAACCCTCGCTCCGGATTGGTGAATACAGATTTCGAATGGCCGAACCCGCCCGAAGGCATGGATACTACCGATATGGTTTTTATTCCGGGAGGAACGTTTCGTATGGGCGCTTCGGATGGAAATGGTCGTAGAGACGAATATCCGCAGCATTGGGTGCAAGTAAATCCGTTTTGGATGAAAGCCCATGAAGTAACGAATGCCGAGTTCGCCGCCTTTGTGACCGCTACAGGGTACATTACCGTTGCCGAACGAGATATCGATTGGGAAGAAATGAAAAAGCAAGTGCCGCCGGGAACGCCTAAACCAGCCGATTCACTTTTAGCGGCGGGGTCCTTGATTTTTAGTCCGCCCAACACCCAAGTCGATTTAAACGATTACACACAATGGTGGTCGTGGCAAACGGGGGCAAACTGGAGAATGCCTAACGGACCAGGGAGTTCTATTAATGAATTAGATGACTACCCCGTAGTTCATGTATGTTGGCACGATGCCGTTGCTTTTTGCAATTGGATTGGTGCCCGCTTACCTACGGAAGCAGAATGGGAGTTTGCGGCGCGCGCGAATCGGCCAAAGGCTATTTATGCCTGGGGAACCGAATTTGTTGAAGCCGGATTGCCAAAAGCGAACTCTTGGCAAGGAGGGTTTCCTTATCAGAATATAGGATCAGATGGTTTTGAGGCAACGGCACCAGTGGGGTCGTTTGAGCCCAATCCTTGGGGTTTATTTGATATGTCTGGAAATGTTTGGGAGTGGTGTTCCGATTGGTATGGGGTAAGCTACTATGCAGAATTGGTGAATGATACGGCCGTAAATCCCATCGGGCCGAGTAGGCCCTACGACCCGCGCGACCCCTACGCTTTAAAACGAGTGCAAAGGGGAGGAAGCTTTTTGTGTAATGAAGAATACTGCAGCAGCTACCGCGTAAGTGCGCGAATGCCCGGAAGCGATGACACGGGAATGCCCCATTTGGGATTCAGAGTGGTGTATGATTTAGTTAACGACTAGGTCAGTTCTAGGTTGATTTATAATTTTGCCACTCATTTCAAAGCGATTCGAATGAACATACGGATTATACTTTTACTCTTAATTGGACTTCTCGGGACTTCTTTTGCAAGCGCACAAGACACACTCGTGCTTGTCAATAACGACGTTGTTGTCGGCGATTTTAAAGGAATGTCGTCAGCTGTGGCGACTATAGAAACGGATTACAGCGACAGCGATTTCAAAATAGAGTGGGAAGGGATAAAGAAACTGATTACAAATAAGACCTTTGTTTATCAATTTGAGGGATCTGAGTACTTGACGGGGACCATCGCGATGGTCCCGGAAGGAGAGGGCTATGTGTGGTTAACGGTAGAAGAATCGAACCAGCGAATTCGTGTGCGGATGAGCGAAATAGTGTTCTTGAATGACGTGGACGGCGGTTGGACGGATCGGCTCAGTGCAAATATTGCGGTCGGATTAAGTTTGGCGAAGGCGAATAATTTGCGTCAGTTTAATGCCTCTGGACACGCTGGATATTTCACATCGGACTGGAGCGTAAACGGAACAATCAACTCCATTTTTAGTGAGCAAGATAGCGCTCAAAGAACCAGCAGAACCGATGCAAGCCTTACGGGCCAAATTTATTTGAAAAGGAGATGGTTTGGAGCCCTTTCAGTGAACTACCTGAGTAACGATGAAATCAATTTGGTTAATCGTATTAACAACCGCGCTGGTTTGGGTAAGAATTGGTTTCAAACGAATGCATGGTATTTTAGTTCGACCGTGGGTATTGCCAATAACCAGGAAGAATTTAGTGGATCAGATGCATCAACCCTAAACAGTTGGGAGGCCTATTTTTCTTTAGAGTTAAACTTGTTCGA
>CBFIAJ010000034.1:2181-4247 GCA_965660515.1 Flavobacteriales bacterium | reverse complement strand
TGGGGATTTAAATATGTATGCGAACTTCACAGGTTTCCCGAGCCTATCGGACCAAGGTCGTTTCCGTTATGATGCCAAGCTGGATGTGAAATACGATTTACCGTACGACTTCTTTGTGAAGTTAGGAACGTCTTTAAACTTTGATAATCGCCCTTCGGGCGGTGCTGATGAGCTGGATTATGTATTCCAAACCTCTTTTGGCTGGGAGTTGTAAAAGATCTTTATATAAAAGAAAAGCCCTCGATCACTCGAGGGCTTTTTTTATTTGTTGTTTTCGGCCTCTTCTTCTGCGGCCGCATCTTCTGCTGCTTTCTTCTCTGCCTCACTCAACCATCCGCCCCCAAGGGCTCCGTATAATTGAACATACGTCGAGAGTAATTTCGATTGGTTTTCCACTAAAGAAAGCTCGGCATCAAATGCTTGGCGCTGACTCTCGAGGAATTCCAAATAACTAGTAACCCCCTTGTCGTAACGCTCTCTAGAGAGGTATTCCGCATTTATTGCCGCTTCAACTCGGCTTTGAGTTATTTCAATCTCTTGTTGAAGGGTTGAAACTTGAATTAAAGCATCTTCAACTTCTTTGAGCGCATTCAATACCGTTTGTCGGTATTGAATTTCAACTTGCTCTGATCGGCCTCTTTCCACTTCGACCTGCTTCTTTAATGCCCCCCAATTAAACAAGGGCATAAGCAAACCGCCACCCGCTTGCCAAATAGGGTCGCTAGGAGACAATGCGCCGGTACTTAAATAACCAATACCCAAAAGTGCACTTACGCTTATCGCTGGAAGCCTATTTGCCTGGGCAGCGCCAATAAGCGCATTCTGAGCAATTAGTTCCTGTTCCGCGGCCCGAATATCGGGTCTTCGAGCTAGGAGATCTACCGGAAATTGAACAGGGATCTCAACTTGGAGTTCTTCATCCTGAATACGGTTTGTTGTGATAATGGCGCCAGGAGCCCGTCCTACCAAGAAATTTAAGAGGTTGCGAGTTTGAACCATTTTCCGTTCAAATGAGGGAACGGCCGCAGCGGCAATTGCGTATTGAATTTGGGCTTGATTTACGTCAATTTCCGGTACAATTCCCTCTCTAAATCGGGCCGAAATAATGAGAAGCATACTATCTCTTGAAGCGGCATTTCGTTTTGAGATCTCTACTTGTGACTCTGCAGCTAGGTATTCAAAATAGGTTTGGCTTATGGTTTCAATAAGGGAAAGTGCGAGCGAGCGATAGCCATATTCCGTAGCCACCAATTGGGCGCGAGAAGCCTCATTTAAGCGACGAAATTTACCCCAGAAATCAATTTCCCAATTGAGGTTTGCCGAACCAAAAGCCGTTGATGTTGCTTCTCCATTTTGAATACCCCAAAGCGACGCGGTTCCGTAATCGCCTGTACCATTTAGGGAAAAACTTGGGAGTCCGGCCGCTTTTTGAATACCCAATTGATATTGAGCAATTTCAATCTGCTTTGCAGTAACTAGTAGGTCTTGATTATTCGCTAGACCTTCTCTAATAAGAGAGTCGAGCACAGGGTCATTGTAAAATTTCCACCATTCAATGTCTTGAATGGCGTATTCAAGAGAATCGGAATTCACAGAATCAGTGGCAAAGGCCAAGGAATCGTGAACGGAAAACCCTTCTGCGACTTCAAAGTCGCGTCCCTGGTATTTTGGTCCTACTTTACAGCCGGTGAAGAATAAACCCAACAGAGCAAGTACTATTATCTTTTTCATGCCTCCTCTGATTTAGCGAGCATAGCGTCGCGTTTCTTTTCGTAACCGAAAATTTTACCGATCATAACGTACATCATTGGATACATAAATACCCCAATCAAGGTAGCGATACCTACCCCTCCAAGGAGCGCAACACCCATCACTTTTCGAGCTTCTGCTCCAGATCCGGAGGCTAATATGAGGGGAAACACACCGAGTACAAAGGAGAATACGGTCATTAAAATAGGCCTGAACCTCAGTTTTGCCGCCTCCATGGCCGCATCGTAAAGACCCAATCCTTCTTCAAATTTAATGTTGGCGAACTCCACAATTAAAATTGCGTTTTTCGCGGCCAT
>CBFIAJ010000034.1:0-2083 GCA_965660515.1 Flavobacteriales bacterium | reverse complement strand
CCGCATCGTAAAGACCCAATCCTTCTTCAAATTTAATGTTGGCGAACTCCACAATTAAAATTGCGTTTTTCGCGGCCATGGCAATGAGCATTACCAAAGAAATCTGGGCGAAAACGTTCATTTCATAACTCATACTGAACATTCGAGCCACGTACAAGAATAAAAAGGCCCCAAAAATGGCAAAAGGCGTTCCCAGCAAAATACTGAGTGGGAGCGACCAACTTTCGTATTGAGCGGCTAAAATCAAAAACACCAAGATCAAGGAAAAAGCAAAAACTACGGTTACCGCTCCCGAAGCGGCTTTTTCTTGATAGCTCATAGCATTCCAAGAAAAGGTCATATCCGATGGCAAGGTAGCTTTGGCTACTTCTTCTAAAGCAGAAAGCGCTTGCGCTGAGGTGAAACCGGGTGCCGGCCCTCCCATTACTTCTGCCGACCTATATAAATTAAATCGATTCGTATAATCGGGCCCGCTGGTAGGGTGCACCGTTACAAAAGTGCTTACCGGTACGCTGACTCCATCTTTGTTTTTCACGAAAAACATGTCGAGCCCTTGTTCGTTCTGCCGATATTCAGGTTCGGCCTGAACATAGGTTTTATACAAGCGACCAAACCGGTTGAAATCATTCACGTACGATCCTCCTAAGAAGGCTCCGAAAGTATCGTACACATCACCGAGGGCAACGCCGGCCTTCAGGATCTTATCTCGATTAATTTCTATTTCGCGCTGCGGTACTTGCGCCTGAAATTGAGTAAAGGCAGCCCCAATTTCGGGTCGTGCATTGGCTGCCCGGACAAAGGCGATTGTATTATCGAAGAGGTATTCTGGAGTATTACCCGATTTATCTTGGATCATAATGCTAAATCCACCTCCATTTCCAAGGCCGGGAATAGCGGGCGGACCAAAAGCGTTTACTTGCGCAGTAGGGATTTGCCTTAAATGCTGATTTACGCGAAGCACTAGTTCATTTGCGGTGAGTTCGCGATCATCCCAATTTTTGAGGGTTACAAACATAAACCCATTACTACCACTAAAAGCTCCAGTCAGCAGACTAAACCCAGTTACGTTGGTTACGTATTGCACTTCGGGCTGTTCCATTAAAAAGGTCTCAACTTCACGTGCTACCTCGTCGGTACGTTGAATGGAAGAGGCGTTGGGCCCTTGGATGTTAATATAGAAGTACCCTTGATCCTCTTCTGGAATAAACCCTCCCGGGATTTTCCCCCCGAGAAAAACAGCGACTCCAGTAACAATTAAAATGAATAACCCTCCGCGCATTGCCTTGCGGCCAATAACTTTGGTAATGCTCATATAACCCTCCGTACCTTTGTCAAAACTTCTATTAAATGCGCCGAAAAAAGCACCTAACGGGCCTTTCATCGGTTCCGGCTTTTTCATCAAAATAGAGCAAAGCGCAGGGCTCAATGAAAGGGCATTGATCGATGAAAATACGGTTGATACCGCTACGGTAATTGCAAACTGCTGAAACAAACGTCCAGTGATACCCGCAATTCCGGCTACTGGAATAAACACGGCCACTAATACTAATGTGGTGGCAATGACAGGAGCGGTTACCTCTCTCATGGCCATGGTTGTAGCCGTTTTCGGATCCATTCCTTTTTCAATATTTACCTGAACTGCTTCTACCACAACAATGGCATCATCCACAACAATTCCAATAGCAAGGACCAGGCCTAGTAAAGAAAGAACGTTTATGGTAAAGCCCAGTAGAGGGAAAAGCATAAAAGCAGCAACGAGGGAAACTGGAATTGCAAGCGTTGGAATTAAGGTCGCCCGCCAGTCTTGGATGAAAATAAAGACCACTAAAATCACCAAAGCAAGAGCGATGATTAAGGTCTCAATAATTTCGGCAATTCCCGCGGTGATGGGTTCGGTACTATCGAGTGAAACTACATAATCCATTCCCGGTGGAAAGCTCGACGCCATTTCTTCCATTTGCCCCCGAATTTCTTCGGCCATAGCTACGGCGTTCGATCCAGGAGCCTGATACATGGCAATCAAGGCACCCGGCTTTTGGAGTCCGTCCGAAGAACTCAGTCGAGTAAAGGCGTCGTAGGTTTG
>CBFIAJ010000033.1:20350-21182 GCA_965660515.1 Flavobacteriales bacterium | reverse complement strand
TCCGAATCCACTTCAGTAAGTCAAGAAGAAGCCATGAAACAGTGGATGGACTGGAGCAAGCGTTGCGAGAATCAATTGATCGATCTTGGAGCTCCTTTGGGGAATAGCCAAGGTATTACCGTGAAAAACGAACACATCGCCCCACAATCGAAGGTTTGCGGCTATTCAATTTTAAAAGCGGAGAACTCAAAGGATGCGATGATTCTGATGAACGACCATCCCCATATTAATGGATGGAGCGTTCAATGCAGTATTGAATTACACGAAGTACTTCCGATGAACTAAAGCGTTTTTGCTTTATTCCAGTACACGTCCATTTCGGTAAGTGTCATATCGGAGAGCGATCTCCCTTCTGCCCGAAGGGCATTTTCCATGTATTGAAACCGTTTAATAAACTTCTTATTTGTACGCTCCAGAGCGTCTTCCGGATTCACATCAATAAAGCGGGCGTAATTAATAAGTGAAAACATAAGATCACCGAATTCAGCTTCCGTTTCGGTTTGGTTGCCCGCATCCACCTCAGCTTTAAACTCGTTCATCTCTTCTACTACCTTTTCCCATACCTGGTCGCGGTTGTCCCAATCGAATCCCACTCCCTTCGCCTTATCCTGAATACGGCTCGCTTTCACCAAGGCAGGCAAACTTTTAGGCACTCCTTCAAGCACGGATTTCTTACCCTCTTTGAGCTTTAGCTTTTCCCAGTTCTGCTTTACCTCTTCTTCATCCTGAACCTCAACATCGCCATAAATATGAGGATGCCTGTCGACCAGTTTATCGCAAACAGAATGAAGTACATCGGCCACATCGAAATCCTTGGTCTCCGAACCGATGC